>NZ_KB897783.1:0-403391 GCF_000377145.1 Streptomyces sp. CNT372 | reverse complement strand
GCGTCGGCCAGGTTCTCGCGGTACTGGCGGCAGCCGGAGTACGAGGCGTACGCGCTGGTGACCAGGACCGCCACCCGCCGGTGGCCGGCCAGGGTGATCTCGCGCAGGGCGTCGGTGAGGTAGGGCGCCCAGTTCCGGTTGCCCCAGTACACCGGCAGGTCGAGCCCGTGCCCGGCGAAGTCCTCGCGCAGCGCCGCCAGGAGTTCCCGGTTCTGGTCGTTGATCGGACTGACGCCGCCGAAGAGGAAGTAGTGCTGCCCGACCTCCTTCAGCCTCTCGGTCGGGATACCCCGGCCACGGGTCACGTTCTCCAGGAACGGGACCACCTCGTCCGGGCCCTCGGGGCCACCGAAGGAGAGCAGCAGAAGGGCGTCGTACGGAGCGGGATCACGCAGATCGGACATCGGGGACTTCCTGTCGCGGTCGGAGACACCCCTTGCTTCCTGCTGCCCCCGGGAAACGGATGCGTACGGGGACGGCCCCGCCCCCTGGGCCGCGCCCCGGGGACGGCCCCACCCCCTCGGGCCCCGTCCCGGGCGCGGCCCCCGCGCCGCTCAGCCGTTCCGCCGCCCCAGCGCGTCCCGTACTGCCTCCTCCGTACGCCCCACCACCGCCGTGCCGTCGTCCGCCGTGATGATCGGCCGCTGGATGAGCTTCGGGTGCGCGGCGAGCGCCGCGATCCACCGGGCTCGCGAACCCGTGTCCCGGGCCCACTCCCTGAGCCCCAGCTCCTTCGCCGCGGGCTCCTGGGTGCGGGTGATGTCCCACGGTTCGAGCCCGAGCCGCGTCAGCACGTCCCGGATCTCGTCCTCGGCCGGGACGTCCTCCAGATATCGCCGCACGGTGTAGTCGGCCCCCTCCGCGTCGAGGAGGGTGAGGGCCGATCGGCACTTGGAACAGGCGGGGTTGATCCAGATCTCCATGCCGCCGAGGGTACCGCCGGCGGCCCCCGGACAAGCCCTCAAACCCCCTCTGGCCAGGGCTGATTGTCAGTGCCCGCGGGTAGAATGAACAGTAGTTCGGGATGGTCCCGCGACCACGCCAGGAGGTAGCCGATGGCCGTAGCCGCGCTTACGACGAAGCCCACCGCCACGTCCGTCACGTCCGCGACGAAGTCCGCCGCGCAGCCCGTGACACCCGTGACACCCGCGCAGCCCGTGACGCCTGTGACACCCGTGTGCAAGAAGCCGCTGCCCGCCGGGCAGCCCCGCGAGTGGTATGTCTCGCACAACCGCCGGCTGAAGGCGATGCGTCTGACGATCGCCCTGCTCGACGCCGGTGTCTACCACCCGCGGTCCGCCGACAACCGCCGGATACGCGCGGCCGCCGAGCGCATCGGCGTCCACGCTCCCTCCGACACCACCTGCCGCATGGTCAGAGCCCTTATCCGCTACGGCCGCTGACCGGTGGTCCCCGGGTGCCCGCCCCGCCACGGGCACGGTGCTCACGCACCGCGCTCAGGAGACAGGGCGCTCAGGAGGCGGGGTACTCGGGATCGGGTGCCCCGCCCTCGTACCACTCCACCCGCACCTCGTCCCCGACGGACAGCGACCCGTGCCGCAGCACCGCCGCCTTGGCGCCGAAGCTGACCTTGTTGTCGTAGACCGGCTCCCGCCGGTACGTCGACAGGGTGCGCACCGGCTCGGGCCCGGCGCGCCGCCCGGTCGCCTGGTCCACCATCGGCACGGCGCAGCGCAACGCCCGTACGGAGTGGGCGAGTTCCACGGAGCCCGCCCCGAGGAGCCGCATCCGGTCCTCGGCGTGGGGCTCCTCGCAGCCGCCCAGCACGATGTTCGCGCGGAAGCGGTCCATGGGCACGGGGGTGCCGCCCGCCCGCTCGATCCGGGCGTTGAGGCCGTCCAGGGACGCCTGGGAGACGACGAGCACCGCGTGCGCGTCGGCGAAGGCGGTCACACCGGGAGTGTCCCCCCAGCCCCTGCGGGCGAAGCCGTGCCGCACCCGTACCAGCCGCGACTTGGCCTCCAGCACCTCGGACAGCCAGTCGGCGGCGGCGTCCCCCTGGTCCACCGCGTCACCGGCGTCCTTCCCGAACAGGCTCACCGGCCGCGCCGGACCCTCCGGGTCCACGTCCACGCTCACGTCCTCGACCCCGTCGGCAGCCAGGCGCAGCGCCCGGCCCCCGTCCAGGAGTTCCGGCCGCACGGCGGCCATGGCGGGGAGCTTGCGCTGGCTGCGGAACGTGCCGTCCGCCGCGTCCACGACCATGAAGGTGCGGTCGTGCCGCAGCCCCGTCTCCCCGACTTCCGCGGTCCGCACATCCGTCCCGGCACAGCCCTTGACCGGGTAGTACGTCAGTCTCTGCACCGTGATGCCCATGCCGAGATGGTATGCGCCCGGCCGACATCCCGGCGCCCGTCCCGTCCCACCGGCCGGCCCCCGTCCCACCGGCCGGCCCCCGTCCCACCGGCCGACCCCTGTCCCCTCCCACCGGCCGACCCCTGTCCCCTCCCACCGGTCGCCCCACCCGCCCGCCGGGCCGCCCCGGGACTGTCCGACCCTCCCCCTGGCCTGGGGACGGTCTGCCCGCCACCCGCCCCGAGGAGGACCTCGTGCTGATCATCCCGCTGGACGACCCGCTCGCCGTCTCGGTGACGGGCGCCATCCGCACCGGTGACCTCCCGGCGCTGCGTGCCCTGCTGGACGGGCACCCGGGGCTGGCCACCGCCCGGGTCGACGGCAACGGCGGCGGCCGCAGTCTGCTGCATCTCGCGACGGACTGGCCCGGCCACATCTCGGAGGGCCCCGCGATCGTGGCCGCCCTCGTCGCGGCCGGCGCCGACCCCGACGCGCGCTTCACCGGCGCGCACGCGGAGACACCGCTGCACTGGGCGGCGAGCTGCGACGACGTTCCCATGATCGATGCTCTCCTCGCGGCGGGCGCCGACATCGAGGCGGCCGGCGCGGTCGTCGGCGGCGGCACCCCGCTCGCCGACGCCCGCGGCTTCGGCCAGTGGCGCGCCGCCCGGCGGCTGGTCGGGCACGGCGCCCGCACCACCCTCCACGACGCGGCGGCCCTCGGACTCACCGACCGCGTGGCCGAAGTCCCCGCGGCCGAGGGCCCGGACCGGCCGGACGCGGAGGAGATCGAGGGCGCCTTCTGGTCGGCCTGCCACGGCGGTCAACTCGCCACCGCCCGCCTCCTGCACGCCCACGGCGCCCACCCGGACCGCGTGGGCTACGACGATCTGACCCCCGTGGAGATCGCCCGCGCCCAGGACGCCGAGGACGTGGTCGCCTGGCTCCGGTCCCTCGACCCCGTCTGACCCCGCCCCCCTTTCCCCTACGCCGTCCACTCCGTCACGGTCAGGGGCGCGTACGCGTCCGGGCGGCGGGTCGCCAGGAACGGGAACAGCTCCAGCCAGTCCCGGCGCGCGTCGAGGTCCAGATCGGCGACGAGGACGGCCGCCTCGTCCCGCGGCGCCTGTGCCAGCACCCGTCCGTACGGGTCGACGATGAACGAGCTGCCGTAGAAGGTGAGCGGGCCCTCGGTGCCGATGCGGTTGGGGACGACCATGAACGTGCCGTTGGCGATCGCGTTGCCCGTGATCACCTTCTGCCACAGCGGCTGGGTGTCGAAGCCGGGGAATCCGGGCTCCGAGCCGATCGCGGTCGGGTAGACCAGGACGTCGGCGCCGGCCAGCGAGTACGCCCGGGCCAGCTCCGGGAACCACTGGTCCCAGCAGGTCGGCAGCCCGAAGGTGGCCTGCTCCACCGCGACCGGCGGGAAGGCGTCCGCGCCGGCCGGCCCCTGCCGGAACCAGTGGTCCTCGTAGTAGCCCTCGGAGACGGGGATGTGCGTCTTGCGGGTGCGGGCGGCGAGGGTGCCGTCGGGGGCGGCCAGTACGGCGGTGTTGTAGCCGAGGCCGTCGTCCTCGCCCCCGGGCGCGGGGGCCTTCTCGTAGAGCGAGGCGTGCACGTACACGCCGTGCTCGCGCGCGGCCTCGGCGGCGAAGGTGAAGGTCGGGCCCGTCAGCAGGTCCTCCGGCTCGGCGGGCGCGGGGTGGTCGGCCTTGCGCACCACGGCGAAGTACGGCGACAGGGTCAGCTCCTGCAGGCACACCACCCGCGCGCCCTGCCCGGCCGCGAGCCGGATGCCCTCGCGCAGGGCCGCGCGGTGCTCCTCGGGGTCGCGGTGCCAGCGCTGCTGCACCAGGGCGACCCGCAGCGGCTCCCGCTCGGCGGGGCGGGTGCGGGTCGGGGACGCGGGCGGGTCGAAGGCGGTGATGACGCGCATGGGGTGCTCCGGGGCAGAGGGTGGGCGATCAGATGCCGGAACGTTCCGGCACTTCTGAATGTACGCACTGCCGGAACGTTCCGGCAAGGGGCTCGAGGGAACGGCACGGCGAACTAGACTGCTCGCCGTGACCAGCCGCACCGTGACCCTCCTCGACGTCGCCCGCGCGGCCGGGGTCTCCAAGAGCACCGTCTCCGACGCCCTCCAGGGCTCCGGACGGGTCGCCGAGGGGACCCGCGAACACGTCCGCGAGGTCGCCCGGCGGCTCGGCTACCGCCCCAACAGTGCGGCCCGCCGGCTGCGCCGCTCCAGCACGGGCGCGATCGGCCTGCACCTGCCCCGCACGGCGACCCGGCTCGACTACTACATGAACCTCGCCTTCGGGGCCGTGAACCGGGCCCAGGAGGACGGCTTCGACACGGTCCTCCTGGCCCCCTCGGCGGGCGAGGCCTCGGGCCCTCTGGCCTCCCGGGTGGACGGCCTCCTGGTCATCGACCCCGAGGCGGCCGACCCGGAGGTGCGGGCGCTGATGGACGCGGGCGTCCCCGTGGTCACAGGCGAGCGCTACCCCGGCCGCACCTCCGCCCCCACCGCGGCCGTGGTCTGCGACAACGCGGCCTCGCTGCGCGCCCTGCTGGACCACGTCCGCGAACGCGGCGCCCGCCGCCCGGCGCTCCTGGCGCCCGGGGGCGACTCGGCGTGGGCGGCGGCGCTGCGGTCGGCGGCGGCGGAGTGGGGCCGGGACACCGGCACCGGCGTCCTCGTCCGTACCGTCCCCTTCGCCGCGACGGCGGCCGAGGCGTCAGCGGCGACCCGGGCCCTCCTCGACGAGGCCCCGGACACCGACGCCGTGCTCTGCGCCCCGGACGGCACCTCCCCCGGCGTCCTCCGGGCCGCCGCTGACGCGGGCCGCACGGTCGGCGCCGACCTCCTGGTGGCCGCCTGCGTCGACGGCACGGCCCCCCGCACCGGCGAACCCCCGGTCACCGCCGTCGACCTCCACCCGGCTGCCTACGGCCGCGCCTGCGCCGACCTCCTCCACGCCGTCCTGACCTCCCGCACCTCCCCGGACACCACCCGCCACCACCCCTGGACCCTCAACCCCAGGGCTTCGACGACGGGGCGCTCCGGCTCACCGGCGTAGCGGCCGCGGTGCCCTCCGCGCGGTGTGCCGTGGCCGGCGCCTTCCGCGCGCGGTGCCTTCCGGGTCGCACGGCGAAGGCCGCCACCCCCGGCAGGGAAGTGGCGGCCTTGGCCGTGCTGACCGGTGTCCCGCCCGGTGGGGGCGGAGCCGCGTCCTAGATGTCGAAGTAGAGCTCGAACTCGTGCGGGTGCGGGCGGAGCTGGATCGGGGCGATCTCGTTCGTGCGCTTGTAGTCGATCCAGGTCTCGATCAGGTCGGAGGTGAAGACACCGCCGGCCTGGAGGTACTCGTTGTCCGCCTCCAGGGCGTCGAGGACCGCCGGGAGGGAGGTCGGGACCTGGGGGACGCCCGCGTGCTCGTCGGGGGCGAGCTCGTAGAGGTCCTTGTCGATCGGCTCGGCCGG
Organism: Streptomyces sp. CNT372; assembly: GCF_000377145.1. Classification (NCBI taxonomy): domain Bacteria; kingdom Bacillati; phylum Actinomycetota; class Actinomycetes; order Kitasatosporales; family Streptomycetaceae; genus Streptomyces; species Streptomyces sp. CNT372. The sequence goes on along the minus strand of NZ_KB897783.1, from coordinate 397,589 downwards.
CTCGATCTTGTTCTTGACGCCGTCCAGGCCCGCCAGGAGCAGCGCGGAGAACGCCAGGTACGGGTTGGAGGACGGGTCCGGGGCGCGGAACTCGACGCGCTTGGCCTTCGGGTTGGAGCCCGTGATCGGGATGCGCATGGCCGCGGAGCGGTTGCGCTGCGAGTAGACCAGGTTGACCGGGGCCTCGAAGCCGGGGACCAGGCGGTGGTACGAGTTCACCGTCGGGTTGGTGAAGGCCAGCAGCGACGGCGCGTGCTTGAGGATGCCGCCGATGTAGTAGCGGGCGGTGTCCGAGAGGCCCGCGTAGCCCTGCTCGTCGTAGAAGAGGGGGGAGCCGCCCTGCCACAGCGACTGGTGGACGTGCATACCGGAGCCGTTGTCACCGAAGATCGGCTTCGGCATGAAGGTCGCGGTCTTGCCGTTGCGCCAGGCGACGTTCTTCACGATGTACTTGAAGAGCATCAGGTCGTCGGCCGCGGCGAGCAGCGTGTTGAACTTGTAGTTGATCTCCGCCTGGCCGGCGGTGCCGACCTCGTGGTGCTGGCGCTCGACCTGGAGGCCGACGTTCTCCAGCTCCAGGGAGATCTCGGCGCGCAGGTCGGCGAAGTGGTCGACCGGCGGAGCCGGGAAGTAGCCGCCCTTGTAACGGACCTTGTAGCCGCGGTTGTCCTCGACCGCGCCCGTGTTCCACGCGCCGGCCTCGGAGTCGATGTGGTAGAAGCCCTCGTTGGCGGAGGTGTTGAACCGCACCGAGTCGAAGACGTAGAACTCGGCCTCGGGACCGAAGTACGCCGTGTCCGCGATGCCGGTCGAGGCCAGGTACGCCTCGGCCTTCTTGGCGATGTTGCGCGGGTCGCGGCTGTACTGCTCGCCCGTGATCGGGTCGTGGATGAAGAAGTTGATGTTCAGCGTCTTGTCACGGCGGAACGGGTCCAGACGCGCGGTCGACAGGTCGGCGCGCAGCGCCATGTCGGACTCGTGGATCGCCTGGAAGCCACGGATCGAGGAGCCGTCGAAGGCCAGCTCGTCCGCCGGGTCGAAGGCCGTCGCCGGGATCGTGAAGTGCTGCATGACGCCCGGAAGGTCGCAGAACCGGACGTCGATCATCTTCACGTCGTTGTCGGCGATGTACTTCTTGGCCTCGTCGGCGTTCTGGAACATCCAACTCCTCCTACTCCCACCCGGGGGAGGGGTGGGGTTGCAGCTCGTCCGTGCGGCCAGTGCGGTGGCACACGCAGGACCCGACCATAGGCAGACCGGATTTCTCAAGCATGACCCATTTGTTTCGGAGAAGTTAACCGGCGCGGCGGCGGGCACGGCGGCTGCGGCGCGGTCGAGGGCGGCCCCGCGCCCGGAGGCGGGCGGAAGGCGCCCGGCGGCCGGGCGGCCGGGCACCCGGGCCGAAGTGATCGAAAGCGGGCACAGTACCGTGGTCGCGTGGACAACAGGCAAGCAATCGGATCGTGGCTCTCCGGGCCCCGCGCGGCGGCCGAGGAGATGGGCGTCGACTTCGGTTACCGGGGGGAGCGGCTGGGTCTGCCGGAAAGCGGCCCCGGCTCCGTCGCGCCCCTGGGACGCCGCTTCGGGGCACTGTTCCTGGACTGGGGACTGTGCTTCCTGATCGCATACGGGCTCTTCGCGGGGAGTAGTCAGCAGGCCACGGGCAACCGCGCGCTGCTGATCTTCTTCATCACCACCGTGCTCACCGTGGGAACGGTCGGCAGCACGCCCGGCAAGCGCCTCTTCGGCCTCCGGGTCATCTCCGAGAACGGGGGCCGGCTCGGCTTCGGCCGGGTCGTGGTGCGCAGTGTCCTGCTCTGCCTCGCGCTCCCGGCGCTGGTCTGGGACCGCGACGGCCGCGGGCTCCACGACCGTCTGGGCCGCGCCGTCCAGGTCCGGATCTGAGAGCCGTCCCGCGGGACGCGGCACACGACGAACGAGGGCCGGCCGGGACGATGTGTCCCGGCCGGCCCTCGTTCGTCGTGCGCGTCCGTCAGCCGGTGGCGAGGAGGCTCAGCGCATCTTCCCGCCGCGCGGCATCCGCATGCCCTTCGGCATCGGACCCTTCGGCAGCGGCATGTTGCTCATCAGGTCGCCCATGGCGCGGAGCCGGTCGTTGGTGGTCGTCACCTGCGGGCCGGTGAGCACGCGGGGGAGCTTCAGCATGGTGGTGCGCACCTTCTTCAGCGGGACCTGGCCCTCGCCGTTGCCCACCAGGATGTCGTGCACGGGCACGTCCACCACGATGCGGTTCATCTTCTTCTTCTCGGCCGCGATCAGGGTCTTCAGCCGGTTCGGGTTGCCCTCGGCCACCAGCACGATGCCGGCCTTGCCGACGGCGCGGTGCACCACGTCCTGGTTGCGGTTCATCGCCACCGCCGGGGTGGAGGTCCACCCGCGCCCGACGTTCTGCAGAACCGCCGCCGCCGCGCCGGGCTGACCCTCCATCTGGCCGAACGCGGCCGTCTCGGCCCGCCGCCCGAAGATGATCGCCATCGCGAGGAAGGCGAGCAGGAAGCCCAGGATGCCCAGGTAGATGGGGTGGCCGATCAGGAAACCGATCCCGAGGAAGACACCGAAGGTGACGATTCCCACAGCCGCGACGATGAGACCGACCTTCGGGTCGGCCTTTCGGGTCATCTTGTACGTCAGGGCGATCTGCTTCAGTCGCCCTGGATTCGCAGCAGCGTCACTGCTGTCTGAGTTTGCCTTCCTCGCCATACCCCGAAGTTTACGTGGCCCGGGAAGTGCGGTCAGCCGCGGCCTCCAGTACGTGCAGCGTCTCCACCCGGTCCTTGGCCCGGCGGCGGTCCTCCAGCACGGCGGTCCACGCGTTGCGGCGGGCGGTGCGCTGGCCGGAGCCGAGCAGCAGCGCTTCGACGGCGCGCAGGGCGCCGGTGACGGACGGAAGGGCGGTTGCGGTCACGGGAGTCACGGATGTCACGGGACGTGCCGGAGCGGCCTGCATGGCGGGTCTTCCCCTCGTGGCGGGGTCGGAGGGATGGGAGCTGTGCGTGCATTCAGCGTCACTGATTGGTGTTACCAGGGCATGACTGGCCGGTCAAACCGCGATGAAACGTTTGGCCGGGAGTGTGCGGGGTGCCGGGAACGGCGAACGCGGCCCGTCCCCGCCCCCGACCTGCGGGGGAGGGCGCGGGCCGCGCCCCCTCGCCACTACTGGCGAGTAATAGCTTGTGCGTGACTTCACACAGTCGCGCCCGCGCCGCAACCTACGCTGCCGCTCGGCTCCGCCGTGCTGTGTCCGTGGTCGCGCTGCGCCTCGCGTCCGCTGCGGCCGCGTGCCCGCCCTCGTCCCTCGGGCGGACCCGCAACCTACGCTGCCGCTCGGCTCCGCCGCTCCATGGCCTGCTGGAAGAGGCGACCCGCCCGGTACGACGACCGGACCAGCGGGCCCGACATCACGCCGGAGAAGCCGATCGCGTCCGCCTCGTCCTTCAGCTCGACGAACTCCTGCGGCTTCACCCAGCGCTCCACGGGGTGGTGGCGCACCGAGGGGCGCAGGTACTGGGTGATCGTGATCAGCTCGCAGCCCGCGTCGTGCAGCTGCCGCAGCGCCTCGCTGACCTCCTCGCGGGTCTCGCCCATGCCGAGGATCAGGTTCGACTTGGTCACCAGACCGGCCTCGCGGGCCCGGGTGATGACCTCCAGCGAGCGCTCGTAACGGAAACCGGGGCGGATGCGCTTGAAGATCCGCGGCACGGTCTCCACGTTGTGCGCCAGCACCTCGGGGCGGGACGAGAAGACCTCCGCGAGCTGCTCGGGCACCGCGTTGAAGTCGGGGATGAGCAGCTCGACCTTGGTGTGGCCGCCCTCGCGCTCCGTCGTCATCGTGTGGATCTGCCGGACGGTCTCCGCGTACAGCCACGCGCCGCCGTCCTCCAGGTCGTCGCGGGCGACGCCGGTGATGGTGGCGTAGTTCAGGTCCATCGTGACCACGGACTCACCGACGCGGCGTGGCTCGTCGCGGTCCAGGGCCTGCGGCTTGCCGGTGTCGATCTGGCAGAAGTCGCAGCGGCGGGTGCACTGGTCGCCGCCGATGAGGAAGGTCGCCTCGCGGTCCTCCCAGCACTCGTAGATGTTGGGACAGCCGGCCTCCTGGCACACCGTGTGCAGGCCCTCGCTCTTCACGAGGCTCTGCATCTTCGTGTACTCGGGACCCATCTTCGCCCGCGTCTTGATCCACTCGGGCTTGCGCTCGATGGGGGTCTGGGCGTTGCGGACCTCCAGACGCAGCATCTTGCGTCCGTCGGGTGCGACTGCGGACACGACCGGCTCCCTACAGCTTCGATTCTTCGGCGGACACCAGGGTACGCCCGTTAAAAGTGCGGCCTTACGCTTGGCCAACCCATGGCCCGGGGTACGCATTCCCGGCCCCGTACGTGCCCCCGCCCGTGCGGCGCGGCCCGTGCCCCGCCCGGCGGCGGCCTCCCGTCAGGCGGGCGTGGTCTCGATCTCGCGCGGCTTGGGCTCCGCGCTCTCCAGCACCTCGCGCAACTGGCGCTCCAGCACGGGCAGCACCTCCTCGATGGTCACGTCCCGGCCCAGCTCGTTCGCCAGCGAGGCGACGCCCGCGTCACGGATGCCACAGGGCACGATCCGGTCGAACCAGGTGTTGTCCGGGTTCACGTTCAGGGCGAAGCCGTGCATGGAGACGCCCTTGGCGATCCGGATGCCGATGGCCGCGAGCTTGCGGTCCTCCCGGCGCTGGCCCGCGTTGGACGGCGCGTACTCGGGGCCGTTCAGCCTCGGGTCGAACTCAGGGTCCTGGATCCGAGGGTCGAAGTCCAGGGAGAGGCCGCCGAGGGACGGGCGCTGCTCGACCGGGTCGCCGAGGACCCACACCCCGCTGCGGCCCTCCACCCGGCTGGTCTCCACGCCGAACTCCGCGCAGGTGCGGATCAGCGCGTCCTCCAGGCGGCGGACGTGCGCGATCACGTCCACCGGGCGCGGCAGCTTCAGGATCGGGTAGCCGACGAGCTGGCCCGGGCCGTGCCAGGTGATCTTGCCGCCGCGGTCGACGTCCACGACGGGGGTGCCGTCCAGGGGGCGCTCGCTGTCCTCGGTGCGCCGGCCGGCGGTGTAGACGGGCGGGTGCTCCAGCAGCAGACAGGTGTCCGGGATCTCGTCCGCGAAGCGGGCGGCGTGGACCTCGCGCTGCTTCTGCCATGCCTGCTGGTACTCGACGGCGTCCGCGCCGAATCCCAGTCGGACGAACCGCAGCTCACTGGCGGGCTCACTCACGGCGGTGCCTCCCTCGCACGATCGCCCAGCAGTCAACCGGGCCCATGCCACTGTACGGCGGCGGCCGAGGTGCCCACCGGGCAGGTGCCCACCGGCCGGTTCACCGCCGGTCCGTCCCCGGACCTGCCCCGCCCGGGGCGCCCGCCGGACCCGCCCGGGCCGGGGGCACGCGCCGGTCCCGTCCCGGCCCCGCGCCCGGCCGTGCGTCAGCTCCGCGTTCACCGGCGAGGCCGATCCTCACACGATCGGATGAATGTGGGGCGAAGGCGGCGGAAAGGCATGGTCGGGCCGCTAAATTCGCGCCGTTCCTCCCCCCAGGGCTTCGCACGGGAGGTACCCCCGTGGGCTGCTCCCGGCCCGGAAGGCAGGAGACCCGACAGCAGATGACGGAACGAGCCCCACAGCGCACCCCCAACCGGCAGCTCGCCGCGCTCATCGCGGAGGCGGGCTTCTCCCATGCGGGGCTCGCCCGCAGGGTGGACCAGCTCGGCCTGGAACACGGGCTGGACCTCCGGTACGACAAGACCTCCGTGACCCGCTGGCTGCGCGGGCAGCAACCGCGCGGGACGACCCCGGCGCTGATCGCCGAGGTCTTCACCCGCCGCCTCGGCCGCCGGCTCACCGCCCAGGACCTGGGGCTGGACGCCTGCGCCCCGGTCTACGCGGGCCTGGAGTTCGCGGCCACCCCGGAGGAGGCCGTGGACATCGTCAGCGGGCTGTGGCGCAAGGACTCCGGCAGCCACGGGGAGCTGCGCAAGATCGCCTTCACCCCGGCCGGCCTGGTGGTGCCCAGCCGGGACTGGCTGATCGGGCGGGCCGACGAGCGGGTCGGCCGCGCCGAGGAGCGCCCGGGGGAGCGCGGCGTGGAGCGCGGCCGCGGCGAGCCCCCCGCCGCCACCCTCGGCCGCGTCCCCGCCCAGGGCACCCGCGCGGCGGTCCCGCGTCAGCGCGGTGCCGAGCGCGGGCCCGGCCAGAAGGTCTCGGGGGGCGACGTCGCCGCCCTGCGCTCGGTCGGCGAGCTGTTCCGCGCCCTCGACCACGCCTACGGCGGCGGCCACGCCCGCCAGGCCCTGGTGCGCTACCTGGAGCACGAGGCCGAGCCGATGTTGCGCGGGACGTACGGCGAGACCCTGGGCCGCCGCCTGTTCGCCGCCGCCGCCGATCTGACCCGGCTGGCCGGGTGGACCTCCTACGACATAGCGGCGCACGGGCTCGCCCAGCGGTACTACGTGCAGGCCCTGCGGCTCGCGCAGGCCGCGGGCGACCGGGCGTACGGCTCGTACGTCCTCGTCACCATGAGCCGCCAGGCCGTCTACCTCGGGCACGGGCGGGAGGCCGTCCAGCTGACCCGGGTCGCCCAGCAGGGCGTCGGGTCGGCCGCGCCGCCGCTGGTGCAGGCGCTGCTGCACGCCGCCGAGGCGCGCGGGCACGGGGTGCTGGGCGACGCCCGCGCCTGCAACGCGGCCCTCGCCCGCGCCGAACGCGCCCTGGAGTCCGCCCGCCCCGGCGACGACGTGCCGCACTGGGCCCGCGCGTACGACGAGGCCCAGCTCGCCGACGAGATCGGGCACTGCCACCGCGACCTCCAGCAGTACCGCTCGGCGATCCGGCACGCCGAGCGCGCCCTCCAGCTCCGCGCCCCCGCGTTCGCGCGCAGCCGCCTCTTCAGCCGGGTGGTGCTCGCCTCGGCCCGGCTCGGGCTCGGCGAACTGGAGCAGGCGTGCGCGCTGGGCGCGGAAGCGGCCCTCCAGGCGTCCGAGATGCGCTCGGTGCGCGCGACGGAGTACGTCCGCGAGTTCGAACGCCGCCTGGAGCCCTACCGGGACGCGGGCCCGGTCCGCACGTATCGCGACCGGGTCGCGGCCCTGGGCTGAACCCCCGGCCCGGGCGGCCCGGGCTCGCCGCCGCTCCGACCGGACCCCCGTCCCGGTCGGGGCGGCACCCTCATGGCGACGGCCCGCGGCGCTCTGCCTGCGGCCCGCCCGCACGTGCCCCGGGCGCTGCGGCGGCCTTCCCCGGAGCGCCTGCTTCCGGGGTGGGCCCGGCGGCTCCCCACCCGGGGCAACCCGCTCCGGCGCCCGCACGTGCCCCGGGCGAGGGGCGACTTGCCCCGGAGCGACGGCTCCGCATGCCCGCACGTGCCCGCACGTGCCAGGCCCCGATGCGGCCCGCCCCGGGACCGGGCCGCGCAGCCCGGACCCCGGCCGGGCCGGCCGTCGCCTCCGGCCCGCGCCCCGATGCGGCCCGCCCGGGAACCACCCCCGGCCCGGCGACGGCCCACCCCCGAGACGCGCCCCGGGTACCCACCCGGCGCCCCCTGCCTCAGGCCACCGCCGCCGGGACCGCCGAGGTCGCGTACCCCGGGCGGATGCCGAAGTCCGTGAGGACCCAGCGGGCCGCGCGGCGGCCCGAGAAGAGGGCGCCCTGGACCGTGGCCGTGTCGCGGTGGGCGCCGCAGACGTAGAGGCCGGAGAGGAGGCGGACCGGGCGGCGTGGGTCGTGCGGTGGGGGCATCGCGGCGACCGCCTCCGGGTCGTGATGGACCGTCAGCAGCTCCCACTCGTCGGTCGGCGTCCCGTACAGGGCCGCCAGATGTCGGCGCACCGCGCGATCCGCGTCCTCCGGCGGCGCGCCCAGGACCGTCGAGGAGATCAGTGCCCGCCCCGCCGGGGCCCGGGAGGCGTCGACCTCGCTCATCACCGCCGTGTATCCGACCGGGCCGCCGCCCGTGGCGTCCAGCACCAGCGCCGGGTCCCGCAGCGGCGGTTCGGGCGCCGTGTGGTGCACCACCGTCACCGGGCGGAACGCGGGCACCCGCAGGCCCGGCAGCAGCTCCGCCGCCGAGCGGGCGTCCGTCGCCACCAGGACCGCGCGGCAGGAGACGACCCCGTGCCCGGCGGTCGTCACCCGGTTCACCGCCACGTCCGTGACCCGGACCCCGGTCCGCACCGTCCCCTCCGGCAGGGTCGCCGCGAGCAGCCGGGGCAGGGCGTCCGCCCCGCCCGCCGGTACGCACAGCCGGCCGCGCGCGTACCCGCGCAGCACCAGGTCCGCCACCCGGCTCGACGTGGCGAGGTCCGGGTCGTGCAGCAGCGCCGCGAGCAGCGGGCGCAGAAAGCCCCGGACCGTGCGGGTCGGCAGGCCGCGCCCGTACAGGGCGTCCGCCGCCGGGAGTTCCGGCAGCGCGTGCAGCCGGTGCACCGGCGAGCCGCCCAGTCGCACCAGGGACGCGCTCAACCGCGCCTGGTCGAGCTGGCGCGGCCGGGGGGCGCTCGCCAGGGCGCGCGCGACCGTGAATGCGACCCCCACGCCCCGGGGGCCGTGCGCCGCGCCCCGGCCGGCCGGCCGCAGCGCGTGCGGGGAGGTGCCGACCTCGCCGGTCCGGTGCAGTTGCTCCCCGTCGTACACGAGGACACCGGGGGAGAAGGCGCGCAGTTCCGCGTCCCGAAGCGCCGGTATCCGCCGCAGTTCGGGCAGCGCGCTGCTGAGCAACTGCCCGCCGCGGTCCAGGTGGAAGCCGTCCAGGTGCTCGGTGCTCATCCGCCCGCCGACGACGGGGGCCGCCTCCAGGACGCGGACGGTGACGCCCGCCGCGGTCAGCCGGTGGGCCGCGGACAGCCCGGCGAGCCCGGCGCCCACGACGACGACGTCCGCGTGGTCCACGCTCCGTTCGGCGGAGGCGGAGGCTGGAGCGGGAGCGTGAGCGGGAGCGGGGGCGGAGGCAGAGGCGGGAACAGGGGCCGGGGCCTGGGCCCGGGCCCCGGCGGGGGCGCCCGCCGGGGGCGGCGCGGCGGGCGCCCCCGCCCCGCCCCCGCCGCCCTGGTCCGCCGCCCGGTCCGGGTGCTCCGGGTGGTCGGCGTGGTGTGAGTGATCCGCTGCACGTGCGGTGCTGAGCACAGTGCCCTCCCCGAGGTCGGCGCGGCCGCTGGGGGGCTCATGCCCCCGACGGGCCCGAGGAATACCCGAGTCCGGGTCGAGGGTAGGCAGCCCCGCCGTGTGCCGAGATCGCGCACACCGCGGGGCACCGGTGCGCCGGGGGCGCACAGCCCACCGCGCACGCCGCCCGCCGGGCACCCCGTGCGCGCCCCGGCCCGTGTCCGGAACGACTCGCCCGGCTCGCACCCTCCGGGCGACGGCGCGACGTTCGGCCGCTCCCTAGCGCAGCGCCGCGCGGATCGCGTCGTCGATCCGGGGGAACGCGAACGAGAAACCGGACTCCAACAGGCGCACCGGCAGAGCCCGTTGACTGCTCAGCACGTCCGAGGCCATCTCGCCGAGGACGGTCCGCAGCACCGCCGTCGGCACGGCGAACGCGGTGGGCCGCCGCAGCACCCGCCCCATCGCGGCCGTCACCTCACGGTTCGTCACCGGCTCCGGCGCGGTCAGGTTGACCGGTCCGGACAGGGTGTCCGTGTCCAGGATGTGCCGCAGGGCCGCCACCTCGTCGTGCAGCGCGATGAAGCTCCAGTACTGCCGGCCGCTGCCCAGCCGCCCCCCGAGGCCCGCCTTGAACAACGGGAACATCCGCCCCCACGCGCCCCCTTCGCGCGCCACCACCAGACCGGTGCGCGCGTACGCCGTCCGTACCCCCGCCTCCCGGGCCGGGGCCGCGGCCTCCTCCCACTCGACGCACACCCCCGGCAGGAAGCCCTCCCCGGGCGGGGCGTCCTCGTCCACCGTCCGGTCGCCGGTGTCCCCGTAGTAGCCGACGGCGCTGCCGCTGACGAACACCCGGGGCGGCACGTCGAGGGAGGCGACGGCTTCCGCGAGGGCGGTTGTGCCGAGGACCCGGCTGTCGCGGATCTCCCGGCGGTACTCGGGCGTCCAGCGGTGGTCCCCGACGCCCGCCCCGGCGAGATGGACCACCGCGTCGCAGCCGCTGAGCCCGGCCACGTCCACGTACTGCCGCTTCGGGTCCCAGGTGACCTCGTCTCCGGTCCGCGCGGGGCGGCGTACCAGCCGGACCACCTGGTGGCCGTCCTTGCGGAGGGAGCGGACGAGGGCGGTGCCCACCAGTCCGGACGCGCCGGACACGGCGATTCGAGACTTCTCCATGACGCCATCCTGCCCGCTCGTCCCCCGTGCAACAGTGGTGGCATGCCCGAGCCGCACCACGACAGCGACCCCGCGATACCCCGCCCCGCGACCAGTCCCGCCCCCCGCCCCGGGCCCGGCTCCCGCCCCGCGACCGGTCCCGTCCCCGGGCGTGCGAGCGCCGCCGCGCCCCCGCCCGTCCCCGGGCCCAGGGACACCCAGGTACCCCCGCCCCCGGCTCCGCGTGACGCGCCCCACCCCGCGCCGCCCCGGGTGACCGTCCGGGGCGCGCGCCTCTCCGACGACGTGCCGCTGGCCGCGCTCGACCGCGCGGTCTGGTCCCCGCTGCACGCGGTGACCCCGCGCCCCGAGCCCCCGTACCCGCCCTTCTTCGACGGGGCCCACCGCCCCGAGGACCATCTGGTCGCGGAGGGCGCGGACGGGTCCGTCCTCGGCTATGTGCGCCTGGTGTGCCCCACCCCGCTCGCCTGCAACCGCCATGTGCGCCAGATCCAGGGTTTCGCGGTCGCGGCTGGGGCCCGGGGGCACGGGATCGGCGGGGCCCTGCTGCGGGCCGCCTGCGCGGAGGCACGGCGGCAGGGCGCCACCCGGATCACCCTGCGCGTGCTGGGCCACAACACCCCGGCCCGCGCGCTCTACGAGAAGGAGGGCTTCCGCGTGGAGGGCGTACTCCCCGGGGAGTTCGTCCTCGACGGGCGCCCCGTGGACGACGTGCTGATGGGCCGCCCCCTGACGGCCCCCTGACCGCCCGAGCCCGAGCCCGAGCCCGGGTCCTGAGGCCCGCCCCGCCCGAGCCCGGGTCCTGAGGCCCGCCCCGCCCGAGCCCGCGGCCCGCGGCCCGCCCCGGCCGGGCTCAGGCCCCGTCGTCGTTCTGCGGGACGCCGCCCGTGCCGCCGGGCCCGAAGCGCTCGTACAGCGCGGGCACCCGGCGGGCCAGGGCCTCCTCGTCGGCGAGGTCGAGCGGCGTGCCCGCCGGCTCGCCCGGCTGCACCGGGATGCCGAGGTCCGGCGCGTCCAGACCGGTCAGCCGCTCGTACGCGTCGTCCGCCGCGTAGCCCAGCTCCTCGCCGTCGCCGTCCACGTCCTCGTCGAAGTCGTCCAGCAGTTCGGCGAGGGAGTCGGCGTCGTGCACGGCGCCCTCGAAGACCTCCCGGCCCTGGCCGATGAGCCAGCAGCGGAAGCCGTCGAAGTCCTCCTCGTACGCGCTCTCCGCACCGCCCAGCAGCACGGCCGCGGCGGCCCGCAGGTCCCAGGTGTACGCGCGGTTGCAGCGCGCCTCGAAGTGGCGGGCGAAGTCCAGCACGGAGTCCGGGTCGAGCTGGAGCAGCCGCTCGGCGAGCAGGTCGGCGTGGTCCTCGGGGTCGCCGCCGGCGGCCTCGCGGGTGGCGTCCACGATCTCCCAGAACTCCGTCTCGTCCATCACGGGACAAGCATCGGCCCCGGTGGGTGGCCGCGCACGCGGAGCTGCGGCGGGACACGGCCCGTTCGGCCGTCCGTGCGGTCGTCCCCGGCACCGCCCCGCAATGCCGACAGAAGATGTCCGGTTTCCGTGACACGTTCGCACTATGACGACGAACGAGAACGACACCCCCGTCCCCGCCGGCCGCCCGCTCGCCGGGCGGATCGCCCTGGTCGCCGGTGCCACCCGGGGCGCCGGGCGGGCCATCGCCGTACAACTCGGCGCGGCCGGCGCGACGGTCTACGCCACCGGCCGCACCACCCGTGAGCACACCAGTGAACTGGGCCGGCCCACCGAGACCATCGAGGAGACCGCCGAGCTGGTCACCGCGGCGGGCGGGGAGGGCATCGCCGTCCCCACCGACCATCTGGAGCCCGGGCAGGTCCGGTCCCTCGTCGGGCGGATCGACCGCGACCACGGCCGGCTCGACATCCTGGTCAACGACGTCTGGGGCGGGAACCCGCTGCTCGACTTCGACACCCGGATGTGGGACGTCGACCTCGACCGCGGACTGCGGATGATCGACCTCGGGGTGCGCACCCACATCATCACCAGCAGCATCGCCCTGCCCCTGCTGGTGCGGAATCCGGGCGGACTGGTCGTCGAGGTCACCGACGGCACGGCCGAGACCAACCGGGACTACCGCGAGAACTTCTACTACGACCTGGCCAAGAACGCCCCGCTGCGGATGGCCTTCGTCCTCGGCGAGGAGCTGAAGGCGGTGGGTGCGACCGCCGTCGCCGTCACCCCCGGATTCCTGCGCTCCGAGGAGATGCTCGACCACTTCGGGCTGACCGAGGAGAACTGGCGGGACGGTATCGACAAGGAGCGGCACTGGGCGCTCTCCGAGTCGCCCGTCTACCTCGGGCGCGGGGTGGCCGCCCTCGCCGCGGACCCGGAGCGGGCCCGCTGGAACGGCCTGTCCCTGGACAGCGGCCGGCTGGCGCGGGAGTACGGGGTGACGGACGCGGACGGCAGCCGCCCGGACGTCTGGGGCTACATGCTGGCCGAGCGGGCGGGCGGCTCCCCGTCCGTCGAGGACCACCGGTAGGACCGGCCCCGGCCTCGGCCCCTGCCCGGACGGCGCGGACGCGCGGCGGGCGCGGGCCGGCCGTGGCCGCCGACCCCGACGCGGCCCCGACCCCGACGCGGCCCCGACCCCGATGCGGCCCCGGCCCCGACGAGGTCAGGCGTAGCGGCCGTGCAGGGCCCGAGCCGCCGCCGCGAAGCGTTCCCGCAGCTCAGCCGGTTCCAGGACCTCCGCCTCCGGGCCGAGGGACAGCAGCTGGGAGTACGCCACGTCCGGGGACTCGACCGGGAGCACGACGGTCATCCGGCCCCCGGCGTCCGGCGGTGGTGCGGCGGCCAGGGCCTCCTCGGCCGCCGCCCGGTCCGTGACGTACGGCAGCCGGGCCGCGCCCGCCTCCGTCAGCCGGACCACCACCTCGGACCGCAGCAGGGAGCGCGCGAACCCGGCCGCGCGCTCCGCCCAGAACGCGGGCAGATCGAAGGTCCCGTCGCGGTCGAACGCGGTCCCGGCGGGCTCGACCCGGGTGAACCGGTCGATCCGGTACACCCGGAACACGCCCTCCACCCGGGCGCACAGGTACCAGACCCCGGCCTTCAGCACGAGCCCGTACGGCTCCAGCTCCCGTTCCACGTCGGTGTCCCGGCGGCGGTAGCAGGCCCGGATCCGGCGGTTGGCCCACACCGCCTCCGCGACCGGCGGCAGTGCTTCGGGGGTGCGGGGCTCGTGGTACCAGCCGGGCGCGTCCAGATGGAAGCGCTGCGCCGCCGACTCCGGGGCGTCGCGCAGGGAGGGCAGCAGGGCGGCCGCCACTTTGAGGCGGGCGGCACAGGCCGCGTCCTGGAGGCCCATGTCCCGCAGCGCGCCCGGCAGTCCGGAGAGGAACAGGGCCTCCGCCTCGTCCCTGCCCAGGCCCGTCAGACCGGTGCGGTAGCCGCCGACGAGCCGGTATCCGCCCGCCCGGCCCCGGTCCGCGTAGACGGGGATACCGGCCTCGGACAGGGCGGCCGCGTCCCGGGTGACGGTCCGCTCGGACACCTCCAGCTCGCGGGCGAGTTCGGCGCCGGTCATGGCGGGCCTCGCCTGGAGCAGCAGGACCATCTTGATCAGCCGGGCAGCGCGCATCCCCCCATCTTGGCGCAGGGTCCGGGCCGCCCCGGACCCCGCACCGGCCGGTCGTCAGACCAGCGGCTGCTGGAGTTCGGTCACCCACTGCTCCCTGTCGTCGGGGACCTCCAGGTAGACCTCGCGGGCGTACCCCGCCGAGCGGTCCCCGCCCGCGTCGATCCAGCGGGCCAGGGTCTGCTCGGTGGCGAGGACACCGTCCATCGACCCGCGGTGCACGATGGTGGCCGCGCGTTCCACGGCCGGGAGGTCGGCGACCGCGAAGCCGTCGCCCGCCGCCTGGTCCGGGGCGACCTGGCAGCCCGCGTGCACCAGGACCGACCCGTCACCGCCGGGTGCGTCCTCGTAGTACGCGATCCCGGGGCCGGTCGTGGTGACGCCCTCGGCCGACAGCCGGCCGAAGAGCCGCTCGTACAGCGGCCCGATCACCGGGCCGATGTGCTGGGGGTCGTAACTGGCGGCGGTGGCGGACAGCTCCGCGACGCGCACCGCCGGAATGCTTTTGATCATGACGTCCTGGCCGGGCATGTGTCCCTCGCTCTCGATGGACCGGAGCCTCGCCTCGACCTGCGCCAGCCGGGCGGCCGCCGCGGCCATCGACTCCTCCAGCTCCGCCCGTCGCAGCATCAGCATCCCGCGCAGCTCTCCCGGACCGAGCCGGTCCTCCAGGATCCGCCCCACCTGCTGGAGCGTGAAGCCGAGATCCTTGAGGGCGACGATCCGGTTGAGCCGGTCGAGCTGGGCGGCGGAGTAGTGGCGGTAGCCGGTGGAAGGGTCGGTGTGCTCGGGGCGCAGCAGCCCGATGGCGTCGTAGTGGCGCAGCATCCGGGCCGACACGCGGCCGTGCCTGGCGAAGTCTCCGATGGTGAACATGGCGTCTCCCAGTGCACGGCTTCACACGGTGTCAAGGTCAAGCATCCGTGCCCGGTTCACCCGCCGCCCCGCGCGTCGTAGCGTGCTGCCCGGTGGCCCGCCCCCGGCGGGGCTAACGTTTGGTACGCAACCTGCGACATTCCGTACCCGTCCGTGCGGGTGCGTCCCCTTCCCGGCCCCTGCAGGTCCGTGACGGGGGCATCACGGACCGGTGACGAGGAGAGGGAAGGCGCGCACATGACCGACCAGCCGCGCGAGCAGTGGTCCACCCGGACGGGCTTCCTGCTGGCAGCCATCGGCTCCGCCGTGGGCCTCGGCAATATCTGGCGATTTCCTGCCATCGCCTACGAGAACGGCGGCGGAGCGTTCCTGCTGCCCTACCTGATCGCCCTGCTGACCGCCGGTATCCCGCTGCTGATCATGGAGTACAGCATCGGGCGCAAGTACCGCATGTCCCCGCCGGCGGCCCTGCGGCAAATGGCCCGGCCCGCCGAGGCCATCGGCTGGTGGCAGGTGGTGATCTCCTTCGTGATCGCCACGTACTACGCCGTCATCATCGCGTGGGCGATCCGGTACGTGGGCTTCTCCTTCGGGCAGCAGTGGGGCGACGACCCCGAGGCGTTCCTCTTCGGGGACTTCCTCAGGGCACCGGACACCCCCGGCTTCATGGACGGGTACGTTCCCGGGATCGTGTGGCCGCTGATCGCCGTCTGGGTCGTCGTCCTGGTGATCCTGGCGTTCGGCATCCGGCGCGGCATCGAGCGCGCCAACAAGGTGTTCATCCCGCTGCTCGCGGTGCTGTTCGTGGCGCTGGTGATCCGCGCCCTGACCCTCGACGGCGCGGCGACCGGCCTGGACGCGCTCTTCTCGCCCGACTGGTCCGAGCTCGGCAACGGCAGTGTCTGGGTGGCCGCCTACGGACAGATCTTCTTCTCGCTCTCCATCGGCTTCGGCATCATGGTCACCTACGCCTCCTACCTGGGGCGCCGGGCCGACCTGACCGGCTCCGCGATGGTGGCCGGGTTCGCCAACAGCTCCTTCGAGATCCTGGCCGGCATCGGTGTCTTCGCCACCCTGGGCTACCTCGCCACGGCCGCCGGTGTCGGCGTCGACGAGGTCGCGGGCGCGGGCATCGGCCTGGCGTTCGTCGCCTTCCCCGCGGTGATCTCCGAGATGCCGCTCGGCGGGCTGTTCGGTGTGCTGTTCTTCTGCTCGCTGGTGATCGCGGGTCTCTCGTCCCTGATCTCCATCGTGCAGGTGGTCGTCTCGGCCGTGCAGGACCGTACCGGTATGCGCCGGATGCCGGCCGTCCTCGGCATCGGCGGTCTGGTCGCCGTCGTGTCGATCCTGTTCTTCCCGACCGAGTCCGGCATCTTCCTGCTCGACGCCTCCGACCACTTCATCAACCAGTACGGCATCGCGCTCGCCTCCCTGGTCGCGCTCATCGTCATCGCCTGGGTGCTGCGGAAGCTTCCGGCCCTGCAGCAGAACGCGGACGCCACCTCCGCGATCCGGCTCGGGCACTGGTGGCGGATCTGTCTGGGCGTCATCACCCCGCTCGTCCTCGGCTGGATGATGGTCGACAGCCTGCGGGCCGAGTTCGACGAGAACTACGAGGGCTACTCGACCGCCTTCCTGCTCTCGGCGGGCTGGAGCGTGGCCATCGGAGCCCTTCTGATCGGTGTGATCCTCACCTTCGTGCCCTGGCCCGCCGGCGGGGAGGACATCGACCTCGACATGGAATCCCCCGCCGACCGGAAGGACGTCTGATGTCCGCCAGCGCCATCGTCATGATGATCATCGCCATCGTCATCGTCTGGGGCGGGCTGGTCGCCGCGATCCTGCGGCTGCGCAGCCACCCCCAGGAGACCGAGCCGCTGCCGCCGGGCACCCACCGGGCGGAGTGAGCGCGAGAGAGGGGGCCGGGACCCGCCGCACGGCGGGTCCCGGCCCCCTCTCTCGCTGTGCCCACAGGCCGTCTACAGGCCGTACCGCTCGCGCGCCTCCTTCACCGCGGAGGCCGGCACCTCGCCCCGCTTGGCGAGCTGCGCCAGCGCGGCCACGGTGATCGACCGCGGGTCGACGCCGAAGTGGCGGCGGGCCGCCTCGCGGGTGTCGGACAGGCCGAAGCCGTCCGTGCCGAGGGAGGACCAGTCCTGCTCCACCCACTGGCTGATCTGGTCCGGCACCTGGCGCATCCAGTCGGAGACCGCCAGCACCGGGCCCGGGGCTCCCTCCAGCACCCGGGTGACGTACGGGACGCGCTCCTCGCCGCGAAGCAGGGCCTCGTCCGCCTCCAGGGCGTCCCGGCGCAGCTCGCCCCAGGAGGTCGCGGACCACACGTCGGCCGCCACGTTCCAGTCGTTCGCCAGCAGCTCCTGCGCCTCCAGGGCCCAGTGGATGGCGGTGCCGGAGGCCAGCAGCTGCAGGCGCGGCGCGTCCGGGCCGGCCGCGCCCTCCCTGAACCGGTACAGGCCCCTGACGATGCCCTCCTCCACACCCTCCGGCATGGCGGGCTGCGGCTTGGGCTCGTTGTAGACCGTCAGGTAGTAGAAGACGTCCTCCGGACTCTCGCCGTACATCCGGCGCAGACCGTCCTTGACGATCACCGCGATCTCGTACGCGAAGGCCGGGTCGTAGTTGAGCGAGGCCGGGTTGGTGGCCGCGATCAGGTGGGAGTGGCCGTCCGCGTGCTGGAGTCCCTCGCCGGTCAGGGTGGTGCGGCCGGCGGTGGCGCCGACGATGAAGCCCTTGCCGAGCTGGTCGGCGAGCTGCCACATCTGGTCGCCGGTCCGCTGCCAGCCGAACATCGAGTAGAAGATGTAGAACGGGATCATCGTCTCGCCGTGCGTCGAGTACGACGTGGCGGCGGCGATGAAGTCGGCCATGGCGCCGGCCTCGGTGATCCCCTCGTTGAGGATCTGGCCGTCGGCGGCCTCCTTGTAGTACATCAGCTGGTCGCGGTCGACCGGCTCGTAGGTCTGGCCCAGCGGCGAGTAGATGCCCGCGGACGGGAACAGCGACTCCATGCCGAAGGTGCGCGCCTCGTCGGGGACGATCGGCACCCAGCGCCTGCCGGTGGTCTTGTCCCGCATCAGGTCCTTGACCAGGCGGACGAAGGCCATGGTGGTGGCCATCTCCTGCTTGCCGGACCCCTTCTTGAGGGCCGCGAAGGCGCGCTCCTCGGGCTCGGGCAGCGCGGGCACCGGGTGGACGCGGCGGGCCGGGGCGGGGCCGCCCAGGGCGGCGCGGCGCTCGGCGAGGTAGCGGACCTCGGGGGAGTCGGCGCCCGGGTGGCCGTAGGGGACCAGGCCGTCGGCGAACGCGGAGTCGGCGATCGGGAGCCCGAGCAGGTCGCGCATGCCCTTGAACTCGTCGGTCGTCAGCTTCTTCATCTGGTGGTTGGCGTTCTTGGACTCGAAGCCCTTGCCGAGCGTGAAGCCCTTCACCGTCTGCGCGAGGATCACGGTCGGGGCGCCCTTGTGCGCGAGGGCCGCCCGGTACGCCGCGTACACCTTGCGGGCCTCGTGGCCGCCGCGGGAGGTGTGGAAGCACTCGGCGATCCTGGCGTCCGTGAGCAGCTTCGCCAGCTCGGCGAGGGCGGGCTCGGCGCCGAAGAAGTGCTCGCGGATGTAGGCGACGTCGCGGGTGGCGTACGTCTGGAACTGCGCGTCCGGGACCTCGCGCAGCCGGCGCACCAGGGCGCCCGCGGTGTCGAGCTGGAACAGCTCGTCCCAGGCGCTGCCCCACAGGGTCTTCACCACGTTCCAGCCGGCGCCGCGGAACTGGGCCTCCAGCTCCTGCACGATCTTGAAGTTGGCGCGGACCGGGCCGTCGAGGCGCTGCAGGTTGCAGTTGATGACGAAGGTCAGGTTGTCCAGCCGCTCGCGGGAGGCCAGCGCCAGGGCGGCCGTCGACTCGGGCTCGTCCATCTCGCCGTCGCCGAGGAAGGCCCAGACGTGGGAGCCGGAGGTGTCCTTGATGCCGCGGCCCTGGAGGTAGCGGTTGAACCGGGCCTGGTAGATCGCGGACAGCGGGCCGAGACCCATGGAGACGGTGGGGAACTCCCACAGCCAGGGCAGCCGGCGCGGGTGCGGATAGGAGGGCAGGCCGTTCCCGCCGGACTCCTGGCGGAAGTTGTCGAGGTGCGCCTCCGTGAGGCGGCCGTCGAGGAAGGCGCGGGCGTAGATGCCGGGGGAGGCGTGACCCTGGATGTAGAGCTGGTCGCCGGAGCCGTCCCCCTCCTTGCCGCGGAAGAAGTGGTTGAAGCCGGTCTCGTAGAGCCAGGCGGCCGAGGCGAAGGTGGCGATGTGGCCGCCGACGCCGAAGCGGGAGCCGCGGGTCACCATGGCGGCCGCGTTCCAGCGGTTCCACGCGGTGATGCGCGCCTCCATCTCCTCGTCGCCGTCGATCGCCGGCTCGGCGGAGGTGGGGATGGTGTTGACGTAGTCCGTCTCCAGCAGCCGGGGCAGCGCCACACCGGCCTGCTCGGCGTGCTGGAGGGTGCGGCGCATCAGGTACGCGGCGCGGTGCGGGCCCGCGTGTTCCGCGACGGCGTCGAGGGACGCCGCCCACTCGGCGGTTTCCTCGGCGTCGCGGTCCGGGAGCTGGTCGAGCTCGCTCGGAAGCTTGCCTACGGGGTCGGTCATGATCGCCGCCTTCCGGACTGGAGGGGGGTGGAGAAAAGGGGGTGCCGTGTCTGGCAGGACAGGGCGAACGGGTCGGTGGACCCGGGGAGACTGTAAGACGCTGATCGATGATCGATCAAAGCTTGGGGCGAAATTGGCATCCGGTGCCGCAAAAGTGGGCACGGGGTGCCGGGACAAAGAGGGTTGTAACGCCCGCCCGGCCCCCGGGGGCAACGTCAGCCTCGCGTTCGCCTCGCCGGCGCGTGCGGGCGCGTGCGGGAGGCGTCAGCCCCGTGTTCTCAGCCCGCCGGCGGGTGTGGGCGGGCGCCGTCAGCCCCGTGTTCCCGGCCTCGCCGTCGTGAGAGGCGCGGTGCGGGGCGGAGCCCCGCCGGGGTGGGCTGCGCCGGCGGACCGGCTGCGGCCGTGTGGTCACGGCACGGCCTGCGGTCGTGCCCTCACACGCCGGACGGGCTGGAAAAGCACGCCCGGTCCGCTGAGCCGGCGCGCCCCCGGACGGCCGGAAGGACGCGTCCGCGTCGGGCACGCCGGCCCGGGCCGGGAGCCCGGGCCTACGCGCGCGGCGCGCAGCCCAGCACGTGCGCCTTCACCAGCGCCCCGATCTGCGGATCCCGCCGCCGGAACGCCTCCACCAGGTCCTGGTGCTCCTCCGCGTACGACTTCTGCACCGTGCCCAGCCAGCGGATCGACAGGGCGGTGAAGACCTCGATGCCCAGCCCCTCCCAGGTGTGCAGCAGCACCTTGTTCCCGGCCGCCTTCACCAGCTCCCGGTGGAAGGCCACCGTGTGCCGCACCTGTGCCGTCCCGTCGGACAGCCGGTCCGCGTCGTACAGGGCGGCCACATGCGGCTCCAGCGCCGAGCAGTCGTCCGCCAGCCGCCCGGCCGCCAGCTCGGCGGCGATCTGCTCCAGACCGGCCCGGACCGGGTAGCTCTCCTCCAGGTCCGCCGCCGTCAGATTCCGCACCCGGACACCCTTGTTGGGCGCCGACTCGATCAGCCGCAGCGACTCGAGCTCGCGCAGCGCCTCGCGCACCGGGGTCTGCGAGACCTCCAGCTCGGTCGCGA
Organism: Streptomyces sp. CNT372; assembly: GCF_000377145.1. Taxonomy (NCBI): domain Bacteria; kingdom Bacillati; phylum Actinomycetota; class Actinomycetes; order Kitasatosporales; family Streptomycetaceae; genus Streptomyces; species Streptomyces sp. CNT372. Next base: position 377,076 of record NZ_KB897783.1, on the reverse strand, counting down.
TCCGGCGCTCCACGATGCGTTCTCCGGGCTTCCAGCGGCCGCTGACGATCCCCTCCACGATGTGCTCGCGGATCTGGTCGCGAAGCGAGTGGACGACGGGGATGGTCATGGGGCGCTCTCCTTGGGGACGCGTCGACCGGGCCGGCCCCTCGCGCGGGCCGTACCGGCTCGCGGGACGAGCCGTACCGGTTCTCAAGACAATACGGCGGCGCCCCCGCCGGGATGTACTCCCGGCGGGGGCGCCGTGGGTGAGGCTGGTTACAGCCGGGCGGCTCAGAGGCCGAGCTCGACCTCGAACTCGCCCGCCTCCAGGATCGCCTTGACCGCTGTCAGGTAGCGGGCGGCGTCCGCGCCGTCCACCAGGCGGTGGTCGTAGGAGAGCGTCAGGTACGTCATGTCCCGGACGCCGATCACGGTGCCCTCGGCGGTCTCGATGACGGCCGGGCGCTTCACGGTGGCGCCGATGCCCAGGATGGCGACCTGGTTCGGCGGCACGATGATCGTGTCGAACAGCGCACCGCGCGAACCGGTGTTGCTGATCGTGAAGGTCGCGCCCGACAGCTCGTCCGGCGTGATCTTGCTCGCCCGGACCTTGCCCGCGAGCTCCGCGGTGGCCTTGGCGATACCGGCCAGGTTGAGGCCGCCCGCGTTCTTGATGACCGGCGTCATCAGACCCTTCTCGGAGTCCACGGCGATGCCGATGTTCTCCGAGTCGAAGTACGTGATGGTGCCCTCGTCCTCGTTGATCCGGGCGTTGATGACCGGGTGGGCCTTCAGCGCCTGGGCCGCCGCCTTGACGAAGAACGGCATCGGGGACAGCTTGACGCCCTCGCGGGCGGCGAAGCCGGCCTTGGCCGCCTCACGCAGCTTCATCAGCCTGGTGATGTCGACCTCGACGACCGAGGACAGCTGCGCCTGGCCGTGCAGCGCCTTCATCATGTTGTCGCCGATGACCTTGCGCATACGGGTCATCTTGACCGTCTGGCCGCGCAGCGGGGACGCCTCCAGCGAGGGCGCCTTCGACGCGGCCGGGGCCGCGGCGGCCGCGGGGGCCGGAGCGGCGGCGGCCTTGGCGGCCTCCGCGGCGGCGACGACGTCCTGCTTGCGGATGCGGCCGCCGACGCCGGTGCCCTTGACCGAGCCCAGGTCGACGCCGTTCTCGGCGGCGAGCTTGCGCACCAGCGGGGTCACATAGGCGTCGCTCGACTCCACGGCGGCGGGCGCGGCCGGGGCGGCCGGTGCCTGCGGGGCCGGGGCGGACGCGGGAGCGGCGGCCGGGGCCGGAGCCTCCTGCTTGGGCGCCTCCTGGGCCGGCGCGGGCGCCGGGGCGGGGGCCTCCTGCTTGGGAGCTTCCTGCTTGGGAGCTTCCTGCTTCGGGGCCTCTTGCTTCGGGGCCTCCTGCTTGGGGGCCTCCTGGGCGGGCGCCGGGGCGGCGGCCGGGGCCGCGCCCTTCGCGCCGATGACGGCCAGCTTGGCACCGACCTCGGCGGTCTCGTCCTCGCCGACCACGATCTCCAGCAGCACACCGGAGGCGGGCGCCGGGATCTCGGTGTCGACCTTGTCGGTGGACACCTCCAGCAGCGGCTCGTCCTCGGAGACCTCCTCGCCGACCTCCTTCAGCCAGCGGGTGACGGTGCCCTCGGTGACGCTCTCGCCGAGCGCCGGCAGGACCACGTCGGTGCCCTCGGCCGAACCGCCGCCCGACGCCGCCTCGGCGGAGGGGGCGGGAGCCGGCTCGGCGGACTCGGTGGACGGCGCGGCCTGCGGGGCCTCCTCCTGCGCGGGCGCGGGGGCGGACTCCTCGGCGGCGGCCGGCGCGGCCTGCTCGGCCGGGGCGCCGCTGCCGTCGTCGATGACGGCCAGCTCCGCGCCGACCTCGACCGTCTCGTCCTCGGCGACCTTGATGGAGGCCAGCACACCGGAGGCCGGCGCCGGGATCTCGGTGTCCACCTTGTCGGTGGACACCTCCAGCAGCGGCTCGTCGGCCTCGACGCGCTCGCCCTCGGCCTTCAGCCAGCGGGTGACAGTGCCCTCGGTGACGCTCTCGCCGAGCGCCGGAAGGGTTACGGAAACCGACATGGTTTCAGTTGCTCCTTACGAAAAGTGCGGTAGTGGTCTGTCGCGCCCGGGACCGGTCAGTCGTGGGAGTGCAGCGGCTTGCCCGCCAGGGCGAGGTGCGCCTCGCCGAGGGCCTCGTTCTGCGTCGGGTGCGCGTGGATGAGCTGCGCGACCTCGGCCGGCAGAGCCTCCCAGTTGTAGATGAGCTGCGCCTCGCCGACCTGCTCGCCCATACGGTCACCGACCATGTGGACGCCGACCACGGCACCGTCCTTGACCTGGACGAGCTTGATCTCGCCCGCGGTCTTCAGGATCTTGCTCTTGCCGTTGCCCGCCAGGTTGTACTTCAGGGCGACGACCTTGTCCGCACCGTAGATCTCCTTGGCCTTGGCCTCGGTGATGCCGACGGAGGCGACCTCGGGGTGGCAGTACGTCACCCGCGGCACGCCGTCGTAGTCGATCGGGACGGTCTTCAGACCGGCCAGCCGCTCCGCCACCAGGATGCCCTCGGCGAAGCCGACGTGCGCGAGCTGGAGGGTCGGGACCAGGTCGCCGACCGCCGAGATCGTCGGGACGTTGGTGCGCATGTACTCGTCGACGAGGACGTAGCCGCGGTCCATCGCGACGCCCTGCTCCTCGTAGCCGAGGCCCTGCGAGACCGGGCCGCGGCCGATGGCCACCAGCAGGATCTCGGCCTCGAAGGTCTTGCCGTCGGCGAGGGTGACCCGCACACCGTTCTCGGTGTACTCGGCCTTCTCGAAGAAGGTGCCCAGGTTGAACTTGATACCGCGCTTGCGGAAGGCGCGCTCCAGCAGCTTGGAGCTGTTCTCGTCCTCGACCGGCACGAGGTGCTTCAAGCCCTCGATCACGGTGACCTCGGTGCCGAAGGACTTCCACGCGGAGGCGAACTCGACGCCGATCACGCCGCCGCCGAGGATGATCGCGGACTGCGGGACGCGGTCCAGGGTCAGCGCGTGGTCGGAGGAGATGATCCGGTTGCCGTCGATCTCGAGGCCCGGCAGCGACTTCGGCACGGAGCCGGTCGCCAGCAGGACGTGGCGGCCCTGGACCCGCTGCCCGTTCACGTCGACGGAGGTGGGGGAGGACAGCCGGCCCTCGCCCTCGATGTAGGTCACCTTGCGGGAGGCGACCAGACCCTGCAGACCCTTGTACAGGCCCGAGATCACGTCGTCCTTGTACTTGTGGACGCCCGCGATGTCGATGCCCTCGAAGGAGGTCTTCACGCCGAACTGCTCGGCCTCGCGGGCCTGGTCGGCGATCTCACCGGCGTGCAGCAGGGCCTTGGTGGGGATGCAGCCGTTGTGCAGGCAGGTGCCGCCCAGCTTGTTCTTCTCGATCAGTGCGACGTCCAGGCCCAGCTGAGCTCCGCGAAGGGCCGCAGCGTAACCGCCGCTACCGCCGCCGAGGATCACTAGGTCGAAAACGGTGCTGGCGTCGTTCGCCACGTCACGTCCTCCATGCATGTGCGCCGTCCGCCCCGGTCCTCGCTGACCGGGCCGCGGCTGGTGTTCGGCCGCTTGTCTTCGGCCCTGTGGTGGGGGCCCTGTCCTGCCGGGAACCCATCTTCGCACTTGTCGGCCGAAGCCGGGACGCGGGGATGTGTCTTGAGACGGTGACCTTCGGCTCGTCCGCGGTTACCCCCGCGTAGGAACACCGGGACGAACCGGCGTCCTCCGCTGCGTGCGGGCGTCCTGCGCCGCCTGCCCGTCCGGGCCGGTGCCGCACGGCACCGCCCCGGACGGGACGCGGACGTCAGCCCAGCTCGCCCGCGGCGGTGCGCTCGGCGAGGCGCACCAGGGTGCGGACCGAGGAGCCGGTGCCGCCCTTGGGGGTGTAGCCGTAGGGCGCGCCCTCGTGGAAGGCGGGGCCGGCGATGTCCAGGTGGGCCCAGGTGATCCCCTCGCCGACGAACTCCTTGAGGAACAGGCCGGCGACCAGGCCGCCGCCCATCCGCTCGCCCATGTTCGCGATGTCGGCCGTCGGCGAGTCCATGCCCTTGCGCAGGTCCGCCGGGAGCGGCATCGGCCAGGACGCCTCGCCGACCTCCTCCGCGGTCTCGTGGATCGCGGCGCGGAAGTCGTCGTCGTTGGCCATGATCCCGAAGGTGCGATTGCCCAGAGCCAGGACCATCGCGCCGGTCAGGGTCGCCACGTCCACGATCGCGTCCGGGTTCTCCTCCGAGGCACGGGTCAGCGCGTCGGCCAGCACCAGGCGGCCCTCGGCGTCGGTGTTCAGCACCTCGACGGTCTTGCCGCTGTACATGCGCAGCACGTCGCCGGGGCGGGTGGCCGAGCCGGAGGGCATGTTCTCGGCGAGCGCCAGCCAGCCGGTCACGTTGACCTCCAGGCCGAGCCGGGCGGCGGCGACGACGGCGGCGAACACGGCGGCGGCGCCGCTCATGTCGCACTTCATCGTCTCGTTGTGGCCGGCCGGCTTGAGGGAGATGCCGCCCGAGTCGTAGGTGATGCCCTTGCCGACGAGCGCCAGGTGCTTGGCGTCCTTGGAGTGCGTGTAGGAGAGCTTCACCAGCCGCGGCGGGTTCTGGGAGCCCTGGCCGACGCCGAGGATGCCGCCGTAGCCGCCCTTGGCCAGCGCCTTCTCGTCGAGGACCTGCACCTTGATGCCGTGCTCCTTGCCCGCGGCGGTGGCCACGGCCGCGAACGCCTCGGGGGTGAGGTCGTTCGGCGGGGTGTTGACCAGGTCGCGGGCGCGGTTGATCTCCTCGGAGAGGGCGAGGGCCCGCTCGGCCGCGGCCTTGAACGCCTTGTCGCGCGGCCTGGCGCCCAGCAGGGCGACCTCCGCGAGCGGCTTCTTCCCGTTCTTGCCGTTCTCCTGGTACGCGGTGAACGCGTACGCGCCGAGCAGCGCGCCCTCGGCGATCGCCCCGGCGTCCTCCGCCTCCTCTATCGGCAGCGCGAACGCGGCCTTCTTGGAGCCGGCCAGCGCACGGGCCGCGACACCGGCGGCCCGGCGCAGCGCCTCGGTGGCGTACGCGTCCTCGTCGCCGGGCTCCTGGCCGAGGCCGACGGCCAGGACGACCGGGGCCTTGAGGCCGGCCGGCGAGGGCAGCTTGGTGACCTCGCCCTCGGCCCCGCTCGCGCCGAGGGTTTCGAGGACCGTCGCCAGCCTGCCGTCGAACGCCTGGTCCACCGCTTCGGCGCCCGGTGCGACGACCGGCCCCTTCGCGCCCTTGGCGACACCGACGACGACGGCGTCGGCGCGCAGCGTCGCTGCGCCTGCGGTGCTGAGAGTGAGAGCAGTCACGGTGGTGAAATCTCGCTTCCTTGAGTTCCGCGCCCCGGTGCCGCCCTGGAGGAACGGCTGCCCGGGACCGGAAGACAGACCCCTGGTTGTTGTGCACGGGAATGGATCCCATCGCCATGCCGCGCAAGAGCCTACGCGTGGTCCCCCGCCCCGCTCACGGCGGCGGCGCCTGTGGTGTCCCGGGTCGTCTGGCCGCCCCCGGCTCCGTGCCCGGTGCAGCGAGGGCCGGGCGTGCCGTCAGCGGGTGAGGACATAGCAGGTGGCGCGGGCGGCGCCGTCCCCGCTCCGGTCCCATTCGTCGCCGGCCCACGTGTACCAGTGGGCGTCCTTCTTGGCGGACTCCGCCCGCCAGGCGGCGGGTGCCTTCGGTACGGCCCGGTCGCACGCGGCATCGGCCGGCCGCATGGCCTCGTGGATGCCCGACCAGGCGGCGTTCAGGTCGCGCTGGTCCAGTACGGCGCGCTGCCGGGGCGCCCGCCCCACGGTTGCCCGGCACGCGACAACGGAACCGCAACGCCCCCGGCCGCTCACCCCAGGGTGAGCACGACCAGGCACGCCGTCGCCGCCGTCTCCGCGAGGGCGCCGAACACATCGCCCGTCACCCCGCCCAGGCGCCGGACGCACCGGCGCAGCAGCCACTCGGCGGCGGCGAGGCCCAGCAGCACCGCCGCCACCGCGTACACGGGACCGTACGCGCCGGGCAGGACCAGCCCGGCAGCCGCCGCGCCCGCCGTCGCAGCCCCGGCCGCCGGCAGCGCGCCCGCCGCCGGGACGGTCCCCGCGACCGCCGCGCCCAGGCCCCCGGGGCGGGCCGGGGGGACGCCCGTGCGGGCGGCGAGGGTCAGGGCGAGCCGCGCCGAGACCCCGGCCAGGACCGCGCCGCACGCGCCCGGGGCCCAGCCCTGCGCGTAGAGCCCGGCGAGCGCCGCGACCTGGGCCAGCAGGACCAGGAGGAGGGTGACCACTCCGAACGGACCGACGTCGGACTGCTTCATGATGCGCAGCGCGTCCTCGGCGGGCCGGCCGCTGCCCAGGCCGTCGGCGGTGTCGGCGAGGCCGTCCAGGTGGAGGCCGCGGGTCAGCGCGGCCGGTACGGCCGTCGCCGCGACGGCCGCCATCAGCGGGCCCGAGCCCGCGACGGCGAGCAGCGCCCCGGCCGCCCCGGCGGCGGTGCCCACCGCGAGTCCGGCGAGCGGCGCGCACAGCATTCCGGCGCGGGCGGCCTCCCGGTCCCAGCGGGTCACCCGCACGGGCACGGCGGTGAGGGTGCCGAAGGCGAAACGGAGGCCGTGCAGTGCAGTCACCCGGCGAGCTTAGGACGCGGCACGTCCGGCCCGCCGTGCCGGGCCCTGCCGAGCCGCCCCCGGCCGGGACCGGCGGTAGATTGCGCGAAGCGTGCCGAACGGGAGAAATCGGATGGGTGACTGGTTCTACCGCAACATCCTGGAGCCGGGGAAGCTGCCGATGCTCCTCGCCCTGGTCTCGTTCGTCCTGACCTTCCTGATCACCCGCGCCGTCGTCCGGATGATCCGCGCCGGGAGGGGCCCGTTCCGCAATGTCACGCCCGGGGGCATGCACATCCACCACGTCGTACCCGGGGTGATCCTCACCGTCGTCGGCGGCTTCGGTGCCGTGGGCAGCGGGCGGCACGGCGTCGGCGCGGCGGTCTGCGCGGTGGTCTTCGGGATGGGCGTGGGCCTGGTCCTCGACGAGTTCGCGCTGATCCTGCACCTCGACGACGTCTACTGGACCGAGGAGGGCCGGCAGAGCGTGGAGGTCGTGGTGCTCGCCGCCGCCCTCGCCCTGCTGGTCCTCAGCGGCTCCTCCCCGCTCGGCGTGGACGGCCTCACCCCGGACGAACGCCAGAACCGCGCCGCGCTGATCACCACCGTCGGGATCAACTTCCTCTTCGTGATCATCGCGATGTTCAAGGGGAAGGCGCGGCTGGGGCTGATCGGGGTGCTGGTACCGGTGGTCGCCCTGGTCGCGGCCGTGCGGCTGGGCCGGCCCGGCTCGCCGTGGGCCCGCCGCTTCTACCGGAACCGGCCCAGGGCCAGGGCGCGGGCGCAGTTGCGGGCGGTCCGCCACGACCGGCGCTGGGACCGGCCGCGGCGGGCGTTCCAGAACCTGATCGGCGGCGCGCCGGACGCCCCTCCGCTGCCCGCCGGCCCCGACCCCTCGGGCCCCCCGGGTCCCTCGGGCCCAGACACCCCCGGCCCCGGTGACTCAGGTCCGGACGCCCCCGGCCCCGGTGACTCCGGTCCGGACGCCCCCGGCCCCGGTGACTCCGGTCCGGACGCCCCCGGCCCCGGTGACTCCGGTCCGGACGCCCCGGGGCCCGACGCCCGCGAGCGGTGACGCCGGCGCCGCAGCAGCGCGTCCCCCGCGCACAGCACCCCCGCCGCGGCGATCGCCGCCAGATGCTCCTTGCCCGCGAGGTTCGGTTTCACCACCACCTCGGCGACCATCGCCGCCACTACCAGCGCGGCGGTCAGCCACGCCCCGTACCGGTAGCAGACGAAGACCGCCACCCCCACCACGGCGGCCGACGGCCCGCTGTCCACCACCTGCGCGTCCGAGGCGGGCAGCCCGAACGGCCCGCCCGGACCGACGGCCACCCCGATCCGGGCGTACGTGGTGCCGGCCAGCGTCGTCAGATACGCGACGCACAGCAGCGTGCGCCGCCCCACCGCGATCTCCGCGATGCCGAACACCAGCAGGATCTGCGCCAGGGCGCCCCACACCGGCAGATCCGGCGCGGGGACGAACAGGGAGAGCGGGGTGCGCAGCAGGGCGAGCCACAGCGGGTCCCCGGCCCGGACGAAGCCCGCCGCCTCCACCAGCCGCAACCCCTCGGGGTGCTGCTCCAGCGCGTAGCAGGTCGCCGTCAGCGCGACCGCGAACAGGGACAACGGGACCGCCCGCCAACCCCGTTCGACCAGACCCGCGCGGACCACCGCGTACAGTGGCCCCCACTCGCGGCGGGCGAACGCGGACGCGGTGTTCACCGGCGGCCCGCCAGCTGTCTGCGGCGGCGCAGCCAGTCGGGCAGGGCCGGGGCCTGGAGGAATCCCTCGGCGCGGCCCGCGGCGATGCCGATGCGCGGCAGGTCGGCGCTCTTCTCGAAGAGCATGAAACGCGGCTCCCAGATCGGTCGGTACTTGGCGTTCGCCCGGTACAGGGACTCGATCTGCCACCAGCGGGAGAAGAAGCCGAGCAGCGAACGCCACAGCCTCAGCACCGGTCCCGCACCGAGTTTCGAGCCCCGTTCGAAGACCGACCTGAACATCGCGAAGTTGAGTGAGACCTGAGTGATCTCGATCTCCCGTGCGCGCTGGAGGAGTTCGATGACCATGAACTCCGTCAGACCGTTCTCGGCGTCCCGGTCCCGGCGCATCAGATCGAGGGATAGCCCGTGCGGACCCCACGGCACGAAGCTGAGCAGCGCCTTGAGGTCGCCGTCCGCGTCCGTGCACTCCAGCATCACGCAGCGCCCGTCCGCCGGGTCGCCGAGACGGCCGAGAGCCATGGAGAAGCCGCGCTCGGTCGCACCGTCCCGCCAGTCGTCGGCGAGGCGCAGCAGCTCGGCCATCTCCTCGGCCGGGATGTCCTCGTGGCGGCGGATGCGCACCTCGTACCCGGCCCGCTTCACCCGGTTGAACGCCTGCCGCACCGAGCGCATCGCCCGGCCCTCCAGGGTGAACTCGGCGGTCTCCACGATCGCCTCGTCGCCCAGCTCCAGGGCGTCCAGCCCGTGCCGGGCGTAGACCGTGCCCGCCTCCTCGCCCGCGCCCATGACCGCGGGGGCCCAGCCGTGCTCACGGGCCTCGGCGAGCCAGGGTTCGATCGCGCCCGGCCACGCCTCGGGGTCGCCGATCGGGTCCCCGGAGGCCAGGGACACCCCGCCCACCACCCGGTACGCGATCGCCGCCTTGCCGGTCGGCGACCACACCACGCTCTTGTCCCGGCGCAGCGCGAAGTAGCCCAGCGAGTCGCGCTCGCCGTGCCGGTCCAGCAGGGCGCGCAGCCGCGTCTCGTCGTCCTCGGTGATCGCGTCGACCGCGCGGCGGGAGCGGAAGGCCGCGTACAGCACGGCGAGCAGCAGCAGCGTGGACAGCACGTTGATCACCACGTCGACCCAGCCGGGGGTGGTGATCTCGGGGAAGCGGTCGTCGTCCACGGCGACGGAGACCAGCCGCATCGCGCCGTAGCGCCACTTGTCGAGGAAGGTCGAGCTCTGCGGGGAGGTGTTGGTGAGCACCACCAGCCCGGTCGCGAGCAGCGAGGTGACGAGCAGCCCGCCTGCCGCCACCCCCGCCGCGAGCTTGGGGTTGGACCGGTCGCCCTTCGCGTAGAACTCCCGGCGGCCCAGCAGCAGGGCGGCGAAGAACGCCGCGGTGAGCACGAGGGAGATCCAGTTCTGGGCGTGCTGCCGGATCTCGGGGAACACCATCGCCACGGCGAACAGCAGGAGGAACAGCCCGCACAGCACGGTGTTGAGGATCCACGCGGCCCGCTTGCGCCGGCGCATGGTGATGGCGAGGAAGAGGGCGAACACCCCGGAGGCGAAGCCCGCCGTGAGCAGGTACGGCGTGAAGTAGTCGTCGGTGTTGTGGCGTCTGAGGTCCTGCCCGAGGGAGACCCACACGGCGCTCAGGAAGTTGATGAACGCGACGGCGCGCAGGTACCAGATGGCGAAGAGGGCGCTGCGCCGCGCACGGGCGGTGCTGGAGCGGGGGGCGTCGGCGGCGGAACGGTCTTCTCCCATGAAAAGGGATCATATGGTGCATAAGTGGTCGTCGCCGGGGCGCGCCGGGTGTGCCAGGCAGGGCGGGCCCCGCGCCCGGCCCGGATCGCGAGGGAGCCCGGGCCGGGTCCCGCCGGGGAGCGGCGGGCGCGGGGCTCAGTCCCGGGCGGCGGGCGCTTCCTCGGGCGCTTCCTCGGACGGCTGCTTCTCGGCGGAGTCCGGACCGGCGGCGCCCGTCTCCCCGGACGCCGTGCGCTCGGGCAGGTCCGCCGCCAGGTCCGCCGCCAGGTCCGCCGCCGCCCGCACCAGCGGCAGCGCGAGCAGCGCGCCCGCGCCCTCGCCCACCGACACCCCGTGGTCCAGCAGCGGCTCGAGCGCCAGCCGGTCGAGCGCCTTGGCCTGCGCGGGCTCCCCGGTGAGCTGGCCCGCGAGCCACCAGTCCGGCGAACGGAACGCAGCCCGCTGGGCCACCAGCCCGCAGGCCGCCGAGACCACTCCGTCGAGGATCACCGGCATCCGGCGTACCGCGCTCTGGAGCAGGAACCCGGTCATCGCGGCCAGGTCCGCGCCGCCCACCGCCGCCAGCAGCTCCAGCTGGTCGCCCAGCACCGGCCGGGCGCGCCGCAGGGAGTCCCGGATCGCGGCGCACTTGCGCATCCAGGCCAGGTCGTCGATCCGCTGCCCGCCGCGCCCGGTGACCACCGAGGCGTCCGTCCCGCAGAGCGCGGCGATCAGGGTCGCGGCGGCGGTCGTCCCGCCGACGCTGAGGTCACCGAGGACGACGAGGTCCGTGCCCGAGTCCGCCTCCTCGTCGGCGAGGGCGATGCCCAGGCGTGCGGCCCGCTCGGCCTCCTCCAGGGTGAGCGCGTCCTCGCTGTCGATCCGCCCGGCGCCCCGGCGCACCCGGTGGCGGACGACGTCCTCGGGCAGCAGCTCCGGGTCGCAGTCCAGGCCGGCGTCCACGATCCGCACCGGGACGCCCGCACGCCGGGCGAGCACCGAGACCGGCCGCCCGCCCTCCAGCACGGCCCGCACCAGCTCGTGCGCGGTTCCGTACTCCCGTACGGAGACGCCGAGTTCGGCGATCCGGTGGTCACCGGCGAAGAGCACCACCCGGGGGTTCTCGACCGCCCGGACCGGTACGGCGGCCTGCGCGGCCGACAGCCACTCGGCGAGCTGGTCCAGCCGGCCCAGCGCACCGGGCGGCACGACCAGCCGCTCCCGCCGTTCCTCGGCGTCGCGCCGGACACCGCTGTCGGGGCGCTCGATCAGATCGGAGAAGTCGTCGAGATTCAGCCTGCTCATTCGCGGAACAGTACCGCCCGCGTCCGTCCGCCCGGTGACCTCGTCCCGTCTTCCGGCCACCCCGGCCCGCGCGGCGGCCCCCGTACCGCACACCACCGGCCACCGCCCCGGTCGGCCATCGCCGCCGGTCCGCCCCCGCTGCCGGTCCGCCACCCGGTCCGTCAGCCCCGCAGGGTCAGCACCTGCCCCGCCACCACCAGCAGGACGTGCTCGCACTCCGCCGCGAACGCCGCGTTCAGGCGGCCCAGTTCGTCCCGGAAGCGCCGCCCGGACGCGGTGGCCGGGACGACGCCCGAGCCCACCTCGTTGGTCACCGCCACGACCGTCCGGCCCGTCTGCCGCACCGCCGCCACCAGTTCGGCCGTCCGCTCCCGCAGGGCCTGCTCACCGCCGGCGGCCCAGCGCTCGTCGTCCCAGGCCCCCGCCCGGTCCATCGCGTCGGTCAGCCACAGCGACAGGCAGTCGATCAGCAGCGGCGGGCCCTCGGCCGCCAGCAGGGGCGCCAGCTCGCAGGTCTCCTCCGTACGCCAGGACCCCGGGCGCCGCTCCCGGTGGAGGGAGACGCGCGCCGCCCACTCGCTGTCCCCGCCCCGCCGCCCCCCGGTCGCCACGTACACGACCTCGGGGAACGCCTCCAGCCGCCGTTCCGCCTCCAGGGACTTGCCCGACCGCGCGCCGCCGGTGACCAGGGTGCGGCGCGGGACGTCCGGCACCGCGTGGTACTCGCCGACGATCAGCGTCGTCCCGTCCGGGACCGCCCGGGCGCCCGCCGCCGCGAGCCGCCGGGTCAGCTCCGGGCCGCCCGGGGCGTCGTGGCCGAGATGCACGGCCACCACGTCCGTCGTCGCCCCGATCGCCCCGGAGGCCCGCAGCCGGGCGATCGCGTCCGGCCGGCCGACCACGTCCGCGACGACCATCTCGTACGCGGCCAGCCCCTCCGCGAGCCCGGCCGGGGCCGCGTCCGGGGGCAGGTAGAGCAGCCGGTCGCCGGCCGGGGAGGTCACCTCGTAGCCGGTGCCGGGGTGGTCGACCGGCACCGCCCGCACCCGGTGACCGCTGATCAGGGTCAGCTGCCGGCCGTCCGGCACGCGGCCCGGCGTCGGCAGTCCGGCGGGCAGGTCCACCGCGGGCCCGTCGTGCGGATGCGTCAGCAGCACCTGGCGCACTCCCACGAGCGAGTGACCCGCCCGGGCCGCGGAGAGGGCGGCCCCCGGGGTGAGGTCCAGCAGCAGCGCGCCGTCCACCAGCAGCGCGGTCGCGGCCCGCGCCTCGGGGCCCCGGGCAGTCGCGCACACGGCGCACGGGCAGTCGGGGAGGGGGAGTCCGGCGGGTGCGCCGGTGCCGAGCAGAGTCAGTTCCACGCCTCCGATCCTCCCGTGCCGCCGCCACGGGTGCGCGCCCGGCTACGCTGCGGGCAGCACGAAGTGATCAGCGGCACGAGCCAGGTACCCGGGGAGGCGCACATGGCATGGACGTGGCGGTTCGAGAAGGCCGACGGCACGGAGGTCCCGCCGGCGGTGGAGCCGGAGGAGTTCACCACGCAGGGCGACGCGGAGTCCTGGATCGGCGAGCACTGGAAGGCCCTCCAGGAGGGCGGCGCGGACCAGGTCGTGCTGTCGGAGGACGGGACGAAGATCTACGGCCCGATGAGCCTGCACGCCGAGGAGAGCTGACCCCGGCGGTCACGGACGACGACACGGGTGTGGCCCGGGGCGGTTTGCCCCGGGCCACACCCGTGTCCGTACCCCGGCCGGCGCGAGGCCGGCCCGTACCCCCGTCACACCTCGCCGAGGGTGACCTCCGCCGTCCGCCGCTGCGCGCCCCTCTCGTACGCCACCGGCACCTCGTCGCCGGGCCGCAGCACCGCCAGGGCCTCCGCGAGGGAGGTGATCGTGGTGATCTCGGCGTCGCCGACCCGGGTGATCACATCGCCCGCCCGCAGCCCCGCCCGCTGGGCCGGGCCGCCGTCCACCACCTCGACCACGGCGACCCCCGACGGGTTGAGGTCGTCGTCCAGGACGGTGCGCCCGGTGATGCCGAGGGCCGCGCGGCCCGAGTCGGTGACCCGGCCGGACTCGATGATCTGGTCCGCGACCGTGCGCACCATCGAGACCGGGATGGCGAACCCGATGCCGGGGGCCGCGCCCTCGCCGAGCCCGGGGTCCCGCGCCGCGAGGGTGGGGATGCCGATGACCTCGCCGTCCAGGTCGACCAGCGCGCCGCCGCTGTTGCCCGGGTTGATCGCCGCCGAGGTCTGCACCATGTTCGGGATGGTCGCGCCCGTCCCGCGGCCGTCCGTGCCCGCGGTGACCGTCCGGCCGGTGGCGGAGACGATTCCCTGGGTGACGCTGCTGGAGAGACCGAGCGGGGATCCCATCGCCAGCACGATCTGGCCGACCTCCACGGTCGCCGAGTCCCCGAACCTGGCCGGCCGCAGGCCGTCCGGCAGCGAGTCCAGCTTGATCACCGCGAGATCCTGCTCGGGGTAGGCGGCGACGAGGGTCGCCGACAGGGGCTGCGCGCCGCTCGCGACGGTGACCCGGAAGGTCCGGCCGGCACCGACGACATGGGCGTTGGTGACGATGTGCCCCCGGTCGTCGTAGACGATCCCGGAGCCGATGGCGGCGCCCGCCTCGATCTGGACGACGGACGGCAGGGCGCTGCGGATCACGGCCTGGTAGTCGTCCTCCAGCTCGTTCGCGATCGCCGGAGCCGCGGCCCGCGCGGCGCGCGTGGGCGAGGCGGACGCCGGTCCGCTCCCGGGCGGCGGGGCCGCCGAGCAGCCGCCCGTCAGCAGGACGGCCAGGACGCCGAGGACGGCCCCGGCGGCGAGTGCGGCGGACGCGCCGGGCAGCGGGAACCGGCGGAGGACAGGACGGCGCGGAGGAGCGGTCATGCCCGGAGTATCGCCTTCGCCCTCCGGGGGGTGCCCGCCACGGACGGCCGATCAGGGGCACCGGACGACCCGGCCGAGCCGGCCGCGGACTCAGCCCCGGCGCACTCCGCACAGGTGCAGCAGTCCGGCCACCCGCCGGTACGGGTCCGTGCGCCCGGCCCGCTCCTCGGCCGCGAGCAGCCTCTCCAGCTCCGCCGGCGGCGGCACGGCGTCCGCGCCCGCGCCGTCGGTGAAGCCGTCGGTGAAGACCCGCACCCCGTACCAGGCGTGCAGGGGCGCGTTGCCGCCCTCCAGGGTGGCCGTCAGTGCCTCCAGCCGGTCCGCCCGCACCCTCGCGCCCGCCTCGTTGGTGTACGTGTCCGAGGTGAACGCGGACTGCGCGCCCGCCCAGTCCCCGGCGAGGCCCGGCCGCATCGCGAGCGCGTCCCCGTTGCGCACCACCAGGGAGAGCAGCCCGCCGGGCGCCAGCATCCGGGCCAGTCCCGCGAGCAGGGCGTCGGCCTCGGCGACGTACATCAGGACGCCGTGGCAGAGGACCACGTCGAAGCTGCCCGGCAGGAAGTGGACGCCCGTGTCCCGTCCGTCCCCCTCGACCAGCCGGACCCGCTCCCGGATGCCCTCCGGCTCACCGGCCAGCGCCTCCCGGGCGGCCGCGAGCAGCGCCGCGTCGGACTCCAGGCCGGTGACGGTGTGCCCGGCGCGGGCCAGGCGCAGGGCCTGCACTCCCCGGCCCATGCCGACGTCCAGCACCCGCAGGCGCCGACCGACGGGGTAGCGCCCCGCGATCTGCTCCTCCAGCTGCCGGGCGACCAGCTCCTGCCGGACGACGGTCCGCAGACCGTCCGCCGCCCCGGGCGCGGAGTCCGCCCCGGACGCCGAGCCCGTGTCCCCGGGCGTGCCGCCCGGGCCCTCCGGCTCACCGCCGGACGACGTCCCCGTGATTCCCGAGGGCTGCAAGGACTGGGTGCTCAGGGCCGCTCTCCGCGCTTGACCTGCGGCTTCGGCAGACGCAGCCGGCGCATCTGGAGCGTGCGCATCAGGCCGTACGCGACGGCGCCGCGCTTCGGCTCGTTCGGGAAGCGCTCGCGGAGCTGCTTCTTCAGCCGGATCGACAGACCGATCGAGTCGATGACGATCATCGCGATCACACCGAGCCACAGCAGCAGCGCGATGTTCTGGAGCTGCGGGACCCGGATCATGCTGAGCACGAGGATCACGACCGCCAGCGGCAGGAAGAACTCGGCGATGCAGAAGCGGGAGTCGACGAAGTCCCGGACGAAGCGGCGCACCGGACCCTTGTCGCGGGCGGGCAGATAGCGCTCGTCACCGCCGGCGAGCGCCTCGCGCTGCTTGGCGAGGTCCGCACGGCGGGCCTCGCGCTGGCGGCGCATGGCGGCCTTGCGGTCCAGCGGAGCGCTGTTCGCCCGGGCGCGGCGCTGGCCCTGGGCCTCGCTGCGCTTCGGTGTCGGGCGGCCCTTGGGGGCCTCGGGGTCTCGGGGCTGCTTGGAGAGGTCCGCCGTCACCTTGTCGGTGGGGGCCTTCTCGTCCTTGGCACGGCTACGGAACACAAAACCCAAGGGTACGGGGTGCCGGGCATGGACCCCACGCCGGCGGGGAACGATCCGGCAACGGCACACGTCCGTACTGTACGGAACCACCACACAGCGGACGCACCGCGGCGGATCCCTGAGGGCCTTCTACTCCCTGGGCCCGATGGCGGCCGTTCGCAGTCGTCCTTGGGGAGGAGCGCATCCGCGCTCGAACAGTGCGGTAATGGACGCAGGGCCCGTACTGTGGGTTCTGAGTGCTGAAGACGAGTCCGTCAGAAGGGGGCGCGCGAAGCCCATGAGCGGTGTCATGAAGCGTATGGGGATGATCTTCCGCGCGAAGGCGAACAAGGCCCTGGACCGGGCCGAGGACCCTCGCGAGACCCTCGATTACTCCTACCAGAAGCAGCTGGAGCTGCTGCAGAAGGTCCGCCGGGGCGTGGCGGACGTGGCCACCTCGCGCAAGCGCCTCGAGCTCCAGCTCAACCAGCTCCAGGGCCAGTCCTCGAAGCTGGAGGACCAGGGCCGCAAGGCGCTGGCCCTCGGCCGGGAGGACCTGGCGCGGGAGGCCCTCTCCCGCCGGGCCGCCCTCCAGCAGCAGGTCACGGACCTTGAGACGCAGCACCAGACCCTCCAGGGCGAGGAGGAGAAGCTGACGCTCGCCGCACAGCGCCTCCAGGCCAAGGTCGACGCCTTCCGCACCAAGAAGGAGACGATCAAGGCCACCTACACGGCGGCGCAGGCGCAGACCCGCATCGCGGAGTCCTTCTCCGGCATCTCGGAGGAGATGAGCGACGTCGGCGTCGCGATCCAGCGGGCCGAGGACAAGACCGCGCAGCTCCAGGCGCGGGCCGGCGCGATCGACGAACTCCTCGCCTCCGGCGCCCTGGACGACCAGTCCGGGCTGGCCAAGGACGACATCCAGGCCGAGCTGGACCGCCTCTCCGGCGGCACCGACGTGGAGCTGGAGCTCCAGCGCATGAAGGCGGAGCTGGCCGGGGGCCCGAGCTCCCAGCAGGCCATCGAGGGTGGTGCCAACGGCCAGGACACCTCGTCCCAGCAGCAGGGCACCCCGAAGTTCGACAAGCAGTGAGCGCCCGGCCCGGGGCCGCCCCGGGCCGGTACCGGCAGCCCCTCGGCAGTGAGGACTCGTCATGATCGTGCGGATCATGGGGGAGGGCCAGGTGGACGTGGCGGACAGCCACTTCGCCCAGCTCGACAAACTCGACGACGACCTGCTCGCGGAGATGGAGAGCGGTGACGGACCCGGCTTCCGCCGGACCCTGCACGCACTGCTCGCCCAGGTCCGCGAGCTGGGCACACCGCTTCCGGACGACTCCCTGGAACCGTCCGAGCTGATTCTCCCGGGGCCGGACGCCACCTTGGAGGAGGTCCGCGAACTCCTCGGCGAGGACGGCCTCATCCCCGGCGCCTGACCCGGACGGCAGGCCCCGACCGCCTCCGCGCCCCGCAGCACTCCGCGGCCGGGGTCCGGGACCCGTGACACCGTCCGGGCCGGGGCCCCGGCCGCGTAACGTTGCCCCTCGTGACCGCACTCGCCGACCGACTCGTCCGTGCCAAGCACTGGCTGCGCGCGCACCCGACGGCCTTCGACGCGGGGCTCGCCCTCGGGGTCCTCCTCTGTATGGTCACCGCCTCCTTCGCCGACGCGCACGGCCCGCACGGGCCCACCTTCGGCACCCGCGCCCCCGACCCGCGCAGCGTCCTGCTGATGGCGGCCGCCGCCTGCGCCCTCGTACCGCGCCGCCGCGCCCCCAGGCGCGTCCTCGTCGTCACCGCCGCTCTCGCGGTGGCCGAACTGGTCGCGGGCGACCCGGCCGCCCCCGTCGCCATGGCCGCCGTCATCGCCCTCTTCACCGTCGCGGCCCGTACCGACCGGCCCACCACCTGGCGGGTCGGGCTGCTCACCATGGCGGCCCTGACGGGCGCGGCCATGTGCTTCGGCTCGCTGCCCTGGTATGCCCAGGAGAACCTGGGTCTCTTCGCGTGGACGGGCATGGCGGCCGCCGCCGGAGACGCGGTGCGCAGCCGGCGCGCCTTCGTGGACGCGATCCGGGAGCGCGCCGAGCGGGCGGAACGCACCCGCGAGGAGGAGGCGGGGCGCCGGGTCGCCGAGGAGCGGCTGCGGATCGCCCGCGATCTGCACGATGTCGTCGCCCACCACATCGCCCTGGTCAACGTGCAGGCGGGGGTGGCGGCCCATGTCATGGACAAGCGGCCCGACCAGGCCAAGGAGGCCCTCGCCCATGTGCGGGAGGCCGGCCGGTCGGCCCTGGACGAACTCCGGGCGACCGTCGGTCTGCTGCGCCAGTCCGGCGACCCGGAGGCGCCCACCGAGCCCGCCCCGGGGCTTGGCGTGCTGAGCGGACTGGTCGACTCCTTCCGCAACGCGGGCCTGCCCGTGGAGGTGGCGCGGGCGGACGAGGGCACGACACCGCCCGCGGCCGTGGACCTGGCCGCGTACCGGATCATCCAGGAGTCGCTGACCAATGTGCGCAAGCACGCCGGGCCGGACGCCCGGGCCGAGGTCAGCGTGGTGCCCGTGGGCCGCACCCTGGAGGTCACCGTCCTCGACAACGGCACCGCCCGGGCGGACCGGGCCCCGGTGCCCGCCGAGGGCGGCGGGCACGGGCTGATCGGCATGCGGGAGCGGGTCACCGCGCTGGGCGGCTCGCTGACGGCAGGGCCCCGGTTCGGCGGCGGCTTCCGGGTGCAGGCGATACTGCCGCTGACGGCGGGCGCCGAACCCGTACCGGCCGCCCCCGCCGGGACCGCCGTGCGGACCACCACGGAGGACGCGTGACGATCAGGGTGCTGCTCGCCGACGACCAGACGCTGCTGCGCAGCGCCTTCCGGGTGCTGGTCGACTCCGAGCCGGACATGGAGGTGGTCGGCGAGGCGGCCGACGGCGCGCAGGCCGTCGCCCTCACCCGCTCCGAGCGGGCCGACGTGGTCCTCATGGACATCCGGATGCCCGGCACCGACGGCCTCGCCGCCACCCGCATGATCAGCGCCGACCCCGGCCTCGCCCATGTGCGGGTGGTCATGCTGACGACCTTCGAGGTGGACGAGTACGTCGTCCAGTCGCTGCGCGCCGGCGCCTCCGGCTTCCTCGGCAAGGGCGCCGAGCCCGGGGAACTGCTGAACGCCATCCGGATCGCCGCCGGCGGCGAGGCCCTGCTCTCCCCGGCCGCGACCAAGGGCCTGATCGCACGCTTCCTCGCCCAGGGCGGCGGCACGGACCGGGAGGGACCCGCGGGACGCTCCGAGCGGCTGGCCGCCCTCACCGGCCGTGAGCGCGAGGTCCTGGTGCTGGTCGCGGGCGGCCACTCCAACGACGAGATCGCCGGGCGGCTGGAGGTCAGCCCGCTCACTGTGAAGACGCACGTCAACCGGGCGATGGCCAAGCTCGGCGCCCGCGACCGGGCCCAGCTGGTGGTCACCGCGTACGAGTCCGGGCTGGTGCGCCCCCGGGTGGACTGACCCCGGCGGCGCACCCGGCCCCGATACGGCAGCACCGGGCCCCCGCACCCCGCCCCCCGTTACGGCAGCGCCGGACCCCCGCGACCCGGACGGTCGCGGGGGCCCGGCGACGCAGCACCCGGGCCCGTTACGGCAGCGCCAGCATCCGCTCCAGCGCCAGCTTCGCGAAGCTCTCCGTCTCCTTGTCGACCTCGATGCGGTTGACGAGGGTGCCCTCCGCGAGGGACTCCAGGGCCCACACCAGGTGCGGGAGGTCGATGCGGTTCATCGTCGAGCAGAAGCAGACCGTCTTGTCGAGGAAGACGATCTCCTTGCCCTCGGGCGCGAAACGATTCGCCAGGCGCCGGACCAGGTTCAGCTCCGTGCCGATCGCCCACTTCGAGCCCGCCGGCGCGGCCTCCAGCGCCTTGATGATGTACTCCGTGGAGCCCACGTAGTCCGCCGCCGCGACGACCTCGTGCTTGCACTCCGGGTGCACCAGGACGTTGACGCCCGGTATGCGCTCGCGGACGTCGTTCACCGAGTCCAGCGAGAAGCGGCCGTGCACCGAGCAGTGGCCGCGCCACAGGATCATCTTCGCCGCGCGCAGCTCTTCGGTGGTCAGACCGCCGCCCGGCTTGTGCGGGTTGTAGACGACACAGTCGTCCAGCGACATGCCCATGTCCCGGACCGCCGTGTTCCGCCCCAGGTGCTGGTCCGGCAGGAAGAGGACCTTCTCGCCCTGCTCGAACGCCCAGTCCAGCGCACGCTTGGCGTTGGAGGAGGTGCAGATCAGGCCGCCGTGCTTACCGGTGAAGGCCTTGATGTCGGCCGAGGAGTTCATGTACGAGACGGGGACGACCTGCTCGGCGATCCCCGCCTCGCTCAGCACGTCCCAGCACTCGGCGACCTGCTCCGCCGTGGCCATGTCGGCCATCGAGCAGCCCGCGGCCAGGTCCGGCAGCACGACCTTCTGGTCGTCGGAGGTCAGGATGTCCGCCGACTCGGCCATGAAGTGCACGCCGCAGAAGACGATGTACTCGGCCTCCGGCCGCGCCGCCGCGTCCCGGGCCAGCTTGAAGGAGTCGCCCGTGACGTCCGCGAACTGGATGACCTCGTCGCGCTGGTAGTGGTGGCCGAGGACGAAGACCTTGTTCCCGAGCTTCTCCTTGGCCGCCCGGGCGCGCTCCACCAGGTCCGGGTCGGAGGGGGAGGGCAGGTCGCCGGGGCACTCGACACCGCGCTCGCTGCGGGGATCGGCCTCGCGGCCGAGCAGCAGGAGAGCGAGCGGCGTCGGCTGGACGTCGAGCTCGGGACCGATATGGGCGGTGGTCACGACACGCACCCTTTCTTCGTCTGGCAGAAGACTTCTCGTCTATTTGACGCTATCTATCATAACCGCTTCACGTCACTTTGACGATGGCCATCGCGTCGATGTGACGCACCGCCCCTGGACACGGCGGTGCCGTGCGCTGGGCCGGTGTGCGAGCATGAAAAGAGAAATGACGCCCCCGGCCCGGAATGAATCCGCGGCCTCGCCGGTTGCAACCGTCGGCAAGCAGTCTCCGTACAACCCGGGAGAGAAGCAGATGTCCGTATCGGACGAGAAGACCACAGTCAGCGACGGCATCCTCCTGTCCGACGCCGCCGCGGCCAAGGTCAAGGCCCTGCTCGACCAGGAAGGCCGCGACGACCTGGCGCTGCGCGTCGCCGTTCAGCCCGGCGGCTGCTCCGGCCTGCGTTACCAGCTCTTCTTCGACGAGCGCTCGCTCGACGGGGACGTGGTGAAGGACTTCGACGGCGTCAAGGTCGTCACCGACCGGATGAGCGCCCCGTACCTGGGCGGCGCCTCCATCGACTTCGTCGACACCATCGAGAAGCAGGGCTTCACCATCGACAACCCGAACGCGACGGGCTCCTGCGCCTGCGGCGACTCCTTCAGCTAGGAGAGGTCCGGCCAGGGTCCACCCGCACCTCCTGGCCGCGCGCCGGGACGGCGGACGACACGCGCGAAGGGCGGCGACCCCACCGGGGTCGCCGCCCTTCCGTGTCCCGCGAGGGCTACGTCAGCTCGCGCAGCGTCTCGCCGTTCGACCCGTCCAGCACCGTGCGGTCGCCCAGCGGCTCGTCCAGGGTGACCTTCACCGTGGCCTCCTTCGCCAGCGCGATGCACACCCGGCCGGGGTCCGGGTCCACCACCGTGATCACGACCTTCACCGTCTCCGGGCCCTCCGTGGCGCGCGCCGTGTAGGTGTCGCAGGTCCCGCCCCAGAAGTGCACGGTCAGGGTCCGGCCGTCCGCCTCGTACGCGGTGCCCGGGACCGGCGGGACCTCGCCCGGCTCGGCCGGCGGGGGCAGGTCCTTCCCCGGCGGCCGGGTCTCCTCGATGTACTCGGGCTCCACCGCGGTCCGGGTGACGGTGAACGGCTCGCCGCCCTGCTCCTCGCCCCGCACCTGGAACAACCAGGCGGGCACCAGCGCCCGCACGCCGTCGACCGACTGCGCGGCCAGCCCGAACACGGCCTTCTCGATCACCATCGGCTCCGGCGCGGACCGCCCGGTGCCGGGCTTCTCCGGCGCGGTCCCGCAGGGCGTGTCCGGCTTCGGCTCCGCGGGCTCCGGCGCGTCCGGCTTCGGCTCCGCGCCGCCGCCGCCCGGCTCGTCGCGGTGCGGCACGGGGGAGGCGCAGCCGCCGATGCCCACACCGCCGCCCCGGCCCTCCTCGTTCAGCGCGGCCACCGCCTCGGCGGCGGAGACCACGGGGTAGCTGTGCCCGCGCACCGGCTCCTTGAGGTGGCCGCTGCCGCCGACCACCTGGCCGTCGGCCCCCACCTGTACGCCGGTGGACCAGCCGTACGTGGGCAGGCCGCCGACGACCGGGTCCGCGTTCACCACGCGCACCGCGCCCATCAGCTGCCCCGCGCGCAGCCGGGCGTCGTCCTGACCGGCCGCCTCCAGAACCGGGGCGGCCGCCTTCTTCGCCACCGCCTCGCTCACCGCGGAGCCGGGGTCGGCGTCGGGCCGGCCGGGGTCCGCGGGACAGGACGGCCCCTTCTTGCAGTCGTCACCGCCCGGCGACGGGCCGAAGCGGGCGAAGGTCCAGGTGCCGGGAGCGTTCCTGCGGACCTCCAGCAGCGGGCCCTGCCCGTCCTTCTCGGTGCCGGCCTTCCACACCTCCCCGACCAGCCGGGGCGTGCCGTCGACGCCGAGGGCCTTCGCCAGCCGGGCGACCTCGGCCTCGCTCACCGTGCCCGACGCCCGGTGCACGGCCGCGCGCCCGGGGCCCTCCGGGAGGCTCCCCTCGACCCGGTAGGTGTCGCCGCCGTTCGGGTCCGGCTCACCGGGGGCGATCCCGCCCGTGCCGCCGCCCGGCCCGGCCCCCTCCGCGGCCCCGTCGAGGGCCAGCAGCGGGGCGGGCTCCGCGGCGGGGGAGCCGTCCCCCGCACCGGAGGCCCCGCCGGAACCACCGGTCCCGGCGGCGAGATACGCGGTCCCGCCACCCGCGACCAGCACCGCCGCCGCCACCGAGGCGACGACGAGCGGGGAACGCCGACGGCGGGTGGTGTCCTGCGTCTTCTCCGTGCTGCTCACCGCATCGCTCCTCTGTGTCCTGCGCGTCCCGCCTCCCGTCGAGGCGGACGACACGGATGGGAC
Organism: Streptomyces sp. CNT372; assembly: GCF_000377145.1. Lineage (NCBI taxonomy): Bacteria > Bacillati > Actinomycetota > Actinomycetes > Kitasatosporales > Streptomycetaceae > Streptomyces > Streptomyces sp. CNT372. The sequence goes on along the minus strand of NZ_KB897783.1, from coordinate 354,101 downwards.
GGAGCAGGGGAGCAGCCGGTTCCCTCCGGGGCCGGCGCGGCCGGTCCCCGCAGGCCGGACCCGGTCAGTCGCTGTAGACCGACATCGCCCCGACCAGCTTCGCCGAGGCCGGCGGCACGACCACACCGTGGATCGAGGAGAACGGCACCGGCGCGGGCACGTCCGCCGCGGGCACCACCCAGTGCGGGGCCATGCGGGCGCAGTCGCCGCGGAGCTGGGCCAGGCTCATCTCGGACTCGAGCGATTCGGAGGACCGGTGCGCGATGATCTGCTTCGTCATGCACGCACCGTATGCACGGTGCGGTGACGTAAAAAAGCCCTACTATCGGGTAGTTTCCGCGTCCGCGGGCCGTATCGGACCGGGTAGCGTGGAGCGTCACTGCCCGCCCCGCCACAGGAGCGCCTCACCGTGCGTATCGCAGTCACCGGCTCCATCGCCACCGACCACCTCATGACGTTCCCCGGACGTTTCGCCGACCAACTGGTCGCCGATCAACTGCACACGGTCTCCCTCTCGTTCCTCGTCGACACCCTGGACGTGCGCCGGGGCGGGGTCGGGGCGAACATCTGCTTCGGCATGGGGCAGCTCGGCACCGGCCCGATCCTGGTCGGAGCCGCCGGCTCGGACTTCGACGAGTACCGCGCCTGGCTCGACCGCAACGGCGTCGACACCGCCTCCGTCCGCATCTCCGAGGTCCTGCACACCGCCCGGTTCGTCTGCACCACCGACGCCGACCACAACCAGATCGGCTCCTTCTACACCGGCGCGATGAGCGAGGCCCGGCAGATCGAACTGAAGTCGGTCGCCGACCGGGTCGGCGGCCTCGACCTCGTCCTGATCGGCGCGGACGACCCCGAGGCGATGCTCCGCCACACCGAGGAGTGCCGCAGCCGGGGCATCCCGTTCGCCGCCGACTTCTCCCAGCAGATCGCCCGGATGTCCGGCGACGAGATCCGCATACTGCTGGACGGCGCCGCGTACCTGTTCTCCAACGAGTACGAGAAGGGCCTCATCGAGTCCAAGACCGGCTGGAGCGACGAGGAGATCCTCGGCCGGGTCGGCCACCGGGTCACCACCCTCGGCTCCCGGGGCGTGCGCATCGAGTCGGCCGGCGAGTCCCCGATCGAGGTCGGCTGCCCCGAGGAGGAGACGAAGGCCGACCCGACCGGTGTCGGCGACGCCTTCCGCGCGGGCTTCCTGTCCGGCCTTTCCTGGGGCGTCACCCACGAGCGGGCGGCACAGGTCGGCTGCATGCTGGCGACCCTGGTGATCGAGACGGTCGGCACCCAGGAGTACACCCTGCGCCGCGCCAACTTCATGGAGCGCTTCACCAAGGCGTACGGCGACGAGGCCGCCGCCGAGGTCCACGACCACCTGGTCTGACCGCTGCCTGAGGCGGGGCCCGCCGGCGCGGGCCCGCCCCGGGGCAGGTGCCTCAGACCAGCCGGCGCACCGTGTACGCGGTGCCGCGTTCGGCGGCCCGCTCGCCCGCGTACTCCTGGCCGCGCATCCCGCACCAGGCCGGGATGTCCAGCCGCGCGGCCTCGTCGTCGGAGAGGACGGTGACCGTGCCGCCCACCGGGACCTGGCCGATCACCTTCGCCAGCTCGATCACCGGGATCGGACACCGCTTCCCCAGCGCGTCCACCACCAGGGCCGGCTCCCGTTCCACCGCCGCCGCGACCGGGGCGCCCGCGCCCGCCGTGACGGATGCTCCGCCCGGTTCACCCCCCGACGGCGCCCCCAGCCGCTCGCGCACCGCGGCGACCACCCCCGGCAGCACCTCCAGGAACCGGTCCACCTCCGCCTCCGTCGTCCCCGGCGGCAGCGACACCCGTACGTTTCCCTCCGACAGGACGCCCATGGCGCGCAGCACATGGCTCGGCGTCAGGGTGCTGCTGGTGCAGGACGAACCGGACGAGACGGAGAAACCGGACCGGTCCAGCTCGTGCAGCAGGGTCTCCCCGTCGACATAGAGACAGGAGAAGGTGACGATGTGCGGCAGCCGTCGCACCGGGTCGCCCACCACCTCCACGTCCGGCACCAGTTCCGGCACCCGCCCCCGGATCCGGTCCACCAGGGCGTGCAGCCGGGCCCCCTCCGCCGCCGCCTCCGCGCGGACCGCCCGCAGCGATGCGGCCGCCGCCACCACGGCCGGAACGTTCTCGAAGCCCGGCGCCCGGCCCGACTCGCGCTCGTCCGCGGGCCCCTGGGGAGCGAACCGGACCCCCTTGCGCACCGCGAGCAGCCCCACCCCCGGCGGCCCGCCCCACTTGTGCGCACTCGCCGCCAGCAGCGACCAGCCCTCCGGCACCGGCCCCCAGGCCAGCGACTGCGCCGCGTCCACCAGCAGCGGCACCCCCGCCGCCCGGCACGCCTCCGCCACCTCGGCGAGGGGCTGCTCGGTGCCCGTCTCGTGGTTGGCGGACTGGAGGCAGGCCAGTGCCGTGTCCGGGGCCAGCGCCCCGGCGAAGTCCCCGGCGGCCACCGCGCCCGCCCCGCCGACCCCCACCTCGGTCACCGGATGCCCGGCAGCCTCCCAGGCCGCCGCCGAGTGCAGCACCGCCGAGTGCTCGACGGCCGACACCACCAGCCGGTCCCCGACACGCCGACGCCCCGCGAGCGCTCCCGAGATGCCCGAGTGCAGTGCGCGTGTCCCCGAAGGAGTGAAGACCAGCTCGTCGGGACGGCACCCCGCGGCCTCCGCCGCGGCCTCCCGGGCCGCGTCCAGGAGCAGCCGGGCGCGCCGCCCCTCCCGGTAGAGGCGGGCCGGATCGGCCCAGCCCTCGTCGAGCGCCGCCTGGAGGGCCTGACGTGCGACGGGATGGAGGGGAGCGGAGGACGCGGCGTCGAAGTAGGGCACCCCGACACGCTAAGGCCTGTCTGACACATGGCGTCGTTCGCCCGGAGGGCGGGGCTGCGGTGTCCGGTGCGTGCGATCGCAAGGCGGAGGGTGGGGGCACCTCCCGCGCCGCCAGGCGCAGGGGGAGAGAGCGCAGCGGGCTGCGCCGACGACCGACAACGCGGCGAGCGTGCGTGCAGGGCGCCGCAGCCCAGACGGGATGTGTCAGACAGGCCTTAGCGCCGTCCTCGGGGGAGGGGCCCGCGAGGCAGGAGAGAGGGCGTCAGATGGGGGCCGGAGCGGGGCATTCCACCCCTTCGGGGTGTCGGACGGCGCGTTGGGCACCCTCCCCGCGCGACCCCAAATAGCGTCCAGTAGGGTTTGGTCCGCATAAACATCCAAACCCCTGCCCGCGTCAGGGCCGGCGACCGACCAGCGAGACGGCCGCAGCCCGGCCGCGCGGGCCGAGACTCTCGGGAAGGCGCTACGTGAGTCCCAACGGCTCCGACCTCCCCCACGGCCCGCAGGGCGTGGGAGGCACCCCCATGCCGCGGCGCCCGAAGCGGCGGAAGCTGCCACAGGTGCTGACTGCGGGCCTGATCCTGGCCACCGCCTCCGGTTGCGAATACAACTGGGAGGATTTCCCCCGCCTGGGCATGCCCACTCCGGTGACGGAGGAGGCCCCCATCATCCTCTCCCTCTGGCAGGGCTCGTGGGCGGCCGCGCTCGCCACGGGTGTGCTGGTGTGGGGTCTGATCCTGTGGAGTGTCTTCTTCCACCGGCGCAGCCGCACCAAGGTGGAGGTCCCTCCGCAGACCCGGTACAACATGCCCATCGAGGCGCTGTACACCGTGGTCCCGATCATCATCGTCTCGGTGTTCTTCTACTTCACCGCGCGTGACGAGTCGAAGCTCCTCGCCCTCTCGGACAAGCCCGCCCACACCATCAACGTGGTCGGCTACCAGTGGAGCTGGGGCTTCAACTACATCGAGGACGTGGACGGCGACGCCACGAGCGGCAGCGAGATCCCGGTGGAACTCGACGCCATCCCGGACAAGTACCAGAAGCAGTTCCCCGCGGGCGCCGAGGGCGTCTACGACGCCGGCATCCCCGGCACGCGGAACCCGCAGACGGGCAACCCCGGGCCGACGCTCTGGCTGCCGAAGGGCGAGAAGGTCCGGTTCGTCCTGACCTCCCGTGACGTCATCCACTCCTTCTGGGTGGTCCCCTTCCTCTTCAAGCAGGACGTCATCCCCGGCCACACCAACGTGTTCGAGGTGACGCCGAAGGACGAGGGCACCTTCCTGGGCAAGTGCGCCGAGCTCTGCGGCGTCGACCACTCCCGGATGCTCTTCAACGTCAAGGTCGTCTCCCCGGAGCGCTACCAGCAGCACCTGAAGGAGCTGGCCGAGAAGGGGCAGACCGGCTACATCCCGTCCGGCATCGAGCAGACGGACCCGGCCAGGAACGCGGAGAAGAACCAACTGTGAGCATCCTCAACGAACCCCAGGGTGCCGCCGAAGCAGCTGAGGACTCTTACGAGAACGAGCTGCCCCCGCGGCGCAAGCAGGCCGGAAGCGTCGTGGTGAAGTGGCTGACGACCACCGACCACAAGACGATCGGCACGCTCTACCTCGTCACGTCGTTCGCGTTCTTCTGCATCGGCGGTCTGATGGCGCTCGTGATGCGCGCCGAGCTGGCCCGTCCGGGCACGCAGATCATGTCGAACGAGCAGTTCAACCAGGCGTTCACGATGCACGGCACGATCATGCTGCTGATGTTCGCGACGCCGCTGTTCGCCGGTTTCGCGAACTGGATCATGCCGCTGCAGATCGGCGCGCCGGACGTGGCGTTCCCGCGGCTGAACATGTTCGCGTACTGGCTGTACCTCTTCGGTTCGCTGATCGCGGTGGCCGGCTTCCTCACCCCGCAGGGTGCGGCGGACTTCGGCTGGTTCGCGTACGCGCCGCTGAACGACGCGGTCCGCTCGCCGGGTGTGGGCGCCGACATGTGGATCATGGGTCTGGCCTTCTCCGGCTTCGGCACGATCCTCGGTTCGGTCAACTTCATCACCACGATCATCTGCATGCGCGCCCCGGGCATGACGATGTTCCGGATGCCGATCTTCACCTGGAACGTCCTGCTGACCGGTGTCCTGGTCCTGCTCGCCTTCCCGGTGCTGGCCGCGGCGCTGTTCGCGCTGGAGGTGGACCGGAAGTTCGGTTCGCATGTCTTCGACGCGTCGAACGGCGGGGCGCTGCTGTGGCAGCACCTGTTCTGGTTCTTCGGCCACCCCGAGGTGTACATCATCGCGCTGCCGTTCTTCGGCATCGTCTCGGAGGTCATTCCGGTCTTCTCCCGTAAGCCGCTGTTCGGTTACGTCGGCCTGATCGGTGCGACCATCGCCATCGCGGGGCTGTCGGTGACGGTGTGGGCGCACCACATGTACGTCACCGGCGGTGTGCTGCTGCCGTTCTTCTCGTTCATGACGTTCCTGATCGCGGTGCCGACCGGTGTGAAGTTCTTCAACTGGATCGGCACGATGTGGAAGGGCTCGCTCTCCTTCGAGACGCCGATGCTCTGGACGATCGGCTTCCTGGTCACCTTCCTCTTCGGTGGTCTGACCGGTGTTCTGCTGGCGTCGCCGCCGCTGGACTTCCACGTCTCGGACTCGTACTTCGTGGTGGCCCACTTCCACTACGTGGTCTTCGGCACGGTCGTGTTCGCGATGTTCGCCGGATTCCACTTCTGGTGGCCCAAGTTCACCGGCAAGATGCTCGACGAACGGCTCGGGAAGATCACCTTCTGGACCCTGTTCATCGGCTTCCACGGCACCTTCCTCGTCCAGCACTGGCTGGGCGCCGAGGGCATGCCCCGCCGGTACGCGGACTACCTGGCGGCCGACGGCTTCACCGCGCTGAACACCATCTCCACGATCAGCTCGTTCCTGCTGGGCCTGTCGATCCTGCCGTTCATGTACAACGTCTGGAAGACGGCCAAGTACGGCAAGCCCGTCACGGTGGACGACCCGTGGGGCTACGGCCGCTCCCTGGAGTGGGCGACCTCCTGCCCGCCCCCGCGGCACAACTTCCTCACCCTGCCCCGCATCCGCAGTGAATCCCCGGCGTTCGACCTGCACCACCCGGAGATCGCGGCCCTGGACCAGCTGGAGCACAACGGTGTTCCCGCGGCCGCCGTGGCCGGTGGCAAGGAGGAGAGCAAGTGAAGATCCAGGGCAAGATGTTCCTCTGGCTGAGCGTCTTCATCCTGGCCGTCGCCGTCCTGTACGGCGTCTGGTCGAAGGAGCCGGTCGGCACCACGGCGCTCTTCCTGTCCTTCGGCCTGACGGTCATGATCGGCTACTACCTGGCCTTCACGGCCAAGCGTGTGGACGCCATGGCCCAGGACGACAAGGAAGCCGATGTGGCGGACGAGGCCGGCGAGGTCGGCTTCTTCTCCCCGCACAGCTGGCAGCCGCTCTCGCTGGCCGTCGGTGGCGCGCTCGCCTTCCTGGGCGTCGCGATCGGCTGGTGGCTGCTCTACTTCTCGCTACCGCTCCTCCTGGTCGGACTGTTCGGCTGGGTGTTCGAGTACTACCGCGGTGAGAACCAGAACCAGTAACCGCAGCAACCGCGCACCGCAGTAAGGCGATCGGGCCCGGACACACCTCCGAGGGGGTGTATCCGGGCCCCTCGTTTGGAGTCATCCAGCGCGCCGCCGCTGACACGCGTCCATAGCGTGTGCTCATGAACCACACGCCTCGCTTCCGCACCGCCGTCAGCCTCGTTCTGCTGGTCGTGACCCTCGGGACGGTCGCGACCGCGTGCGGCGAACCCGACTCCCACCCGCTGTCCGCCCAGCCGTACGACGCGGCCGACCGCGTCGCCTTCAACACGGAGACCGGCAGCCGCAAGGTGGACCCGGACAAGCCGCTCGAGGTCACCACCAAGGGCGGCGACATCCGCATCACCGACGTGACGGTCACCGACGACGCCGGCCGGCGTCTCGCGGGCGAACTCTCCGCCGACGGCGTCCGCTGGCGCTCCACGGCCCCCCTGGCGGCCGGTGCCCGCTACACGATGCGGGTCTCCACGGAGGACGGGGAGGGGGCCCCCGGCGTCCGCGTCCTCACCTTCGAGACCACGCCCGCCAAGCGCTTCCTGACGGCCGAGTTCGGCCCGGAGGCGGGCACCTACGGCGTCGGCCAGCCGGTCACGGCCAAGCTCAGCATGGCCGTCAAGGACCCCAAGGGCCGGGGCGTCGTCGAGCGGGCCCTGAAGGTGAACTCCAAGCCCGCCGTCGAGGGTGCCTGGTACTGGGTCGACGACAAGACCCTGCACTTCCGCCCGAAGGAGTACTGGCCCGCCGGTGCGACGGTGACCGCCAGCAGCAACCTCCGGGGCGTCAAGGTCGCCGGGAAGCTCTACGGGGGCCCCTCGAAGCCGCTGAAGCTGACCATCGGCGACCGCATAGAAGCGATCACGGACGCCGCGGCCCACACCATGGTGGTCAAGCGCAACGGCGAAGTGATCAACACCATTCCGGTGACCACCGGCAAGCCGGGCTTCGACACCCGCAACGGCGTCAAGGTCGTCCTCGCGAAGGAACAGTTCGTACGGATGCGCGGGACGAGCATCGGCATCGCCGAGGGCAGCTCCGAGTCCTACGACCTGCCCGTGTACTGGGCCACCCGGGTCACCTGGAGCGGCGAGTACGTCCACGCGGCCCCCTGGTCCGTCGGCTCCCAGGGCTCGGCCAACGTCAGCCACGGCTGCACCGGGATGTCCACCGCGAACGCCCAGTGGTTCTTCGAGACCGTGCGGCAGGGCGACATCGTCTCCGTCGTCAACAGCTACGGCGACATGATGGCGCCCTTCGGCAACGGCTTCGGCGACTGGAACCTGTCCTGGGACAAATGGCGCGAGGGCTCGGCCCTGAACGGCGGCGGCAACGAGGAGAACGCCTCCCCGTCCACCACCGCCCGCCTGCGGCCCGTGGCGCTGTGACCTTCTGGGGCTCGGTTCGCCTCCGGGGCGCTTTCGGACGGCGTCGACGGTCGATCGTGCTCGGCCACTCGTACCTCGCGGCCTGTGCGCGTTCTCCCTTTCGACGCCGTCGCGCCCCTTCGGCTCACTCGCCGGGGTGCCGGGCGCCCTCCGCCCGCTTGCGGCCGCGCAGCGGCCCTACGCGTCCAGGGAGAGCCGGGTGCGGAGCAGGGCGGCCAGGGCGCCGGCGAACTCGACCGGGTCGACCGGGAGGGTCACCGCGGACTCCGCCCGGCTCCAGGTGGCCAGCCAGGCGTCCTGCGGGCGGCCCATCAGCAGCAGCACCGGCGGGCAGTCGAAGATCTCGTCCTTGATCTGCCGGCACACGCCCATACCGCCCGCCGGGACCGTCTCGCCGTCCAGTACGCAGACGTCGATCCCGCCCTCGTCCAGGGCCTTCAGCACGGCCGGCAGGGTCGCGCACTCGACGAAGGTCACCGGTGGGACGTCCGCCGCCGGCCTGCGACCCGCCGCCAGCCGGACCTGTTCGCGGGTGTTCGCGTCGTCGCTGTAGACCAGGACCGTGGCGCTCGACTGCATGGTTCCTCCGCCTCGTACGAACAGAGCTTGTGGCGCGGATGCTACTCCTCCCGACTGCCTGTCAACACCGGTTCGGAAACCCCTTCGATGGGCCGTTCGGGCTGGACGGGAGCCACTGACACACCGAACGGCACCCCCCGGAGTGAGGGCGGGATAAGCGACCGACATAATGTCGGTCGTGGCGACAGCAACGACAGTAGAAACCGGGCACGCGCACCCGTCGGTCAATCGGCCGAACCTCACCAGCGTCGGAACCATCATCTGGTTGAGTTCCGAGCTGATGTTCTTCGCGGCCCTCTTCGCGATGTACTTCACCCTGCGATCGGTGACAGGTCCCGAGTTCTGGTCCGAGAAGGCGGACACGCTCAACCTCCCGTTCTCGGCGACCAACACCACGATCCTGGTGCTCTCCTCCCTCACCTGCCAGCTCGGCGTCTTCGCCGCCGAGCGGGGCGATGTGAAGAAGCTCCGGACGTGGTTCATCGTCACGTTCGTGATGGGTGCGATCTTCATCGGAGGCCAGGTCTTCGAGTACACCGAGCTGGTCAAGCACGAGGGCCTCTCGCTCTCGTCCGACCCGTACGGCTCGGTGTTCTACCTGACCACCGGCTTCCACGGCCTGCACGTGACGGGTGGCCTCATCGCCTTCCTGCTGGTGCTCGCCAGGACGTACGCGGCCAGGAGATTCACCCACGAGCAGGCAACCGCCGCCATCGTCGTGTCCTACTACTGGCACTTCGTCGATGTCGTCTGGATCGGCCTCTTCGCCACGATCTACCTGATCAAGTAATCCGGCGAGGCGCGCCGGCCCGGAGCCGGGCGGCCCGCAGCAGACACAGTCCAGAAGCATCGACGCAGAAGATCCTGACACCGGGGTAATCCGTGAAAAAGCTCTCCGTACGACGACGCCATCCGCTGGCGGCGGTCGTCGTCCTACTCCTCGCGCTGGCGGCCACTGGGGGGCTGTACGCCGCGTTCGCACCCGCGGACAAGGCGCAGGCCGATGAAACCGCCCAGTCCCTCGCCATCAAGGAGGGCCAGAAGCTCTACACCGTGGGCTGCGCAAGCTGCCACGGAACCGGCGGTCAGGGCACCAGCGACGGTCCCTCCCTGGTCGGCGTGGGCTCCGCCGCGGTCGACTTTCAGGTCGGCACCGGCCGTATGCCCGCCCAGCAGCCCGGCGCGCAGGTGCCGAAGAAGAAGAACATCTACTCCCAGAAGGAGATCGACCAGCTCGCCGCTTACGTCGCCTCCCTGGGAGCGGGTCCGATCACTCCGACCAAGGAGCAGTACGACCCGTCCGGAGCGGACATCGCCAACGGCGGTGAGCTGTTCCGCACCAACTGCGCCCAGTGCCACAACTTCACCGGCAAGGGCGGCGCGCTCACCACGGGCAAGTACGCCCCGGACCTGAACGGCGTCAGCCCGAAGCACCTGTACGAGGCCATGCAGACGGGCCCGCAGAACATGCCGTCCTTCCCCGACGGGGTCATGCCCGAGCAGGAGAAGCGCGACATCATCGCCTACGTCAAGGCCGTGAACAGCGAGGACACCCCCTCCCCGGGCGGCTTCGGCCTCGGTGGTATCGGCCCGGTGGCCGAGGGTCTGTTCGGCTGGGTCTTCGGTCTGGGCTCGCTGATCGCTGTTGCCATCTGGGTTGCGGCCCACACCGCTAAGGCCAAGAAGTCATGAGTAGCCAAGAGAATTCAGAAGAGAACCTGCCGGCAGGGCAGGGCACCGCGCACGAAGCAGCTCACGGTGGCGGCACCGCCGTCGCGCAGCACGGCGAGGACCCCTTCGCCGATCCGGGACTGCCGGCCCACAAGCCGCGCATCCAGGACATCGACGAGCGGGCGGCCAAGCGCTCCGAGCGCACCGTGGCCCTGATGTTCGCGCTGTCGATGCTCGCCACGATCGGCTTCATCGCCTCGTTCGTGATCTTCCCCATCGACAAGAACATCTACGTCTGGCCGATCGGCCTGGTCAGCGCGCTGAACCTGTCGCTGGGCCTGACGCTGGGCCTGGCGCTCTTCCTCATCGGCGCGGGCGCCGTCCACTGGGCGCGCACCCTGATGTCCGACGTCGAGGTGGCGGACGACCGTCACCCGATCGAGGCCACCCCCGAGGTCAAGGCCAAGGTCCTGTCGGACTTCGCGGACGGCGCGCGCGAGTCGGCCCTCGGCCGCCGCAAGCTGATCCGCAACACCATGTTCGGCGCGCTGGCCATGGTGCCGCTCTCCGGTGTGGTGCTGCTGCGAGAGCTCGGCCCGCTGCCCGAGGACAAGCTGCGCAAGACCCTGTGGGCCAGGGGCAAGCTGCTCATCAACATGAACACCAATGAGCCGCTGCGTCCCGAGGACGTGGTCGTCGGCTCCCTGACCTTCGTCAAGCCCGAGGGTCTGGAGGAGTCCAACCACGACTTCAACAACGAGATCGCCAAGGCCGCCGTGATGATCGTCCGGATCCAGCCGGAGGAGATCAAGGACAAGCGCGAGCTCGAGTGGTCGTACGAGGGCATCGTCGCCTACTCGAAGATCTGCACCCACGTCGGCTGCCCGGTCAGCCTGTACGAGCAGCAGACGCACCACGTCCTCTGCCCGTGCCACCAGTCCACCTTCGACCTCTCCGACGGCGCCCGCGTCATCTTCGGTCCGGCCGGTCACCCCCTTCCGCAGCTGCGGATCGGTGTGAACGCCGAGGGCAACCTCGAGGCGCTCGGCGACTTCGAAGAGCCCGTCGGTCCTGCCTTCTGGGAGCGCGGATGAGCACTGCGACAGACACACGCAAGAAGGCACCCGCCGGCGAGAAGGTCGCCGACTGGGCCGACGGCCGGCTCGGGATCTACTCCCTGGCCAAGGCCAACATGCGGAAGATCTTCCCGGACCACTGGTCCTTCATGCTGGGTGAGATCTGCCTCTACAGCTTCATCATCATCATCCTCACGGGTGTGTACCTGACGCTGTTCTTCCACCCGAGCATGAACGAGATCGAGTACCACGGCTCGTACGTGCCGATGCAGGGCATCCGCATGACCGAGGCGTACGCCTCGACCCTGGACATCAGCTTCGACGTCCGCGGTGGTCTGCTCATCCGGCAGATCCACCACTGGGCCGCGCTGATCTTCCTCGCGGGCATGTTCGTGCACATGATGCGCGTCTTCTTCACGGGCGCGTTCCGCAAGCCGCGTGAGATCAACTGGCTGTTCGGCTTCCTGCTGTTCGTCCTGGGCATGTTCACCGGTTTCACCGGCTACTCGCTCCCGGACGACCTGCTCTCCGGCACCGGTGTCCGCTTCACGCAGGGCGCGATCCTGTCGGTGCCGATCGTCGGCACCTACATCTCGATGTTCCTGTTCGGCGGGGAGTTCCCGGGCCACGACATCATCGCCCGGTTCTACTCGATCCACATCCTGCTGCTGCCGGGCATCATGCTCGGCCTCGTGGTGGCGCACCTGATCCTGGTCTTCTACCACAAGCACACGCAGTTCCCCGGGCCCGGCAAGACGAACAAGAACGTCGTCGGCATGCCGCTTCTGCCGGTCTACATGGCCAAGGCCGGAGGCTTCTTCTTCCTGGTCTTCGGTCTGATCGCGATCATCTCCGCGCTGTTCACGATCAACCCGATCTGGGCGCTCGGCCCCTACCGGCCGGACCAGGTGTCCACCGGCGCCCAGCCCGACTGGTACATGGGCTTCGCCGAGGGTCTGATCCGTGTGATGCCCGGCTGGGAGATCAACCTCTGGGGCCACACCCTGGTCCTGGGTGTGTTCATCCCGCTGGTGATCTTCGGTGTGGTGCTCGGCGCGATCGCGGTGTACCCGTTCATCGAGTCCTGGATCACGGGCGACAAGCGCGAGCACCACATCCTGGACCGCCCGCGCAACGCCCCGACGCGCACCGCCCTCGGTGTCGCCTGGGTCGTCGGCTACGTGATCATGCTGCTGGGTGGCGGAAACGACATCTTCGCGACGCACTTCCACATGTCGATCAACGCGATCACCTGGTTCGTCCGGATCACGTACTTCGTCGGACCGGTCCTCGCGTTCATCATCACCAAGCGGATCTGCCTGGGTCTGCAGCGCCGCGACAGGGAGAAGGTGCTGCACGGGCGCGAGTCCGGCATCATCAAGCGCCTGCCGCACGGTGAGTTCGTCGAGATCCACGAGCCGCTGTCGGCCGAGGCCCGGTACGCCCTGGTCGCGCACGACCAGTACAAGCCGGCCGAACTCGGTCCCGAGGTCGACGAGAACGGCGTCCGCCGCAAGATCGGGCGGATGGAGAAGCTGCGCGTGAAGCTCAGCAAGGGCTACTACGGCGAGAACAACCAGATCGCCAAGCCCACGGCCGAGGAGTACCGGGAGATCACGGAGGGCCACGGCCACCACTGATCCCGAGCCTCCGCCGACCGGAGGTCGCCACCGCGAGGGCCCCGTCCGTACGCCGGACGGGGCCCTTCGCGCTGCCGCCGCCTGGATAGGGTGGAGACCTCTTTTCCCGACGGCCCCCGGCCCCCGGACCCCCTGGAGCGGACCATGAACGCATCGACCCCGGACGGCGGCGACAGCGTGGCGGACCTCTCCTGGCCCGCCGTACTGAACGCCCTCCTCGACAACCGCGACCAGAGCGCCGACGCGACCGCCTGGGCCATGGACCGCATCCTGCGGGGCGAGGCCAGCGACGCGCAGATCGCCGGATTCGCCACCGCCCTGCGCGCCAAGGGCGAGACGGTCCAGGAGATCACCGGCCTGGTGCGGACCATGTACGCGCACGCCAATCTGATCGACGTGCCCGGGGCCACCGTCGACATCGTCGGGACCGGCGGGGACGGCGCGAAGACGGTCAACATCTCCACGATGTCCGCGATCGTGGTGGCCGGCACCGGCGCCAAGGTGGTCAAGCACGGCAACCGGGCCGCCTCCTCCGCGAGCGGGGCCTCCGACGTGCTGGAGAAGCTGGGGGTCAACCTCGATCTCACCCCCCACCGGGTGGCGCAGGTCGCCGACGAGGCGGGGATCACCTTCTGCTTCGCGGTGAAGTTCCACCCCGCCCTGCGGCATGTCGCCACCGCCCGCAAGGAGCTGGGCATCCGCACGGTCTTCAACTTCCTCGGCCCGCTGACCAACCCGGCCCGGGTACGGGCCCAGGCCACCGGAGTCGCCGACGCCCGGATGGCGCCGATCCTCGCCGGGGTCCTCGCCGAACGCGGCTCCTCCGCGCTCGTCTTCCGCGGCGACGACGGACTGGACGAGCTGACCACCACCGCCACCTCCAAGGTGTGGGTCGTCCGGGACGGGGCCGTGCGCGAGGAGACCTTCGACCCCCGGGACATCGGCATCGACCTGGTGCCCGTGGAGGCGCTGCGCGGCGCGGACGCGTCCTACAACGCGGATGTGGCCCGCCGGCTACTGGGCGGCGAGACCGGCCCGGTGCGCGACGCGGTGCTGCTCAACTCCGCGGCGGCCCTGGCCGCCCTGGAGCCCACGGACGGCAGTCTGAACGAGCAGCTCGCGGCCGGTGTCGCGCGAGCCGCGCAGTCCATCGACTCGGGCGCGGCGCGGGCGGCCCTGGAGCGCTGGGTGGCGCTGAGCAACGCGTAGGCGCGGCGCGGCCGTTGGGCCGTGGCCGGGAGCGGTACGGGGAGCGGGGTCCGGATGCTGGACCCCGCTCTTGCGTGGTGGGCGGTCTGTGGCAGGATGCTTGCCAAGGTCATGAGTGACAGCGACTACGGCCCCGGCCCGCTGTCCGGCAACCCTCCGTCCGTGGCGGGGTGCCCCGGGTGAAGACCAGGCCGCAGGCAGCGAGGTCTGCGGCAAGCGCGGACCCCTTCACGGCTCTGGGGTCCTGGTCCCGAGGAGCTGTTCCGTGAGCAAGCGAATGTGCTAGGGCGTCCACCGCCCCTTCTTCACCCTCCGCACGAGGTGCCTTTCCTCCGGGTCCGGTCCGTGCGTCGAGGCAATCCCCGTGCCTCCGTCACGGGTCCGTCGAAGCCGTATCGCCTTTCACTGCCGGGAGAATCCGCCATGTCCGTGCGCCCTGACGCCGTCGCCACCGCCGCTCCGACCGCTGCCCCCGCCGCTGTGCCCGCGCCCGCTGTCGCCCCCGCCGCTGTGCCCGCGCCCGCCGCCGCCACCGAGGCCGAGCCCTGCTGCGCGGCCCCGCTGCCCGTCCTCGGCGGGGACGTCACCGTCCCGCTCGTGACCGGTGGCGAGGCCCCCTACGCGGCCCTGGACTACGCGGCGAGCGCCCCCGCCCTCCAGCGCGTCTGGGACGACGTCGCCGCGTACGCGCCCTACTACGGCAGCGTGCACCGGGGCGCCGGCTACCTCTCGCAGCTCTCCACCGAGCTGTTCGAGACCAGCCGCGCCACGGTCGCCGGGTTCCTGGACTGCCGGGAGGAGGACCAGGTCGTCTTCACCCGTTCCACCACCGACTCCCTCAACCTCCTCGCAGGGGCCCTGCCCGAGGGCTGCCAGGTCTTCGTCTTCGAGACCGAGCACCACGCCTCCCTGCTGCCCTGGCGGGACGCCCGGGTGACCTTCCTGGACGCGCCCCGCACCCCCGGCGAGGCCGTGCGGACCCTGGAGCACGCACTCGCCGACCGCGACCCCTACGGCCCCGCGCTGGTCTGCGTCACCGGGGCGTCCAACGTCACGGGCGAGCTGTGGCCGGTGAAGGAGCTGGCCGCCGCCGCCCACGCGCACGGCGCCCGTATCGTCCTGGACGCGGCCCAGCTCGCGCCCCACCACCCGGTGTCGGTCCGCGAACTGGACGTGGACTGGGTCGCGTTCTCCGGGCACAAGCTGTACGCGCCCTTCGGCTCCGGTGTCCTCGCCGGGCGCTCCGACTGGCTCCGGGAGGCGGAGCCGTACCTCGCGGGCGGCGGCGCCTCGCGCACGGTCTCCCGGCGCCCGGACGGCGGGGTGGACGTCGCATGGCACACCACCGCCGCCCGCCACGAGGCCGGTTCGCCCAACGTCATCGGCGTCTACGCGATCGCGTCCGCCTGCAAGGCCCTCACCGAGGCCGGGTTCGGCACCCTCGTGGAGCGGGAGCGGCACCTGATCGACACCGTGCGGGCCGGGCTCGCCGAGGTCCCCGAGGTGCGGGTGCTCTCCCTCTTCGGGGACGACGCGCCCCGGGTCGGCGTGATCTCCTTCGTCGTCGACGGCTGGAACAGCTCCCACTTCGCGGCCGCGCTCTCCGCCGAGTACGGGATCGGGGTGCGGGACGGGCTGTTCTGCGCGCACCCCCTGGTGCGCACCCTGCTCGGCGGCGAGCCCGGGGACACCGGCGAGTGCGGCTCCCCCGAGGCCGCCCCCGGGGAGAGGTCCCTGAACGCGATCCGGGTCAGCTTCGGCGCGGGCACGCCGGACGAGCATGTGCGTCGCTTCGTCGCCGCGGTGAGGGAACTGGTGCGGGACGGCGCCCGCTGGCGGTACCGCACCGAGGACGGGCGCTGCGTGCCCGACCGCGGCTGAGCCACCGCGCCGCGCCGCGGGTGCCGGGTCAGGCGGCCGGGCGGGTGCCCCCAGGTCCGTGCGCAACCCGCGACCCCGCGAGCCGGGGCGGTCAGGCGTCCAGGCCGATGGCGAACGCCGCCTCCAGGTCGTGCTGCGAGTACGTGCGGAAGGCGACGTGCGTGTCCGTGCCCTCCACCCCGGGGATCTTGCTGATGCGGCCGGGGATGACGTCCGCCAGGTCGTCGTGCTTCGCGACCCGCACCATGGCGATCAGGTCGTAGGTCCCGGTCACCGAGAAGACCTCGCTGACGCTGTCCAGCGCGGCGATCGACTCGGCGATCTCGGGGATCCGGTCCACGCTGGTCTTGATGAGCACGATCGCGGTGATCACGGCTTGCTGTCTCCCTCGCTGGCCGCTGCTGTTGCAGGTGCCCCAACTCTAGACCCACCCCGGTACCGCACCCAGGCGTAGAGGAAGCCCGCCGTGAACCCGGCCAGGTGGGCCAGGTAGGCCACCCCCGGGCCGCTGCCCGCGTTGTGCGCGGCCACCCACTGGAGGACGAACCAGAAGACCAGCACCGCCCAGGCGGGGAAGCGCAGGGGGAGGAAGAAGAGGAAGGGGAAGAGGCTGGTGACCCGGGCGCGCGGGAAGAGCCGGAGGAACGCGCCGAGCACCGCCGAGATCGCCCCGGACGCCCCTACCAGCGTCTGGTCGGAGTCCGCGTTGGCCACCGCGTACGCCAGCAGCGCGGCGTAGCCCGTTGCCAGGTAGAAGACCGCGAAGGCGAAGCGGCCCATGCGCTCCTCGGTCATCGCGCCGAAGACGTAGAGGAAGAGCATGTTGCCGAGCAGGTGCAGCCAGCTCCCGTGCACGAAGAGGGCGGTGAGCGGGGTCAGCAGGGCGCCCGGCGCACCGGACATCAGTTCGGCGGGGACCACTCCCCAGCGTTCGAAGTACGCCGCCTGCGCGGAGAGCACCTGGTCCCCGACGCCGTACGCCGGGTTCAGCCCGGAGACCGGGCTGATCAGGAAGAGCAGGCAGCACAGCGCGATCAGGGCGTACGTCACCGATGAGCCCCGCGCGGCGCCGCGCACCGCCCGCCGGGCCAGGTCCCGTCGACTGATCATGGACAGAGCATCGCGCAGCGGACCGGGGCGGACGGGGAACGCCTCGCCGTGACCGCGGGTACCGGTGAGGCCGTAGGGTTGCACGCAGTACATCCGCAGTTCGACGGCGCACCGCGGGTACCCGCATCCGCACGACGAAAAGGACGGCACGATGACGACGGTTCCCTCGCCGACCGCCGAGACCAGGTGGCGCTGCACCCTCTGCGGCAACCTCACGCGCTTCGATGTGACCCGTTCGTCGAAGGTCGTCGAGTACGTCCATCTGGACCTCGCCGGTGAGCCGACCGTCGAGGAGCGTGACGTGGTGAGTGAGACCATCGAGTCGGTCCGCTGCCGCTGGTGCAACGCGGTGGACCAGATCGAACTGGTGGACAGGCCCGGCGCCGCCTCCTGACAGGAGCGGCCCGCGACGGTGGTAGGGGTGACGGATCGTGGAGCAGCCTGGAGGCGGCGCTGAGGCGGCGGACGCGGCCGCAGGCGCCGAGGCGCTCGACCGGCCGCTGCCCGACGGCGTACGGCGCAAGGTCGTGGCCCTGGTCTCGGACGCGTTCGGCGGGCTGACCGTCTCCGAACTTCCGCCCCAGTTGCGGCAGTACGCCCGTTTCGCCCCCACCCGCCGGGCCCGGTTCGCGGGCAACGCGATGGCCGCCGCGCTCGACGGCGACCCGGTCTTCCGGCAGCGGATCGCCGACCGCCTCGCCAAGGGTCAGCCGGAGCTCGCCGCCGCCCTGGAGGCCGGGGCGGCGCCCGCGGCGGCCGACCCGGTGGACGTGGCGGCCGCCGCGTACGTCCTGCGCCCCGCCGGGTGGGTGAAGCTCGTCGCCGCCGCCGGCGAGGAGGTCGAACGGGCCGACGCCGAGCGTGCCGACGAGGAGAGCCGCCGCGAACTGGAGCGGCTGCGCGCCGAGCTGGCCGAGGCCCGGGGGCAGATCAAGGCGGAGACCGAGCGGCTCCGCACGGAGCTGGAGGCCGCCCGCAAGGAGGGCGAGTCCCTCGCCCGCAAGCTGCGCAGCGCCCAGGCGGACGTGAAGCGGGGCGAGGCCGCCCTGCGCAAGGCCGCCGCCGACGCGGACGCGGTCCGCGCCCAGGCCGCCGCCCAGGTCTCGGCCGCCGAGAGCGAGACCCGGCGGCTGAAGGCGCGCCTCGGCGAGGCCGAGGCGGCGGTGGAGGCGAGCCGCCGGGCGGCCCGAGAGGGGCGCTCGGTGGAGGACATGCGGCTGCGGCTGCTGCTGGACACCGTGCTCGACGCGGCCCAGGGCCTGCGCCGCGAACTCGCCCTGCCGCCCGCCGGGACGCACCCCGCGGACACCGTGGACGCGGTGGAGCCGGGGCGGATGTCCCCGAAGGACATCGCGGCCCGGGCGCTCTCCGAGACCGACCCGGCCCTGCTGGACCAGCTCCTCGAACTGCCTCAGTCCCATCTGGTCGTCGACGGCTACAACGTCACCAAGACCGGCTATCCGACGATGCCCCTGGAGAAGCAGCGGCTGCGGCTGCTCGGCGGGCTCTCGGTGCTGGCCGCGCAGACCGGCGCCGAGGTCACCTGCGTCTTCGACGGCGCCGAACTGGCCGCCCCGGTCCTGCTCGCGCCCCCGCGCGGGGTGCGGGTGCTCTTCTCCAAGCCGGGCGTCACCGCGGACGAGCTGATCCGCCAGCTGGTGCGGGCAGAGCCGCCGGGCCGGCCGGTGGTGGTCGTGTCGACGGACCGCGAGGTCGCCGACGGGGTGGCGCGGGCGGGGGCCCGCCCGGTCGCGTCCGCGATGCTCCTGAAGAGGCTTTCGCGCGTCTCGTAACTCCCTTCCCTCATGTCCGGATTGAGGTGAGAAGGGTGGGACGGCGAGTCAAGTGGCCATTACTACGCGTGTGATGTGAGTAAAGAATGCGCTTCACGCGTGAGATTTTTCCGATCAGGATTTGAACTGATCACGGCTGGGTCACTAGGGTCTGGCCTCGAACCTTCGCGCGGTTGATCACCCAGCCGGGGTGGCAGCGAAGGAACCGCCGAGTCCGTGCAGTTCGACCCCCTTTCCCCCGGGGCCCCGACGTGCGGACGCCGGGGTTTACGCCCCACAGCCCGGTAGGCGGCTCGAGGAAGAAGGAGCTCGCCTTCGTGGCGTCCCACCGTCGTCCCAAGCAGCCGAGCCGCGCCCGTGTGACCGTGCTCACCGCGACCGCCGCCGCGGCCGTCGCCCTGACCGCCCAGACCGCGCAGGCCGACCCGAAGCCGAGCAAGAGCGAGGTCAAGGAGAAGGTCGACAAGCTCTACCAGGAGGCGGAGCAGGCGACGGAGAAGTACAACGGCGCCAAGGAGAAGCAGGACAAGCTCGACGACCAGATCGACGCCCTCCAGGACAAGGTGGCGCGCGGTCAGGAGGAGCTCAACACCCTGCGGGACGGCCTGGGTTCGGTCGCGAGCGCGCAGTACCGCTCCGGAGGCATCGATCCCTCCGTCCAGCTCTTCCTCTCCGGCGACCCGGACACCTACCTCGACAAGGCGTCCGCGCTGGACCAGCTCGGCGCCAAGCAGACCGAGGCGATCCAGGAGATCCAGGCCAAGCAGCGCACCCTCGCGCAGCAGCGCCAGGAGGCCCGGGGCAAGCTCAAGGACCTTGACGAGGCCCGCACCGAGCTCGGCAAGAAGAAGAAGGAGGTCCAGGGCAAGCTCGCCGAGGCGCAGAAGCTCCTGAACTCCCTGACCGCCGCCGAGCGCGCCTCCCTCGCCGCCGACGAGTCCCGCGCCAACCGCGCCAGCGCCCGCGCCGACCTCGGCCCGTCCGTCCCGGCCTCCCAGCGCGCCTCCGCAGCCTTCGCCGCCGCCCAGTCCAAGATCGGCGTGCCCTACGTCTACGGCGCCAGCGGCCCCAACTCCTTCGACTGCTCGGGCCTCACCTCCTGGGCCTTCGCCCAGGCCGGCGTCTCCATCCCGCGCACCTCGCAGGCGCAGGCCAACGCCGGCCAGCGGATCTACTCCCAGAGCCAGCTCAAGCAGGGCGACCTGGTCATCTTCTACGGCGACCTGCACCACGTCGGCTTCTACGCCGGCAACGGCCAGGTGCTGCACGCGCCGCGCACGGGAGCCAACGTGCGCTACGAGTCGATCAACAACATGCCCTTCCAGTTCGGCGTGCGTATCTGACGGATCGTTCGCGGCGGGCCCACACCCGTCCGAACGGGGGAAATCCGTCACGCCCCGCTGACGCTCCGCCCCGCCGGTGACCTGTGGTCTCCGGCGGGGCGTCACTGTCCGTGCGCACGGCGGTCGTTGGTCGCCGCCCGAGGGCACCGCTACTGTCTGCCGCGCAACATCACCGTCTCGTCCGCGTCCTGCGACGCGTGCCGAAGGGAGCGCGGCCCGTGGTGTCCCACCGCCGACCCTCACAGACCGGTCTCGCCTCCGGCGCCCGTGCCACCGTGCTCACCGCCGCGGCGGCGACGGCGGCCGCGGCGCTCGGCACGGCGCCCGCGGTCGCCGAACCGGGCGGCGACCGGGCCACGGCCACCCGCGCGGACGTGGACCGCCTGCACACGGAGGCCGAGCGCGCCACCGAGCGGTTCAACGCCGCCGGGGAGCGGGCCGACCGGCTGCGGGAGCGGGTCGCCGACGCACAGGACCGGGTCGCCCGCGGGCAGGAGCGCATCAACGAGCTGCGGGACGCGCTCGGTTCGGTGGCCGGGGCGCAGTACCGCTCGGGCGGCATCGACCACGGCCTCGCGCTCTTCCTCTCCGCCGACCCGGACAGCTATCTGGACCGCGCCTCGGTCCTCGGCCGCGTCGGGGAACGCCAGTCGGGCGCCCTGGCCGCGCTCCGGAGCGAACAGCGCGACCTGGCCCAGGAGCGGGCCGAGGTCTCCCGCGACCTGACCGAACTGGAGCGCAGCCGGGCGGCCGTGGCCCGGCACAAGCGCACCGTCGAACGCAAGCTCGCCGAGGCCCGCCGGCTGCTGAACCGCCTCCCGGACGAGGAGCGCGCCGCACACGACCGGGCCTCCCGCTCCGGCCGGGACGGGGCCGTGCCGATGGGCGCGCTCACGGCGGCCGGCTCCCGGCACGCCTCGGCCGCGGCGGCGGCCGCGCAGGGGGCCGTCGGACGGCCGTACGTCTGGGGCGCCAACGGTCCCTCGGGCTTCGACTGCTCGGGCCTGGTGCAGTGGTCCTACGCGCAGGCGGGCGTCTCCCTGCCCCGCACCTCCCAGGCCCAGGCGAACGCGGGCCGCCGCGTCTCCCTGGCCGAGGCCCGCCCCGGCGACATCGTCACCTACCGGAGCGACGCCAGCCATGTCGCGATGTACATGGGCAACGGGCAGGTCGTCCACGCCCCCTACCCGGGGGCGGCGGTGCGCTACGACCCGGTGGGGATGATGCCGCTCCACGCGGTCACCCGCGTCTGACGGGACGGGGGCACGCGGCCCCCGCGTCCGACGGGGCCGGGCCCCGGGCGGGCGCGGCGCCCGCGGGGGACCACAGCGCGGGCCCGTCTGCGTGCCGCGGCCCGGCTGCGCCTCCGGGGCCGCACGGGGCTGCGGCCCGGGGCTCGCCCGCGACCGCCGGTCCGGTCGGACGGCTGTGGGCCCGCTGCGGCCGGACGGCGTGCCCGTGAGGGGACTACGGCCTGCAGCCTGCCTGCGTGCCGGGGCTCGGCTGCGCCTCCGGGCGCGCGCCGGTCCCGGCCCGGCAGGGCCGGAAAAGGGGCCCGGGGCGGTTCCGTCACGGCCGGACCCGTGGACCCGTCGTGGCCGGGCCCGAGGGCCCGTCTGCGTGCCGCGGCTCGGCTGCGCCTTCGCGGCTGCGCCTTCGCGGCTGCGCGGGGCTGCGGCCCGGGCTCGCCCGCGACTGCCGGTCCGGCCGGGCGGCCGTGGACCCGCTGCGGCCGGACGGCGTGCCCGGGGCCCGGGGCGGTTCCGTCACGGCCGGACCCGTGGGCCCGTCGTGGCCGGGCGGCCCGGTGCCCGTGAGGGGGACTACGGCCTGCGTGCCGGGGCTCGGCTGCGCCTCCGGGCGCGCGCCGGTCCCGGCCCGAGAGGGCCGGGGAAGGGGCCCGGGGCCGCACAGGACTGCGGGCCGGGGACCCGCTGCGGCCGGATCGGGACCGGCCCGGCCCGGCCCGTGGCGCACCCCCGCCCGGTCCGCGTACCCGGTCCGTGGCGGTGGACCTCGTGCCCGGCCCCCGGCGGCCGGATCGGGCCCCAGGGGCGGCCCCGGCGCGCCGGGTTCCGTACGATCGGCAGGGTGGCAGGTCAGGGGCGCACGGCAGTGGCGCGGTGGACGGCCGGGCTCGGGCTCGCCGGTCTGCTGCTGTCCGGCTGCACCGGCGCGGAGGAGCCGCCGCTCGACCCGACCGCCGAAGAGATCCAGGACACCCTGGACGACCGGGCCACCGCCGTCCTCGGCCAGGACCGGGCCGGCTGGCTGGCCGCCCTCGACCCCGCGGAGGGCGCCCTGCGCGCGGCCCAGGGCGAGGAGTTCGACAACCTCGCCGGCATCCCCCTCGAATCCTGGGAGTACCACGTCACCGGCGTGCGCCACCAGGGCGGCCGGGCCGTCGCCGACACCGAGCTGCGCTACCGCATCGAGGGCTACGACAGCGCCCCCGTCAGCTCCTCCCGCGTCATCGAGCTGGCCGAACGCGGCGACCGCTGGTACGTGACCGCCGAGCGGCCCGGCACCGGCGCGCCACAGGAACTGTGGCAGCAGGGCGCGGTCCGGGCGGTGCGGGGCGAGCACAGCCTGGTCCTCGGCGTCGGCCGGGAGGAGAGCGAGCTGCGGGAGCTGGCCGCCGCCACCGACCGTGCGGTGCCCACCGTGCGGGCCGGCTGGCCCGGCGAGTGGGCGGGCCGGGTCGTCGTCCTCGTCCCCTCGTCCGTGGAGTCCATGGGCCGCCTGCTCGGCGCCCCGGCGGCCGGGTACCGGGGGATCGCCGCGGTCACCACCGGCGAGGCGGGCGGCGGGGAGGGCTCGCCCGCGGATCGGGTGATCGTCAACCCGCAGGCGTACGGCCTGCTCGGGGAGGTGGGCAGGGACGTGGTCCTGGCGCACGAGACCACCCATGTCGCCACCCGCGCCGACACCTCGGCCGCCACGCCCATGTGGCTCTCCGAGGGCTTCGCCGACTGGGTCGCCTACCGGGACACCGGCCGCACGGACCCGGAGATAGCCCCCGAGCTGCGGGACGCGGTACGCGCGGGGGAGCTGCCCGCGGCCCTCCCCGACGACGAGGACTTCGCCTTCGGCGGGGACGGGGACACCCTGGCCCGGGCCTACGAGGGCGGACGGCTGGCCTGTGCGCTCGTCGCCGAGCGCTGGGGCGAGGAGCGGCTGGTCGAGTTCTACCGGGCGGTCGGCGCCCGTGAGCACCGGGACGGCTCGGTGGAGTACGCGCTCGCCGAGGTCCTGGGCACCACGGCGGAGGAGTTCACCGCGGCGTGGCGGGACTATCTGCAGGAGCGTCTCGGCTGACCGTGCCCCCGGAGCCCCCGGAGCCCCCGGAGCCCCCGGAGCCCCCGGAGCCGCCCGAGCCGCCGGTGCCGCCGGTGCCGCCGGTGCCGCCCGAGTCGTCGGGAGCGTCCGGACCGGTGCCGGCGGGCTGGTCGGCGGTCTCCTCGGCGGCGGCAGAGGAGGCGGCCGGGACCGGCACCGTCGCCCGCCACAGCGCCCGGCAGGCCAGCAGCGCCGCCGCGACCAGCAGCCCGTTGCGGACCACCAGCAGCGAGATCCCCAGCGGGTCGCTCGCCACCACATGGTCGAACCAGACCGGGAACTCCAGCGCGGTCACCGCCGTGGCCGCCGCCACCAGCAGCGCAGGCCGCGCCATCCGGGTGCCCGGCCGCACCAGGCACACCGCGGCCAGTCCCACGAGCCACACCAGGTACTGCGGACTGATCACCCGGCTGGTCACCGTGAACAGCAGCACCGCCGTGAACGCCGCATCCGCCGGGGTCCCCGGGCCCCAGGTCCGCGCCCGTAGCCGCCAGGCCACCAGCCACAGACCGGCCGCCGCCGCCAGCGCCACCGCGAGGGCGCTGACCAGCCCCACGTACGGGCCGATGAACTCGACCGAGCCGTAGTTCATCAGCACCTCCCCCTCCCAGCCCGCGTGCCGGGCGAGGTGGAAGACCAGGGCCCCGACCGACTCGATCTCGGTGCCCCGGTCCCGCTGGAAGGTCAGGAAGGCCAGCGCCCCCGGCATCGCCGCCGCCAGGACCGCCGTGAGCCCCACCGCCGTCACCCCGGCCGCCGTCCACGCCCGCCGGGTGGACCGCCCGCGCGCCGTCCCCAGCAGCACCAGCGCCGGCCACACCTTCAGCAGCGCCCCGAAGGCCGCCAGCGCGCCCGCCAGCCGGGGCCGACGGGCCAGGGTGAGCAGGGCCGCGACGGCGACGGCGGTGACCATCAGGTCATAGCGCGCGTACACCGTCGGCCCCAGCAGCGGCACCCCCGCGACCCACATCCAGGTCCCGCGCCGGCTCCGGCCGCGCCGCTCCGCGTACCGCAGCAGGACCAGCACCAGCAGATCGCAGAGGAGGACGAGGACGAAGAACGCCTCCGGGTAGTCCAGGCCGGGCAACAGCGCGGGGGAGAGGATCGCGAGGGCGGCCCCGGGCGGGTACTGCCAGGTCACATCGGCCAGCGGGTAGGTGCCGGTGCGCAGCACCTCGTACCAGCCCCGGTAGATCACCTCGACGTCGCTGGTCACGTCCGGGCCGCGCAGGGTGACGGCCCCGAGGACCATGAGCAGCAGCAGGACCCGCGTCGCCGCCCACACCGCGGCCGGGAGGGCGGTGCGGGCGGGCAGGGCGCCGCGCCGAGCGGTCCCCGGTGCCGTGGTGCCGGTACCCCTGGTGTCGGCATCTCTGCTGCCGGCATCTCTGCTGCCGGTACCCCTGCTGCCGGTCGCCATGGGTCAGCCCTCCGCCGGCCGCTGCCGGCCTCGTCCGTTGTGCGCGTTCCACGGGCGTTCCGTGCGGTTCGTCCCTCTGTGGTCGCCCATCATGCCGGGCAGGGCCCCGCGGAGGGCGGAGGCGCCGTTCGGTACTGTCGGCGGCGATGCACAAGACCTTGATCGTGACGAACGACTTCCCGCCGCGCCCCGGCGGCATCCAGGCGTTCCTGCACAACATGGCGCTGCGCCTGGACCCCGAACGGGTGGTCGTCTACGCCTCCACCTGGAAGCGCGGACGCGAGGGTGCGGAGGCGACGGCGGCCTTCGACGCGGAGCAGCCGTTCACCGTGGTGCGCGACCGCACCACCATGCTGCTGCCCACCCCGCGGGTCACCCGCCGGGCCGTCTCGCTGTTGCGGGAGCACGGGTGCGAGTCGGTCTGGTTCGGCGCGGCGGCCCCCCTCGGGCTGATGGCTCCTGCTCTGCGGAAGGCGGGTGCGCGGCGGCTGGTGGCCACCACGCACGGGCACGAGGCCGGCTGGGCGCAGCTGCCCGCCTCCCGGCAGCTGCTGCGCCGGATCGGCGAGGGCACCGACACCATCACCTATCTGGGTGAGTACACCCGCTCCCGGATCGCCGCCGCCCTCACCCCCGGGGCCGCCGGGCGGATGGTCCAGCTCCCGCCGGGCGTCGACGAGAAGACCTTCCACCCGGCCTCCGGCGGCGACGAGGTCCGCGCCCGTCTCGGGCTGAGCGAGCGGCCCGTGGTCGTCTGCGTCTCCCGGCTGGTTCCGCGCAAGGGCCAGGACACCCTGATCCGCGCGATGCCCGCGGTCCTGGCCGCCGTGCCGGACGCGGTGCTGCTGGTCGTGGGCGGCGGCCCGTACGAGAAGGAGCTGCACCGGCTCGCCGAGGAGACCGGCGTGGCCGGTTCGGTGCGCTTCACCGGCGCCGTGCCCTGGCCGGAGCTGCCCGCGCACTACGGGGCGGGCGACGTGTTCGCCATGCCGTGCCGGACCCGGCGGGGCGGGCTGGACGTCGAAGGGCTCGGCATCGTCTATCTGGAGGCGTCCGCCACCGGACTCCCGGTGGTGGCGGGCGACTCGGGCGGCGCGCCGGACGCGGTGCTCGACGGCGAGACCGGCTGGGTGGTGCGCGGTGGGGTCCCCGAGGAGTCGGCCGAGCGGATCGTCGCCCTCCTCCAGGACCCGGAGTTGCGCCGCAGCATGGGCGAGCGGGGCCGCGCCTGGGTCGAGGAGCGCTGGCGCTGGGACCTGCTGGCGGAGCGCCTGAAGGAACTCCTGTAGCGCCGGTACGCGCGGGGGGCGGGCCCGGTGCGCACCGGGCCCGCCCCTCTTTCGCGTCGTCGCCCGTGGCCCACGGTAGACCGACTCGATCTCGCCCGTGGGCGCTCAGCCGCGGTAGATCGACTCGATCTCGTCCGCGAAGTCCTTCGCCACCACGTTCCGCTTCAGCTTCAGCGAGGGCGTGATGTGCCCGGCCTCCTCCGTGAACTGGGCCGACAGGACACGGAACTTGCGCACCGACTCGGCCTTGGAGACCGCCGCGTTGCCGTCGTCCACCGCCTTCTGGATCTCGGCCAGCAGGTCCGCGTCCTCCCGCAGGGAGGCCGCCGTGGAGCCGGCGGGCTTGCCGTGGTCCAAGGCCCAGCGGGCGAGGAACTCCTCGTCCAGGGTGACCAGGGCGCCCACGAACGCGCGGCCGTCGCCGACCACCATGCACTCGGCGATCAGGGCGTGCCCGCGGATGCGGTCCTCGATCACGGCCGGGGCGACGTTCTTGCCGCCCGCGGTGACCAGGATCTCCTTCTTGCGGCCGGTGATGGCGAGATAGCCGTCCTCGTCGAGGGTGCCGATGTCGCCCGTGTGGAACCAGCCGTCCGCCAGCGCCTCCGCCGTCGCGGACTCGTTGTTCCAGTAGCCCGAGAAGATGTGCTCGCCGTGGAGCAGGACCTCGCCGTCGTCGGCGATCCGCACCACCGAGCCGGGCAGCGGCTGGCCCACCGTGCCGATCTTCTGCCGGTCCCAGGGGTTGAACGCGGTCGCCGCGCAGGACTCGGTGAGGCCGTAGCCCTCCAGCACCGTGAAGCCGATGCCCCGGAAGAAGTGGCCCAGGCGCTCGCCGAGCGGGGCGCCGCCGGAGATGGCGTACTCGACCCGGCCGCCGAGGACCGCGCGCAGCTTGGAGTAGACCAGCTTGTCGAAGACCTTGTGCTTGAGCCTCAGCCCGATCGAGGGGCCGGACGGGGCCGCCAGGGCGCGGCTGTACGCGATCGCCGTCTGCGCCGCCCGGTCGAAGATCTTGCCCTTGCCGTCCGCCTGCGCCTTCGCCCGCGCCGAGTTGTACACCTTCTCGAAGACGCGCGGGACACCGAGGACCAGCGTGGGCCGGAACGAGGCCAGCTCCTCCGTCAGGTTCTTGATGTCGGGGACGCAGCCGAGCCTGATCGGCGCCATCACGGAGGCGACCTCGACCAGCCGCCCGAAGACGTGCGCGGCCGGCAGGAAGAGCAGCACCGAGCACTCGCCCGTGCGGAACAGCGGCCGCAGCCGCTCGACCACGTTGCCGCACTCGGCGAAGAACGCCCGGTGCGTGAGCACACAGCCCTTGGGGCGGCCGGTGGTGCCCGAGGTGTAGACGATGGTCGCCGGGTCGTCCGCCTTCGCCGCCGAGCTGCGCTCGTCGACGGTGGCCTCGGAGACCTCAGCGCCCGCCGCGTTCAGTTCGTCGACCGCGCCCTTGTCGATCTGCCACAGGTGCCGCAGCTCCGGCAGACCGGCCCGCACCGACTCGACGGCGGCGCTGTGCGTGTCGCCCTCGACGATCACGGCGACGGCGCCCGAGTCGCCGAGTATCCACTGGATCTGCTCGGCAGAGCTGGTCTCGTACACCGGTACGGTGACCGCGCCCGCGCTCCAGATCGCGAAGTCCAGCAGGACCCACTCGTAGCGGGTCCGCGAGATCAGGCCGATCCGGTCGCCCGGACGGATCCCGGCGGCGATCAGCCCCTTGGCGGCGGCCCGCACCTCGGCGAGGAACCGCACGGCCGTGATGTCGGCCCACGCACCCGCCACCTTGCGGCTCATCACGGCCACGTCCGGATGCTGCGCGGCATTGCGGCGGATCAGGTCCGTCAGATTGCCGTCCGCGGGGACCTCGTACAGGGCCGGAAGGCTGAACTCGCGCAAGACTGCTGCTCCTCATCGGGCTCCGGCGCCACGGCTCTGTGTTGTGCACCGGCTGCGGTCCAAGATCGGGCAGGTGCTCAGTGGGGGTGAGCACGACTGGACTGCCCGGACGTTACCCATCGGTAGTCGGTTCCCGATAGGGGTTCCCGGCCAATGTTCCCTGCGTCACACGGGGGTGGCCCGCCCCCGGGGGAAGTATTCCACCCCCGGATGCCGGCTGAGTAACCGCAGGTGGAAACCGTCTGTCCGGGCGCCCGCCCCGGACCGTAGGGTGCTGCCATGCGAGTCAACGTGGTCAGCGACGTGCACGGCAACGCGCGGGATCTCGCCACCGCCGGCGAGGGCGCGGACGCCCTGGTCTGCCTCGGTGACCTGGTCCTCTTCCTCGACTACGCGGACCACTCGCGCGGCATCTTCCCCGAGCTCTTCGGCGCGGAGGCGGCCGGCCGGCTGGTCGCCCTGCGCACGGCCCGCCGCTTCGACGAGGCCCGCGACTTCGGCCGCTCCCTCTGGGCGGGCGTGGACGGCGACCGCCTCACCGTTATCGAGGCCGCGGTGCGCAAGCAGTACGCGGAACTCTTCGACGCCTTCCCGACGCCGACGTACGCCACCTACGGCAATGTCGACATCCCGCGCCTGTGGCCGGAGTTCGCCCGCCCCGGCACCACGGTCCTGGACGGTGAGCGGGCCGAGATCGGCGGACGGGTCTTCGGCTTCGTCGGCGGCGGCCTGAGTACCCCCATGCGCACCCCGTACGAGATCTCCGACGAGGAGTACGCGGCGAAGGTGGAGGCCCTCGGCGAGGTCGACGTCCTCTGCTCGCACATCCCGCCGGACGTCCCCGACCTGACCTACGACACCGTCGCCCGCCGCTTCGAACGCGGCAGCACCGCCCTGCTCGCCGCGATCCGGCGGACCCGCCCCCGCTACGCCCTCTTCGGCCACGTCCACCAGCCGCTGGTGCGCCGCATGCGGATCGGCGCCACCGAGTGCGTCAACGTGGGGCACTTCGCGTCCACCGGGCGCCCCTGGTCCCTGGTCTGGTGACCCCAGAGCCCCGCCGGCCGGGGGCGTGGGCCCGCGCCCGGAGGGCCGCACCGGCGCGGTAGCCTGCACAGCGTCACCTGACCCCCGGTCGAATCGGCCCATCTCCGCACTGTCAAGGAGCCGCAGCGATGGCGGAACACACCAGTTCGAGCATCACGATCGACGCGGCTCCGGCCGATGTCATGGGCGTGATCTCCGACTTCGCCCGCTATCCCGAGTGGACCGGTGAGGTGAAGGAGGCCGAGGTGCTGGCCACCGACGACCAGGGCCGCGCCGAGCAGGTCCGCCTGGTCCTCGACGCGGGTGCGATCAAGGACGACCACACCCTCGCCTACACCTGGCACGGCGCCCACGAGGTCAGCTGGACCCTGGTCAAGTCGCAGATGCTGCGCGCCATCGACGGCTCCTACCGCCTCACGCCCGTCGGCGGCGGCGACCGCACCGAGGTCACCTACCAGCTCACCGTGGACGTCAAGATCCCCATGCTCGGGATGATCAAGCGCAAGGCGGAGAAGGTCATCATCGACCGCGCCCTCGCCGGTCTGAAGAAGCGCGTCGAGAGCGGCGCCGGGGCCTGATGCGCCGGCTCCTCGTCACCGGCCCGGGCGGCGCGGGCCGCACCACCGTCGCGGCGGCCGCGGCCTTCGCCGCCGCGGCGGCCGGAGAGCGCACCCTGCTGCTGACGGCGGACGCGGAACGGGTCCTGGAGACCGCCGTCCCCGGCACCCCGGAGGCCCCCACCGTCGTCGCGGACGGGCTGTGGGCCGCCCGCCTGGACGCCGCCGGCGACTTCCGGACCGAGTTCCTGGACCTCCAGCGGCGCGTCTCGGCCGGCCTCGACCTGCTCGGCTCCGTTCCCTTCGACGCGGAGGAGCTGACCGAGCTGCCCGGCAGCGAGCAGTTCGCCCTGCTGCGCGCCCTCACCGCCGCCTCGCGCGGCGACTGGGACCTCCTCGTCGTCGACATGCCCCCGATCCGCGAGACCCTCGCCCTCCTCGCCCTGCCCGAGCAGCTGCGCCGCTATCTGCGCCGGCTGCTCCCCCCGGAACGGCAGGCCGCCCGGGCCCTGCGCCCGGTCCTCGCCCAGCTCGCCGGGGTGCCGATGCCCGCGCGGTGGCTGTACGCCACCGCCGAGCGCTGGGACACCGAACTGGCCGGCGTCCAGGGTGTGGTGGAGTCCTCCGGGACCGCGCTCGCCCTGGTCGCCGAGCCCGGACCGGGCGCCGCCGACGCGCTGCGCGCCGCGGCCACCGGGCTGGCCCTGCACGGCCACCGGGTCGCCGCGGTCGTCGCCAACCGCATGGTGCCCGCCCACTCCCCGGACCCATGGGTCGCCTCCCTCGCCGCCCAGCAGCGCAAGTGCGTCGAGGAGTGGCGGGACGCGTGGGAGCCGGCCGTCCCGGTGCACGAGGCCGCCCACCTGGGCCGGGACCCGCGCGGACGCGGCGACCTGCTTCCGCCGGACGGGTTCCTGGGCGGACCCCTGCACGATGCCGGCGGGCTCCCGGGCGAGGGTGCCGGCGGGTCCCCGGTCCTCGGTGACGGCGGGTCCCAGGGCCACCATGCCGGCGGGTTCCCGGGCGAGGGCCTGTCCGGCGAGGCGTTCTTCCGGGACGGCACTCCCGGCGGGGGCGCCCGCGAGGAGACCCGGCGCCCCGACCCCTGGACGGTCCGCAGGGCGGAACCCGGCGACGCGGCGGCCGGTGACGGCGCCCTGCTGCTCGCCCTCCCCCTCCCCGGCGCCGTCAAGGAGGACCTCACCCTGGTCCGCCGCGGGGATGAACTCCTGCTCACCGTGGGCCCGTTCCGCAGGATCGTTCCGCTGCCCCCGGTGCTCCGCCGCTGCACCGTCTCCGGCGCGGCTCTGCGTGACGGGACGCTCACCGTCCGCTTCACTCCTGACCCCGACCTCTGGCCGAGGCGCCGGTGACGCCGGTGAACGCCGTGCGGCCGTTCGGGTACCGTCGAGCGTAGGAGGCCGGGCAGGCCCGGCCCTCCGTCCGCCGGAACACCGCCGAACGCCGCCCCAGGAGTACGCCATGAGCGATGCCACCGAGCGTCCCGATGTCGACGACGACGCCTGGGCCACGGCGTGCGAGGAGGACCTGCGGGCCGAGCAGGCCCGCCGCCGTGCCGAGCACGGCACCCCGCCCGGTTCCGCCGCCGAGGAACTGCGCAAGCTCCTCGACGTGGTCGCCGACCGGGTCTCCGCGTTCCAGACCTCCGTACCCGGCCTGGCCGCGCAGAGCGCCGTCCAGCAGTTCGTCACCCAGGCGAAGGCCGCGGTCGAGCCGGTGATCGAACGGAACCCCCAGGTCTTCGACCACCTCGCGGCCGCCGGCGGCGAACTCCTGGCCGCGTACCGGTCAGCGGTGGAGAACCAGGAACGGCGCTGGACCCGCGGCGCGGCCGGCCCCGGACCGGCCCGCGACCCCCGTGACCGGGGCGACGAGGACCCCGGACCGGGCGAGCACATCGACCTGGACTGACCGGGGCGTGCCCGCCCTCGGGTACGGTTGGCCGTAGCGGGGCTCGACCGAATACTGAGGGACACATGGGACTCACCATCGGCGTCGACATCGGCGGCACGAAGATCGCGGCGGGAGTGGTCGACGAAGAGGGCGCCATTCTCGAAACGCACACCGTGCCCACCCCGTCGACTCCCGAAGGCATCGTCGACGCGATCTGCTCGGCGGTCGCCGGGGCGGGCAAGGGCCAGGACATCGAGGCCGTCGGGATCGGCGCCGCCGGCTACGTCGACGACAAGCGCGCCACCGTCCTGTTCGCACCGAACATCGACTGGCGCCACGAACCGCTCAAGGACAAGGTCGAGCAGCGCGTCGGCCTGCCCGTCGTGGTCGAGAACGACGCCAACGCCGCCGCGTGGGGCGAGTACCGCTTCGGCGCCGGCCAGGGCCACGACGACGTCATCTGCATCACCCTCGGCACCGGCCTCGGCGGCGGCATCATCATCGGCAACAAGCTGCGCCGCGGACGCTTCGGCGTGGCCGCCGAGTTCGGCCACATCCGGGTCGTCCCGGACGGCCTGCTGTGCGGCTGCGGCAGCCAGGGCTGCTGGGAGCAGTACGCCTCCGGGCGCGCCCTCGTCCGGTACGCGAGGCAGCGCGCCAACGCCACCCCCGAGCACGCGGAGGTGCTGCTCTCCCTCGGCGACGGCACCATCGACGGCATCCAGGGCAAGCACATCAGCGCCGCCGCCCGGCAGGGCGACAAGGTCGCCGTCGACTCCTTCCGCGAACTCGCCCGCTGGGCGGGGGCGGGGCTCGCCGACCTGGCCTCGCTCTTCGACCCGTCGGCGTTCATCGTCGGCGGCGGGGTCTCCGACGAGGGCGACCTCGTCCTCGACCCGATCCGCAAGTCCTTCCGCCGCTGGCTCATCGGCGGCAACTGGCGGCCCCACGCGCAGGTGCTCGCCGCCCAACTCGGCGGCAGGGCTGGGCTGGTGGGCGCGGCCGACCTGGCACGCCAGGGCTGAGGCCCGCTCCCCGGGCCCGGGGCCACCCGCACGGCCCCGACCGGCCACTCCGGTGCCCGCCGCGTCCTCACCGGAACGCGGCGGGCACCGTCGTATCTTGATCCGCATGGCCACCAGCGAGCTGCCCGCCCTGCCGAACTCCCGTACCGAACCGGACGGTTCGGCGGTCGTCCGGGTCCTGGGGTACAACCTCCGGTCCCTGCGCGACGACGAGGAGGCGCTGGCCCGGGTGGTCCGGGCCTGCCGTCCGGACCTGGTCCTCGCCCAGGAGGCGCCGCGCTTCTTCCGCTGGCGCAAGCACGCGGCACGGCTGGCCGCGAAGACGGATCTGGTGATGCTGTCGGGCGGGGCGACCGCCGCCGGGCCGCTGCTGCTCTGCTCGCTGCGGGCGACCGTCGAGCACACCGAGGACATCCTGCTGCCCCGCACCCCGGGTCTGCACCGGCGGGGCTTCGCCACGGCGGTGGTCCGCTTCGGCGGGGCGCGGCTCGGCGTCGTGAGCTGCCACCTGAGCCTCCAGTCCGCCGAACGCTACGACCAGGCCCGGATGCTCCTCGACCACCTCGCCGCGCTGGACGTCCCGCACGCGGTGGTCGCGGGCGACATCAACGAGCGCCCGGAGGGCCGCGCCTTCCGCCTCCTCGCCGACCACCTCCAGGACGCGGGCGCGGTCGCGCCCTGGGGCGACGCGGACACCCATCCGCAGTCGGCCCCCCGGCAGCGCATCGACGCGGTCTTCGCCACGAAGGGCGTCGAGGTCCTGGGCTGCGGGGTGCCCCGCGGCCTCCCGGGCGTCTCGGCCGCGGACCTCCTCACCGCGACCGACCACCTCCCGGTCCTGGCCGCCCTCCGCGTCCCGGCCTGACCCGAAGGAAGGGCCCCGCCCCGCCGGGGACGGGCCCCGGACTGCACGGCCCGGGGCGGGATTCGTGTTACCCCGGCGGGGTCCGACAGACGCCCGCCCCGCGGGGCCGGGCCGGGGCCGGGGAGTTCGGACGAGACCCGGACCGGGGTCGCGTGCCCCGTGGCTCCGGGGACGGGCGGTGCAGCGGGCGGAGGAGATGGCGGACGTGCCGGGCCCCGCCGGGGCGGGCCGGCCGGTGTGCACCCTCCGGCGGCCACGCCCGCCGGAGCGGACACGGCCCGGGCGCCTCGTGTGCCCTGGGGCCGCACGGCGGCCCGGACCGGGTTCGCGTGCCGGGTGGCTCCGCGCCCGGGCGGGAGATGGCGGACGCGCCGTGGGGCTGCCGGAGCGGGCACGGCCCGGTCGCGTCGCACGCCCTGGGGCCGCACGGCGGCCCGGACCGGGTTCGCGTGCCGGGTGGCTCCGCGCCCGGGCGGGAGATGGCGGACGCGCCATGAGGCTGCCGGGGCGGGCCGGTCCGGTGTCGAGCTCTGCGGCGGCGGCTACGCCCGCCGTTGCCGGCGCGGCCCGGGCGCCTCGTGCGCCCCGGTCGCGTGGCACGCCCCGGCCCGGCACCGGGGCCCCGCCGTAAGGCCCCACGGCGGGGCCGCGCGGGCGGCGGCCACGTCCCACGAGCCGGGCGCGCGGCCCGGCCTGACCGCCTGACCGGTGTGACCACCCGACCACCGGCCCGGCGTGGCCGCTGGCCCGGCCCGACCACCCGGCCCGGCCCGACCACCGGACCCGCCGGTCAGACGACCGCGCCGCGGCCCGGGTCGTCGTCGTCCTCGTCGTCGCCCGACGACATCCGCGCCACCAGCGTGGCGAACCCGCCGAGGAACCCGCCGATGCAGAGCGTGGTCAGCCACCAGGTCATGTCCCACTGGAGCAGGACCGCGATCAGCATCAGGACCGGGCCGCCGATCACCGCCAGCCAGGCGAACTTCGCGGTGACGTCCGCCTCCGGCAGCGGCGGTGGCTCCGGGGGCACGAAGTGGCCCTCGTCGCTCTCGTCCAGATCCTCCTCGGCGGGCTCCGCCACCGAGTAGTCGCGGGGGCCCGCCACCCCGGGGGCGAAGGTCACCGAACTGCCCAGCGGGGACGCCTCCGGGCTCTTCCCGGCGGGCTCCTCCGGGGGCCGGTCCTCGGAGGCGTCGTTGGTCTCGGCCTCCAGCAGGGCCAGGTCCTCGACCGACTTGAAGGGCTTCGCGCCGGGCGGGTCCACCGGCTCCTCCCCGTACCCGGCGACGATCGCCGCCCAGGCGGCCTCCTCGTCGATGGGCTGCGGCTCGCGGTCCGCGTCGTGCTGCTCAGCCACCGGTGGTACTCCCTCCCGAGTTCTCCGGCGCGGGGGACGGCGCCGCCCCCGCCTCCGGAGCGAGCCGGCCGACGAACGCGAGACTCTCCTCGAAGATCCGCTCCGCGTCATGGTCCAACGTCGCCACGTGGTAGCTCTGTTCCAGCAGGATCTCGGTGACGTCCGTGGAGGACACCCGGCTCAGGATGCGCGCCGAGTCCGCGGGCGGCACCACGTGGTCCTCGGGGCTGTGCAGGAGCAGCAGCGGCTGGGTGACCTGCGGCAGCTCGCCGTCGACCAGGCGGAAGAACTGCCGGACCGAGTGCGCGGCGTGCAGCGGCACCCGGTCGTACCCCAGCTCCTCCACCCCCGGCTTGGCGATGTCGCTGGTCAGGCCCTTGGTGGACGGGACCAGATGCCGGACGACGGGGAGCAGCGAGGCCATCGCCCCGTGCACCTTGTTCGCCGGGTTCACCAGGACGATCCCGCTGATCGCGTCCCCGTGCTTCGCGGCGAGCCGCAGGGTCAGCGCGCCGCCCATGGAGAGGCCGAAGACGAAGACGCGCGAGCAGCGGTCCCGCAGGCCGGCCAGCTCGCGGTCGACCTCCGCGTACCAGTCCTGCCAGCCGGTGACCTGCATGTCCTGCCACCGGGTGCCGTGCCCGGGCAGCAGGGGGAGCGACACCGTCAGCCCCTGCTTCGCCAGGTACTCGGCCCAGGGGCGCAGCGACTGCGGGCAACCGGTGAATCCGTGACAGAGAAGGACGCCGACCTCGCCGCCTTCGTGGCGGTAGGGCTCGGCTCCGGGAAGGACCGGCACCGGGGTCTCCTGTTCGTGAGGTGGAGGTGTACGCGGGCGTACGTGAGGGAGGGGTGCCCCTCACGGTACGCGACCGGACCGACACCGACCAGGTCCGTCACGCCCCGGGGCCGCGACCGGGCCGGGGGCCGGGGGCCGGGCACGGGATAAGGTCTGTTCGAGAGCACACAGGAGGATTTCGAGTTGATCTACGGCGCCATGAAGTTCTCCATCGGGGGATCGCTGAAGCTCGCCTTCAGGCCCTGGGTGGAGGGCCTGGAGAACATTCCGGCTTCGGGTCCCGCGATCCTCGCCAGCAACCACCTCTCCTTCTCGGACTCCTTCTTCCTGCCCGCCGTGCTGGACCGGAAGGTCACCTTCATCGCCAAGGCCGAGTACTTCACCTCGCCCGGCGTGAAGGGGAAGCTCACGGCCGCCTTCTTCAAGGGCGTCGGCCAGCTCCCCGTGGACCGCTCCGGGGCGCGCGGCGCGGGCGAGGCGGCGATCCGGGCGGGCGTCGAGGTCATCGAGTCCGGCGGGCTGTTCGGCATTTACCCGGAGGGCACCCGCTCTCCGGACGGGCGCCTCTACCGCGGCAAGCCCGGGGGCCTGGCCCGGGTGGCGCTCGCCACCGGCGCGCCGGTGATCCCCGTCGCGATGATCGACACGGAGAAGATCCAGCCGCCCGGCAAGGTCGTCCCCAAGCTGATGCGGCCGGGCATCCGGATCGGCCGCCCGCTGGACTTCGGCCGCTACCAGGGCATGGACGGCGACCGGTTCATCCTCCGCTCGGTGACCGACGAGGTCATGTACGAGATCATGAAGCTGTCCGGCCAGGAGTACGTGGACATCTACGCCACCGCCGCCAAGCGCGCCATCGCCGAGGCGGAGAAGGCCGAGAAGGCGGAGAGAGCCGCGGCGAAGGCCGCCTAGTGCCGGGAGGCCCGGGGCCGGGCGGCCGGGAGGGTGGGGGAGATGGCCCGTCGGATGAGAGTGGTGCGGATGTCGGTCGAGGTGCCGCTGTGGCGCGCGCTCGCCGGCTACCGCGTCCTGACCATGGTCTACGCGGTCCTGCTGTTCGTGTTCACCCGGCAGAAGTTCGAGCGGCCCGCCGTCGCGGTGGTCTTCCTCGCCGTGCTCGTGGTGTGGACGCTCGCCACCCTGCCCCTGGTGTCCTCCGCCGCGCGCTGCACCCGGCCGTTCCTCGGCGCGGATCTCACCCTCGCCCTCACCGGCATCCTGCTCACCCCGCTCGCCGACTTCGACGCGCAGAGCCACGACGGGCCCACCCTGCCGTCGATCTGGACCGCCGGATCGGTGCTGGCCTTCGCCCTGAAGGGCGGCTGGCGGTGGGCGGCCTTCGCCTCCTCGCTCGTGGCCGTCGCCAACATCGTGGAACGCGGTGAGCCCAGCGCGGACACCTACCACAACGTCCTCCTGGTCTGGGTCGCCTCCATCGCCATCGGCTATGTGGTCGAGGTCGCCCGCGCCTCCGAGCGCACCCTCGCCCGCGCCCTGGAGATCGAGGCGGCGACCCGGGAGCGGGAGCGGCTGGCCCGGGACATCCACGACAGCGTCCTCCAGGTCCTCGCCATGGTGCAGCGGCGCGGCACCGCACTGGGCGGCGAGGCCGCCGAGCTGGGCCGGATGGCCGGGGAACAGGAGGTCGCCCTGCGCAGCCTGGTCGCCGGAGGTCTGCTGCCCCCCTCCCGGGTCGGCCCCGGCGGGGACGGCGGCGCGGTCGTCCGGCTGGTGGACGAGCCCGACGCGGACGAGGCCGGGGACGACCCCGTCGACCTGCGGGCCCTGCTCACCCCGCACGCGGGCGCCCGGGTGACCCTGTCCGAGCCGGGCGCCCCGGTGCTGCTGCCGGGCCCGGCGGCACGCGAGCTGGCGGCGGCCGTCGGCGCGGCGCTGGACAATGTGCGCAGGCACGCGGGCGATGATGCGCAGGCGTGGATCCTGGTCGAGGACTGGCCGGGCGAGGTGGTCGTGACGGTGCGGGACGACGGGCCCGGCATCGCCGAGGGCCGGCTCGCCCAGGCCGAGGGTGAGGGCCGCCTCGGTGTGGCCCAGTCCATCCGCGGCCGGCTGCGTGACCTCGGCGGCCGGGCCGAGGTGATCTCGGTGCCGGGACAGGGCACGGAGGTCGAGTTGACGGTTCCCCGGGGGAAGGCGGAGAGATGAGCGGGACAGCGCAGGGCGGCGACGAGGGACGGCCGATCACGGTCATGGTCGTGGACGACCACCCGATGTGGCGGGACGCGGTCGCCCGCGACCTCGCCGAGGCCGGTTTCGACGTGGTCGCCACGGCCGGCGACGGCGCCCAGGCGGTCCGCCGGGCCAAGGCGGTGGCCCCGGACGTCCTCGTCCTCGACCTCAACCTGCCCGAACTGCCGGGCGTGCGGGTCTGCAAGGAAGTGGTGGCGGCCCTGCCCGGACTGCGGGTCCTGGTGCTGTCCGCGAGCGGTGAGCACGCGGACGTCCTGGAGGCCGTGAAGTCGGGCGCCACCGGCTATCTGGTGAAGTCCGCGAGCACCGCCGAGCTGACCGACGCGGTCCGCCGCACCGCCGCCGGGGACCCGGTCTTCACCCCCGGCCTCGCCGGTCTGGTGCTCGGCGAGTACCGGCGCCTCGCCTCCGAGCCCGCCCCGGCGGCCGGCGGCGACGAGCCGAAGGCCCCCCGGCTCACCGACCGGGAGACGGAGGTGCTGCGGCTGGTCGCCAAGGGTCTGTCGTACAAGCAGATCGCCGAGCGGCTGGTCATCTCGCACCGCACCGTGCAGAACCACGTCCAGAACACCCTGGGCAAGCTCCAGTTGCACAACCGGGTCGAGCTGGTCCGGTACGCGATCGAGGCGGGCCTGGACGACGCCTGACCCCACCGGCCCCGGACCGGCCGGCCCGTTTCCGCCCCGCCGGGCGTCGGCGGGCGGAAACGGCAGGCCCCGCGTCCTACGATGCCGTCCATCGGCGGCACGGCGGCCGCCCGGGTCCGCACGCACCCGCACCGGGACGACAGGGGAGAGCACCGTGGAAGTACTGGCCTTCGGCGTCCAGGCGGACGAGAAGCCGCTCATCGAGAAGGCGTTCGCGGGCCGCCACGAGGTGCGCTGCACTGAGGTGTTCCTCGCCCGGGACACCGCCCCGATGGCCGCCGGCTACGAGGCCGTCTCCACCAGCGTCAACGCCCGCCTCGACGCGGACGTCCTGCAGACCCTCGCCGTCGGCGGGACCGCGATGATCGCCCAGCGCTCCACGGGCTTCAACAACATCGACCTCCCGGTGGCCGAACGCCTCGGCCTCACCGTGGCCCGGGTCTCGTACTACTCCCCCTACTCCGTGGCCGAGTTCGCCTGGGCCCTCGCCATGGCGGTCAACCGTCGCGTCGTCCGGGCCGCCAACCGCACCCGCGACTTCGACTTCCGGCTCGACGGGCTGATGGGCCGGGACCTGCGCGGCCGGACGGCGGGCGTGGTCGGCACCGGCAAGATCGGCGAGGCGTTCACCCGGATCGCCCACGGCTTCGGCATGCGCCTGCTCGGCTGGGACCTCGCGCCCAACCCCGCCTGTACGGCCCTGGGCATGGAGTACGTCGCCAAGGACGAACTGCTCGCCGCCGCCGACCTGGTCAGCCTGCACGTCCCCCTGGTCCCCGACACCCACCACCTGCTGGACGCCACGGGACTGCGCGCGATGAAGGACGACGCGATCCTGGTGAACTCCAGCCGGGGCGGGCTGATCGACAGCGGCGCCCTCGTCGGCGAACTGCGCAAGGGCCGCTTCCTGGGCGTCGGGCTCGACGTGTACGAGGCGGAGGCCGGGCTGTTCTTCCTGGACAAGTCCGTCGAGGGCATCGACGACGACACCCTCGCCCGGCTGGTCACCTTCCCCAACGTCCTCGTCACCTCGCACCAGGCGTACTACACCGAGGACGCCGTCGACCAGATCGCCGAGACCACGGCCCGCAACATCGAGGACTACGCGGCCGGCCGGCGCAGCGAGAACGTCCTCGTCCCCGCCGCCCCGGCCGGCTGATCCCCGCCACCAGCCCCCCGCTCCGGGCCGGTCCCGGCCCGCCGGCGGCCCCGGGCGGGGCCGGTCTCAGCCCACCAGCACCCCCGCCAGCAGGTTCGCCGTCAGCTCCGCACCGTTCAGGGTGAGCACCGACTCGGGGTGGAACTGCACCCCGGCGAAGCCCTCGCCGCGCAGGGCGTGCACGTCCCCGCTCGCCGCGTCACGGGACAGCTCCACCCGGTGCATCGCCAGTTCCGCCGCCGTCCGCTCGTCGCAGCGGGCGGTGAAGCTGTTGTAGAAGCCGACGGTCTCCGGGCGGCCGAAGAAGTCGATCCGCTCCTGCGCCCCCTGGAACGGCTCGGCCTTGCGCACGAGGTCCAGGCCGAGTTCGGCGGCGATCAGCTCGTGCCCCAGGCACACACCCAGCAGCCCGTGCCGGTGCCCGGCGAGCAGGTCCCGGGTGAGGGAGCGCAGGAAGCGCATCCGGGGGGCGGCCGGGTCCGAGGGGTCGCCCGGGCCGGGCCCCAGCACCACCGGCCCGTCGTGCCCGAGCGCCAGCTCCCGCAGCCCCGGCACATCGTGGCGGACCACCGACACCGCGAGCCCGGTCGAGCGCAGCAGATGCGCGAGCATCGCCGTGAAGGTGTCCTCCGCGTCCACCACCAGGCACTCGCCCGTGAGCCGGCCCGCTACGGGCGGGGCGCCGTCCTGGAGCCGCAGCCAGAACGGGGCCAGCCCGGCCCGCCGCGCGTCCAGCGCCGCCCGCACCCGGGGGTCGTCCGCGAGCCGGGGCGCCGGTCGGCCGTCCTCCGGCGGCGCGGGCCGCACCCCCAGCGCGGCGAGCACCCCGGCCGCCTTGGCGTGTGTCTCGGCGACCTCGCCCATCGGGTCCGAGTGGCGCACCAGCGTCGCGCCGACCGCCACCCGCAGCCCGCCGGAGGCGTCGATGTCGGCGGTGCGGATCAGGATGGGCGAGTCCAGGGTCTGGGCCCCGCCCGCGTCCGTGCCCAGCAGCGCCAGCGCCCCCGCGTAGTAGCCGCGGCCCGAGCCGCCGGGGCCGGGGGGCTCGTGGCGCTCGATGACCCGGCAGGCGTTCTCCAGCGGTGAGCCGGTGACCGTGGCCGCGAAGAGGGTCTCCTTCAGCACCTCCCGCACGTCCAGTGAGGAGCGCCCCCGCAGCTCGTACTCGGTGTGCGCGAGATGGGCCATCTCCTTCAGCCGGGGGCCGACCACCACCCCGCCCCGGTCGCCGACGGTGCACATCATCTTCAGCTCCTCGTCGACCACCATCGACAGCTCCTCGCGCTCCTTGCGGTCGGCCAGGAAGCTGAGCAGCCCCTCGGCGTCCGGCCCCCCGGGCGGGTAGCGGAAGGTCCCGGAGATCGGGTTCATCACGACCGTCCCGCCGCTCATCCGGACGTGCGCCTCCGGGCTCGCGCCCACCAGGGTCCGTTCCCCGGTGTGCACCACGAAGGTCCAGTACGCGCCCCGCTCACCGGTCAGCAGCCGCCGGAACAGGGCCAGCGCGTCCGCCCGGCCGAAGCCGGGGACCGTGCCGGTGAAGGTGCGACGGATGACGAAGTTGGCCCCCTCGCCGCGCCCGATCTCCTCCTCGACGACCCGCCGGACCACCTCCGCGTACTCCTCGTCGCCGGTGTCGAAGCCGCCGCCGGTCACCGCGACCGGGTGGGCGGGCAGGGCGTCGAGGAGGGCGTCGAGCGGCAGCTCGCGGTGCTCGTCGGCGGTGAGCACGGCCAGCGGGGTGCCGTCGTCGCGGACCGCGAAGCCGCGCTCGGCGATCTGGCGGAACGGGACCAGGGCGAGGGAGGGGCGCCCGCCGACGGGCAGGTCCGCGAGCCGTCCGGTCTCCCGGACCTCGCCGACCAGCACCTCGACGAGGGAGTGGTCCCGGCCGGGGGTGCGCCGGCGGAGCAGGGCGAACGGCGGGCAGGACGGGTCCAGCAGCCGGGCCACCAGCGCGGCGGCGTCCCCGGCCGGGGCGGGAGCGTCAGCGGCCGGCACGGCGGGGCTGGCGACGTCGCCGGTGTGCGCCGGGCCGGTGGAGACGGGTGGGGGAGTGGTCATGCGGGGTTCCTTCCGGAGGGAGGAACGGCCGCGGATCCCGGCACCGGTCCCGGCACCGACGGAAGAAGGCCGCCCCTCGGGCGGCCTTCGCGATCGGTCGTGTGCGCGCGATCAGGAGGTGGGCCGCCGGTGAGCGGGCCACCACCAGTTCTGGATCTGCGGTGCGAGCACACCGCGACCCTACCGGGCGACCGGCCCCTTTCGTGCCGGTCGTCTCATTTGATGGGCGCGGGCATGGACACCCTCCGGGACCCCGTAGTGTTGACGGTGTGACCGTGAACGCTAAGACCACCGCTGACGGTGGCAACACCTGGCGACACCTGCCCGCGGCGCAGCAGCCCGAGTACCCCGATGCCGAGGCTCTGCGCGATGTGATCGCGGACCTCGAGTCGTATCCGCCGCTCGTCTTCGCGGGCGAGTGCGACATGCTGCGCGACCGGATGGGAGCCGTCGCCCGGGGCGAGGCGTTCCTCCTCCAGGGCGGTGACTGCGCCGAGGCGTTCGACGCCGTGTCCGCCGACCACATCCGGAACAAGCTGAAGACGCTGCTCCAGATGGGCGCCGTGCTCACGTACGCGGCCTCGGTGCCGGTCGTCAAGGTCGGCCGTATCGCCGGCCAGTACTCCAAGCCGCGCTCCAAGCCGACCGAGACCCGCGACGGCGTGACCCTGCCGACCTACCGCGGCGACTCCGTCAACGGCTTCGACTTCACCGAGGAGGCCCGGGTCCCGGACCCGGAGCGCCTGAAGCGGATGTACCACGCCTCCGCCTCCACGCTGAACCTCGTGCGCGCCTTCACCACCGGCGGTTACGCGGACCTGCGCCAGGTGCACGCCTGGAACCAGGACTTCGTGAAGTCCTCCCCGTCCGGCCAGCGCTACGAGCAGCTCGCCCGCGAGATCGACAACGCGCTCAGCTTCATGAAGGCGTGCGGCACCGACCCGGCGGAGTTCCGCACGGTCGAGTTCTTCTCGTCCCACGAGGCCCTGCTCCTGGACTACGAGTCCGCCCTGACCCGGGTGGACTCGCGCACCGGCCGGCTGTACGACGTCTCCGGCCACATGGTCTGGATCGGCGAGCGGACCCGGCAGCTCGACGGCGCGCACATCGAGTTCGCCTCGAAGATCCGCAACCCCATCGGGATCAAGCTCGGCCCCACGACCACGGTCGACGAGGCCCTGCAGTACGTCGACCGCCTGGACCCGGAGCGCGAGCCCGGCCGGCTGACCTTCATCGTCCGCATGGGCGCCGACAAGGTCCGCGACAAGCTCCCCGAGCTGGTGGAGAAGGTGACCGCCTCCGGCGCCACCGTCGCCTGGGTGACCGACCCGATGCACGGCAACACCTTCGAGGCGGCCTCCGGCCACAAGACCCGCCGCTTCGACGACGTCCTCGACGAGGTCAAGGGCTTCTTCGAGGTCCACAAGGCGCTGGGCACCCACCCGGGCGGCATCCATGTCGAGCTCACCGGTGACGACGTCACCGAGTGCGTGGGCGGCGGCGACGAGATCTTCGTCGACGATCTGCACCAGCGCTACGAGACGGCCTGCGACCCCCGGCTGAACCGCAGCCAGTCGCTCGACCTCGCCTTCCTGGTGGCGGAGATGTACCGCGACCAGTAGTTTCCCCGGCGAACCAGTGGGGCGCGGATCCTTGTGATCCGCGCCCCACTGTCGTTCACCGGGCTTTTCCCGATCCCGCCGGACGGGTAAGGTTAGGTTAGCCTCACCGACGGATCGGGGGGCGAACCGGGACGGCTCGGCCCCTCCCGCACGATCTCCCAGGGAGGTGGACCGCGTGTACGTCTGCTCGTGCTTCGGCATTACGGAGAAGCAGGTCAAGGAGCACGCGGAGGCCGGTGCCTGCACCCCCCGCCAGATCGCCTCGGTCTCCAAGGCCGGCACGGACTGCGGGTCCTGCGTCCGCCGTATCCAGGGAATCCTCGGCCGCGGGGCGTGCCCGCGCCGCGAACTGCTGGACCAGGGCTCCGGTGCCCGCGTCCTCGCCGCGGAGACGGCCGGCGTACCCGCCCTCGACGAAGCAGCCTGAACCGGAGGCCGCGGCGCGGCTCGGGGAGAGGTCGAGCGGATCAGGGCCGGACGGCCTCCTAGCCCTCCGGCTGCTCGATGAGCTGGGCGATGTAGAGCGGTTCGCCGAGCTTCTCGATCAGTTCCAGCTGGGTGTCCAGGTAGTCGATGTGGTGCTCCTCGTCCGCGAGGATCGACTCGAAGATGTTCGCCGAGGTGATGTCGCCCTTGGCGCGCATGATCTCGATGCCCCGCTTCAGCCGGTCGATGGCCTCGACCTCGACCTGGCGGTCCGCCTGGAACATCTCGGTGACCGTCTGGCCCACCCGCACATGGAACAGCCGCTGGTAGTTCGGCAGGCCGTCCAGGAAGAGGATGCGGTCGGTCAGCACCTCGGCGTGCTTCATCTCGTCGAACGACTCGGCCCGGGTGTACTTGGCGAGCTTCGTCCAACCGAAGTTCTCCTGCATCTTGGCGTGCAGGAAGTACTGGTTGATCGCGGTCAATTCGGCCGTCAGCTGCTCGTTGAGGAACTCGATGACCTCGGGGTCGCCCTGCATCGCAGAGGCTCCTTCCGCGCGTAAGATCGATCTGGCAGGTTCGCGCATCCTCGCACCGAGTCATCGGACCGTCCAGTAAGTGCCTCCTTAGTAGGAGTTGCCCGAATCGGGCCAGACCTGGTCATGACCACCCCTCCCGGTCTGTCACCATGGAAGGCATGGGTCAGCCGGAGAGCCGGGATCACCGCGCACCACAGGAGTCCGAGCTTCCGCCGGGGCAGCGACTGCAGCGTGGCTGGCCGGTCACCCACTACGGACCCGTCCCCAAGTTCAAGCCCGACCGCTGGGAGTTCAGGGTCTTCGGCGCCACCGCGGACGGCGGGAAGCACTGCTGGAACCACGAGGAGTTCTCGGCCCTCCCCTTCACCACCGTCGTCGGCGATCTGCACTGCGTGACGAAGTTCAGCATGCTCGGGGCCGAATGGGGCGGGGTGAGCGCCCGTACGATCGTGGAACTG
Organism: Streptomyces sp. CNT372; assembly: GCF_000377145.1. NCBI lineage: Bacteria > Bacillati > Actinomycetota > Actinomycetes > Kitasatosporales > Streptomycetaceae > Streptomyces > Streptomyces sp. CNT372. The sequence continues at coordinate 309,310 of NZ_KB897783.1, read as the reverse complement.
GCCCCGCCCTCGCCGGCCGTCACCCATGTCATGGTCTGGGCCGAGTACGGCTTCAGCGCCAACCTGCGGCTGGCCGACTTCACCGCGGAACGCACCGTCTTCGCGACCCACAAGGACGGCGAACCCCTCACCGCCGAGCACGGTTTCCCGCTGCGCCTGGTCGTCCCCCAGCTCTACGCGTGGAAGGGCCCCAAGTGGGTCCGGGGCGTGGAGTACATGACCGCGGACCGCCGGGGCTTCTGGGAGGAGCGCGGCTACCACAACCTGGGCGACCCGTGGAAGGAACAGCGCTACTCCTACCAGGAGGAGCCCGGGGACGGCCCCGAACTCTGAGAGCGGAGCGGCCGCCCCGCGCCGCGGCCGTCAGCGCAGCTTCTTCAGCCGCGCGATGTCCGCCGCGTGCCCTTCCTTGCCGCCCGGGGTCTCGATCACCAGGGGGACGCCCGTCATGGCGGGATGCGCCATCAGGGCGCGGAACGGCTCCTCGCCTATGGTCCCCGCGCCCACGTTCGCATGGCGGTCCTTGTGGGCCCCGGCCACATCCTTCGAGTCATTGGCGTGGACGAGCTTCAGCCGCCCCTCGCCCACCGTCGCCACCAGCTCGTCCAGGGTGCGAGCCGCCCCGCCCGGGGCCGCCAGATCGTGGCCCGCCGCGTGGATGTGGCAGGTGTCCAGGCAGACGCCCAGCTTCGGATGGGCGTCCAGAGCGGCGAAGTACGGCCCGAAGTCCTCGGCCCGGAAGCAGAGCGAGGCCCCCTGGCCGGCCGTCGACTCCAGCAGCAGAAACGGGTCGTCGTCGTGCGTCAGCTCGTCCAGCAGCGGCAGCAGATGCTCCCTGACCTGGGCGAGGGCCACCGTACGCTCCCGGCCGCCCGTCGCCGAGCCGGTGTGCACCACCACCCCACCGGCTCCGATCCGCCGCGCCCGGCGCAGCGAGTGCCGCAGCGAGACGACCGAGCGCTCCACCGTCGCCTCGGTGTGCGAGCCGAAGTTGATCAGATACGGGGCGTGCACCCAGACGGACAGCCCGTCGGCCGCGCACTCGGCCCGGAACAGCTCGTCCTGCGCCGGGTCCCCGGCCGGGGTGGCCCAGCCGCGCGGATTGGCGACGAAGACCTGCACGGCCTCCGCCTCCAGCTCCCGCGCGTAGGCCAGCCCGGTCCGCACCAGGCCGCCCGCGACCGGGACATGGCCTCCGACGGGGTTGTGCATGCCCCTAGAGTCCCTTGATCGTGATGGTGACGGTGCTGCCCTCGGGCGCCTCGCCCTCGGCGGACTGCCCCGAGACGGTGTCGCCGAGGAACGGGAAGGACTTCTTCACGTCCACGGTGAAGCCGGCCGCCTCCAGCTTCGCCGTCGCCTCCTCCTGCGTGTCCCCGACCACGTCCGGGACCTGGACCATGCGGGGGCCCTTGGACAGGGTCAGGGTCACCGTGTCACCGGCCGCGAGCTGCTTGCCCGCCGGGGCGGACTGCCGGGCGACCGCACCCGCCTCGGACGGCGCGTGCACCCGCTCCGGGGCGATCCGCACCTCCAGACCGGCCGCCTCCAGCTCGGCGCGGGCCTGCGCCTCGGTGTCGCCGGTGACGTCCGGGACGTCGACCGGGGCGCCCTTGCTGACCACCAGGGAGACCGCCGAGTCCGGGCTGCGGTTGCTGCCGGCCTCCGGGTCGGTGCGGATCACCGACCCCTGCTGGACGGTCTCGTCGAACTCGCGGGTCACGACGCCCGGGGCCAGGCCCGCCTCGCGCAGCGCCTCCCGCGCCTCGGCGAGCGGCTTGCCCGCCACGGCCGGGACCTCCACGATCCGGGGGCCCCGGGACAGGATCAGGGCGACGGAGCCGTTGCCGCGGATGCGCTCGTTCGCCGCCGGGTCGGTGCCCAGCACCGAGCCGCGCGGCACCGACTCGCTGAACCGGCGCTGCACCGCCCCCGCGTCCAGCCCGGCTTCCTCCAGCTTGGCGCGGGCCTCCGCCTCCGTCGTCCCGATGAGGGACGGGACGCGGGTGAACTGGCCCGAGTTGATGTACCAGACCCCGGCGCCCACGCCCAGCACGGCGAGGACGATCAGGACCACGGCGGGCAGACCCCGCCGGGGCCGCGGCGGGCCCGGCCGGCGGCGGCCGGTGCGCGGCGGGGTGTCCGGCGGCGCGACCGAGCCGAGGCGGGCCGTGCGGTGCACCCCGTCGGCCGGATCCGGGCCGGAGGCGGTGCGCGGCAGCACATCGGTGCGCTCGCTCCGGCCCGCCGTGCGGGGCAGCACATCCGTGCGCTCGTCGCCCGGGGCGCCCGTGCCCGGCCCGGAGCGGGCCTGCGGCGGGACCGCGTCGAGCTGCTCCTCGGACAGGGTCGCGCGGACCTCGCGGGCGCCCGCCAGCAGGGCCACCGCGTCGTACGGGCGCAGGTCGGGGTTGCGGGCCGTGGCGCCCGCGACCAGCTCGTCCAGGTCCACGGCGAGACCCGGGACCAGGGCGGAGGGGGCGGGCACGTCCTCGTTGAGGTGCAGATAGAGGACCTGGGCGGCGGTGTCGCCGCCGTGCGGCTTGGAGCCCGTGAGCATCTCGTAGAGCATCACGCCGCAGGCGTAGACGTCCGCCCGGGTGTCGGCGGTGCCGTACTCGATCTGCTCGGGGGCCAGGTAGGAGACCGTGCCGAGGACCGAGCCGGTGGTGCTCGTGACCGAGCCGACCGCCCGGACCAGGCCGAAGTCCGCCACCTTCACCCGGCCGTCGTCCCCTATCAGGACGTTCTCCGGCTTCATGTCGCGGTGCACGAACCCGGCCCGGTGGGCCGCGCCCAGCGCGGCGAGGACCGGCTCCAGGATGTCCAGGGCGGCCCGCGGCGGCAGCGCGCCCCGCTCGCGCAGCACATCGCGCAGGGTGCAGCCCTCGACGTACTCCATCGCGAGATAGACGTACGCGCCCTCGGCGCCCTGGTCGAAGACACCGACGACATTGGAGTGGGCCAGGTGCGCGACGGACTTGGCCTCGCGGATGAAGCGCTCGACGAAGGTCGCGTCGGCCGCGAGGTCCGGGTGCATCACCTTGAGCGCGAGCACCCGGTCGAGCCGGGTGTCGACGGCCCGGTAGACCGTGGCCATGCCGCCGACGGCGATGCGCTCGTCGACGCGGTAGCGGCCGTCGAGCACCTGCCCGACGAGAGGGTCCTGGAGGGTCGTGTCCACGCACCAGAGTCTACGAGCCGGTCAGGACACCCCCGCCGCTCCGGTACGCACCTGCAGCGCACCTGTGACGCACGCCCCTCCCGGCGGAGGGTCCGGGTCCGGTCCGGACCCGGACCCGGGGCGGTCAGAACGCCGGGCGCTCCGGGTCGTGGCCCAGCGCGGCGAGCCCCTCGGTGGGCGAGGACGCCTCCGCGAAGTGCCGGCGGGGGATCCGCCCCGCCCGCCGGGCCAGCCGGCCCGCCTCCACCGCGTGCCGCATCGCCTCCGCCATCAGCGCCGGTTCCTGCGCCCGGGTCACGGCCGAGGCCAGCATCACCGCGTCGCAGCCCAGTTCCATCGCCAGGGCCGCGTCCGAGGCCGTCCCGGCGCCCGCGTCCAGGATCACCGGGACGCCCGCCCGCTCGACGATGAGCTGGAAGTTGTGCGGATTGCGGATGCCGAGCCCGGAGCCGATCGGCGAGCCGAGCGGCATGATCGCCGCACAGCCCGCGTCCTCCAGCCTGCGGGCCAGCACGGGGTCGTCGTTGGTGTAGGGCAGCACGGTGAAGCCGTCGTCGACGAGGGTCTCGGCCGCGTCCAGCAGTTCGGAGCCGTCCGGGAGGAGGGTCCGTTCGTCGGCGACGACCTCCAGCTTGATCCAGTCGGTGCCCAGCGCCTCCCGGGCGAGGCGCGCGGTGAGCACGGCCTCGCCCGCGGTGAAGCAGCCCGCGGTGTTGGGCAGCACCCGGATGCCGAGCCGGGTGAGCACGGAGAGCACCGAGCCCTGCACGGTCGGGTCCAGCCGCCGCATGGCGACGGTGGTCAGCTCGGTGCCGCTGGCGATCAGGGAGTGTTCCAGGATCTCCAGGCTGGGCGCTCCGCCGGTACCCATGATCAGCCGGGAGGCGAAGGACTCGCCGCCGATGACGAGCCGGTCGTCCGCCATGGCGCTCAGCCTCCCTGGACCGCGGTGAGGACCTCGACGCGGTCGCCCGCGCCGAGCCGGGTGGCCGCCCAGGCACCACGCGGCACCACGGTCTCGTTCACCGCCGCCGCCACCCCGGAGGGCGCGGCGCTCAGCGTGGCGACGACCGCGTCCAGGGTGGTCCCGGCGGCCAGCTCCCGGGCCTCGCCGTTGACCACGACGGTCATGCGGCCGTTCACGGCCGCGCCCGGGGCGGGAGCCGGGGGCACGGCGGCGGAAGGGTTCTCGGAGGTGTTCATACGGGCTGTTCCTGTCGTACGGGGGCGAAGCGGCCGGGGCCGAACGGCCGGGCGTGCGCGGGCAGTTCGCCGTCGGCGAGGACGCTCGCGAGGACATCGCCGGTCACCGGGGCGAGCAGTACGCCGTTGCGGTGGTGGCCGGTGGCCAGCAGCAGTCCGGGCAGCGCGGTCGGCCCCAGCATCGGGGCGTTGTCGGGGGAGCCGGGCCGCAGCCCGGCGCGGGTCTCGACCAGCGGCAGTTCGGTGATCCCGGGCACCAGCTCATGGGCGTCGCGGAGGAGTTCGTAGACCCCGCCGGCCGTGACCGTGGTGTCCCAGCCCAGCTCCTCGCTGGTGGCTCCGACGACCAGCTCCCCGGACTCGCGCGGCACCAGGTACACATGGCTGCCGCGCACCATCGCCCGCACCGTCCGGGAGAGGAACGGCGCGTACGCGCGGGGCACCTCCAGCCGCAGCACCTGGCCCTTGACCGGGCGCACCGGGGGCAGCGCCCGCGGCGGCACCCCGCCGAGCCGGCCGCTGAGGCTGCCGCCCGCGAGCACCACCCGGCCCGCGGCCAGCGCGGTCCCGTCGGCGAGGACCACACCCGTGGCGCGGTCGTGCGCCACCGTCAGCCGCTCCGCCCAGCCGCGCACGAAGCCCACGCCCGCCCGGCGGCAGGCGGTGACCAGGGCGGCGGTGAGCCGCCGGGGGTCGACCTGGTGGTCCCCGTCGACGCGCAGCCCGCCGCGCACCCCGGGTGCGAGCATGGGCTCCAGCCGCCGGCACTCGCGCCCGGTCAGCCAGGCGGAGGTGAGACCCGAGCGGGTCTGGAGCGCGTGCAGCTCCCGCAGATGCGCCCGGTCGTCCGCGTCCAGGGCCACCGCGAGGGTCCCGCACGACCGGTAGCCGGTGTCCCGGCCGCTCGCCTCCTCCAGCTCCGCGACGAACGCCGGGTAGCGGCGGGCGGATTCGAGGTTGAGCGCGAGCAGGGTCTGCTCGCCGTAGTGGAGTTCGGTGACGGCCGCCAGCATGCCCGCCGCGACCTGGGCGGCCCCGCCGCCCGGTTCGGGGTCCACGACGGTGACGGTGAGCCCGCGCTGCGCGGTGCGCCAGGCGGTCACCAGCCCGATGACGCCACCGCCGACGACGAGGACGTCCGGCGCGCGCGCCGGACCCGCGGTGATGGTGGCGTCCACCGTGGTCGCCGCCTCCACCGCGTCCGCCGTGATCGCCGCGCCCGTGCCCGTTGTGTCTGCTGTGTCCGTGTCCGCTGTACGGGACATGGGTGTCCAGCCCCTCCCTTCGCCGGCATGACCCGGATCAGGTTCGTACGGTCGGGGGCCGGCCAGCCCCCCTCTCAGCCCGGTGCGTCCGGGCTCCCGCGAGTGCCTTACGGTGGCCACCCTAACGCCCCGCCCCCGGCCCCGGTAAGGGAGCGGCCGGGCCGCGGGACCACGGCACAGGAGGCGCGACCGCATGGTGAGATCGCTCGACGGGCTGGTGCTCGTCCCCGTCGCCGACCAGGCCCCCGGGCAGGTCGGCACCCGCACCCGGTTCACCTACCACGAGGAGCGCGGGCGGGTCTGGGCCGAGTACGCGGGCGGGGACGTGGTGCGCGGCCACCTCGTCGGGACCCGGGAGGGCGACCGGCTCGACTTCCGCTACGTGCAGTTGAAGGCGGACGGCACGACCTCCTCCGGGCACTGCGTCTCCACCGCGAGCGAGCTGCCGGACGGGCGGGTGCGGCTGGACGAGAGCTGGGAGTGGGAGTCCCAGGAGGGCGGCGGCACCAGCGTCGTCGAGGAGCCGCTCTCCTGACGGATCGTCAGATCGTTAGGGTGTGCGCGTGGACGAGCGGACGGTGGAGGAGCGGATGAACGAGCGGCGGGTGGTCGTCGTCGGCGCCGGGATGGCCGGTGTGCAGAGCGCCGTCGCCCTGCGCGAGGCCGGTTTCGCGGGCGAGATCGTCCTGATCGGCGCCGAACCCCACCAGCCCTACGACCGCCCGCCCCTGTCCAAGGCGATCCTGCTGGGCACCGCCGAGAGCTCCGCCTTCGACATCGACTTCGACGAACTCGGCGTCGACCTCCGCCTCGGCTGCGAGGTCACCGGCGTCCGGCCCGCCGACCACGAGGTCGACACCGAAGCCGGGCCCGTCCGCTACGACGTGCTGGTCCTGGCGACCGGCGCCGGACCCGTGTCCCTGCCCGGTGCCGAGGGCGTCCCCGGCGTCCATCTGCTGCGCACCCTCGACGACGCCGACCGCCTGCGCCCGGTGCTGGAACGCCGGCACGAGATCGTGGTGGTCGGGGCGGGCTGGATCGGCGCGGAGTTCGCCACCGCCGCCCGGGAGGCGGGCTGCGCGGTCACCGTCGTGGAGGCCGCGGACCGGCCGCTCGCCGGGTCCCTGCCCGCCGAGGTCGCCGCGCCGATGGCCCGCTGGTACGCGGAGGCGGGCGTCCGGCTCCTCACCGGGGAACGCGTCGCGGCCGTGGAGGAGGGCGCGGTCCTCCTCGCGTCCGGGCACCGGATCCCGGCCGGGGCCGTGGTCGTCGGCATCGGCGCCCGGCCCTCGACCGCCGCCCTCGCCGGCAGCGGCATCGCGCTGGGGGCGGCCGGGGAGGTGGTCGCCGACCGTCATCTGCGCACCTCGGCCCCCGACGTCTACGCGGTGGGCGACTGCGCCTCCTACCCGTCCGCCCGCTACGGCGACCGGCTCCTCGTGCACCACTGGGACAACGCCCTCCAGGGCCCCCGGACCGTGGCCGCCGCGGTCACCGGCGGGGAGCCCGAGGCGTACGACCCGGTGCCGTACTTCTGGTCGGAGCAGTTCGGCCGCTTCGTCCAGTACGCAGGGCACCATCCGGCCGCCGACACCCTGCTGTGGCGCGGCGCCCCGGAGCGGGACGCGCAGTGGTCGGTGCTCTGGCTGCGCGACGGCGCCCTGGTGGCGCTCCTCGCCGTGGACCGGCCGCGCGATCTGGCTCAGGGGCGGCGGCTGATCGCCTCGGGGGCCCGGCTGGACCCGGCCCGGGCGGCGGACCCGCTGGTCCAGCTGAAGACGGCGGTTCCGGGCTGAGGGGTGTCCGCGGATCAGGGCCGGTGGGGGCTGTCCGGCGGATCGGGGCGCCCGCCCGCAGGCCGTCGGCTACCGGCTGTCCGCCGGGGATGGCAGGCTTGGACCCGTGACCGAGATTGACGCAAAGACCGATGCTCTCGTCCCCGCCTGGCTCCACCTGCCGGACATCGCGGAAAAGCTCGGTGTCGAGGTGACGCGGGTGCGGCAGCTGGTCAAGGAGGGCCAGCTCATCGCCGTGCGCCGTGGTGAGAACCGGACACTGCAGGTGCCCGCCGCCTTCATCGACGGCACCAAGGTGGTCAAGGGCCTCTCCGGCACCCTGACCCTGCTGCGGGACGACGGCTTCACCGACGAGGAGATGCTGGAGTGGCTGTTCACTCCGGACCCGAGCCTGCCGGGCACCCCGGCGCAGGCGCTGAGTGAGAACCGCGGCACGGAGGTGAAGCGCCGGGCCCAGGCGCTGGCCGTCTGACGCACCGCACCATCCGCCCGCCGGCCCGCTCCGGGCCGGCGGGCGTACCACGTACACCCCCGGGGGGAACCACCCATGTCCATGTCCACCGCCGGCTCCGAGTCCCCGTCCGCCGCCGCCTCCGCGCGCCCGTCCGCCCGCGAGCGGCTCGGCGACGCGCGGCTCTATCTCTGCACCGACGCGCGCCGGCGCCAGGGCGACCTGGCCGACTTCCTCGACACCGTGCTCGCCGCGGGAGTCGACATCGTGCAGCTGCGCGACAAGGGCATGGAAGCCGGTGAGGAACTGGAGCACCTGGCGGTGTTCGCCGACGCCTGCCGCCGCCACGGCAGACTCCTCGCGGTCAACGACCGCGCGGACGTGGCCCACGCCGCCGCCTCCGACGTGCTGCACCTGGGGCAGGGCGACCTCCCCGTCCCGGCCGCGCGGGCGATCCTCGGCGACGGGGTCCTGATCGGGCGGTCCACGCACGCCGAGGCCGAGGTGGAGGCGGCGGCCGTCCAGCCGGGCGTCGACTACTTCTGCACCGGGCCCTGCTGGCCCACCCCGACCAAGCCCGGCCGGCACGCCCCCGGCCTCGGCCTCGTCCGCAACGCCGCCGCCCTCGGCACGGACCGGCCCTGGTTCGCCATCGGCGGGATCGACGCGGCCAACCTGGACGAGGTGCTGGACGCGGGCGCGCGCCGGGTCGTCGTGGTCCGGGCGATCACCGAGGCGGACGACCCGGGGGCGGCCACCGCCGAGCTGGCCGGGCGGATCCGGGCCCGGCTGGGCTGACCCGGGCCGCACCCCGCTCCGCCTGCACCCGGGGCCGCACCCCGCTCCGCCTGCACCCGGGCCCTGAAACCCGCTCCGCCTGCACCCGGCGGCCGGGTCCCGGCGGAGCCCCGCTGCCGTCCGGATGGCGGCGCGCTCGTCTCACGGCTGTCCGACTGGTGGACAAGAGACCGGCCAATCATGACAAAAAGCCCTGATCCGGTTGGGTGTCCCCGTTCGCCTGGCTAACCTGCCGGTATGGCCCTCGGCACTGCTTCCACCCGGACCGATCGCGCCCGCACCGTGCGCGACATGCTCGCCACCGGCGAGACCACGTACTCCTTCGAGTTCTACTCGCCCAGGAGTGACAAGGGCGAGCGCAGCCTGTGGAACGCCCTGCGGAGGGTCGAGGCGGTCGCCCCCGACTTCGTGTCCGTCACCTACGGCGCCGGGGGCTCCACCCGCGGCGGCACGGTGAAGGCCACCCAGAAGATCGCCGCCGACTCGACCCTCACGCCCGTCGCGCACCTCACCGCCGTCGGCCACTCGGTGGCCGAACTGCGGAACATGATCGGCCAGTATGCGGACGCCGGGATCAGGAACATCCTGGCCCTGCGCGGCGACCCGCCCGGCGACCCGATGGCCGACTGGGAGAAGCACCCCGAGGGCGTGACCTACGCGGCCGAGCTGGTCTCCCTCATCAAGGAGGCCGGGGACTTCTGTGTCGGCGTCGCCGCGTTCCCCGAGATGCACCCCCGTTCACCCGACTGGGACAGCGATATCCGGTACTTCACGGACAAGTGCCGCGCGGGCGCGGACTACGCGATCACGCAGATGTTCTTCCGCCCCGAAAGCTATCTGCGCCTGCGCGACCGGGTCGCGGCGGCGGGCTGCGAGACCCCGATCATCCCCGAGATCATGCCGCTGACCAGTGTGCGGCAGCTGGAGCGGTTCCCCGAGCTGAGCAACGCCGAGATCCCCGCCGAGCTGAAAGACAGGATCCTCTCGGTCAAGGACGATCCGGCCGCTGTACGCTCCATTGGCATCGAGTTCGCGACGGAGTTCTGCGCGAGGCTGCTTGCCGAGGGTGTCCCCGGACTGCACTTCATCACGCTCAACAACTCCACCGCGACACTCGAGATCCACGGGAATCTCGGACTGCACGAACAGTCCTGACCGGCCGTATCCCGCCCCGAGCAGGGGCGGCGGCCGCTGGAGAGGGGCGGGCATGGGCTGGACGGTCCTCTACATCGCGTTCGGCGTCGTCGCGCTGTGGCTGCTCGGTGAGGTGCTGCTGCAGTACAAGGCGCGGCTGCGCTGGCGGCTGCTCGCCTTCGTCGGCTTCCTGGGCGTGGTCCTCGGCGTGCTGATGCCGTCCGTGCCGGTGATCGCGGTGGGCGCGACGGCCTTCGCGGTCGGCCAGACCTATGTGACGCTCTCCTTCCGCCGGGGCTTCTCCACCGGCTGGGCGCTCGGCGGCAAGCCGGGCGCGAGCCGTCGCCGCCGCTCGGCCGCCGAGCCGGAGCGGGAGCCGACCCTGGAGGTCTCCGACCTCTCCTACGAGCCCGCCGACGAGCAGGACCGCCCCGCTCCCGAGGTCTACGAGCCGGAGCCGCTGCCGGAGGACACCGGCCAGTACGGCGTCTACTCCGACGACGCCTATGCGGCCTCCCGCAACCGGACCGCGGCCCACGACGACTCCGGGACGCCGCGGTACGACACGGGCTACGGCGCGTACGACGCCTACGCCGACCCGGCCGCCCCCCAGCCGGACCACACGGCCGCCTACCCCGCCTACGACACCGCCGACGCCTCGTACCAGTACACCGGCTACCAGGACCCCTACGGCGCCCAGCAGTACGACGCCTACGGCACCGACGGATCCGGCTACTCGACCGCCGCCTACGCCGACCCCTACGCCCAGCAGTACGGCGACACCCCCGCCGGCGGAGTGTGGGTCCCGCAGCAGCGCGAGAGCGACGAGCCACCCGCCGAACCCCCGGCCCAGCCCTCGTCGTACGGCTACGACACCGGCTACGACGGGCAGCAGCAGTACCGTTACTGAGACGGGCGCCGGCGCGCACCGCTACCGGGACGGATGCCTGCGCACCGCTACCGGGACGGGCGCCGGCCCGGGCGGCTCACTGTGAGCCGCGGAAGTCCGCGCCCTCCACGACCAGGCCCGCGACCAGGGCGCCGGACATGCCCGTGTGGGCGAGGCCGCCGCCGGGGTGGGACCAGCCGCCCGCGAGGAAGAGACCCGGCAGCGGGGCGGAGTTGGAGGCCGGGAGCAGGGCGCCCGCGACGCCCGGGAGGGCGGGCGGAGGCACGACCGGGGTGCCGGTCGCGGCGCGGGTGTCGTCAGGGGTGAGGACCTCGCGCCACAGGGTCCGGCCGCGCAGTCCGGGGACGGCCGTCCCGGCCGCCGCCGTCATCCGGTCCGCGAGGGCTTCCGCGGCCTGAGCCCAGGGGGTGCCGTCCGCGAGGCGGGCGGGGACGGTGGCGGTCAGGGTCACCGTCTCGTGTGCGTCGTCGGGGCGCAGCAGCGGGTCGTCCGGGCGCAGCACGGTGACCGTGGGCCGCTCGGGGGCCCGGCCGGCGGCGACGGCGGACCACTCGGCGTCCGGGTCCGGCGTGTGCACCACCGTGCGGTGGACGGCGTCCGCCGGGCGGGCCCCGCGCAGCGCGAGGAGCACCCGCACCCGGCCGGTGTGCACCGCCGACTGCCACCGGGGCCACTCGTCCTGGCGCTCCCAGGGCACCACCTGGTCGCCGTGGAGGGCGGGCAGAGGGGCGCCGGAGACCACGGTGTCGGCCGCGATCCGCTCGCCGCCCGCGAGCACGAGGCCCGAGGCGCGCCCGTCCGCGACGGTGACCTCTTCGACCTCCGCGCCGAAGACGAACTCCACGCGGCGGGCCAGGCAGCGTTCGTGGACCGCGTCCGCGAGCGCCCGCAGCCCCCCGGCCGGGTACCACGTGCCGAAGGTCTGCTCCATGTACGGCAGGACGGCCGCCGCGGCGGGCGCGGTCCGCGCATCCAGGCCGTAGGAGACGGCGTACGAGCCGAGGAGGGCGGCGAGGCGGGGATCGCGCAGTTCGCGGGCGCCGATGTCGGCGAGGGTACGCGTCCGGCGGCGCAACAGGCCCTGCTTCAGGGCGGGATAGGGGTCCCGGGCGGCGAGGGCGGAGACGTCGGCGGGCAGCGGCTCCTCCAGCAGCGGGCGGCGGCTGCGTTCCCATGCCACCCGCGCCCGGCCCAGGAACTCGCCCCAGCGTTCGCCCGCGCCGCCGCCGAGGGCCGCGTCCAGCGCCGCGACCGTGCCGCCGCGCGAGGCGTCGGGCAGCAGCACGGAGGTGCCGTCGGCGAAGAGGTGCCGGGCGGTCGGGTCCACCTGGGAGAGGCTCACGGCCTTCTCCAGCGGCTCCCTTCCGGTCTTGAGGAACAGGTCCCGCCAGACCGCCGGGAGGTGCAGCAGGGCGGGGCCGGTGTCGAAGGCGAAGCCGTCCCGTGCGAAGCGGCCCAGCGCACCGCCGTAGGTCTCCCGGCGTTCGTACACCGTCACCCGGTGGCCCGCCGTGGCCAGCCGGGCGGCCGCCGCCATGGCGCCCGTCCCGGCGCCGATCACCGCAATCCGTGCCATGCGCCGACCTTATCGAGCGGCGCCCGCCCTCAGAACGGCGGCCCGTCCGCCGCACCCGCCGCGGCCAGGCGTTTCTCGTCCCGCCGCTGGGCCCGTCGGCGCAGGAAGCGGCGGATCCGGGAGACGAGGAGGAGGACCGTCGCGATGCCCAGGACCAGCAGCACCGCCGCGACGACCGCCGCCGCCTCCGGGTTGAAGACGGCGAAGGTGACGATCCCGGCGACGCCCAGGTCCTCGGCGATGCTCACCAGGACGTTGCTGAACGGCTCCGGTGAGGTGTTGACGGCCATTCTGGTGCCGGCCTTGACGAGATGGCTGACCAGCGCGGTCGAGCCGCCGACCGCGCCCGCCGCGACCTCGGGCAGCGAGCCGCTCTGGCCCGCGAGCAGCGCGGCGACCACGGCGCCCGAGAGCGGGCGGATCACCGTGTGCGCGGAGTCCCACAGGGAGTCGACGTACGGAATCTTGTCCGCCACCGCCTCGCAGAGGAACAGCACGCCCGCGACGATCAGGACGTCGGTGCGCTGGAGGGCTGGGGGGACGTCGTCGCTGACGCCCGTGGCGCCGAAGACGCCGAGCAGGAGGACCACCGCGTAGGCGTTGATCCCGCTGGCCCAGCCGCTGGTGAAGACGAGAGGGAGTACGGACACGGACGCGATCGTAGCCAGCCCGCTCCCGGCGCGGACCGGGTGTCCGGCCCAGGGCTGAGTATCCGTACTCAGCCGGGGAGATGAGTAGGCGCGCGGATGGGCCGGCGCCGGTCCGGACGGAAGAGTGGTCACCACGGCAGGGGCGCGGCGCCGCACCGGCGACACGGGGCGTCGGAACGGCGCGGCGCCCGGCCGTGACGGGGAGCACGGCCGGGGAGTCCACGACCACGGGGGAGACGGGGGACGGACTCTTCGGCGCGGGTGCACGGGGGTGCACCGCGGGGCCGGACCGGCAGCAGCCGGTCCGGCCCCGCGTCGTATCCCGCCGACGGGCCCCGGGAGCGGTGCCGCCGACGGACCCCGGGGCCGGTCCCGGCGTCCGCGACCCCGGGTGGGTCCCGGCGCGCCGGCGTCCCGGGTCCGTCCCCGGCGTTGCCGAGCCGGGTCAGTCCCGGCGCCCGCTGACCCGGCCGTGCAGCAGCAGGGACAGCGCGCCGTGCACATCGTCCAGGGACCGTTCCCGCTGGAACGCCTGCCAGTCCAGGGCGGCCACCAGGACCATCCCCACGAGGGCCGCCGCGGTGAGCGGGATGTCGATCTCCTCACTCAGCTCGCCCGCCTCGACGCCCTCGCGCAGCACCGTCTCCACCACCGCGACCGCCTCCTGCCGGACGACGAGCAGGGTGGACTGCCAGGCCCGGTTGGTGCGCCACAGCTCGGCGACGTAGAGCTGGGTGAAGGCCGGGTAGCGGTCGATGAACACCAGACCGGCGCGGATCATCGCGTCCAGCGACTCGATCCGGGTGCCGCCGCGCTCCGCGGTCTCCTCGGCGGCGGCGCGCAGGGAGGCCGTCAGCAGCCCGACGCCGTGCCGGAGCAACTCCTCGAAGAGCTCGGTCTTGCTCTTGAAGTTGTAGTAGACCGTGCCCTTGGCCACCCCGGCCCGCTCCGCGATCTCGTCCACCGTGGTGGCGGAGAAGCCCTGTTCGGCGATGAGGGTCACCGCCGCCTCGTAGAGCTTGGCACGCGTCGCCTGCCGTCTTGTGCTGCTGCTGTCCATGCCGGTGATTCTCACAGGTCCGCCGGTCTTCGCCGGGCCCGCCTTCGCGGGGCGGGCCTTCACAGCGTCAGCTCCGGGTGGAGCCGGTCCAGGGTCCAGACCTGCTTGCTCCGGGCGGAGAGCGCGGTGAGCGCCAGCGCGCCGAGGGTGAAGGCGGTCAGGACCGCCGCCGCCTGCCACACGGGGCCGAGTCCGCCGCCCGTGATCAGCCGGCGCAGCGCGTCGACCACATAGGTCATGGGCAGGAAGGGGTGGATGGCGTTGAAGAACCCGGGGGAGGTCTGCACCGGATAGGTGCCGCCCGCCGAGGTGAGCTGGAGCATCAGCACCGCGAGCACCAGGATCCGGCCGGCGGCCCCGAAGCGGGCGTTGAGCCACTGGATGATCGCGGCGAAGCAGCAGGTCACCAGGGCGAGGAAGGCGACCGTGCCCACGGTGCGGGCCGCCTCCAGGCCGAGCCCGAAGTGCAGGACGGACATCAGCGCGGCGACCTGGAGCAGCCCGATCGAGGCGACCGGCAGCCAGCCGGCGAGCGCGATCCGCCAGGCCGAGGCGCCGGCGGCCAGTGCCCTCCGGTTGAGCGGCTGGACGATCATGTACGCCACCATCGAGCCGACCCAGAGGGACAGCGGGATGAAGTACGGGGCGAAACCGGTGCCGTAGTTGGGCGCCTTGTGCAGGGATTGCGCGGCGAGCTGGACGGGGTCGGCCATGACCCCGGTGCGCTGCTCGCGGGCGTCCTTGTCGTAGTCCGGGATCTTCTCGACGCCGTCGTTCAGCCCGTCGGCCAGCTCCTGGGAGCCGCCCGAGAGCCGGTAGAGCCCGCCGTCCAGATCGCCGGCGCCCTTCTTCAGCCGGCCGATGCCGCTGTCCAGGTCGGTGGCGCCGGACTTGGCGGTGGTCAGGCCCGAGTGGATCTGCGCGGCGCCCTTGGCGACCCTCTGCGCGCCGGAGTTCAACTCGTTGATCTTGCCGACGGCGTACTCCAGGTCCTCGTCGAGCCGGGGCGCCCGCTTCGCCAGTGCGTCGGCCTGCTTCTCCAGCTTCTTCAGGTCGGCGGTCATGGTCTTCAGCCGGCCGTTGGAGTCCTTGGCCAGGGTGCCGGCGTCGTCCGCGACACGGGCCACGTCGGCCGCCGTGTCCTTGGCGCGCTTGAGGGCGGGGCAGGCGGACGGGTCGGGGAGGACGTTCTCCTCGCAGGCGGTGCGGTACAGCTCGGTCAACTCGTCGGCGGAGGCGTGCGCCTCGGCGGCCGCGCCCGGGGCGCGCTTCACCAGGTCGTCCAGGTCGCGGCGGAACTCACGGGAGGAGTCGGCCACCATCCGGGCGGTCTCGCCGATCGGCTCCTTGTACTCGCGCAGATACGGACGCACCTTGTCGGCGACGCCGTTGACCCTGCCCGCGAGCTGCCCGGTGCCGTCCGCCACCTTGCGGGAGCCGGTCTTCAGCTCGGCCGCGCCGGACTGGAGCCTGCCGATGCCGCCGGACAGCTCCTTGCTGCCGTCGCGTGCCTCACCGAGACCGTCCGCGAGGTCCTCGGAGCCCTTCTTGGCCTTCCCGACACCGGACTTGAGGTCGTCGGCGCCCTTGGCGGCCTTCTCGGTGGCGTCGTGGATGTCGGAGAAGGAGATGAAGATCCGGTCCAGGAAGGTGCGCGAGGCGTCGGTGGACGCGGCGGTGCGCACCTCGGAGAAGACCGTGCGGGAGATCTGCCCGACGATGTAGTTGTTGGCGTCGTTGGTGCGCACGCGCAGCGCGCCGGTCTCGGGGGAGTCCCCGGAACTGGAGGCGATCCGCCGGCTGAAGTCCTCGGGCATCGTCAGGGAGAGGTAGTACGTGCCGTCCTCGACGCCCTTGCGCGCGGTCTCGTCGTCGACCTCGTGCCAGTCGAAGGTCCGGCTGTCGCGCAGCTTCCGGGTGATCTCGTCGCCCGCGGTGATCCTCCGCCCGTCGGCGGTGGCGCCCTTGTCCTCGTTGACGAGCGCGACGGGTATCCGGTCGAGCCGGCCGTACGGGTCCCAGAACGACCAGAGGTAGAGCGCGCCGTAGAGCAGCGGGAGCAGCAGGACCGCGACGAGCGCGGCGCGCGGCAGCCTTCCCCTGCCGAAACGCTTCAGCTCAAGCGCGGCCAGCTTCGGCGAGCGCATCCGCCGCCCCCTCCTCGGTCGTGGTGGTGGTGGTCGTCGAGTCCCCGGGGGACTCGGGGCCGCGGTCCTCAAAGGACTCGCGGACCTTCGCCGGGTCGTCCCCGGCAGCCTCGGTCTCCGGTTCCTCCTCCGGTGCGGGGGCGGGTGCCGGGCGGTCGTCCGTCGTGCGGACCGTGAGCGCGTCCCCGGGGGACTCGCTGCACACGGCCAGGACGGTCGTGCCGGACGCGGCCACGGAGCGCAGCAGTTCCCATGCCCGGTCCCGGTCCGCGCCGGAGAGCTTGAGGTCCGTGTCGTCGACCGCGAGCAGTGCGGGGCGGCCGATCAGGGCGAGGGCGACGGAGAGCCGCAGAGCCTCCAGCCGCTCCAGGTCGCGTACGGCGGTCCGCTCGCCCTTGGGGAGGGCGCCGGTGTCCAGGCCCGCGGCCGCCAGGGCGGTGTCCAGCCGCTCCCGGGCGGCGGCCGCCCGCTCCCGGCGGGGGCGCAGCAGCTCCCGCAGGGAACCTCCGAACCGCCGCTGGAGCAGAGCCCGTTCACGCAGGTGCTCGGCGACGGTCAGCGCCGGGTCGAGGTCGCTGACGCCCGGCACCGGGCCCAGTGCGCTGATCCGGCGCACGGCGCCCATCGCGCGCGGCAGCTCCCGCCCGGCCACGGATGCGCGCCCCTCCGTGGCGCGCATCCGGCCGCTGAGCGCGAGCAGCAGACAGGTCCGCCCGGTGCCCGAGGGCCCCTCGATCGCCACCAGTGAACCGGGCTCCGCCGTGAACGTGACCGAGCGGAACACCCAGCCGCGCGGCCCCTTCAGGCCCAGGCCCCTCGCCTCCACGGCCGCCCCGTGCGGGCTGCCCATCGCACCCACCCCCTGCTTCCCCACCGCTGCCCATTCTTTGAACTGACTGGTCAGTTCAGAAACTACCCCCGATGCGGCCGGCGAAGCAAAACGAGGCGGTCTGCGCGCGGCAGTTGGGGGAAAACTCCTGTTCAGGGTGATTGTCAGT
Organism: Streptomyces sp. CNT372; assembly: GCF_000377145.1. NCBI lineage: Bacteria > Bacillati > Actinomycetota > Actinomycetes > Kitasatosporales > Streptomycetaceae > Streptomyces > Streptomyces sp. CNT372. The sequence goes on along the minus strand of NZ_KB897783.1, from coordinate 292,138 downwards.
GGGGGCCTTCACGATGGATGCATACGGCCACAGCGCCGTCACACGACGACAGGAGGCTCGTCATGGCCAGCCGCTCCACCGCCGCTGCTTCGCGGCGCCGCGCCACCGGCCCTGCCCCCTCATCGACCGGCCCCGCGCACGACGTGCACCCCGTGCTGCGCCGCGCCTCGGCGCCGCCCGCCGCCCTCGACCTGCTCGCCCAGGCCCGCGCCGGGCTCGACGAGGCGGAAGCCCTTCCCACCCCCAACGAGCGTTACGCCACGGCCCATCTGGCCGCCCTGCGCACCGCGGCCGCCGTCCTGGCCGCCCGCGGCCGGCCGGAGACCGGCGCCCGGCGCCGGCAGCGCATCCGCAGCGCCTGGGAGGTGCTGCCCGAGATCGCCCCCGAACTCACCGAGTGGAGCCTGCTCTTCGCCTCGGGCGCCGAGCGCCGCGCCCGCGCCGAGGCCGGCATAGCGGGCGCCGCCCGCCCCCGGGACGCGGACGACCTGATCCGGGACGCGGGCATGTTCCTGCGCATCGTCGAACGGCTCCTCGTCCTGGAGCCCGCCCTGCCCCGGCCGCGTGCGGACCGGTCCGCGCCGGGTCCGGCCGGAGGGAGGCAATAGGGTGGGCGGCACACCGCCAGCACACCGCCAGCACATCGCCCGAGGAGCCACCTGCCGTGTCGGACCGTTCTCCTGCCTCCGGTGGGGAGACCCCACCGCGACCCTCCCGCGCGTCCCTCCGCACCGCCGTGGTCTGGGACGTCCTCCAGGACGCGATCGACCGCCGGGCCAAGGCCGCCGGGACCGAGGCGCTGGACGTCCTCGACACCGGCGGCGGCACGGGCAACTTCGCCGTGCCGCTCGCCCGGCTCGGCCACCGCGTCACCGTCGTCGACCCCAGCCCCAACGCGCTCTTCGCGCTGGAGCGCCGGGCCGCCGAGGCGGGGGTGGCGGAGCGGGTGCGCGGCGTCCAGGGCGATGTGCACGGCCTGTTCGACGTCGTGGACCGGGGCGGCTTCGACGCCGTCCTGTGCCACGGGGTCCTGGAGTACGTCGACGACCCGGCCGAGGGCCTGCGCAACGCGGTGGACGCGCTGCGCCCGGGCGGCGCCCTCAGCCTCCTCGCCGCCGGGCTCGGCGGCGCGGTCCTCGCCCGCGCCCTCGCCGGGCACTTCACGGAGGCCCGCCAGGCCCTCGGCGACCCCGACGGGCGCTGGGGTGCCGGCGACCCGGTCCCGCGCCGGTTCACCGCCGACCAGCTCACCGGGCTGGTCGCCGGGGCGGGCGCCGAGGTCTCCGCCGTGCACGGCGTGCGCCTCTTCGCGGATCTGGTGCCCGGCGCCCTGGTGGACGCCGAGCCCGGTGCCCTGGAGGCCCTGCTGAAGCTGGAGGCGGCGGCGGCCGAGCTCGCCGCGTTCCACTCCGTCGCCGGGCAGCTGCACGTCCTGGGCGAGAAGCGGGGTTGATCAGGGGCGCAGCCGCACATGGAGTAGGCCACAGGCCCTCCGTTACCGGCCCGCGCCCCGTATGATCGGGGGACGACGTCCGGCATGACGGATCGGAGGTTGGGGAATCAACGCCTCAGTAACTTCGATCGGGCATGGCGGCCCGGACTGGTGTGAGGCGAAGTGGGCGGGTTTCACGGGGGCGAATCCCTGCCTATCCTGAAAGGGCCGCATACCGGTCGCCCCCGCGACCGACGACGAGGAGGACTCCGTGCCGCTCTCGGAGCACGAGCAGCGCATGCTCGAGCAGATGGAGCGAGCGCTGTACGCCGAAGATCCCAAGTTCGCTACAGCGCTCGAGGGAAGCGGGCTGCGTACGTACACCCGGCGACGGGTCTACCAGGCAGTCGCTGGCTTCCTTGTGGGTATCGCGCTCCTCATGGCCGGAATGGTCGCGCAGCAGATCTGGATCAGCGTGGTGGGCTTCCTCGTGATGCTCGGCTGCGCGGTGCTGGCGGTCACCGGCTGGCGCAAGGCCCCCAAACCGGGTGAGCAGCAGCAGGAACCCGGTGGTCATGCCACCCGACGACAGCATCATCAGCGCCGGTCCGTGATGGACCGCATCGAGCAGCGGTGGCACCGCCGCCGCGACGAGCAGCAGGGCCAGTAGGCGACCGGTGGCCGCCGCCCGACGGCGGTCGCTCACGCCCGAACCCGACCCGGAGGGGCGACGCGCACGCGTCGCCCCTCCGGCGCGTACGGGGCAGAGTGGCGGGAACCGTGTCGGCCCTCGCACGCCGGGCCCTTGGCCGCGCTGTGCGGGGTCGGGCGGCCCGCTCGCCACCCCGGCACGGGCCGGACCCGCACCGGGCGTCCCCGGGGCCCGGCCTCCCCGGCCCCCTCGGTCCGCTCGGTCCGCTCCGGGCAGACGCGCGGCCGCCGGGCCCAGGGAACCGGAAGCCCCCTCTCTGGCCACGTACCGGAAGCCCCTCACAGGCCACAGACCGCCCGCAGGCCGCCGTCGCCCCGGCGGAGCGCACGGCGAAAGCCAGGCCGCAGCCGGGCATGGGCGCGCCGATTACCGCGGTGTGCCCGTCGGCACCGGGCGGAGCCGCAGCCGGGCGGACGGGCCCTGCCCGGCGAAGCCAGGCCGCAGCCGCCGCCCACGGCCGGGCGCCCCCGGCACGGCCCACCACCGGGCGCCGCGAACGCGGCCCACGGCCGAGCGCCCCGGACACGGCCCACCGTCCGACGCCCCCGGCGCCGCCCACCGTCGGGCGCCCCCCGGCACCGCTCCCCGGCACGGCCCACGGGCCGTGCCCCCGCACCGGGGGCCGCGGCCCGTGGTCAGCCCCGGCCGCGGGAGAGGCGGGGCAGGAGGGCCGCGGCCCGGTCCAGGGGCTTGCGGACGCGGGTCGAGACGCGGGTGTTCCAGGTCGCCCAGCGGTCGGAGAGGGCCCAGACCACTCGGACGGACGACCGGGGGAGGAGCAGGGCCCGCAGGCGGGTGCGGGTGTCCGCCGCGTCGCGGAGGCCGGAGCGGATGCGGCGGGCGTCCTCCGCGAGGCCCGTGGCGGGCCGTGGGGCGGGCGCGTACAGGACCTCCTCCACCGCGCGGGCCGTGCGGTGCATCGCCGCCGCCGGCTCGTCCGTGAGCTTGCCGAGCCGGACGATCCGGGCCGCCGCCTTGCGCGGGGTCTGGGACTCGTCCGGCACGATGCCCAGGTCCCATGCGGTGTCCGTGATCTCCTGCCAGACCGCGAGGGTGCCGGCCGGGTCCTCGGCCGGCACGGTCACGGCACCCGCCGGACCGTCGGTGACGACGGCGCCCGCCGGCCCGGACGCAGGCCCGGCCGCGCCGCCTGAACCGGCCCGCAGCCGCCGCCTGCGGGTCAGGGCCCGCCACAGCAGCGGAAGCAGCAGCAGCGCCACCACCCCGACCGCGGCGAGTGCCGTGAACAGCACCGAGGTCCACGGGGTGCCGCCCTCCGCGCCCTGGGCCACCTCCTGCGGCTGAGCCGCCCCGCACTCGCCGAGCCGGCGCTCGTGCTCCGGGCAGGCGTCCGGCGCGGCCGGGGCCGAGGACGGCTCCGACGACTCACCCGTCTCCGGCTGCGCGGGCGCGCTCGGGTCGGCCGACGGCGTCTCCTCCCGTGCGTACTCCGGGACGGTGCCCCGGCTCGGGGTGGGCTCGAAGCGGGTCCAGCCGACCCCCTCGAAGTACAGCTCGGGCCAGGCGTGCGCGTCCCGCAGGCCGACCGAGACCGTGCCGTCCGACTGCGGGGTGCCCGGGGTGAAGCCCACCGCGACCCGCGCCGGGATGCCCAGCGTCCGGGCCATCGCGGCCATCGAGAAGGAGAAGTGGACGCAGAAGCCCCGCTTCTCCTCCAGGAAGCGCCCGATCGCGGCCACGCCCGTGCCGGAACGAACCCGGGTGCTGTAGGTGAAGCCGCCGTCCTCCGCGAACCACTGCTGGAGCTTCGACGCGCGTGCGAAGTCGTTCGCCGCGCCCTTGGTGATCCGCTGCGCCGTCGCCGCCACCTCGGCGGGCAGCGAGCCCGGCACCTGCGTGTACTCGCGCTTGAGTTCCGAGTTGGGGGCGGGCGCGTCGGCCAGCTGCTCCCGGGTCGGCTGCACGACCAGGCTGCTCACCGAGTACTGGACGCCGGCCGTGGTCTGCCGGTCGCCGACCAGGGTCCGCCCCTCCGGCTCGAACCGCCAGCGCCCCTCGATGCCCACCTTGGTCGCCGGGTACGGCATCGGGAGCCAGGTCTGCTTGTAGGTGCCCGCCGCGGACAGGTTGGTCCGCACCTCGGTGACGTCCACCGCGGGGCTCAGCCCGCTCGGCTCCGGCAGCCGCTCCGGGACGTCCTCCACCTTGCGCTGCGAGGAGCGCCAGGCCGTGCCGTCGAACCGGTCCAGCGCCACGATCCGCAGATACAGGCTGCGCGGGTCGGGGGCGTTGGTGCGGTAGCGCAGCACCTCGCGGTTCTGCGGCTGGTTCAGGTTCTCCTGGAGGGAGACCAGCGGGCTGACCGCCGAGATCGTGCCGCCGCCCCCGGAGCCGCGGCCCGGACCGCTGCCCGTGCCGTCCAGCAGCCCGCCGTCCAGGGCGGGCAGGGCCGCGGGGACGGCGAGGGCCACACCCAGGGCCACCACCCCGATCCGGCGCCCGGTGCGGACCGGGGCGTGCGCCGCCCCGCCGCCGTCGAGGGCCCCGCCGCGCCGCGCCGCGGGTGGGGCGCCGCCGAAGACCCGGCCCCAGCGGGAGAGCCGGTCCCGGCCCTCGGCCAGCAGGAGCAGCAGATAGCCCGCCGCGGCGAGCAGGAACCACAGCCAGGCCGCGCCGCCGTCGGAGAGCCCGGCCGCGACCGTGTAGAGCGCCAGCAGCGGCAGGCCCGCGGGGGCCGCCGCCCGGTAGGTGACCGCGAGGGCGTCCACCGCGAGGCCGATGGCCAGCACCCCGCCGATCAGCATCAGCCGGATGCCGTCCGTCGCGGGCGCCGGGATGGCGTACCGGCTGACGTCGTCGTACCCGGCGGCGAACAACTGCCCGAAGTGGGCGATCGCCTCCGGGCCCGGGATCAGCCAGGCGACCGCGGACTCGCGCACGAACAGGACGGTGAGCGTCAGCAGGGAGACCAGTAGCTGGAGTGCCAGGGTCAGCGGCCGGGCCAGCGGCACCCGCCGGGCCAGCGCCCCCGCCCCGTTCTGCAGACCGAGCAGGACGGCCACCTGGAGCAGCCAGCCCGCCTCGTCCACCAGGGGCAGCAGTGCCCCCGCCGTCAGCAGCGTGGCCGCGTAGGAGCACAGGGCGAGCCTGGTGCGACCGCTCATGACCAACCCCCCGAGTACCCGTGTGTCTCGCCGGACGCGGCCGACCGGCTCTGTTCCTGGCCCGCCTGCCGCCACAGGTCGGCGAGGGAGTCGCCCGGCCGGACGGGCAGCGCCGTCCAGCCCGCCTCCCGCAGCCCGCGCAGCCGTTCCTCCAGCGGACCGGGCACGTCCCCGCCGGTGACCCAGGTGCCGCTGTCCAGCACGAAGGCGACCGCGGAACCGGCCCGGCGGCGCATCCCGGCGGCCAGCCGGGCCTGCTCCGCGTCCAGGTCGCCCAGGAACGCGATCAGCAGGCCCTCGTTGCCGCCGCGCAGCGCCTCGGAGGCGCGGGACATGCCCGCCCCGTCCGAGTGGTCGACGACGGCCAGGGTGTCCAGCATCAGTCCGGCGGAGTCCGCGGACTCCTGGCCCGAGTGGCCGGAGCCCGCGTAGCCGTCCGCCCCCTCACCGGGGACCGAGGTGCCGGTGTCCGTCAACAGCCGGGTCGCGTAGCCGTGCTCCAGCAGGTGCACCAGCGCGGAGGCCGCGCCGGAGACCGCCCACTCGAAGGCCGAGTCCGGGCCGCCGCCCTCGTAGGCGATCCGGCGGGTGTCGAGCAGGACCGTGCAGCGGGCGCGCTGGGGCTGCTCCTCGCGGCGCACCATCAGCTCGCCGTACTTGGCGGTCGAACGCCAGTGGACCCGGCGCAGATCGTCGCCGTGGCGGTAGGCGCGCGGAATGATGTCGTCGTCCCCGGCGAGCGCCAGGGTGCGCCGGCGGCCCTCCCCGTACCCGGACGCCTCGCCCGCCAGCCCCAGGGCGGGCAGGGGCTCGGTGCGCGGCACGACCGTGAGCAGGTCGAAGGCGCTGAAGGAGCGGCTCAGCTCGCACATGCCGAAGGGGTCGCTCAGCCGGAGCTGGAGCGGGCCGAGGGGATAGCGTCCGCGCAGGTCGGAGCGGACCCGGTAGGACACCTCGCGCCGCCCGCCGGCCTCCACCCGGTCCAGCACGAAGCGCGGCCGGGGGCCCAGCACGTAGGGGACGTGGTCCTGGAGCATCAGCAGGCCGGTGGGCATCCGGGAGACGTTGTCGATCCGCAGATGGACCCGGGCCTCGGAGCCCGCGGGCACCCGCCCGGGGTGCAGCCGCCGGCTGGCCGCGACCCGGTAGCGGGTGCGGTACAGCACGCCGACGCAGAGCAGCGGCAGGACGGCGAGGAGCAGCCCGACCCGCAGCAGGTCGGTCTGGCCGAGGGCGTACGCGCAGGCCCCGGCGGCCACCCCGGCCGCCAGGAAGGAGCGGCCCCGGGTGGTGAGACCGGCGAGGGCGGCGCGCACACCGCCGCGGTCCGTGCCCTCCGGGCCCGCGTCCGGGGCGGGCCGGGCGGCGGACATCACAGCCGCCGCGCGCCGGGCTGCCGGCCGTACAGCGGGTCCTGCGGCCGGCCGCCGGGTGCGTACGCGCCGTCCGGGCTGCCGGTGGTGGGCACGGGGGTGCGCTGCACGATGTCGAGGACGACCTGCTCCGCGGTGCGCCGGCCGAGCTGGGCCTGCGCGGTGGGCAGCAGCCGGTGGGCGAGGACGGGCACGGCCAGGGCCTGCACGTCGTCGGGGAGGGCGTACTCGCGGCCGCTGAGGGCGGCGGACGCCTTGGCGGCGCGCACCAGGTGCAGGGTGGCGCGGGGGGAGGCGCCCAGTCTGAGGTCGGGGTGCGTGCGGGTCGCGGAGACCAGGTCCACCGCGTACTTGCGGACGGACTCGGCGACGTGGACCTCGCGCACGGCCTCGATCAGTTTGACGACGTCGTGGGCGTGTGCCACCGGCTGGAGGTCGTCCAGCGGGTTCACCCCGCCGTGGACGTCGAGCATCCGGAGCTCGGCGCCCGCGCTCGGGTACCCGATGGAGACCCGGGCCATGAAGCGGTCCCGCTGGGCCTCGGGCAGCGGGTAGGTGCCCTCCATCTCGACCGGGTTCTGGGTGGCCACCACCATGAAGGGGTCGGGCAGCTCGTAGCTGTGCCCGTCGATGGTGACCTGGCGCTCCTCCATGGACTCCAGCAGCGCGGACTGGGTCTTGGGGGAGGCCCGGTTGATCTCGTCGCCGATCACGATCTGGGCGAAGATCGCGCCGGGTTTGAACTCGAACTCGCGCTGCTGCTGGTCGAAGACCGAGACACCGGTGATGTCCGACGGCAGCAGGTCCGGCGTGAACTGGATGCGCCGCACCGAGCAGTCGACGGAACGCGCCAGCGCCTTGGCCAGCATGGTCTTGCCGACGCCGGGGACATCCTCGATCAGAAGATGTCCCTCGGCGAGCAGCACGGTCAGCGAAAGCCGTACGACCTCAGGCTTGCCCTCGATCACACTCTCCACCGAACCGCGGACACGCTCCGCGGTCGTGGTCAGATCAGTGAGGCTCGCTCGATCGTCATAGGTCGTCACCCGGCCCTCCTCGGCCCGTCCGGGGCCTGTGCACGTCAGCCGGCACGGCCCACCACGAAACACGGACACCGTCCCCGGACAGTTCCGGAGGGCGCCACACCGGTCATTCTTGTTGGCGGCACGGTGTCGTGTCACTTGCCTGTGGACAACTGAGGCCGAAATGACGGGTTCGGTGGGTTTTGTGCTACCCGTCGTCACCCGCCGTACCGGATCACACCGCGGGCTCGACCTCCCGCAGCGCCCCCGTCCTCACATCGAAGACGAAGCCCCGCACGTCGTCCTTGTGGAGCAGGAAGGGCGAGGTGCGCACCCGCTGCATCGACTGGCGCACATCCTGGTCGACGTCGCGGAACGCCTCGACGGCCCACGCCGGCCGCTGCCCGACCTCCTCCTCGAGTTCCATACGGAACTCCTCGGTGATCGTCTCAAGGCCGCAGCCCGTGTGGTGCACCAGGACCACGCTGCGGGTGCCCAGCGCCCGCTGGCTGATGGTGAGGGAGCGGATCACGTCGTCGGTGACCACGCCGCCCGCGTTGCGGATGGTGTGGCAGTCGCCCAGCTCCAGGCCGAGCGCGGCGTGCAGGTCGAGACGGGCGTCCATGCAGGCCACGACGGCGACCTTGAGGACCGGGCGCGCGTCCATCCCCGGGTCCTGGAAGCCGGCGGCGTACCGCTGGTTCGCCTCGACGAGACGGTCGGTGACGGTGCCCTCGCCGAGGGCGGTGCCGGTTGTTGCGTGCGCAGAAGTCGACATGGCTCGAAGGTAGCGGTCACAGCCGCTCCGGACCCGGAAGGAGAAGCGGACAAACAGCGGCAAGCCGCCTGCTGTGAGCTAATCCACAGCCCCCGCGGGGAGCCTCGCGCGACGCGCTGCCCGGTTGATTGACCGGGCGTACCGGTGGACTAAAGTGACGCGGAGTTCCGGACGCCCCCGCCCCGCGCGGCGGCATCCCCCGAGATTCTCCCCGCATTCCGCGTGCGCGGCGTACGCACGGCCCGGCCCTGCCCCGCTCCACGCCGGACCTGAGAGGGCGCATGAGCCAGACCCGACACGTCCCGGTGATGCTCCAGCGGTGCCTGGACCTGTTGGCCCCGGCGCTCGACCGCCCCGAGTCCTCCGCAGGCGGGGGCGGCCCCGTCGTCGTCGACTGCACCCTCGGCCTCGGCGGCCACAGCGAGGCCCTGCTGACCCGCTTCCCCGACGCCCGGCTCGTCGCCCTCGACCGCGACACCGAGGCCCTGCGGCTCTCCCGCGAGCGCCTCGCGCCGTTCGGGGACCGCGCCACCCTGGTGCACGCCGTCTACGACGAACTCCCCGCCGTCCTCGACCGGCTGGGCCTGAAGCGGGTGGACGGCGTCCTCTTCGACCTCGGCGTCTCCTCCATGCAGCTGGACGAGGCCGACCGCGGCTTCGCCTACGCCCAGGACGCCCCCCTCGACATGCGGATGGACCAGACCTCCGGGGTCAGCGCCGCGGAGGTGCTGAACACCTACCCGCCCGGCGAACTGGTCCGGATCCTGCGCGCCTACGGCGAGGAGAAGCAGGCCAAGCGGATCGTCTCCGCGATCGTGCGGGAACGCGAGAAGGAACCGTTCAGCCGCAGCGCCCGGCTCGTCGAGCTGATCCGGGACGCGCTGCCCCAGGCCGCCAAGCGGACCGGTGGCAATCCGGCCAAGCGCACCTTCCAGGCACTGCGCATCGAGGTCAACGGCGAGCTGTCGGTGCTGGAGCGGGCGATCCCCGCAGCCGTCGCGGCCCTCGCCGTGAGCGGCCGGATCGCCGTGCTCTCCTACCACTCGCTGGAGGACCGGCTGGTCAAGCAGGTCTTCGCGGCGGGCGCCGCGACCACCGCGCCGCCCGGCCTCCCGGTGGTCCCCGAGGAGTACCAGCCGCGCCTGAAGCTCCTCACCCGGGGCGCCGAACTGCCCACCGAGGACGAGGTGGCCGAGAACCGCCGGGCGGCGCCCGCGCGTCTGAGAGGGGCGGAACGGATCCGCGAGGAAGTGGCCCGGACCCCGTAGGCCCGGCCGGTCCGGCCCCGCGGGCCGGGCCGGCACCCGGCGCGGGCGGAGACGGGCGGTACGGCCGGACGGCGGTCACGGACGCGGACGCGGCACGGGACGTCACGGCACGGCCAGGGAAGCGATGCGGAGGACACCTTGAGCACAGCGGGCAAGCAGTTGCGGGGACGGGCCGCGCGGCTCGCACGGCTGATGCCGTCCGGGCCCAGCAGCGCCGCCCGCACCCCCTTCGTCCTGCTGGTCGTCCTGCTGCTGGCCGGCGGTCTGATCACCCTGCTGGTCCTCAACTCCTCCCTCAGCCAGGGCTCCTTCCGGCTCAGCGAGCTGAAGAAGGAGACCACCGAACTCACCGACGAGCAGCAGGCCCTCCAGCGGGACGTCGACGACCGTTCCGCGCCCGGTGCCCTGGAGCGCCGGGCCCGCGAACTCGGCATGGTCCCCGGTGGCAGCCCCGCCTTCCTCGGACCCGACGGGACGGTCCGGGGGGTGCCGGGACGCGCGACCGCGCAGCCCTCGCCGCCCGCGAAGCCCGCCGGGGACCCCGAGCCGGACCCGAAGCCGCAGCAGGTCCCCGCCCCCGCCGCGTCGGCCGCCGCCTCGCCGGACCCCGCCCCGGCCCCCGACCCGACCGCCCCCGCCGGACCGGCCCCGGCGGCCTCCCCGTCCCCGCAGCCGACCCCGACCCCCACCGGCAGGTGACGCAGTGCCCCCCAAGGAACCACCGCGCCGTCGCGTGCCGGGCCCCGCCAGGCGCCCCGCGCCCCCGTCCGGCCGCCGGCCCGCGCGCCGCCCCGACGGCCGCCGGCCGCGCCCCGCGCCCCGGCGCCCCGCCGCGCGCACCCTCACCCTCGGCGACCCGCGGCCCCGGCTGCGGCTGGTCAGCCTCGGACTCACCCTGGTGATGCTGGTCTTCGTGGTCCGCCTCCTCCAGGTGCAGGCCGTCGACGCCGACGCGTACGCCGCGAAGGCGGACAAGAACCGCTACGACAGCGTCACCCTGGCCGCCGAGCGCGGCGAGATCACCGACCGGTCCGGCATCGCGCTCGCCACCTCCGTGGACGCGCACGACATCACCGCCGACCCCAAGATGTTCACGCCGAAGGACAGCAAGGCCCCCGACGCCCCGGAACAGGCCGCCGCCCTGCTCGCCCCCGTCCTGGACGCGGACCCGGCGGACATCGTCAAGAAGCTGAAGAGGCCCGGCTCACGCTACGCCGTCCTCGCCCGCCGGCAGACCCCCCAGGTCTGGCGGCAGATCAAGGACCTCAAGAGCGTCTACGCCGAGAAGGCCGCCGCCGACAGACGGGCCGGCGGCCCCGGCGCCAACGTCCTGGCCGGGATCTTCCAGGAGCCCAGCAGCAAACGCGTCTACCCCAACGGCGACCTGGCCGCCGGGATACTGGGCTACGTCAACGCCGAGGGGCGCGGCGGCGGCGGGATCGAGTCCATGCTCGACACCGAACTCGCCGGCCAGGACGGCACCATGACCTACGTCCAGTCCGGCGGCCGGCGCATCCCCACGGCCGGCTCCCGCGAGGAACCCGCCGTGCCCGGCTCCGACATCGAGCTGACCATCGACCGGGACATCCAGTGGGCCGCCCAGCAGGCCATCACCGACCAGGTGACCCGCTCCCAGGCGGACCGCGGCTATGTCATCGTCCAGAACACCCGTACCGGCGAGATCCTCGCCATGGCCAACGCGCCCGGCTTCGACCCCAACGACCTGAGCCAGGCCGACTCCGCCGCCATGGGCAACGCGGCCCTCCAGGACGCCTACGAGCCCGGCTCCACCGCCAAGGTCATGTCGATCGCGGCCGTCCTGGAGGAGAAGAAGGCCACCCCCGGGACCCATGTCGTCGTCCCCAACCGCCTGCACCGCGGCGACCGGCTCTTCAAGGACGACATCGACCACCCCACCTGGTACCTCACCCTCAACGGGGTCCTCGCCAAGTCCAGCAACATCGGCACCATCCTGGCCACCGGGCAGCTCGGGAAGACCCAGCCCGAGGCCAACCGCGTCCTCCACTCCTATCTGCGCAAGTTCGGGATGGGGGCCACCAGCGGCCTCGGCTACCCCGGCGAGACCCCCGGCATCCTCGCCAAGCCCCAGGACTGGTCCACCTCGCAGCAGTACACGATCCCCTTCGGCCAGGGCATGTCCATCAACGCCCTCCAGGCCGCCTCGGTGTACTCCACCGTCGCCAACGGCGGGGTGCGTATCGAGCCCACCCTCGTCCGCGGCACCACCGGGCCCGACGGGCGCTTCGCCGCCGCGCCCGCGCCCAAGAAGACCCGGGTGGTCAGCGAGTCCACCGCCAGGACCCTCGCCACCATGCTGGAGTCCGTCGTCGACGACCAGGAGGGCACCGGCACCAAGGCCCGCATCCCCGGCTACCGGGTCGCCGGGAAGACCGGCACCGCCAACCGCGTCGACCCCGAACTCGGCCGCTACAAGGGCTACACGGCCTCCTTCGCCGGCTTCGCGCCCGCCGACAACCCGGAGATCACCGTCTACTGCGCCATCCAGAACCCCACCAAGGGCAGCTACTTCGGCGGCCAGATCTGCGGACCCGTCTACCGGAAGGTCATGGAGTTCTCCCTCAAGACCCTCCAGGTCCCGCCGACGGGCAAGGCCCCCGCGCGGCTGCCCGTCACCTTCGACCCCGGCGACTGACCGGCGACCGACACCGACCCCGCACGACGCACCCCGCACCCCGCACCCCGCACCCCGCAAGACGAATAACGCACAACGCACCTCGCACGACGCACGACCGGGCGAACGGCCTCCGGCGAACCACCAGGAGACTCCAGTGACCACGATCACCCCCGGTTCCGGGAACCGCCCCGGGGCCGCCCCCTCTTTTTCCCCCGGGCCGCCCGCGCCCGGTACGCTCACCGCCGTGCCACACGCTGATCAGTCCCCCACACCCCAGCCCGCAGCCGACCGCCCGGGACCTCCCCGCCCGGACCGGGTCCGCCCGACCGGCCTCGCGGAACTCGCGGCCCGGCTGGAGGCCGAGGCCCCGGCAGACACGCAGATCACGGGCATCACGCACGACTCCCGCGCGGTCCGCCCCGGCGATGTGTACGCCGCCCTGCCCGGCGCCCGCTTCCACGGGGCCGACTTCGCCCCGCAGGCCGCCGACCTCGGCGCCGCCGCCGTCCTCACCGACCCGGCGGGCGCCGAACGCGCCGCCGCCACCGGCCTGCCGGTCCTGGTGACCGACGACCCGCGCGCCCGGATGGGCGAACTCGCCGCCGAGATCTACGGCCGCCCGGGCACCGACCTCCTCCAGATCGGCATCACCGGCACCTCCGGCAAGACCACCACCGCCTACCTCGTCGAAGGCGGGCTGCGCGCCGCCGACCGGGCCACCGGCCTCATCGGCACCGTCGAGATGCGCGTCGGCGACGACCGCATCAAGTCCGAGCGCACCACACCCGAGGCGACCGACCTCCAGGCCCTCTTCGCCGTGATGCGCGAACGCGGCGTGGACGCCGTGGCCATGGAGGTCTCCAGCCACGCCCTGGTCCTCGGCCGGGTCGACGGCTGCGTCTTCGACGTCGCCGTCTTCAACAACCTCAGCCCGGAGCACATGGAGTTCCACTCCGGGATGGAGGACTACTTCCAGGCCAAGGCGCAGCTCTTCACCCCGGCGCGGAGCCGGGAGGGCGTCGTCAACCTGGACGACGAGTACGGCAGGCGGCTCGTCACCGAGGCGTCCGTGCCGATCACCACCTTCTCCGCCGAGGGTCACCCGGACGCCGACTGGCGGGCCGAGGACGTCCGGGTCGGCTCGCTCGGCTCGGACTTCACCGCGGTCGGCCCCAAGGGGGAGCGGATCAGGGCCCGTTCGCCGCTGCCCGGCCCGTTCAACGTCGCCAACACCCTCGCCGCCGTCGCCGTCCTCGCGGTGGCCGGAATCGACCCCCAGACCGCGGCCGACGGCATCGCCGCCGTCCCCGGGGTGCCGGGCCGGCTGGAGCGGGTCGACGCCGGGCAGCCGTACCTCGCCGTCGTCGACTACGCGCACAAGACGGACGCCGTCGAGTCCGTCCTGCGCTCGCTGCGCAAGGTCACCGAGGGCAAGCTGCACATCGTCCTCGGCTGCGGCGGCGACCGGGACACCACCAAGCGCGGCCCGATGGGCGCCGCCGCCGCCCGGCTCGCCGACACCGCCGTACTGACCTCGGACAACCCCCGCTCCGAGGACCCCCTCGCCATCCTCGCCGCCATGCTCGCCGGGGCCGCGGAGGTCCCCGCGCACCAGCGCGGGGACGTCCTGGTCTTCGAGGAGCGAGCGGCCGCCGTCGAGGCCGCCGTCGCCCGAGCCGGAGCCGGGGACACCGTCCTCGTCGCCGGCAAGGGCCACGAACAGGGCCAGGACATCGCCGGCGTGATCCGCCCGTTCGACGACCGCGAGGTCCTGCGCGCCGCCATCGAGGCGCACCGGGCAGCCGGCCGCCCGGACGAACGCGCCACCGCACCCGAGAACAGTCAGGGATGACCCAGTGATCGCCCTCACCCTCGCCGAGATCGCCGAAATCGTCGGCGGGCAGTCCCACGACATACCGGATCCGGCCACCGAGGTCACCGGCAGCGTCGTCATCGACTCCCGGGCCGTGGAGCCCGGCAGCCTGTTCGCCGCCTTCCGCGGCGAGCGCGTCGACGGCCACGACTACGCCGAACGCGCCGTCGCGCAGGGCGCCGTCGCGGTGCTCGCCACCCGGACCCTCGGCGTGCCCGCGATCGTCGTCGACGACGTGCAGACCGCCCTCGGGCGCCTCGCCCGCGCCGTCGTCGAGCGCCTGGGCACCCAGGTCGTGGCGCTCACCGGCTCGGCCGGCAAGACCAGCACCAAGGACCTTCTCGCGCAGGTCCTGCGGCGCAAGGCCCCGACCGTGTTCACCCCCGGGTCCCTCAACAACGAGATCGGCCTGCCCCTCACCGCGCTCACCGCCACCGCCGAGACCGAGCACCTGGTCCTGGAGATGGGTGCGCGCGGAATCGGCCACATCCGGTACCTCACGCAGCTCACCCCGCCGCGGATCGGACTCGTGCTGAACGTGGGCAGCGCGCACATCGGCGAGTTCGGCGGACGCGAGCAGATCGCCCTCGCCAAGGGCGAACTGGTCGAGTCCCTGCCGGACGACGGCGTCGCCGTGCTCAACGCCGACGACCCGCTGGTCCGCGCCATGGCCGACCGCACCAAGGCCCGCGTCCTGCTCTTCGGGGAGTCAGCCGAAGCCGCCGTCCGCGCCGAGAACGTCCGGCTCACGGGGGTCGGACAGCCCGCCTTCACGCTTCACACACCCACCGGGTGCAGTGACGTGACCATGCGGCTGTACGGTGAGCACCACGTGTCGAACGCGCTCGCCGCGGCCGCCGTCGCCCATGAGCTGGGCATGCCCGTCGACGAGATCGCCCTCGCGCTCTCCGAGGCGGGCTCCCTCTCCCGCTGGCGCATGGAGGTCACCGAGCGCTCCGACGGCGTGACGGTCGTCAACGACGCCTACAACGCGAACCCCGAGTCCATGCGTGCCGCGCTGCGTGCGCTGGCCGCCATGGGCGAGGCCGCCAAGGCCAGGGGGGGCCGCACGTGGGCGGTGCTCGGCATGATGGCCGAGCTCGGCGACGAGGCGCTGGCCGAGCACGACGCGGTCGGGCGGCTCGCCGTCCGGCTCAACGTCGGCAAGCTCGTCGCGGTCGGGGGCAGGGAGGCGTCCTGGTTGCAACTGGGCGCATACAACGAGGGTTCGTGGGGTGAGGAGTCGGTGCACGTGTCCGACGCGCAGGCGGCGGTCGACCTGTTGCGCGCAGAGTTGCGCCCGGGTGACGTCGTGCTGGTGAAGGCGTCCCGGTCGGTCGGCCTGGAGCGGATCGCCGAGGCGCTGCTCGAGGGTGAGGGTGCCGTCCGATGAGGCAGATCCTCTTCGCGGGAGCCATCGGCCTGTTCCTGACCCTGATCGGGACCCCGCTGCTCATCAAACTGCTCGCCCGCAAGGGGTACGGGCAGTTCATCCGCGACGACGGCCCGCGCACGCACGGCAGCAAGAAGGGCACGCCCACCATGGGCGGCATCTCCTTCATCCTCGCCACGCTCATCGCGTACGCCCTCGCCAAGGTGATCACCGGTGAGGACCCGAGCTTCTCGGGCATCCTGGTGCTCTTCCTGATGGCGGGCATGGGCCTCGTCGGCTTCCTCGACGACTACATCAAGATCGTCAAGCAGCGGTCGCTCGGGCTGCGGGCCAAGGCGAAGATGGCCGGCCAGCTCATCGTCGGCATCGCCTTCGCCGTGCTGTCGCTCCAGTTCGCGGACAAGCGCGGGCTCACCCCGGCCTCCACCAAGCTCTCGTTCATCACCGACTTCGGCTGGTCCATCGGCCCGGTGCTGTTCGTGGTCTGGGCGCTGTTCATGATCCTCGCCATGTCGAACGGCGTGAACCTCACCGACGGCCTCGACGGACTCGCCACCGGCGCCTCGGTGATGGTCTTCGGCGCGTACACGTTCATCGGCCTGTGGCAGTTCCAGGAGTCCTGCGCCAACGCGGAGACCCTGACCAACCCCAACGCCTGCTTCGAGGTGCGCGACCCCCTCGATCTCGCGGTCGTCGCCTCGGCGCTGATGGGCGCCTGCTTCGGCTTCCTGTGGTGGAACACCTCACCGGCCAAGATCTTCATGGGCGACACCGGTTCGCTGGCGCTCGGCGGCGCGCTGGCGGGCCTCGCGATCTGCTCGCGCACCGAGTTCCTGCTCGCCCTCCTCGGCGGCCTCTTCGTCCTCATCACCATGTCCGTGGTGATCCAGGTCGGTTCGTTCCGGATGACCGGGAAGCGGGTCTTCCGGATGGCGCCGCTCCAGCACCACTTCGAACTCAAGGGGTGGTCCGAAGTCCTTGTGGTGGTCCGCTTCTGGATCATCCAGGGCATGTGCGTGATCGTGGGACTGGGCCTCTTCTACGCGGGATGGGCAGCCGACAAGTGAGCGACTGGCAGGGCAGGAAGATCACCGTCGCCGGCCTCGGCGTCAGCGGCGTCAGCGCCGCGCGCGCCCTGGCCGGGCTGGGCGCCGAGGTCACCGTCGTGGACGGCGGCTCGGGCGACACCCACCGGGCACGGGCCGCCGATCTGGAGGCCGCCGGGATCGGCGTGCGCCTCGGGGACGCGGAGACCCTGCCCGAGGGCACCGGACTGGTGGTCACCTCGCCCGGCTGGCCGCCGTCCGCGCCGCTGTTCGCCGCCGCGGCGGCGGCCGGGGTGGACGTCGTAGGCGACGTGGAGATCGCGTGGCGGCTGCGCGGGCCGGACGCCCCGCCGTGGCTCGCCGTCACCGGCACCAACGGCAAGACGACCACCACGCGGATGCTCGCCTCGATCCTCACCGCGGCCGGGCTGCGGACCGCCGCGATCGGGAACATCGGCACGCCGATCGTGGACGTGGTCACCGGCGGCGAGACGTACGACGTCCTCGCCGTCGAACTCTCCAGCTACCAGCTCCACTGGGCGCCCTCGCTGCGCGCCCACTCCGCGGTCGTCCTCAACCTCGCCCCGGACCACCTGGACTGGCACGGCTCCATGGAGGCGTACGCGGCCGACAAGGGCCGGGTCTACGAGGGCAACACGGTCGCCTGCGTCTACAACGCGGCCGACAAGGCGACCGAGGACCTGGTGCGTGAGGCGGACGTCGAGGAGGGCTGCCGGGCGATCGGCTTCACCCTCGGCACCCCCGGGCCGTCCCAACTCGGCGTGGTGGAGGGCCTGCTGGTCGACCGCGCCTTCGTCGAGCAGCGGCACAAGCAGGCGCAGGAACTGGCCGAGGTCGCGGACGTGCAGCCGCCGGCCCCGCACAACATCGCCAACGCGCTGGCCGCGGCGGCCCTGGCGCGCGCCTTCGGCGTCCCGGCGACGGCGGTCCGCGACGGACTGCGCGCCTTCCGGCCCGACCCGCACCGCATCGAGCATGTCGCGGACGTGGGCGGGGTGGCGTACGTGGACGACTCCAAGGCCACCAACACGCACGCGGCGGAGGCCTCACTGGCCGCCTACGAGCCGATCGTGTGGATCGCGGGCGGGCTGGCGAAGGGGGCGACCTTCGACGAACTGGTGTCGGCCTCGGCGAAGCGGCTGCGGGGCGTGGTCCTCATGGGCGCGGACCGTGCCCTGATCCGCGAGGCCCTGACGCGACACGCGCCCGAGGTCCCGGTGGTCGACCTCGACCGGACCGACACTGGGGCGATGTCCGCGGCGGTCGCGGAGGCGGCGGGGCTGGCCCGGCCGGGCGACACCGTCCTGCTCGCCCCGGCCTGCGCCTCGATGGACATGTTCACCAACTACACCAAGCGGGGCGAGGCGTTCGCGGAAGCGGTCCGCGCACTCGCCGCCGAGCGCGGCTGACGGCCACCGGGCCCGGCCGCCGCCGGGCACGACTGGAGGGGACAGCGACGATGCCGCCCACCACCCACAATCCGACCGGGGCCCCGCCCCCCGCCCCGGGCCGTGAGCCCGAGGCCTCCACCTCGCCCGCCATGGCCCGGGCCACCGCCGCCCCGGGCCGCGAGGGCGGGGTGCCTTCTCCTCCCGCCGCGAACCGGCCCCGTGGCGGGCGCACTGCCACCGCGCCCCCGGGGCGGCGCCCGGCCCCGTGGTGGGCGCCCGTCGCCGCGTGGCTGCACGCCGTCGTCGCGGGGCCCGTCCCCGCCTACGCCGGCGGGCCCGCCGCGCACGTCGTGATGCGGAGCCGGACCGGCGGCGCGCCGCCGCGCGGCCGGGCGCCCCGGGGCGGGGCCGCCGCTCCCGCCGCCCTCGCCGCGCCGCGCGGCCCCCGGCGGCTGTACGAGCAGGCGCGCCGGGCCTGGGACCGGCCGCTCACCGCGTACTACCTGATCCTCGGCAGCAGCCTGCTGATCACCGTGCTCGGCCTCGTGATGGTCTACTCCGCGTCGATAATCCAGGCGCTCCAGTACTCCCTCTCCGCCTCGTACTTCTTCCGCAAGCAGCTCCTCGCCGCCGTCATCGGCGCCGTCCTCCTCTTCGCCGCGTCCCGGATGCCCCTGCGGCTGCACCGCGCGCTGTCCTATCCGCTGCTGCTGGGCGCCGTGTTCCTGATGGTGCTCGTCCAGATCCCCGGCGTCGGGCACTCGGTGAACGGCAACCAGAACTGGATCTCCCTCGGCGGCCCCTTCCAGCTCCAGCCCAGCGAGTTCGGCAAGCTGGCGCTCATCCTGTGGGGCGCGGACCTGCTCGCGCGCAAGCAGGACAAGCGGCTGCTGACCCAGTGGAAGCACCTGCTCGTGCCGCTGGTCCCCGTCGCCTTCCTGCTCCTCGGCCTGATCATGCTCGGCGGTGACATGGGCACCGCCATCATCCTCGCCGCGATCCTGTTCGGTCTGCTGTGGCTGGCCGGTGCCCCCACCCGCCTCTTCGCCGGAGTGCTCGGCTTCGCCCTCGTCGTCGGCCTGCTGCTGATCAGGACCAGCGCCAACAGGATGTCCCGGCTGGAGTGCATCGGTGCCACCGACCTCGGGCCCAAAGGCGAGTGCTGGCAGGCCGTGCACGGCATCTATGCTCTTGCCTCCGGCGGATGGTTCGGTTCCGGCCTCGGCGCGAGTGTGGAAAAATGGGGCCAACTGCCCGAACCGCACACCGACTTCATCTTCGCCGTCGCCGGGGAGGAACTGGGCCTCGCGGGGACGCTGTCGGTGCTCGCGTTGTTCGCGGCCCTAGGCTATGCGGGTATCCGCGTCGCCGGACGCACGGAGGACCCCTTCGTGAGGTATGCGGCGGGAGGTGTGACCACCTGGATCACGGCCCAGGCCGTGGTCAACATCGGTGCGGTGCTCGGTCTGCTGCCGATCGCCGGAGTCCCGCTTCCGCTGTTCTCCTACGGGGGGTCGGCCCTGCTGCCGACGATGTTCGCCGTCGGGCTGCTGATCGCCTTCGCGCGAGCGGAGCCCGCCGCGAAAGCGGCCCTGGCCACGCGGAGGCCCGGGGTGAGATGGAAGTCGATGAGACGGCGCGTCACGAAGCGTCCGTCCGGAGAGCGGTGAATTTCGGTGCATGTCGTACTCGCCGGTGGGGGGACCGCCGGCCACATCGAGCCCGCGCTCGCCCTCGCGGACGCCCTGCGCAGGCAGGACCCGACCACGGGCATCACAGCGCTCGGGACGGAGCGCGGCCTGGAGACCCGGCTCGTCCCCGAGCGGGGCTACGAGCTGGCGCTCATCCCCGCCGTGCCGCTGCCGCGCAAACCCACCCCGGAGCTGATCACCGTCCCCGGGCGGCTGCGCGGCACCATCAAGGCCGCCGAGCAGGTCCTGGAGCGCACCAAGGCGGACTGCGTGGTCGGCTTCGGCGGCTACGTCGCCCTGCCCGGCTACCTCGCGGCCAAGCGCCTCGGCGTCCCGATCGTGGTGCACGAGGCCAACGCCCGCCCGGGCCTGGCCAACAAGATCGGTTCGCGCTACGCGGCCTCCGTCGCCGTCGCCACCCCGGACAGCAAGCTGCGCGGCGCCCGCTACATCGGCATCCCGCTGCGTCACTCCATCGCGACCCTGGACCGCGCCCGGGTCCGGCCCGAGGCGCGCGCCGCCTTCGGCCTCGACCCCAACCTGCCGACCCTGCTGGTCTCCGGCGGTTCCCAGGGCGCGCGCCGGCTCAACGAGGTGGTCCAGCAGATCGCCCCGGTCCTCCAGCGCTCGGGAATCCAGATCCTGCACGCGGTCGGCCCCAAGAACGAACTGCCGCGCGTGGACAACATGCCCGGGATGCCGCCCTATGTCCCGGTACCGTACGTGGACCGGATGGATCTCGCGTACGCCGCGGCCGACATGATGCTCTGCCGGGCGGGCGCCATGACCGTCGCCGAGCTGTCCGCCGTCGGGCTGCCCGCCGCCTACGTCCCGCTGCCCATCGGCAACGGCGAACAGCGGCTCAACGCCCAGCCGGTGGTCAAGGCGGGCGGCGGCCTGCTGGTGGACGACGCCGAGCTGACCCCCGAGTGGGTCCAGGGCAACGTCCTTCCCGTGCTCGCCGATCCGCACCGGCTGTACGAGATGTCCCGTGCGGCCGCCGAGTTCGGCCGCCGGGACGCCGACGACCTCCTCGTCGGCATGGTGTACGAGGCGATCGCTGCACGCCACCAGGCGTGAGAAGGCAGGGAGCGTGGCCGGACCGACCACCGCCGAGCGCGGTGCACGACCGCCCCGGGGCGAATCCGGATCCGACGGATCCGACGGCTCCGGGGGGCCGGTCCGCCCGCCCCGCCCGGGCGGCGGCGACCGCCGGCGGCTGGTCCGCCGGGTGCTCGCCGCCGCCGTCGCCACCGCCCTCCTCGCGGCGGGCGGCACCTGGGTCCTCTACGGATCCGACTGGCTGCGCACCGAGGACGTACGCGTCTCGGGGACCGGCGTCCTCAAGGCGGACGCGGTGGAGCGCGCCGCCCGCGTCCCCCTCGGCGCCCCCCTGGCCTCCGTCGACACGGACGCCGTCGCCTCGCGCCTGCGCACGGCCCTGCCGCGCATCCGCTCCGTCGAGGTCGACCGCTCCTGGCCGCACCGCATCGAACTCAGGGTCACCGAGCGCACCCCCGTCCTGCTGCTGAAGAAGGGCACCCGGTTCGGCGAAGTCGACGCGGAGGGAGTGCAGTTCGCCACCGTCGACCGCGCACCGCGGGGCGTTCCGCTGCTGGAACTGGACGCCGCCGCCTCGCCGAGCCGGGCGCGCTTCGGCGCGGACCGGCTGCTCGGGGAGGCCGTCACCGTCCGCGGCGACCTGCCCGAGGCGGCCCTGAAGGCACTGACCGCCCTTCAAGTCCGTTCTTACGACGATATTTCCCTGAAGCTCAGTGGTGATCGCACGGTCCTGTGGGGGAGTTCCGAGGACGGCGCGGCGAAGGCTCGCACACTCACGGCCCTTCTGAAAGCCTCCCCGAAGGCCCGCCACTTCGACGTGAGCGCCCCCACCGCCCCTGCCGCGACGGGCGGTTGACGCACATCTGCGCAGGCCAGCACCCTGGTTGGGCGTTGCGCGGCGTGATCACATAGGGTGAAAAGAAAAACGGGAGGTTCGGCGTGTTCGTTGTACGGGCGCCGCTTGTCGACTTAGTGTCCTGTTCGGAAGAGTCCAGGGAACAGGCACACTGATAACCCTAAACTTCACCGTTAGGGTTCGGGTCGGCAGCCGGGCTTGTCGGGCCGTCCGTCCCCATTCGACATCAGTTCGTCGCATCGCGGCCCCGCGAGGCGGCGACACGTAACTCGAGGCGAGAGGCCTTCGACGTGGCAGCACCGCAGAACTACCTCGCAGTCATCAAGGTCATCGGTGTCGGCGGCGGTGGTGTCAATGCCATCAACCGAATGATCGAGGTCGGTCTCAAGGGCGTCGAGTTCATCGCGATCAACACCGACGCGCAAGCGCTGTTGATGAGCGACGCCGACGTCAAGCTCGACGTCGGCCGCGAACTCAC
Source organism: Streptomyces sp. CNT372 (assembly GCF_000377145.1). NCBI lineage: Bacteria > Bacillati > Actinomycetota > Actinomycetes > Kitasatosporales > Streptomycetaceae > Streptomyces > Streptomyces sp. CNT372. The sequence goes on along the minus strand of NZ_KB897783.1, from coordinate 269,961 downwards.
CCGGGGCCTCGGCGCCGGAGCCAACCCGGCCGTCGGTCGCAAGGCGGCAGAGGACCACCGCGAGGAGATCGAGGAGGTCCTCAAGGGGGCCGACATGGTCTTCGTCACCGCCGGCGAGGGCGGCGGCACCGGCACCGGCGGCGCGCCCGTCGTGGCCAACATCGCCCGCTCGCTGGGCGCGCTGACCATCGGCGTCGTGACGCGCCCCTTCACCTTCGAGGGCCGCCGGCGCGCGAACCAGGCGGAGGACGGCATCGCCGAGCTCCGCGAAGAGGTCGACACCCTCATCGTGATCCCCAACGACCGCCTGCTGTCCATCTCGGACCGCCAGGTGAGCGTTCTCGACGCCTTCAAGTCGGCGGACCAGGTCCTCCTCTCCGGCGTCCAGGGCATCACCGACCTCATCACCACCCCCGGCCTCATCAACCTCGACTTCGCGGACGTCAAGTCCGTGATGTCCGAGGCCGGATCGGCCCTCATGGGCATCGGTTCCGCCCGCGGCGACGACCGCGCGGTGGCCGCGGCGGAGATGGCCATCTCCTCCCCGCTGCTGGAGGCGTCCATCGACGGCGCCCGCGGTGTGCTCCTCTCCATCTCCGGCGGCAGCGACCTCGGTCTCTTCGAGATCAACGAGGCCGCCCAGCTGGTGAGTGAGGCCGCCCACCCCGAGGCCAACATCATCTTCGGCGCGGTCATCGACGACGCCCTCGGGGACGAGGTCCGGGTCACCGTCATCGCCGCCGGCTTCGACGGCGGACAGCCGCCGACCCGCCGGGAGAACGTCATCGGCTCGGCCTCGGCCAAGCGCGAGGAGGCCCCGGCCCCGCAGCGCGCCGAGCCGTCCCGTCCGTCGAGCGGTCTCGGCACGGTCCCGGTCCGCGAGGAGGTCCCGGCGGTCCCGGCCGAGCCTGCGCCCGTCGCCGACATCACGCCCCCGGCCTCCTCCCCGCAGGTCCCCTCGGCGCGTCCGTACGACACCCAGGCCGAAGAGCTGGACGTCCCGGACTTCCTGAAGTGACCGTGCAGCACGACGCCATACGCGAGAGCGGCGCCCACTTCGCCTTCACCGACCGGTGGGGCGGGGTGAGCGCCGCTCCGTACGAGGAGCTCAACCTCGGCGGCGCGGTCGGCGACGACCCCGCCGCCGTCCTCGCGAACCGCGCGGCCGCGGCGAAGGCGCTGGACCTCGACCCCGGCCGGGTCGTCTGGATGAACCAGGTGCACGGCCGGGACGTGGCCGTGGTCGACGGCCCCTGGGGCACCGCCCCCTCGGTGGACGCGGTGGTGACCGCCCGCCGCGGGCTCCCGCTCGCGGTGCTCACCGCGGACTGCGTCCCCGTCCTGCTCGCCGACCCGGTGGCCGGCGTCACCGGCGCGGCCCACGCGGGACGGCCCGGCGCCGTCGCCGGCGTGGTTCCCGCGACGGTCGCCGAGATGCAACGGCTCGGGGCCGAACCGGAACGCATCATCGCCCGTACCGGACCGGCCGTTTGCGGTCGCTGCTACGAAGTTCCCGAGCGGATGCGCTCGGAAGTCGCCGAAGCGGAACCCGCTGCCTGGTCCGAGACGAGCTGGGGCACGCCGGCCGTCGACGTCGCCGCCGTAGTGCACGCGCAACTGGCGGCGCTCGGTGTCCGGGACGTCGCCGCCACGGGGATCTGCACCTTCGAGTCCCGTGACCACTTCTCCTACCGCCGTGACCGGACCACCGGCCGGCTCGCCGGATACGTCTGGCTGGAGGAACCGCCGAGCGACAGCAGGGAAGCGTCATGACCGACCGCAGCGCCGAACTCGCCGCCAACCTGGCCCGGGTGGAGGAGCGGATCGCGGCCGCCTGCGCCGCCGCCGGCCGCCCGCGCGAGGATGTGACCCTGATCGTGGTCACCAAGACCTACCCGGCCTCCGATGTCCGCATCCTGCACGGACTGGGCGTCCGGCACATGGCGGAGAACCGGGACCAGGACGCGGCGCCCAAGGCGGCCGCCTGTGCGGATCTGGACATCACCTGGCATTTCGTCGGCCAGCTCCAGACCAACAAAGTCCGTTCTGTTGCGAGTTATGCCGATGTCGTACAGTCCGTCGACCGGCTCCGGCTGGTCTCGGCCCTGTCGAAGGCGGCGGTCCGGGCCGGGCGCGGGATCGACTGCCTGGTGCAGGTCGCGCTGGACGCGGAGTCCGGTCAGCAGGGGAAGCGTGGCGGCGTCGCGCCGGACGGCATCGAGGAGTTGGCCGACGCCGTGGCCGGATCACCGGGACTGCGGCTCGGCGGCCTGATGACCGTCGCGCCGCTCGCCGGACCGTACAGGGGACGGCAACAGGCGGCGTTCGAGCGGCTGATGGAATTCTCGTCCGGCCTGCGCGCGGCCCATCCGGCTGCGAACATGGTGTCAGCAGGGATGAGTGCGGACCTCGAGCAGGCCGTGGCGGCCGGAGCGACACATGTGCGCGTCGGTACCGCGGTACTCGGAGACCGCCCGGGGCTCCGGTAACGTCGCGAAGCAAGTCGGACCACAGTAGAAAATATGGTCATTCCCGCTCAGGAGCGGGCGGACCACGTGGATACGGGCACTTGGTGACGAATGCCGATCCACCACAGAGCGGAGGACTCAGAGAATGGCCGGCGCTATGCGCAAGATGGCGGTCTACCTCGGCCTCGTGGAGGACGATGGGTACGACGGCCGGGGCTTCGACCCCGATGACGACTTCGAGCCCGAGCCCGAGCCGGAGCGGGACCACCGCCGGCACGCACCCCCGCACCAGGCCGAGCGGGAGGAGCCGGTCCGGGCGGTCGCCCCGCCCCCGCAGCGCGAGCCGGTCGCACTGCCCGTCGAGAGCCCCCGTCCGGCACGCATCGCCCCCGTGGCATCCATCACACCTGAACGCCCCAGCCTGGAGAAGAACGCACCGGTGATCATGCCCAAGGTCGTGTCCGAGCGGGAGCCCTACCGCATCACCACACTGCACCCGCGGACCTACAACGAGGCCCGTACCATCGGGGAACACTTCCGTGAGGGCACCCCGGTGATCATGAACCTCACGGAGATGGACGACACCGACGCGAAGCGACTTGTCGACTTTGCCGCGGGACTCGTCTTCGGCCTGCATGGCAGCATTGAGCGAGTGACGCAGAAGGTGTTCCTGTTGTCGCCTGCTAACGTCGATGTCACGGCTGAGGACAAGGCCCGCATCGCAGAGGGCGGATTCTTCAACCAGAGCTGAGGAAAGACACCGGGAACGACCCGGCCGCGAGCGGCCGGCAACGAGTAGACCAGGGGAGAGGGAAGCGCGGGATGGGCGTCGCACTGCAGGTGATCTACATCGCGCTGATGTGCTTCCTGGTCGTGCTGATCTTCCGGCTGGTCATGGACTACGTCTTCCAGTTCGCACGTTCATGGCAACCCGGCAAGGCGATGGTGGTCGTTCTGGAGGCCACCTACACTGTCACCGATCCACCGCTCAAGCTTCTGCGGCGGTTCATCCCGCCGTTGCGTCTCGGGGGCGTGGCACTCGACCTGTCCTTCTTCGTTCTGATGATCATCGTCTACATCCTGATCTCCGTCGTCCGCGGCGTGGGGAGCTCGATGTGAGCGATACGGTCCTGCCGACTGCCGACGACTACGTAGAGGTGAAGAAGAGATGCCGCTGACCCCCGAGGACGTGCGGAACAAGCAGTTCACGACCGTCCGCCTCCGAGAAGGCTATGACGAGGACGAGGTCGATGCCTTCCTCGACGAGGTCGAAGCCGAACTGACCCGCCTGCTCCGCGAGAACGAGGACCTGCGCGCCAAGCTGGCCGCGGCGACCCGTGCGGCCGCGCAGAACCAGCAACAGCAGGGCATGCGCAAACCGCCGGAACCCCAGGACGGCCGCGGCGGTCCCGGCGCTCCCGTCCCCGCCGCCATATCGGGGCCTCCGGTCCAGCAGCAGCCCCCGCAGATGGGTCCCCCCCAGCTGCCCGGTGGTGCTCCGCAGCTTCCGGCCGGTCCGAGCCACGGCGGTCCGCAGGGTCCCGGCGGCCCGATGGGCCCCGGCCCGATGCAGGGCGGTCCCATGGGTGGCCCGATGGGCGGCCCCATGGGCGGTCACGGCGGCCCGCAGGGTCCCGGCCCGATGGGCCAGGGTCCCGGTGGTGACAGCGCCGCGCGCGTCCTTTCGCTGGCCCAGCAGACCGCCGACCAGGCGATCGCCGAGGCCCGCTCCGAGGCCAACAAGATCGTCGGCGAGGCCCGTTCGCGTGCCGAGGGCCTGGAGCGGGACGCCCGCGCCAAGGCCGACGCCCTGGAGCGGGACGCGCAGGAGAAGCACCGCGTCGCGATGGGCTCCCTGGAGTCCGCCCGCGCCACGCTGGAGCGCAAGGTCGAGGACCTCCGGGGCTTCGAGCGCGAGTACCGCACGCGCCTGAAGTCGTACCTGGAGTCCCAGCTCCGTCAGCTGGAGACGCAGTCCGACGACTCGCTCGCCCCGCCGCGCACCCCGGCCGCCGCGTCGCTGCCGCCGTCCCCGGCGCCCTCGATGGCCCCGGCCGGCGCGAGCGCGCCGTCCTACGGCGGCCAGTCGATGGGCGGCCACGGCGGCCCCTCGCCGGCCGGCCCGTCCTACGGCGGTCAGCAGCAGATGTCCCCGGCGATGACCCAGCCGATGGCACCGGTCCGGCCGCAGGCGCCGCAGCCGATGCAGCAGGCTCCCTCGCCGATGCGCGGCTTCCTGATCGACGAGGACGACAACTGACGGGCATGCGCGCGCAGCGCGCGTAGCCGTCGGCAGACAGCGGGGCCGGGCCCGGAGTGCACCAGCACTCCGGGCCCGGCCCTTTTCCGTGCGCGCGGCCGCCGGACCGGCGCCCGCGACCGCCCGGTCGTCGCCGGTGTGCCACCCGCAGCCGGCCGCGGGTGGCGCACCGGCGGCGGGCCGCCGGGGGTGACCGGGTGCCGGAGAGCGGCCGGCGGCTCTCCCTCGCCCGGCCGTCCCCGACGGCGACGCCGTGACCGGTCCCTCACCGGGCGGGCGGGGCCGCCGCCGGCCGAGCCCGGACACCTCGGAAACGGACCGCGCCCGGCCCCGGCGCCCCTCGCGGGGGCCGGGGCCGGGCGCGGCCGGTGGTGCGGGGCGGCTGCTACGCCTTGCGCAGCCGGAAGGTGAGGGACAGGCCCTCGTCCGTGAACGGCTCCCCGTACGAGGCGTCCGCCGCCGCGTCGCCCGTCGCGAAGTCCGTCGCCAGGACCTCGTCCGCGATCAGCTGCGCGTGCTCCGAGAGCGCCGAGGCGACCTCCGCGTCCGCCGAGGACCAGCGCAGGGCGATCCGGTCCGCCACGTCCAGGCCGCTGTTCTTGCGGGCCTCCTGGATCAGCCGGATCGCGTCCCGGGCCAGGCCCGCGCGCCGCAGCTCCGGCGTGATCTCCAGGTCCAGGGCGACCGTGGCGCCCGCGTCGGAGGCCACCGACCAGCCTTCGCGCGGGGTCTCGGTGATGATGACCTCCTCGGGGGAGAGGGTGATCGTCTCGCCGCCCACCTCCAGCGTCGCCTCGCCGGAGCGCAGGGCCAGCGACAGGGCCGCCGCGTCCGCCGCCGCGACCGCCTTGGCCACGTCCTGGACACCCTTGCCGAACCGCTTGCCCAGAGCCCGGAAGTTGGCCTTCGCCGTGGTGTCGACCAGCGAGCCGCCGACCTCGGAGAGGGCCGCCAGCGAGGAGACGTTCAGCTCCTCGGTGATCTGCGCCCGCAGCTCCGGCGACAGCTCGCCGAAGCCGGTCGCACCCACCAGGGCCCGGGACAGCGGCTGACGGGTCTTGACGCCCGACTCCGCGCGGGTGGCCCGGCCCAGCTCCACCAGCCGCCGTACCAGCACCATCTGCCGCGACAGCACCGGGTCGACCGCCGTCAGGTCCGCCTCCGGCCAGCTCGCCAGGTGCACCGACTCCGGCGCGTCCGGGGTCACCGGCACCACCAGGTCCTGCCAGACCCGCTCGCTGATGAACGGCGTCAGCGGGGCCATCAGCCGGGTCACCGTCTCCACGACGTCGTGCAGCGTGCGCAGCGCCGCCTTGTCGCCCTGCCAGAAGCGGCGGCGGGAGCGGCGCACGTACCAGTTCGACAGGTCGTCGACGAAGGCCGAGAGCAGCTTGCCGGCGCGCTGGGTGTCGTACGCCTCCAGTGCCTGGGTGACCTGGTCCACCAGCGCGTGCAGCTCGCTCAGCAGCCAGCGGTCCAGCACCGTGCGCTCCGCCGGCGCCGGGTCGGCCGCCGAGGGGGCCCAGCCCGAGGTGCGGGCGTACAGGGCCTGGAAGGCGACCGTGTTCCAGTACGTCAGCAGGGTCTTGCGGACGACCTCCTGGATGGTGCCGTGGCCCACCCGGCGGGCCGCCCAGGGGGAGCCGCCGGCCGCCATGAACCAGCGGACCGCGTCCGCGCCGTGCTGGTCCATCAGCGGGATCGGCTGGAGGATGTTGCCCAGGTGCTTGGACATCTTGCGGCCGTCCTCGGCGAGGATGTGGCCGAGGCAGACCACGTTCTCGTAGGACGACTTGTCGAAGACCAGGGTGCCGACCGCCATCAGCGTGTAGAACCAGCCGCGGGTCTGGTCGATGGCCTCCGAGATGAACTGCGCCGGGTAGCGCTTCTCGAAGATCTCCTTGTTCTTGTACGGGTAGCCCCACTGCGCGAACGGCATCGATCCCGAGTCGTACCAGGCGTCGATGACCTCCGGGACACGGGTCGCGGTCAGCCCGCAGCCCTCGTGCGGGCAGGCGAAGGTCACCGCGTCGATGTACGGGCGGTGCGGGTCCAGGCCGGACTGGTCGGTGCCGGTCAGCTCGGACAGCTCGGCCAGCGAACCGACGCAGGTGAGGTGGTCCTCCTCGCAGCGCCAGACGGGCAGCGGGGTGCCCCAGTAGCGGTTCCGGGAGAGCGCCCAGTCGATGTTGTTGTTCAGCCAGTCGCCGAAGCGGCCCTGCTTCACCGAGTCCGGGAACCAGTTGGTCGCCTCGTTCTCGGCGAGCAGCCGGTCCTTGACCGCGGTGGTGCGGATGTACCAGGACGGCTGCGCGTAGTAGAGCAGCGCGGTGTGGCAGCGCCAGCAGTGCGGGTAGCTGTGCTCGTACGGGACGTGGCGGAACAGCAGCCCGCGCGCGTCCAGGTCGGCGGTGAGCGCCTCGTCGGCCTTCTTGAAGAAGACGCCGCCGACCAGCGGGACGTCCTCCTCGAAGGTGCCGTCGGCGCGCACCGGGTTCACCACGGGCAGGCCGTAGGAGCGGCAGACCTTGAGGTCGTCCTCACCGAAGGCGGGGGACTGGTGGACCAGACCGGTGCCGTCCTCGGTGGTGACGTACTCGGCGTTCACCACGTAGTGCGCCGGCTCCGGGAACTCCACCAGCTCGAAGGGCCGCCGGTAGGTCCAGCGCTCCATCTCGGCGCCGGTGAAGGTCTGCCCCGTCGCCTCCCAGCCCTCGCCGAGGGCCTTCTCCAGCAGCGGTTCGGCGACGACCAGCTTCTCCTCCCCGTTCGTCGCGACGACGTACGTGACGCCGGGGTGCGCGGCGACGGCCGTGTTGGAGACCAGGGTCCACGGGGTCGTCGTCCACACCAGCAGGGCCGCCTCGCCCGCCAGCGGGCCGGAGGTCAGCGGGAAGCGCACGAAGACGGAGGGGTCGACGACCGTCTCGTAGCCCTGCGCCAGCTCGTGGTCGGAGAGGCCGGTGCCGCAGCGCGGGCACCAGGGGGCGACCCGGTGGTCCTGCACCAGCAGGCCCTTGCCGAAGATCTCCTTGAGCGACCACCACACGGACTGGACGTAGTCCGGGTCCATGGTGCGGTAGGCGTCGTCCAGGTCGACCCAGTAGCCCATGCGGGTCGTCAGCTCGGCGAAGGCGTCGGTGTGCCGGGTCACCGACTCCCGGCACTTCGCGTTGAACTCGGCGATGCCGTACGCCTCGATGTCCTTCTTGCCGGAGAAGCCCAGCTCCTTCTCGACGGCCAGCTCCACGGGCAGGCCGTGGCAGTCCCAGCCGGCCTTGCGGGCGACGTGGTAGCCGCGCATGGTCCGGAAGCGGGGGAAGACGTCCTTGAAGACGCGGGCCTCGATGTGGTGCGCGCCGGGCATGCCGTTCGCCGTGGGCGGGCCCTCGTAGAAGACCCACTCGGGGCGGCCCTCGGACTGGTCCAGGCTCTTGGCGAAGATCTTGCTCTCGCGCCAGAAGTCGAGCACGGCGTGCTCCAGGGCGGGCAGGTCTACCTGTGCGGGTACCTGGCGGTACTGCGGCGGCGTCATCGGTCTCCTCCGGCGGACTGTGCGTCGTTCCGTCCGGAGGGACGAGAGCAGAACGCTGCGCTCCCGCGGTACCACCCTCCTTGGCCCGGGCACAGGGCCCGGACCCCCTCATTGGGGTCGCGATGCCGGTTCTACTCGCCCGCTCACCGTGTGTGCTGGGTTTTCTTCCGGCGGCTCCGGGGTGATCCTTCACCTCGCGCTGGCCCCCGGGCTCGCACCGTCCCCGGGTCGCTCATGGCCGCGGACGACGCTACTCGTCCCCATCCACGCCTTTCGCTGGGCCCAGTGTACGGGGCCCGGGGCGCCGGGCGGACCGGTTTTCCGCCGCGCGGGGGGCGGGGCCGGGGACGTCGGCCGGGGGCGGGACCGGCATGTGGCCGGGCCGGGCCGGGGCCGGCCGGCGTTGGCCCGAATGCCGTACCGGGGCCGCCCGCGGGTGCCCGGGGCGGGTCCGGGCGGATTACGCGGCGGGGAGCTGGGCACAACGGATGCAGACCCGGCGCGTCGCAGCCCGGGCCCGGTGCTCTCGGCGGCGTGCCCCGTTGCCGCCGGGCTGGTGTCGATTTATCGTCCCAGCACGAATCGCGAGCAAGATCACAATGTGTGAAGGGGCCGCGGCCATGGTGGCGAAGAAGACCACGGCGAAGAAGGCCGCGGCGAAGAGGACCGCAAAGAAGGCGGCGGAGGCGGAGGAGGCCATGGACGCGGTCCCCGCACAGGAGCCCGCTCCCGGCGCCCGGGCCCCCGCGAAGAAGACACCCGCCGCCAAGGCCCCCGCGAAGAAGGCTGCCGCCGGGAAGACCCCTGCCGGGAAGGCGACCGCCGCGAAGAAGGCCGCCAGGAAGGCCCCGGCCTCAAAGACGGCGCCCGGCGGCACGGCGGCGGCGCAGAAGGCCACGGCGGGGACTGCGGCGCCGAAGAAAACCGCGGCGAAGAAAACCGCAGCGAAGAAAACCGCGGCGAAGAAGTCCGCCGCCAAGAAGACCGCGGCCGCGGAAGCGGCGGCCGGGAAGCGCACGGCGTCGAAGCGCGGGACGAAGAAGGCGGCGGCCGGCGAGGCCGCCGCAGCGAGAACGCCGGCCGCCGCATCCGCGGCCGGCACCACAGTGGCCGCGCCCGCGGCCGAGGGGGCGGCGCAGGCCGCGGAGCAGACAGGAGCCGGCACGGTGGGAACGAAGAAGACCGCGGTGAAAGCGCCCATGGCCGCCGCCACACCGCCCGACGAGCTGGCGGTACGGCCCGGGGAGGACCCCTGGACCGCGACCGAGGTCGCCGAGGCCCGCGCGGACCTGGAGAGCGAGGCCACCCGCCTCACCGCCGAGATCACCGCCGCCGAGAGCGCGCTCGTCGGCATGATGCGCGACTCCAACGACGGTGCCGGCGACGACGAGGCCGACACCGGCACCAAGAACATCACCCGCGAGCACGAGATGGCCCTCGCCGCCAACGCCCGCGAGATGCTGGAGCAGACCGAACGCGCTCTGGAGCGTCTGGACGCCGGGACCTACGGGCTCTGCGAGAGCTGCGGCAAGGCCATCGGCAAGGCCCGGATGCAGGCGTTCCCCCGGGCCACGCTCTGTGTGGAGTGCAAGCAGAAGCAGGAACGCCGGGGCTGACGCCTGCGGACCTGTCCCCGACGGCGTGTCGTACCCTCAACCTAAACGGCAGACCCGAGGTTGAGGGACACACGTGGCAGAGGCGGAGCGCACCATCGGTACGCCGGACGTTGACGACGACGCGGGCAAGCCCGCCGGGCAGCCCAGGGGTCCGCGCAGGATCCTCGCGCTGTTCGTGGTGGCCGCCGTGGCCTATCTGCTCGATCTGATCAGCAAGATCATCGTGGTGGAGAAGCTGGAGCACCACCCGCCGATCGAGATCATCGGGGACCTGCTGAAGTTCGAGGCGGTGCGCAACCCCGGCGCCGCCTTCGGCATGGGCGAGGCGTTCACCGTCATCTTCACCTGCATCGCCGCCGTGGTGATCGTGGTGATCATCCGGCTGGCACGCAAGCTCTACAGCCTGCCCTGGGCGATCGCCCTCGGTCTGCTGCTCGGCGGCGCCCTGGGGAACCTCACCGACCGGATCTTCCGCTCGCCGGGCGTCTTCGAGGGCGCCGTCGTCGACTTCATCGCCCCCGCGCACTTCGCGGTCTTCAACCTGGCCGACTCCGCGATCGTCTGCGGCGGCATCCTGATCGTCCTGCTGTCCTTCCGCGGCCTGGACCCCGACGGGACCGTCCACAAGGACTGACGTGACGCCACCGGCCGCCGGTCCGGACGGGGGGTCCCGACCGGGAGCCGGGGCACCCGGGCGGCAAGGCATACTCGACGGGTGAGCACCCTTCCCGAGATCCGCACCCTTCCCGTACCCGACGGCCTGGAGGGCGAGCGCGTCGACGCCGCCATCTCCCGCATGTTCGGCTTCTCCCGCACCAAGGCCGCCGAGCTGGCCGCCGCGGGGAAGGTGCAGGTGGACGGGGCGGTCGTGGGGAAGTCCGAGCGGGTCAGCGGCGGCGCCTGGCTGGAGGTCGAGATGCCGCAGGCGCCCGCGCCCGTGCAGATCGTCGCCGAGCCCGTCGAGGGCATGGAGATTATCCACGACGACGAGGACATCGTGGTGATCGTCAAGCCGGTCGGCGTCGCGGCCCACCCCAGCCCCGGCTGGACGGGCACCACCGTCATCGGCGGGCTGGCCGCCGCCGGCTACCGGATCTCCACCTCCGGCGCCGCCGAGCGCCAGGGCATCGTGCACCGGCTCGACGTGGGCACCTCCGGGCTGATGGTGGTCGCCAAGTCGGAGCGGGCGTACACCCTGCTGAAGCAGCAGTTCCGGGACCGTACGGTCGACAAGCGCTACCACGCCCTCGTCCAGGGCCACCCGGACCCGCTGAGCGGCACCATCGACGCCCCCATCGGACGCCACCCCAACCTCGACTACAAGTGGGCCGTCACCGCCGAGGGCAAGCCCTCGGTGACCCACTACGACCTGATCGAGGCGTTCCGGGCGGCCTCCCTGCTCGACATCAAGCTGGAGACCGGCCGCACCCACCAGATCCGGGTGCACATGGCCGCCCACCGCCACCCCTGCGTCGGCGATCTGACCTACGGCGCGGACCCGACGCTCGCCAAGCGGCTGCGGCTCACGCGTCAGTGGCTGCACGCGGTGCGCCTCGGCTTCGAGCACCCCTCCGACGGCCGCTGGGTCGAGTTCGAGAGCGGCTACCCGGACGACCTGCGCCTCGCCCTGGACACCATCGCGGCGGAGAGCGCGTGAGCGCCGGGGGCTGGAGCGTCCGGGTCGCCACCGGGCCCGCCGACCGGGAGGCGTGCTTCGCCGTCCGCAAGGCCGTCTTCGTCGCCGAGCAGCGGGTGCCCGAGGAGGTCGAGTACGACGCGCACGACGCGGAGGACGCCGCGACCGTGCACGTGCTGGCGGTGCGCGAGGACGGCACCCCGCTCGGCACCGGCCGGCTGCTGCACGGTCCGGCCGCCGCGGACCGCACCGGCGGGGACCTCTCCGTCGGCTCCCTGGGCCGTCTCGCGGTGACCGCCGACGCGCGGGGGCTGGGCGTCGGCGTCGCCCTGGTCCGCGCGGTCGAGGAGGCGGCGCGCGGGCTGGGCCTCGCCGCGGTCGACCTGCACGCACAGACGCACGCGCTCGGGTTCTACGAGCGGCTCGGGTACACGGCGTACGGCGAGGAGTTCCCGGACGCGGGGATCGCGCACCGCTCGATGAGGCGGCCGCTCCACGTCTGACGCCCCCGCCCGCCGAAGCAGCCGACGCGTGCGGCGCGCCCGCGGTGCGGGACCGGCGCGGGGGGCCGGTGGCGTCGGGGGCCGTCCGGGCCGGGCCCGTGGCAGGGTTGAGACCTTGATCCACTGGTTTCGACACGGCCGGAGGGCACGCTGTGGACCAACTGGCGCTGGTGTTCACGCTGTTGTTCGGGTCGGTGGTGACCGTCCCGCTGGGACGCAGACTCGGGCTGCCGGCGCCGGTGCTGATGACCCTCGCCGGGATCGTGCTGGCCTTCGTGCCGTTCGTCCCCGACATCGACGTACCGCCCGACCTGATCCTGCCGCTGCTGCTCCCGCCGCTCCTCTACGCGGCCGTGCAGCGCACCTCCTGGCGGCAGTTCGCGGCCAACGCGCGGCCGATCCTGCTGCTCGCCGTCGCCCTGGTGTTCGTGACCACGGCGGCCGTCGCGGCCGTGGCGCACTCCGTCGTCCCCGGGCTGCCGATCGCCGCCGCCGTCGTCCTGGGCGCGCTGATCGCCCCGCCCGACCCGGTGGCGGCCACGGCCGTCGCGGGGTCGCTCGGGCTGCCCCGCCGACTGGTGTCGATCATGGAGGGGGAGGGGCTGTTCAACGACGTCACCGCGATCGTGCTGTACCACGTGGCCGTCGCCGCGGCCGTCAGCGGGAGCTTCTCCTGGGGCGAGGCGGCCGGGGAGCTGGTGCTCTCCGCGGTCGTCGCCGTCGCCGTGGGGCTGGCACTCGGCTGGGTGACCAACAAGCTGATGGGGATGCTGGGCGACCCGACCCTCCAGACCGGGCTGACCCTGATGGTGCCGTTCGCCTCCTACGCCCTCGCCGAGGAGTTGCTGGGCTCCGGGGTCCTCGCCGTGCTGACCACCGCCCTCTACCTGGCGGAGCGTGCCGCCGACGCGGACGACGTGATGGGCCGGCTCGCCTCCCGCACCTTCTGGGAGATCGTGGACACCCTGGTCACGGGGGTCGCCTTCGGGCTCATCGGGCTGGAGCTGCACAACGTCTTCGGCACGGCCGACGGCCACGCGGGCGAACTGCTGCTGTGGAGCGCGGTGGTGATCGCGGTCGTCGTCGGCGTCCGCCTGCTGTGGCTGCTGCCCGCCGCACGGCTCGCCGAACGACTGCACACGCGGCGGGACTACGACGAGGAGGTGCCCACCGGCTGGCGGGAGACGGTCGTCGTCTGGTGGTCCGGGATGCGCGGCGTGGCGTCCGTCGCGCTGGCGCTGGCGATCCCGCTGGAGACGGACGACGGCGGGGCGTTCCCGATGCGCGAGACCATCATCTTCATCGCCTTCGCCGTCATCCTGACCACCCTGGTGTGCCAGGGGCTGACCCTGCCCTGGCTGGTGCGCCGGCTGGGGGTGCGGGCCGACGCCGACGCGGAACGGGACCTGGAACGCGAACTCGCCGTCCGGGCGGCGAAGGCGGCCAGGCGGCGGCTGCGGGAGATCGAGGAGACGGAGGACCTGCCGGAGGAGGTCAGCGAGCGGCTGCTGCGCGGCGCCTTCGACATCGGTACCCGGATCAGCCCGGACATCGTGGACGAGGAGCGGTGGGACGCCTTCGCCAAGCGGGCGGACCGCTTCGCGGCGGTGCACCGGATTCAGCGGGAGATGCTGTCGGCGGCCCGGCACGAGGTCCTGTCGGCGCGCAGCGAACCGGGCGCGGACCCGGAGGTCGTCGACCGGGTGCTGCACCACCTGGACATCCGCAGTCTGCGCTGAGCGGACGACCGGGCCGGGGCCCGACCTGAGGGGCCGGCGGGCCCGGAACGGGCCCGCCGGATGAGACCCGGCCCCGGGCCGGAGCAGGCCGACGCCCCGCGCCGGGCCGGGGCAGACCGCGCCGGGCAGGCGGTGGCGGGCCGGGGCGGGTGCGTCAGCCGCGGCCCGTGCGCGGGGCCTCGCCGTTCTGCTCGGGCACCGGGTGCTGGGCCGGGCGGCTCCGTGACCCGGGCAGGCCGGACGCGGGGCCCGGCGGCCGGGCCGCGTCGCCCGTGGCCACCTTCGGCAGCGCGTACGGGTGCTTCTCGTGCAGCCAGGCCAGCAACTGCTCGCGGATCGTGCAGCGGGCGGTCCAGATGTCGTCCGCGTCCTTCGCGGTGACCACGGCCCGCACCTGGATCGTGGTCGGTGTGGTGTCGGTCACCGCGAGGCTCCAGTCCCGGCGGTCCCAGGCCTCGCAGTCGTCGAGGAGCTCCCTCAGCTTCTCCCTCATCAGCGGGATCGGGGCGGAGTGGTCCAGGTGGAAGAAGACCGTGCCCGTCATCTGGGCACCGCCCCGGGACCAGTTCTCGAAGGGCTTGCTGGTGAAGTACGACACCGGCATGGTGATCCGCCGCTCGTCCCAGGTCCGCACGGCGAGGAAGGTGAGGGTGACCTCCTCCACCGTGCCCCACTCGCCGTCCACCACGACCGTGTCGCCGATGCGGACCATGTCGCCGAAGGCGATCTGGAAGCCGGCGAAGAGGTTGCCCAGGGTGGACTGGGCGGCGACACCGGCCACGATGCCGATGATGCCGGCGGAGGCCAGCATCGACGTGCCGAGCTTCTCCATGCCGGGGAAGGTCAGCAGCATCGCCGCGGCGGCCACCACCGCGACCACGGCCGTCACGATCCGCATGATCAGCGTCACCTGGGTGCGCACCCTGCGGACCCGCGCGGGGTCCCGGGTGGCCGAGGCGTAGCGCGCGTACGTCGACTCCACCGCCGCCGAGGCGACGTGCACCACCAGCCAGGCGCTCGCCGCGATCAGCACCAGCCACAGGACATGGCCGATGCCGGCCCGGTGGTCCGCCACCAGCGGGTGGCGTATCTCACCGTAGGAGGCGCGCAGCACCGCCGTGAGGATCACCACTTGCAACGGCAGCCGGCAGCGGCGCAGCAGACCCCACAGGGGCGTCTCCGGGTGGCGGGTGTCGGCGCGGCGCAGCAGCCGGTCGACGGCGAGTCCGACGAGCAGCGTCAGCAGCACCGAGCCGCCGACGACGATCAACGGGCGCAGTAGGTTCTCCATGTCTCCCTGTATCCCTGTCTCCCTGTCCCGGACGTCCCGCTCGGGGCGGGTGGCAGGATGGCGGGATGAACGTCATCCTCTTCCACTCCACCTATGGGCTCCGGCCCGCGGTGCATGCCGCCGCCGACCGGCTGCGGGCCTCCGGGCACGAGGTGCGCGTGCCCGACCTGTTCGACGGGCAAACCGCCGAGTCTGTGGAAGGGGGCCGGGAGCTGGGGGAGGCGATCGGCCGGGACGAGCTGCTGCGCAGGGCGGTCGCGGCCGCCGCGCCCCACTCCGACCAGGGCCTGGTGTACGCGGGGTTCTCGCTCGGCGGCGCCGTCGCCCAGCAGCTCGCCCTCGCCGACGAGAAGGCCCGCGGGCTGCTGCTCCTGCACGGCACCTCCGACGTTCCGGACGACGCCTTGGCCGACGGCCTGCCCGTGCAGCTCCATGTCGCCGACCCCGACCCCTTCGAGCCCGACGACTGGCTGAACGCCTGGTACCTGCGGATGGGCCGGGCCGGGGCGGACGTGGAGGTCCACCGGTACGCGGGCGCGGGCCACCTCTACACCGACCCGGACCTGGACGACTACGACGCCGAGGCCGCGGAGGCGACCTGGCGGGTGGCGCTCGGCTTCCTCGACTCGCTCTGAGCGGGCCGAGGACGCGCTCCGAGTGCCGGGGCCGCCGGTTCCGGGGCCTCTGGTGCCCGGCTCCGGTGCCGGCCCCCGGCGCTCGGTCCTGGCGCTCGGTCCTGGCGCTCGGTCCTGGTGTTGGCCCCGGCGCTCGGTCCTGTGCTCAGTCCCGTCGGGTGCAGTAGCCGCCCGGGTCGCTCGCCGGGGGCCGGCACTGGAGGGCGTAGTCGTCCTGGCTCTCGCTCAGATAGCGCCCGATGCAGGTGTTGGGGGTGGTACGGCCGCGGTCCGCGCAGAAGCGGAGGGCCGCCCGGCCGTCCTCGAAGGGGCCGGGCGCGTAGATGACCCAGAACCCCGGCCGCAGCGAGGCGTAGTCGTCGCTGCGCACGTACTCGGCCTCGGGCACGCTCTCCCGGACGCGGGCCAGCCGCAGGTCCCGGGCCGCCGTCCCCGAACCGACCGGCTCCGAGAACAGCTGGGCGATCCACCGGCCGCCGGGCGGCTCGGACGGCGGCGGGGGAGCGGCGCTCGCCGTGGGCGAGGGGAAGGCCGGGCCGGACCGCGTGACGGACGGCGAGGGCGCCCCGGACGGGCTCGGCGTCCCGGAGACCGAGACGGACGGGGACGACGCCGGGGACGACCCGGACGCGGAGGAGACGGAACTCCCGGGCGGGGCCGGGGCCTTGGCGTCCGACGGGGTGTCCCGCTCCCGGAGCGCGAACACCAGCCCGGCGACTGCCGTGAGGGCCACGGCCACCGCCACGGCCGTGACCACCAGCGGGGTCCGGCCGCCGCGCCGCTCCGGTGGGGCGGCGGGCGGGTGCGGCGGCTGCCGCGGAATCGTGGGGCGGGGGCTGTCCACGGCGGTCGGGGCGCGCGGCGGGACGGGGACCCCGGTGGTCGGCTGCGCCCACAGCGGAGCCCGGTCGTCCTCCTCGACCCGGGCGAGCAGGGCGTCCAGCGCGGCGGCGTCCGGGCGGGCGGCCGGGTCCCGGACCAGCAGCGCCAGAAGTACGGGGGTGAGCGGCCCGCACCGCACCGGCGGCGGGACCGGCTCGTCCAGGACGGCGGCGAGGGTGGCCAGGGTGGTGGCACGCCGCATCGGGCTGACGCCCTCCACGCACACGTACAGCACCAGCCCCAGGGACCACAGGTCCGCGGCCGGGTCGTCGCCGGTGCCGCGGACGCGCTCCGGGGCCATGTACTCGGGGGAGCCGACGAGTTCGCCGGTCGCCGTCAGGGCGGTCGAGCCGTGCAGGGCGGCGATGCCGAAGTCCGTGAGGACCGCGGTGCCGTCCTGGCGCAGCAGCACGTTGGCCGGCTTCACGTCCCGGTGCTGGATGCCCGCCGTGTGTGCGGCGCGCAGCGCGGAGAGGATCTGGCGGCCGGTGCGGGCCGCTTCCGCGGGGGACAACGGCCCCTGCTCCAGGCGGTCCTGGAGGCTGACCCCCTCGACGAGTTCCATCACGATCCACGGATGGGGGCCGGAGTCCACGATGTGGTGGACCGTCACCACATGGGGATGGCTCAGCCGGGCGAGGGCCCGTGCCTCGCGCAGGACGCGCTCGCGCACCGCGCCGGATGTGCTCGCGTCGGACCGGACGGCCTTCAGGGCGACGTCCCGGTGGAGGACGGTGTCGCGGGCGCGCCACACCGTGCCCATCCCCCCGCTGCCCAGCTTTCCCGTCAGTTCGAAACGCTCGTCGATCAGGTCCCCCGGCGTGTTCATGGCGCCAGATTATCGGCCGGGGCGGGGGGCCGGGGGTGCTCGTACGGGTGCGGGGGCGTGCGCGGCCGCGGGGCGGGGGCGCACGAACTTCCCCGCGCCCCGGGCCCCTGCGCTCCCCGCACCCCTGGCGCCCTGCGCCCCCGCACCCCTGGCGAGCGGCTCAGCGCACCGGCCGGTCCGCCCGCTCGATCCGCTGCGTCCCGGTGCGCGTGCGGTACGACCGGGCCCAGGCGCTGGTCGCGTCCCGGCGGGTGCGGTCGGAGACGGTGTAGTAGTCCATCTGCGTCCGCTCGGCCGTGACGTCCAGGACGCCGTAGCCGTGGGAGTCCATGTCCACCCACCTCACATGGCGGTTGGCGGCCCGGACGGCGGTCTCGGCGACCAGGGAGACGGTGTCGGGCGCCACCCCGAGGAGGTCGTCCAGGTTGTCCGAGGTCACCGAGGTCACCACGAACTCGGTCGCGGCCGACCGGGACAGCGGGTAGGTCGCCGCCCGCACCGGGACGTCGTTGGCCCACGCCATGTGGATGTCGCCGGTGAGGAAGACGGTGTTGGTGATGCCCCGCCCGGTGAGGTGCGCGAGGAGTTCCCGGCGGTCGTCCGTGTAGCCGTCCCACTGGTCGACGTTGACCGCCAGGCCCTCCTTCGGTATCCCCAGCAAGTCGGCGAGCGGGCCCAGCAGATGGGCCGGCAGTGAGCCGAAGGCCACCGGGGAGACCATCACCGAGGTGCCCACCAGCTTCCACGCCGCGTCCGAGGAGGCGAGGCCGGCCTTCAGCCAGTCCAGCTGGGCGCGGCCGGTGATCGTGCGCTCCGGGTCGTCCACCTCGCCGCTGCCGATGCCGGTCTGCCGGGAGCGGAACGAGCGCAGGTCCAGCAGGTGCAGATCGGCGAGCCGGCCGAAGCGCAGCCGCCGGTAGACGGTGCCCTCGGTGGAGGCGCGCACCGGCATCCACTCGAAGTACGCCTGCTTGGCCGCCGCGGCCCGGGCCGCCCAGTCGCCCTCCGCGCCCGGGGTGTGGTTCTCCGCGCCGCCCGACCAGGCGTCGTTGGCGATCTCGTGGTCGTCCCAGATCGCGATCACGGGGTGGGCGGCGTGCAGGGCCTGGAGGTCGGGGTCGGTCTTGTAGGTGGCGTGGCGCAGCCGGTAGTCGGCGAGGGTGACGATCTCGTGGCGCGGCTCGTGCCGGCGCACGCCCTTGCCCTCGGCCGGGTACTGGCCCGTCCCGTACTCGTAGACGTAGTCGCCGAGATGCAGCACCGCGTCCAGGTCGGGCCGCCCGGCGAGGTGGCGGTAGGCGGAGAACCAGCCCGCCTCCCAGTTGGAGCAGGACACCACCCCGAAACGGACCCCGGGCACGGACGCGCCGTCGGCGGGGGCGGTGCGGGTGCGCCCGGCGGGGGAGTGCGTGCCGCCGGCGGTGAAGCGGTAGTGGTAGGCGGTCGCGGGGCGCAGGCCCCGGACGTCCACCTTGACGATGTGGTCGGACGCGGCCCGCGCGGTCACCGTCCCGTCGGCGACGACCCGGGTGAACGCCCGGTCCTCGGCCACCTCCCAGGCGACGGGCGTGTCCGCGCCCAGACCGGAACCGGGCACGGCCTCCGGCCCGGGCGTGACCCGGGTCCAGAGCAGCACGCCGTCGGGCAGTGGATCGCCGGAGGCGACACCGTGCGCGAAAGCGGGGGCGGCCTGCTGCGCGGCCGCGGCGGAGGGGGTGTGGGCCGCCGCGACGGGCAGGACGGCGGCGGTGGCGGCGGCCTTGACGACCGTGCGGCGGCGGGGAGTTGACAGGAATCGACTGGTCACGGCCGATCAGACTACTGGCCGGTAGCCCGAAGGGGTGGGCGAACACCGAAAGTTCGTCCACCCCTTCCGGACGGCCGTCCGTGGTTCACCGGGCGGCGGCCGGCCCGGCCGCCGCCCTCGCGCGCCCGGGGCGCGAGCCGGTCAGCCCTTGAGGGCCTTGTCCACGGCTGCGGTGAACTGCTCCGCCGTCATGGGGGCGTTCTGGCTGCCCTCGGCGGTGACCTTCTTGCCGTCCATCATCAGGGTCGGGGTACCGCGGACACCGCTCTTGTCGAAGGCGTCGGACATCTTCATCGCCCAGGCGTCGAAGGTGCCGTCCTCGACGTTCTTCCTGAACTCGGCGTTGCCCTTCAGCGCGGGGACGGAGTCCGCCACCTTCAGGAGGTAGGAGTCCTTGCCGAAGTCGTCCTCGGTCTCCTCCGGGTGGAACTCCTTCGAGTAGAGGGCCGACTTGTAGGCGGTGAACGCCTCCGGGCTCACGTCCAGGGCGGCCCCGAGGGCGCTCAGCGCGTTCCGGGAGCCCTCGCCGCCGGCGGCGTTGTCGATGAAGGTCGCGCCCACGTACTTGACCTTGTACTTGCCCGCCTCGACGTCCTTGTCCAGGGTCGGGCCGACGGCCTGTTCGAAGACGGCGCAGACCGGGCAGCGGGAGTCCTCGTAGAGCTCCAGGGTCTTCTTCGCGGACGGCTTGCCGATGACGACGGTGGTGCCGTTCTCGCCCTCGGTGTTCTTCGGGGCGGTGATGTTCTTGGCGTCCGCCGCGGCCTCCCAGTGGGAGGGCTTGTTGGCCTGCATGATGCCGTAGCCGACACCGCCGGCGAGGGCCAGGACCAGGACGCCGGTGCCGGCGACGACCAGTTGCCGGCGCAGCTTGTCCTTCCTGGCCTGGCGCTCGCGCTCCTGGCGCAGCCGCTCGCGGGCCGCCGCCTTGTTCGCCTGGCTGTTGCGCTTGCTCATGGTGGGTTCACTCCGTGTGGGGACGTGGGGTCGGAAGACCGGTAAGACCGGGAAGAAAGGGGACGTCGCGGGATCGCGGGACCGGCGCGGGGCCGGGGACGTCGGGGTGAGGGACCGCGCGGTCGCGCGGTCAGGCGCAGAGCGCCACGGGGCGCGGCGGTCCGCGCCGGCCCACCGAGTGCACCAGCAGGCGGGTGCGCGCGGTGCGCGGGGCCCCGGTGCGGGGCCGGGGGCCGGTGCGGTGCGGGCGGGGTCCGGCCACCGCCGCGACGGCCAGCAGCAGCGGCCGGAAGGCGAGCGCGCAGGCCGTGCGCAGCAGCGAGGCGAGAGCCGCCTCCCCGCGCCGCAGCCACAGGGACGCCAGCAGCCCGGTGGCGACATGGGCCCCGAGCAGCAGCCAGGGCACGGCCGGGCCGGGGGAGTCGAGCAGGGCGCCGAGCCCCGCCGTGCCGCCCGCGCCCGCCGGGTCGGCGACACCGGGCAGCGAGGTGCCCACCGACCCGCCGCAGAGCACGTCCAGGCCGACCGAGCGCAGCGAGCCGGTGACCGGGCCGCCGGCCGCGCCGTAACAGGTCTGCTGACCGGCGGTGAACACGGTGTCCGCCGCCAGTTCCAGCGGGACCAGGAGCGCCGCGATGCGCCAGAAGCCCCGCTCCCGCCCGGACAGGGCGTACGCGAGGCCGAAGACGGCCGCCGACAGCAGGGCCACCGTGCCCAGCGGCAGGGGAGCCCCCGAGAGCAGCACATGGGAGGCGGCGGACAGCGTCACGACGAGAGCCGTGAAGATCGCCGCCCGCAGCGCCCGTGTCTGCGTCCCGGATATGTCCATCGTCGGTGAGTGTGCCATGCCCTCCGGTAAGAGATCCCTAAAGGTCCGGGTGGGAGCGCCCGCCGCCGGGGGCCCCACGGCCGGTGGGGACGGGGGCCTTCGTGCGGCTCACAGGCCGGGTATCCGGCCGTTGCGGAAGAGGTCCACGAAGATCTGATGGTCCGCCCGCGCCCGGGTGCCGTACTCGTGCGCGAAGTCCACCAGCAGCTCGCCGAAGCCCTCCTCGTCCGCCGCCACCGCCGCGTCGATCGCCCGCTCGGTGGAGAACGGCACGAGCGAGTGGCCGCTCTCGTCGTCCGCCGCCGCGTGCATGGTGGCCGCCGCCCGCCCGAGGTCCGCGACGACCGCCGCCATCTCGGCCGGGTCGTCCAGGTCCGACCAGTCCAGGTCCACCGCGTACGGGGAGACCTCGGCGACGAGCTGGCCCGTGCCGTCCAGCTCGGTCCAGCCGAGCCAGGGGTCGGCGTGCGCCTGCAGGGCCCGCTGGGAGATCACCGTGCGGTGGCCCTCGTGCCGGAAGTACCCGCGCACCGCCGGGTCCGTGATGTGCCGGGAGACCGCCGGGGTCTGCGCCTGCTTCAGATAGATCACGACGTCGTTCTCCAGGGCGTCGCTGTTGCCCTCCAGCAGGATGTTGTACGAGGGCAGACCCGCCGAGCCGATCCCCACGCCGCGCCGCCCCACCACGTCCTTCACCCGGTACGAG
Source organism: Streptomyces sp. CNT372 (assembly GCF_000377145.1). NCBI lineage: Bacteria > Bacillati > Actinomycetota > Actinomycetes > Kitasatosporales > Streptomycetaceae > Streptomyces > Streptomyces sp. CNT372. Next base: position 248,268 of record NZ_KB897783.1, on the reverse strand, counting down.
TCGGGCCGGGCGAGGCTGGACTCCGGCAGCGTCTCCAGATAGCCGTCGAAGGCGTCCAGGACCTTGTAGCGCATCGCGGCGTCCAGCTCGACCGCCCCGCCGCCGGGGCTGAAGCGGCGCTCGAAGTCGCGGATCTCCGTCATCGAGTCCAGCAGCGAGAACCGGGTCAGCGAGCGGGCCGTGCGCAGCGCGCCGAGCAGCGGCCCGTCCGCCGTGTCCAGGGTGAACGGAGGCAGGTCATCCGAGGTGGAGCCCGCCGCCAGGGCGTGGATCCGCTCCCGGTACGCGGCGGCGCAGATCCGCACCAGGTCCGTGATCTGCTCGTCGGCGAGGGCCTTGGTGTACCCGATCAGCGCGAGGGAGGCGGCGAGGCGCTTCAGGTCCCAGGTGAACGGGCCGACGTACGCCTCGTCGAAGTCGTTGACGTTGAAGACCAGGCGGCCGCCGGCGTCCATGTAGGTGCCGAAGTTCTCCGCGTGGAGGTCGCCGTGGATCCACACCCGGCCGGTGCGCTCGTCGAGGAAGGGGCCGCTGTCGGGGCCGTCCCCGGCCGCCTCCAGGTCCCGGTAGAACAGGCACGCCGTGCCGCGGTAGAAGGCGAAGGCCGAGGCCGCCATCTTGCGGAACTTGACCCGGAACGCGGCCGGGTCCGCGGTCAGCAGCTCCCCGAAGGCGGTGTCGAAGACGGCGAGGATCTCCTCGCCGCGCTGCTCGGCGGCAGGGTGCGGGACCGGCATCGGGTGGGCCTCCTGGTGCGGGACGATCGGACGGCTGTCCGATCCTTACCAACGCGCGAGGGCGCCTTTGAGTGCCCGTCCCGGACGGCCCCGGGGCGCGCCTCGGCAGGCACGCGGACCCGCCCCGGACGACGGGGCGGGTGCCCGCCCGCTGTCGGTCCCGCGACGTAGACTTCCACGCTGTCCCCCCGATCCGTCCGCAGGAGGCCAGCCGCCGTGACGAAGCCGCCCTTCACGCACCTTCACGTCCACACCCAGTACTCCCTGCTGGACGGTGCGGCGCGGCTCAAGGACATGTTCGAGGCGTGCAACGAGATGGGCATGACCCATATCGCCATGTCCGACCACGGCAACCTGCACGGCGCGTACGACTTCTTCCACTCCGCGAAGAAGGCCGGGGTCACCCCGATCATCGGCATCGAGGCGTACGTCGCCCCCGAGTCCCGGCGGAACAAGCGCAAGATCCTGTGGGGCCAGCCGCACCAGAAGCGGGACGACGTTTCCGGTTCCGGTGGCTACACCCACAAGACCATCTGGGCGGCGAACGCGACGGGCCTGCACAACCTCTTCCGCCTCTCCTCCGACGCGTATGCCGAGGGCTGGCTCCAGAAGTGGCCGCGGATGGACAAGGAGACCATCGCCCAGTGGTCCGAGGGCCTGATCGCCTCCACCGGCTGCCCCTCCGGCGAGCTCCAGACCCGGCTGCGCCTCGGCCAGTTCGACGAGGCCCTGAAGTCCGCCTCCGAGTACCAGGACATCTTCGGCAAGGACCGGTACTTCCTGGAGCTGATGGACCACGGCATCGAGATCGAGCGCCGGGTCCGCGACGGCCTGCTGGAGATCGGCAAGAAGCTCGGCATCCCGCCCCTGGTCACCAACGACTCGCACTACACCTACGCGCACGAGGCCACCGCCCACGACGCCCTGCTGTGCATCCAGACCGGCAAGAACCTCTCGGACCCCGACCGCTTCAAGTTCGACGGCACCGGCTACTACCTGAAGTCCACGGACGAGATGTACGCCATCGACTCCTCGGACGCCTGGCAGGAGGGCTGCGCCAACACCCTCCTCGTAGCCGAGCAGGTCGACACCGAGGGCATGTTCGTCGAGCGCAACCTGATGCCGAAGTTCGACATCCCCGAGGGCCACACCGAGGTGAGCTGGTTCCGCGAGGAGACCATGCGCGGCATGCACCGCCGCTACCCGGACGGCATCCCGGAGGACCGCCTCAAGCAGGCCGAGTACGAGATGGACACCATCATCTCGATGGGCTTCCCCGGGTACTTCCTCGTGGTCGCCGACTTCATCATGTGGGCGAAGAAGCAGGGCATCGCGGTCGGCCCCGGCCGTGGTTCGGCGGCCGGCTCGATCGTCGCGTACGCCATGGGCATCACCGACCTCGACCCGCTCACCCACGGGCTGATCTTCGAGCGGTTCCTCAACCCCGAGCGCGTCTCGATGCCCGACGTCGACATCGACTTCGACGAGCGCAGGCGCGTCGAGGTGATCCGGTACGTGACCGAGAAGTACGGCGCCGACAAGGTGGCCATGATCGGCACCTACGGCAAGATCAAGGCGAAGAACGCCATCAAGGACTCGGCCCGCGTCCTCGGCTACCCGTACGCGATGGGCGACCGGCTCACCAAGGCGATGCCCGCGGACGTCCTCGGCAAGGGCATCGACCTCAACGGCATCACGGACCCCTCCCACCCGCGCTACAGCGAGGCGGGCGAGATCCGGAGCATGTACGAGAACGAGCCGGACGTGAAGAAGGTCATCGACACCGCCAAGGGCGTCGAGGGCCTGGTCCGGCAGATGGGCGTGCACGCCGCCGGCGTCATCATGTCCAGCGAGACCATCACCGAGCACGTCCCCGTATGGGTCCGGCACACCGACGGCGTCACCATCACGCAGTGGGACTACCCGCAGTGCGAGGCCCTCGGCCTGCTCAAGATGGACTTCCTCGGCCTGCGCAACCTGACGATCATGGACGACGCCGTCAAGATGGTGAAGTCCAACAAGGGCATCGACCTGGAGATGCTCTCCCTGCCGCTGGACGACCCCAAGACCTTCGAACTCCTCCAGCGCGGCGACACCCTCGGTGTCTTCCAGTTCGACGGCGGGCCCATGCGGTCCCTGCTGCGGCTGATGAAGCCCGACAACTTCGAAGACATCTCCGCCGTGTCCGCGCTCTACCGCCCGGGCCCGATGGGCATGAACTCGCACACCAACTACGCGCTGCGCAAGAACAAGCAGCAGGAGATCACGCCGATCCACAAGGAGCTCGAGGAACCCCTCAGGGAGGTCCTCGACGTCACCTACGGCCTGATCGTCTACCAGGAGCAGGTGCAGAAGGCCGCCCAGATCATCGCCGGGTACTCGCTCGGCGAGGCCGACATCCTCCGCCGCGTGATGGGCAAGAAGAAGCCCGAGGAACTGGCGAAGAACTTCGTCCTCTTCCAGGCGGGCGCCCGGAAGAAGGGCTACAGCGACGAGGCCATCCAGGCCCTGTGGGACGTGCTGGTCCCGTTCGCCGGATACGCGTTCAACAAGGCGCACTCCGCCGCGTACGGCCTGGTCTCCTACTGGACGGCCTACCTCAAGGCCAACCACCCCGCCGAGTACATGGCGGCCCTGCTCACCTCGGTGAAGGACGACAAGGACAAGTCGGCCGTCTATCTGAACGAGTGCCGCCGCATGGGCATCCGGGTCCTGCCGCCCAATGTCAACGAGTCCATGTCCAACTTCGCCGCCCAGGGCGACGACGTGATCCTCTTCGGTCTCACCGCCGTCCGCAACGTCGGACAGAACGTGGTCGAGTCGATCATCAAGAGCCGCAAGGCGAAGGGGAAGTACAGCTCCTTCCCCGACTTCCTCGACAAGGTCGAGGCCGTGGTCTGCAACAAGCGCACCATCGAGTCCCTGATCAAGGCCGGCGCCTTCGACGAGATGGGCCACACCCGCAAGGGCCTGGTCGCCCACCACGAACCGATGATCGACAACGTGGTGGCGGTCAAGCGCAAGGAGGCCGAGGGGCAGTTCGACCTCTTCGGCGGCATGGGCGAGGAGGAGAGCGACGAGCCGGGCTTCGGCCTGGACGTCGAGTTCTCCGACGTGGAGTGGGACAAGTCCTACCTCCTCGCGCAGGAGCGCGAGATGCTCGGCCTCTATGTCTCCGACCACCCCCTCTTCGGTATCGAGCACGTCCTGTCCGACAAGGCGGACGCGGCGATCTCCCAGCTCACCGGCGGTGAGCACGCGGACGGCGCGGTCGTCACCATCGGCGGCATCATCTCCGGCCTCCAGCGGAAGATGACCAAGCAGGGCAACGCCTGGGCCATCGCCACGGTGGAGGACCTGGCCGGCTCGATCGAGTGCATGTTCTTCCCGGCCACCTACCAGCTGGTCTCCACCCAGCTCGTCGAGGACACCGTCGTCTTCGTCAAGGGCCGCCTGGACAAGCGGGAGGACGTGCCCCGGCTGGTCGCGATGGAACTCCAGGTCCCCGACCTGTCCTCGGCCGGGACCAACGCGCCGGTGGTGGTGACCATTCCGACGGTCAAGGTCACCCCGCCGATGGTGACCCGGCTCGGCGAGATCCTCAGTCACCACAAGGGGAACACCGAGGTGCGGATCAAGCTCCAGGGGCCGCGCAAGACCACCGTGCTGCGGCTCGACCGGCACCGGGTGCAGCCGGACCCGGCGCTCTTCGGCGACCTGAAGGTGCTGCTCGGACCGTCCTGCCTGGCGGGCTGACCGCCCACGCCGGTCCCGGCCCTCACCCGCACCCGTCGTACACGCGGAGACCGTACGCGCCTTCCGTCGCAGCGGGTTGGCGCAGGGAGCCGGCGCAGCGCCTCGGCGCACGCAGAAGGGGCGCGCCCGTCGTCACGGGCGCGCCCCTTCTGCTGATCAGTACCTGCGTCGGTCCCGGACCGGCGTCAGTTGTGGCCGAAGCGCTTCTGCCGGCCCTTGCTCGCCACGTCGGCGGGCGTGACCTGCGTCATGCGGTGCTCCGCCTCCGCCTCCATCGAGGACTTGCGGGCCGCCTGCTGGCCGCGCTCGGCGGGCGACTGCTTCCGGTCGCGATCTCGGTTCTTGTTCTTGGCCATGATGGTGCCTCCTGTGAGGGTCTGGACCTTGGGCCGCGACCAGACTCACACACCGGAATTACCCGCGCATTTTGGATCATTGCGGACCGTAGTCGACCGTCCGGGACCCTTCCCCGACCGATCCGCCACGCCGAAGATCGAGTTCCGGCCGTCAAGCCTCCCCCGGTCGGGCAGACTCGAAGGAGAGCCGGAACGATCCCTGGTCCGGGCCTCTTCCGGCCCTGAACACCCGAAGCCCGCGCGGCTCCCGGAGCCGTCCGCGGAGGAGTCCCCGAAAGAGGGTGGAACGCGTGGACCGCTGCGTCGTCCTGGTGGACGCCGGATATCTGCTCGGCGCCGCCGCGAGCCTTCTCGCGGGAGAACCGGCCCGGTCACGGATCACCGTCGACCACGCCTCGCTCGTCCAGGGCCTGCGCGACCTCGCCGAGGCCGACACCGAACGCCCCCTGCTGCGCATCTACTGGTTCGACGGGGCGCCCGACCGCGTGCCCCAGCCCGAGCACCGCAGACTGCGCGTGATGCCCCGGGTCACCGTCCGGCTCGGCGCCCTGACCCGCAGCGACGGCCGCTGGGCGCAGAAGGGCGTCGACGCGGCCATGCACGCCGAACTCACCGAACTGGCCCGCAACCGGGCCTGCTCGGACGTCGTCCTGGTCACCGGCGACGGCGATCTGCTGCCCGGTCTGATGTCCGCCAAGGAACACGGCGTCGCCGTCCACCTCTGGGCCGTGCAGGCCGCCGACGGCGACTACAACCAGTCCGAGGACCTGGTCGCCGAGGCCGACGAACGGCGCGTACTGGACCGGGCGTGGATCACCCGCGCGGTCCGCGCCAAGGACCTCGGCGGCGTCTGCGCCCCGCAGCCCGCGCCCCGGCCCGAGATCGCCGCCATCCTCTCCGCGCCGCTGCCCGAGTCGGCCCTCGCCGCCTCCGCCGAGCGCGCCGCGGAGGCCGCCGAGGCCGCCTCGCGCAACGGCACCGCCCCCGCCGCCGAGCAGCACCCGGGCCCCCCGGCCGCCCCGCCCGCGGCCGGGCACAAGGGCGTTCCCACCCCCAAGGACCTCGCCTCCTCCCTGCACGCCCACGCGCATCCGCCGACCGCGCCGCCCGCGCACCCCCCGGCGGGCGCCACCCTGCGCTGGTCCTCCGACAAGGGCTGGGTCGAGCGCCCCGGCGGCGGCCCGGGCGAACCGCCCGAGACCGCGTCCCTGCCCACCCTCGCCCAGCTCACCAGCGCCGAGCAGCGCTGGGCGGACCGCGAGGAGGACATCACCACCGTCGGCGGCGACCCCTTCGAAGTGGGCCAGGTCTTCGCCCGCCGCTGGGTCGAACGGCTCCCCGAGGCCGGGCACGTCCAGGGCCTCTCCGTCCTCTACCCCCGCATTCCGCACCGGATCGACGGGGAACTCCTGCGCTACGCGGCCCGGTTCGGCCTCCTCGCCCACAAGGACGACCAGATCGACGAGCACGACCGGTACGCGATCCGGGCCGGTTTCTGGCGCGAGATCGACCTGCGCACGGCCGCCGAACACACCCCCCGGGGTGAGCAGCCGGGGCCCGAGGGCATCCGGGGCGGGCGGACCCCGTAGTCTCGTACCTCGTGAGTACGGTGTGCGAGGTGCGGGACCTGGTCAAGACGTACCCCGCCGTGCGCGGACGCCGGGGGGCGCCGGGAACGCCCGAGGTCCGGGCCAGCGACGGGATCTGCCTCGACGTCCGGGAGGGCGAGATCTTCGGCCTGCTCGGCCCCAACGGGGCCGGGAAGTCCACCGTGGTGCGCCAGCTCACCGGGCTGATGCGCCCCGACTCCGGCAGTGTCGAGGTCCTCGGCCACGACCTGGTGCGGCACCCCGAGCGGGCCGCCCGCCTGATCGGCTACCTCGGCCAGGAGTCCACCGCCCTCGACGACATGACCGTCGCCCTCGCCGCCGAGACCACCGGGCGGCTGCGCGGGCTCGCGGCGGCCGAGGCACGCGCCGAGCGGGACGCGGTCCTCGGCGAACTCGGACTCGACGACCTCGCCTCCCGTCCCGTCCGCCGCCTCTCCGGGGGCCAGCGGCGGCTCGCCTGCTTCGCCGCCGCCCTGGTGGGCCACCGGCCGGTGCTGGTCCTGGACGAGCCGACCACCGGCATGGACCCGGTCGCCCGACGGGCGGTCTGGGCGGCCGTCGACCGCCGCCGGGAGCAGCACGGCGCCACCGTCCTGCTCGTCACCCACAACGTCATCGAGGCGGAGACGGTCCTCGACCGGGTCGCCGTCCTCGACCGCGGCCGGGTCATCGCCTGCGACACCCCCGCCGGGCTGAAGGAGCGGGTGGCCGGAGAGGTCCGCGTCGAACTGGTCTGGCGGGAGCGGGCGCCCATCGACGTCCCCGAGGTCGCCGCCCTGCGCGACCTCGCCCAGGAGTCCGGGCGGCGCTGGGTCCTGCGGCTGGCCCCCGACCACGCGCGGGCCGCCGTCGCCGCCGTGACCGGTGGTGCCGCGTTCGCCGCGCTGGACGACTTCACCCTGGCCACCCCGAGCCTGGAGGACGTCTACTTGGCCCTCGGTGGAAATGCGACGAAAGGTCTGGTCAAGGCGTGAGCATCGTGTCCGCTGAGTCCCCCGGGACGACCACCGCACGTGGCGGGACGCGGGAGCGCACCGCCGCACCGCTCGCTCCCGCGGCCAGGCTGCTGCCCGCGCTCGCCGCGGTCTACCGGGCGCAGCTCTCCCGGGCCCGGGTCGCGCGGATACCGCTGCTCTTCGTCGCCACCTTCCAGTCCGTCGGGATCATGGTCCTGATGCGCGGGGTGGTGGACGGCGGCTCGGAGGCCCGGGCGGTCGTCGCGGGCGCCAGCGTCCTCGTGGTCGCCTTCGTCGCGCTCAACCTCCTCGCCCAGTACTTCGGGCAGCTGCGGGCCGGCGGCGGGCTCGACCACTACGCGACGCTGCCGGTGCCACCGGCGGCCGTGGTGCTCGGCGCGGCGGGCGCGTACGCCTCCTTCACCGTGCCGGGGACCGTCGTCACCGCCGTGGCCGGGTCGGTCCTCTTCGGGCTGCCGCTGACGCATCTGTGGGTGCTCGTCGCCGTCGTCCCGCTCTCCGGGGCCGCCCTCGCGGGGCTGGGCGCGGCGCTGGGCCTCCTCGCGCCGCGCCAGGAGCTGGCCACCCTGCTAGGGCAGCTCGGGATGTCGGCCGCCCTGCTGCTCGGCGTCCTCCCGGCAGAGCGGATGCCCGGACCAATCTCCTACGCGCGCGACCTGCTCCCCTCCACCTACGGGGTCGAGGCCCTGGCGCGCACCTTCGACGCCCACCCGGACTGGGCGGCGGTCGCCGTCGACCTCACGGTGTGCGCGGTCGTCGGCGTGGTCTCCCTGGCGGTGGCGACCTGGGCGTACCGGCGGGCCGCGGTCCGCTAGGTGTACGGCCCGGTGAGCTCGGGGACGCGTCCGGCGGATCAGTGCCGGACACCACCCCGGCCCCTCATGTGCGGGGTCCCGGTCCGGTGAGGCGTCACTCGGGCGGGCCTGGCACGATGGCGGGGTGACCGCACCTCTGACGCCACCGCACCAGCCGTCGTCCTCCTCGTCCTCCTCGTCGTCCTCGTCCGGCAAGGGGAACGGGAACGGCGACGGCAACCCGTGGCGGGCGCCCGAGGCCGGACCCGTGCCCCCCGGCAAACCCTGGGGCGAGGGCCCGCAGGACGCGGAGGCCAGGCGCGCGGAGCTGCGCCGGGACCTGCGGGACGCGGGGATCGTGCTGGCCGGTGTCACCGTCCTCGGTGTCGTCCTCGGGCTGCTGTGGCTGTGGCTCGCGCCGCGGGTGCCGCTGGTCTCGGACGGTACCGCGGTCTTCCTCAGGAACACGGAGGGCGAGGAGTCCATCGGGGCGGACGGAACGTTCGTCCTGCTGGCGGCCGGGCTGGGTGTGCTCAGCGCGGCGGCCGTCTTCCTCTTCCGGCGGCGCGGCGGTGTCGCGCTGGTGGTGGCCCTCGCCCTCGGCGGGCTGCTGGCCTCGCTGGTGGGGTGGGGCATCGGCGTCTGGCTCGGCCCCGGCCAGGACGTGGCCGAGCGGGCGCGCGAGGCCGGTGAGGGCGTCACCTTCGACGCGTACCTCCAGCTGCGGGCCAAGGGCGCCCTGCTGGCCTGGTCGCTGACCGCGATGGTGACCCATCTGGGCCTCACCGCCCTCTTCGCCCCGGACGACCCCGAGCCGGAGCACTCCTGGCCCGCGCCCGGGGCCGATCAGCACTGGCCCCCGCGGGACGCGTGAACGCGGCTTTGCCGCCGGTGCGGACGCGCGCCGGCGGCGGACCCGGTCCGGACGGTCAGGAGAACCGGCCGGGGCGGTAGTCGCCGCCGGGCCGGCGGGTGATGACGTTCAGCCGGTTGAAGGTGTTGATCAGGGCGATCAGGGACACCAGCGCGACGAGCTGCTCCTCGTCGTAGTGCCGGGCCGCGTTCGCCCAGACCTCGTCGGACACCCCGCCGGCCGCGTCCGCGATCCGGGTGCCCTGCTCGGTCAGCTCCAGGGCCGCGCGTTCGGCCTCGGTGAAGACGGTGGCCTCCCGCCAGGCGGCGACGAGGTGCAGCCGCAGGGCGGTCTCACCCGCCGCCTCGGCCTCCTTGGTGTGCATGTCGAGGCAGGCGCCGCAGCCGTTGATCTGGCTGGCGCGGATCTTCACCAGCTCCTGGGTGGTGAGAGGCAGACCGGAGTCCGAGAGCGCCGCGTTCGCCGCGACCAGGTGCTTGACGAGCTTGCCGGCCGTCGGGCTCGCGACGACGTTCAGACGGGCGTCCATGGTGGGTGCTCCTTCGCCGTGCCGATGGATTCACCCCTGTGACGGATTCCGGCTCACGGGATGTGACACGGCCCGGATGTGACCTGCGTCGCACGTCTCCGGGAGCCGGTCCGCACTCCGCCGGCCCGGCCGGCCCTGCACCCGGCGGAAGACCGGGTCGGACACCGAGGTCCTGCGGGAGCGCTCGGACAGGCCTCAGGGCCGGGTGATCGGGGCCAGGGTCGCCGCGGTCAGGGTGCGCAGGGAGTCCGGGGCCAGTTCGACCTCCAGGCCCCGGCGGCCCGCCGAGACGCAGATCGTCTCGTGCTCCGACGCCGAGGCGTCCAGCACCGTGGGCAGCCGCTTGCGCTGGCCCAGCGGGGAGATGCCGCCCCGCACGTAGCCCGTGGTGCGCTCGGCCGCGGCCGGGTCCGCCATCGTGGCGCGCTTCCCGCCGACCGCGGTCGCCAGGGCCTTCAGGTCGAGCCGGCCCGCGACCGGGACCACCGCCACGGTCAGGGTGCCGTCGACGTCCGCGACCAGGGTCTTGAACACCCGGTCCGGGGAGACCCCGAGGGCCTCGGCCGCCTCCTCGCCGTAGGAGGGGGAGGCGGGGTCGTGCTCGTAGGAGTGGAGGGTGTAGGGGGTGCCGGCCGCCGCCAGGGCCACCGTCGCCGGGGTGCCGCCCGGCTGCCGCTTCTGCGCCTTCTTCGCCACGTCGGTCGTCGTCTCTCGCGTCGGTCGGTACCGCTCGGCGGAACCCGCCCGCCGGCCGGTGCCGGGCGGTCAGTTCGGGCTGGTCGGCCGCTGCGTCAGCTCGGTCGCCGGCAGCGACGGCAGGTGCCGCAGGACCGCCGTCTCCGCGCGCAGCACCGTCAGCTCCTCGCGCAGCCGGGTCGCGGTGTCCGGGGCCTGGAGCAGGCGCTGCTTGGCCGGGATGTCCAGCCTCGCCGCCGAGGCGACCAGATAGGACACCACCGAGGGGTCGTCCGGCAGTTCGGCCCCCGTGGACAGGGACCGCTCGGTCGCGCCCGCCAGCCGCTGCTGGTAGCTGCGGAAGGCCCGGAGCACGCCCTCCGCGAGGGTGCCCGCGCCGTCTCCGGCCGCCTCGGGGATCTCCTCCAGCTCGGCGGTCAGGAAGGGCCCGCTCGCGTCCACCGACAGGATCCGGACCCGGGTCGTCCCGGTGGCCAGCACCTCGAAGCTGCCGTCCGCCCGCTCCCGGATCGTCGCCGCGTCCGCGACACAGCCCACCCGGTGGAACGCCTGGATCGGGTCCGCGCCGAAGCCCGCCGCCGGGCCCAGCTCCCGCACGGCCGTCGGGTCGGGCATACCGGGGGAGGTGGGGGCCACCTCCCGGCCGTCGCGGATGGCGACGACGGCGAAGCGCCGGGGCTCCTCCCCGTCCGCCTTCAGCAACTCGCGCATCATGGCGCGATAACGCTCCTCGAAGACGTTCAGCGGCAGCACGAGGCCCGGGAACAGCACCGTGTTCAGGGGGAAGAGGGGCAGGCGAGCGGTGGTCACAGCGGTCAAGCGTAATGGCCGGCCGGCCGGCGGCGGACCCCGCGCAGGGGCATCCCGCACGCGACCTCGATCCGCACCGCGTCCCGCACCCTCAGGAACTGGCCGAGCGGGTCCTCCGCGACCGCGGCCCACGGGAAGGAGGCGGCGTACGGGCCGATCCGCCGGAACTGCTCCAGGGCGTCCGCCCACCGGCCCCGGGCCACCAGGACATGGGCGAGGAGATTGCGGACCTCGGCCGGCCAGGGATCGCCGGGTGCGTAGTCCGCGGACAGCTCGATGGCCAGGTCGGCGGCGGCCTCCACCCGGTCGGCCTGCACCGAGGACGCCACCCGGCCGGTCATCAGCTGCGCGAAGGCCGCCCGCACCGGCAGCGCCCGCACCAAGGACCCGGGCAGCGCGTCCAGGGCGGCGTCCTCGGCGAAGGCGAAGCACTCCCGGTGCGAGCCGTACCACTGCGCGGACAGGTACGTCAGGGCCGCCACATGGCAGCCGTAGTGGTGCGGGGAACGGCGCAGCGCCTGCTCCCACAGGGCCTCGAAGGCCGAGTGCGAGGCGTGGGTGCCCCGGGCGTGGTCCAGGGCGAGGCGCCAGGGCACCGGGTCCCCGGGCGCGGCCAGGGCCGCCGCGTCGATCAGCGGGCCCAGCTCGCGCAGCCGTTCTGCGCGGGCCGGCGACTCCCAGGCGCGGTCCACCGCGAGCTGCGCCTTCACCAGCAGCGCGTCGGCGTCCCGGGGCGCGGCGCGCAGCCAGTCGGCGAGCCAGTCGTCCCGGTTCCGGGCGAAGGCGGCCAGCCGCAGCACATAGCGGTCCCGGGTCTCCCATTCGGCTGAATTCCGTGTGGTCGCGAGCAGCGCCGCGACCTGTCCGAAGGCGCCGTCGGCGGCCGCGACCAGAGCCGGGCCGAGGCGGGCGTCGGGGGCGTCGAGCAGCACCGCGTCGTCCGGCACGAGGCCGTCGGACAACCGGGGGGTGTGCCGGATCATGCGCGCGGTACGCATCGCGGCTCGCAGCAGAGACATGGTGCGGACCATTGAAAACCGCAGGTGAACCAGGCGCCAGAGGGTCGCTGTGAAGCTTTGGTGGCGGCGGGAAGGTTGCTCGGGAGCAGGTCAAGAGAAGGTAAAGGAAGCGGCCTCGGCTGTCCCGGAGACCTCAGCTGCGACGCAGGAGCCGCGACGCCCCGGCCGCCACGGTGGTCGCCAGAATCCACCCCAGCAACACCAGAGCCGCCGCGGCCCACTGCCATCTGCCGTCAAGTCTCCAGTGGCCGTCCTGGCCGAGATTGATCACCGGGACGAGGAGGTCCAGGGAGTAGAGCGCCGGATTCCACACCGGGTGCTCGTCCTTCTTGAACGGCGGCGGATCGACCTGCGCGAAGGTCAGCGTCCCCACCCCCCACAGCACCGCCATCCACAGGGCCGCCCGCCCCGGCCGGTAGCCGTAGGCCACCGTCCAGTCCTGGAGGAAACCCCACAGCTTCGCCGCCAGCGGCAGGGTCTCGCGCCGCCGCCGCTGCTTGGCCAGCAGGACCTCGCGTGCGTCCGCGTCCTCGCCGCTGTTGCGCAGCACGGTCGCCAGGCGCTCGTACGGCTCCGGGGAGTACTCCGGGGTGGCCGAGGCGACCCATTCCAGCCGCCGGGAGAGGGGGAACAGCTCCTGCGGCACCAGGTTCTCGTAGACGAAGCCGTTCATCGCCAGCCCGCCCGGCCCCGGCCAGCTCGCCGCCAGGTCGATCAGGGTGACCACCTTGGCGCCGTTGAGGACCACCCGGCCCTCCTCGGGCCGCTCCGCGTTGAACCGCAGCTCCGGCGAGGTGATCCGGCGCAGCGACAGCTCCTCGCGCGGCCCGAGCAGGAACCGGGCGCCGTTCAGGTCGACGGAGTCGCCGAAACGGCCGTCGTCCAGCCGCGCCCCGCCGTGGCACTCGAAGGGCTGCAGCCGCGACCCGCGCCCGGCCGCCCCGCCCACCGCGCCGCCGGTCACCGTGCCGAACGGGGGAGTGGCCCCCTGGTCGCCGGTCGCCTCGCTGACCCACGCCCCGGTCAGGTAGAGCGTCCGCTCCACACTGAGCTGCGGCGCGTTCAGCGCCCGCCGGTCCGCCGCCGCGCGCAGCCGGCTGCCGCGCAGGCTCAGCGACACGCCGATCTTGGCGCCGCGCAGACTGACCTCCCCGTAGGTCTCGATCAGCTCGGCCTGGAGGTCCTGCGCCACCGACAGCCCGTCCGCCGTGATCGCCCGGCCGCGCCGGTCCGGCCGTACGTGGATCTGGTTCATCAGCAGGTCCGTGCCGATCTGCGCGTCGGTCAGCCGGATGCCGTGGTCCACCCGGCAGCGCGGCAGATGCAGATCGCCCTCGGTGCGCAGCCGGGCCGCCTCGATCCGCGGGATCGCGCAACTGATCAGCCGCACGGTCGCGAAGTGCGCCTCGGGCATGAGGAGTTCGCTCTCGAAGCGGCAGCCGCTCAGCTCCACGTACGGGGCGATGCTGCCGCCCGCGAGCTTGAGGGTGCCGGTGATCTGCAGGCCCCGGAGCTTCAGCGCGGCCACCCGCCCGGGCCGCGCCTCCGGGCCGTGCAGCAGCAGCCGGGCCACCACGGAGGCGCGCACGATACGTTCCGGCCCCCAGGGGAAGGGGGAGAAGGGGTTGTTCTGCAGCGGGTCGGTGTCGCTGAGATCGAGGGTGCTGCCGTTCCGGTAGGCGTTCCACATGGCTGCTTCGGCCGGGCTCAGATCCTCCGGCGGCCCGCCGTCGCGCGGCTCGGTCACTGCCGCCCTCCGCTTCCTTGGCTCGTACAGACGTTCTTCCCGCTGCGTGACGGCCTGAACGCTAGTGGTGATGGTCGTCCCGAGGGAAACGGGGTGGCTCGATCGAGCCGCCGGGAGGGACGGTGCGGATGTGACGCGCGGTTCCGCCTCCGGGAAGCCACCTGCCCGGCACCCGCCACCGCCCTTCACGCGTCCCGTCCGCGACCCGTTCCGTATCAGCCACTGATACGGGAAACGGACGCCTCTGGGCGTCTGAGAGAATTGACCGCGTGATCTCTCGAATCGATCTGCGCGGCGACGCCCTCCCCGAGGGAACCGCCCTGCGCGAGCTGCTGCCCCGTGCCGACTTCGACGTCGCGGCCGCCCTGGAGAAGGTGCGCCCGATCTGCGAGGACGTGCACCATCGGGGCGACGCGGCGCTGATCGAGTACGCCCGCCGGTTCGACGGCGTCGAGCTGGAGAGCGTCCGGGTGCCGCGCCAGGCCCTGGAGAAGGCCCTCGCCGAGCTGGACCCCGCGGTCAGGGAGGCGCTGGAGGAGTCCGTCCGCCGCGCCCGGATCGTCCACCGCGCCCAGCGCCGCAAGGACCACACCACCCAGGTCGTGCCCGGCGGCACCGTGACCGAGAAGTGGGTTCCGGTCGACCGCGTCGGCCTGTACGCGCCCGGCGGCCGCTCCGTCTACCCCTCGTCCGTGATCATGAACGTGGTCCCGGCGCAGGAGGCCGGGGTACCCTCCCTCGCCCTCGCCTCCCCGGCGCAGCAGGAGTTCGGCGGCCTGCCCCACCCGACCATCCTGGCCGCCTGCGCCCTCCTCGGCGTCGACGAGGTCTACGCGGCCGGCGGCGCCACCGCCGTCGCGATGTTCGCCTACGGCACCGAGTCCTGCGCCCCCGCGAACATGGTCACCGGCCCCGGCAACATCTGGGTCGCCGCCGCCAAGCGCTACTTCACCGGCCGTATCGGCATCGACGCCGAGGCCGGTCCGACCGAGATCGCGATCCTCGCCGACGCCACCGCCGACCCGGTGCACGTCGCCGCCGACCTGATCAGCCAGGCCGAGCACGACCCGCTTGCCGCCGCCGTCCTCGTCACCGACTCCGAGGAACTGGCCGCCGCCGTCGAGCGCGAACTCGTCCCGCAGGTCGCCGCGACCAAGCACGTCGAGGACCGGATCAAGCCCGCCCTCGCCGGCCGCCAGTCCGCCGTCGTCCTGGTCTCCGGCATCGAGGACGGCCTCAAGGTGGTCGACGCGTACGGCGCCGAACACCTGGAGATCCAGACCGCCGACGCGGCCGCCCTCGCCGACCGCGTCCGCAACGCCGGCGCGATCTTCGTCGGCCCCTGGGCGCCCGTCTCCCTCGGCGACTACGCCGCCGGGTCCAACCACGTCCTGCCCACCGGCGGCTGCGCCTGCCACTCCTCCGGGCTCTCCGTGCAGTCCTTCCTGCGCGGCATCCACGTCGTCGACTACACCCGGGACGCCCTCGCCGAGATCACCCGCCACGTGGTGACCCTCGCCGAGGCCGAGGACCTGCCCGCGCACGGCGCCGCCATGAAGGCGCGCTTCGACTGGAAGGTCCCCGGACAGTGACCGCCACCCCCGCCACCCGGGCGCCCCTCGGCATCGACGACCTGCCCATCCGCGAGGAGCTGCGCGGCAAGTCCCCCTACGGCGCGCCCCAGCTGGACGTCCCCGTCCGCCTCAACACCAACGAGAACCCGTACCCGCTCCCGGATCCGCTCGTCGAGCGGATCGCCGAACGGGTCCGCGAGGCCGCCCGCCACCTCAACCGCTACCCCGACCGGGACGCGGTCGAGCTGCGCACCGAACTGGCCCGCTACCTCACCCGCACCACCGGCTACGAGGTCGGCAGCGCCCAGGTGTGGGCGGCCAACGGCTCCAACGAGGTCATCCAGCAGCTGCTGCAGACCTTCGCCGGGCCCGGCCGCACCGCCATCGGCTTCGAGCCCTCGTACTCGATGCACGGACTGATCTCCCGGGGCACCGGCACCGGCTGGATCTCCGGCCCCCGCCGCGAGGACTTCACCCTCGACACCGCCGCCGCCTCGGCCGCGATCGCCGAGCACCGCCCGCACGTCGTGTTCATCACCTCGCCCAACAACCCCACCGGCACCGCCGTGGACCGTGCCACGGTCGAGGCCCTGTACGAGGCGGCGCAGGCCGCCCGGCCCTCACTGGTCGTGGTGGACGAGGCGTACGTCGAGTTCAGCCACCGCGAGTCACTGCTCTCCCTGCTCGACGGGCGCCCCCATCTGGTCGTCTCCCGCACCATGTCCAAGGCCTTCGGCGCGGCCGGGCTCCGCCTCGGCTACCTCGCCGCGCACCCGGCCGTGGTCGACGCGGTGCAGCTGGTCCGCCTGCCGTACCACCTCTCCGCCGTCACCCAGGCCACCGCACTGGCCGCGCTGGAGCACACCGACACCCTGCTCGGCTACGTCGACCGGCTGAAGACCGAGCGGGACCGGCTGGTCGCCGAACTGCGCGGCATGGGCTTCGACGTGACCGAGTCCGACGCCAACTTCGTCCAGTTCGGCCGCTTCGAGGACGCCCACGAGGCATGGCGGCGCATCCTCGACCAGGGCGTCCTCGTCCGGGACAACGGCGTCCCCGGCCGGCTGCGGGTCACCGCCGGGACCCCCGAGGAGAACGACGTCTTCCTCGCCGCCGTCCGTGAAGTGAAGTCTCTCGTGGGGGACGGCCCCACACCCCCGAAGGAGCAGAGCGCATGAGCCGCATCGGCCGCGTGGAGCGGACCACCAAGGAGACCTCGGTCGTCGTCGAGATCGACCTCGACGGCACCGGCAAGGTCGATGTCGCGACCGGCGTCGGCTTCTACGACCACATGCTCGACCAGCTCGGCCGCCACGGTCTGTTCGACCTCACCGTCAAGACCGACGGCGACCTGCACATCGACACCCACCACACCATCGAGGACACCGCCCTCGCCCTCGGCGCCGCCTTCCGGCAGGCCCTCGGCGACAAGGTCGGCATCTACCGCTTCGGCAACTGCACCGTGCCGCTGGACGAGTCCCTCGCCCAGGTGACCGTGGACCTCTCCGGCCGCCCGTACCTCGTGCACACCGAGCCCGAGAACATGGCGCCCATGATCGGCACCTACGACACCACGATGACGCGGCACATCTTCGAGTCCTTCGTGGCCCAGGCGCAGATCGCCCTGCACATCCACGTCCCCTACGGACGCAACGCCCACCACATCGTCGAGTGCCAGTTCAAGGCCCTCGCCCGAGCCCTGCGCTACGCCTCGGAGCGTGACCCGCGCGCGGCCGGCATCCTGCCTTCCACGAAGGGCGCCCTGTAACTCGATGACCGGTCTGTCCACCATCCTCATCGTCGTCGGACTCTTCCTCGCCGGGGGCGTCTACTCCTTCTCCAGGCAGGGCATGCCCCGGGGCGTGATCGTGCTCCTCGCCGGGGCCTCGTTCATGTGCCTGGTCGCCGGAGTGCTGCGGATCCAGGGAATCTGGGAGTGAGCGGAGTGAGCGGAATGAAGAAGGTCGTCGTCTTCGACTACGGCTTCGGCAACGTGCGCTCCGCCGAGCGCGCCCTCGCCCGCGTCGGCGCGGACGTCGAGATCACCCGCGACTACGACACCGCCATGAACGCCGACGGGCTCCTGGTCCCCGGTGTCGGCGCCTTCGCCGCCTGCATGGACGGTCTCAAGCGGGCCCGCGGCGACTGGGTCGTCGGCCGCCGCCTGGCCGGCGGCCGGCCCGTCATGGGCATCTGCGTCGGCATGCAGATCCTCTTCGCCCGGGGCATCGAGCACGGCACCGAGACCGAGGGGCTCGACGAGTGGCCCGGCACGGTCGGCCCGCTGGACGCCCCCGTCGTCCCCCACATGGGCTGGAACACCGTCGACGCCCCCGCCGACAGCGAACTCTTCGCCGGCCTCGGCCCCGAGGAGCGCTACTACTTCGTGCACTCCTACGCGGTGCGCGAGTGGGAGCTGGAGACCGCCAACGCGGCCATCCGCGCCCCGAAGGTCACCTGGTCCACACACGGCGAGCCGTTCGTCGCCGCCGTCGAGAACGGCGCGCTGTGGGCCACCCAGTTCCACCCCGAGAAGTCCGGCGACGCCGGAGCCCAGCTCCTCACCAACTGGATCGGAACACTGTGAGCAGCACGCTTGAACTCCTCCCCGCCGTCGACGTCCGCGACGGCCAGGCGGTCCGCCTGGTGCACGGCGAGTCCGGCACCGAGACCTCCTACGGCTCCCCGCTGGAGGCCGCCCTCGCCTGGCAGCGCGCCGGCGCCGAGTGGCTGCACCTGGTCGACCTGGACGCCGCCTTCGGCACCGGCGACAACCGCGAGGTCATCGCCGAGGTGACCGCCGCCATGGACATCAAGGTCGAGCTCTCCGGCGGCATCCGCGACGACGCCTCCCTCGCCGCCGCCCTCGCCACCGGCTGCCGGCGCGTCAACCTCGGCACCGCCGCGCTGGAGACCCCCGAGTGGGTCGCCAAGGTGATCGCCGAGCACGGCGACCGCATCGCCGTCGGCCTCGACGTCCGGGGCACCACCCTGCGCGGGCGCGGCTGGACCCGCGACGGCGGCGACCTCTACGAGACCCTGGCCCGCCTCGACTCCGAGGGCTGCGCCCGCTACGTCGTCACCGACATCGCCAAGGACGGCACCCTCCAGGGCCCCAACCTGGAACTGCTGCGCAACGTCTGCGCCGCCACCGACAAGCCCGTCGTCGCCTCCGGCGGGGTCTCCTCCCTGGACGACCTGCGCGCCCTCGCCGGGCTGGTCCCCGAGGGAGTCGAGGGCGCCATCGTCGGCAAGGCCCTCTACGCCAAGGCGTTCACGCTGGAGGAGGCGCTCGCGGCGGTGGCCGCGGCGGTGGCGGAATGACCGGGTCGGTGCGCCGCCTCGGCTCGGACGCCCCCTGGGAGGAGTCCTTCGGCTACTCCCGGGCCGTCGCCCTGCCCAACGGCCTGGTCCTGGTCTCCGGCTGCACCTCCGTGGCGGACGGGGAGATCGTCGCCGGGGGCCCGTACGAGCAGGCCCGTACGGCCTTCGGCGTGGCCCTCGACGCGCTGGGCCAACTCGGCCTGGGCGCCGCGGATGTGGTCCGCACCCGTATGTATCTGACTCATGCCCGGGACGTCGAGGATGTGGGCCGCGCACACAAGGAGCTGTTCGGCGCGGTCCGCCCGGCCGCGTCGATGCTGATCGTGTCCGGCTTCGTCGACCCCTCGCTGGTGGTGGAGGTCGAGGTCGAGGCGTACCGGGCCCCCACCGGCGACACCGCGGCGACCGCCGTTCCCGAAGACGCAGCGACCGACGGAGGTGCCGCATGACCCTCGCGGTACGTGTGATCCCCTGCCTGGACGTCGACGCCGGACGCGTCGTCAAGGGCGTCAACTTCCAGAACCTGCGGGACGCGGGCGACCCGGTCGAGATGGCCAAGCTCTACGACGCCGAGGGCGCCGACGAGCTGACCTTCCTCGACATCACCGCCTCCTCCGGCAACCGGGAGACCACCTACGACGTGGTCCGCCGCACCGCCGAGCAGGTCTTCATCCCGCTCACCGTCGGCGGCGGCGTCCGCTCCGCCGAGGACGTGGACAAGCTGCTGCGCGCCGGCGCCGACAAGGTGGGCGTCAACACGGCGGCCATCGCCCGGCCCGAGCTGATCCGCGAGATCGCGGAGCGCTTCGGCCGCCAGGTCCTGGTCCTCTCGGTGGACGCCCGGCGCACCCCGTCCGGCTCCTTCGAGGTGACCACCCACGGCGGCCGCCAGGGCACCGGCCTGGACGCGGTCGAGTGGGCGCACCGGGCGGCCAAGCTGGGCGCGGGCGAGATCCTGCTCAACTCGATGGACGCGGACGGCACCAAGGACGGCTACGACACGGAGATGATCGCGGCCGTCCGCAAGCACGTCACCATCCCGGTGATCGCCTCGGGCGGCGCGGGCAGGCTCGGGGACTTCGCCCCGGCGATCGGCGCGGGCGCGGACGCGGTCCTCGCGGCCTCCGTCTTCCACTTCGGCGACCTGCGCATCGGCCAGGTCAAGGACACGCTGCGGGACGCGGGGCACCCGGTCCGCTGAGGCGGGCCGGGGACCCCGTCAGCTGAGACGGTCCGCTGAGACGGGCCGCGCCCGCGCCTGTCCGGCCCGGATCCGCCCCCGCCCCGACCCCGGCCGACCGAGGGCGGACCCGGTGGTTCCGGTTTTGGGGCGGGCCGGTAGCGTCCCCCGGCCCCGGGGGACGCTACCGGCCCGCCCGCACACCGCCCGCACACCGCCCGCACGTCCCGAGAGGCCCCGATCACCGTGCCCGCACCCGAGGACGTCGCCGCTCCCGCTCGCGGGGACGGGCGGGAGCGGCCCGCGCACCGGGACCCGAACGTGCTGCGCTGGCTCGGCGCGTACACCGCCTCCGCCGCCGGGGACAGCGTCTACTACCTGGCCCTGACCTGGGCCGCCACCCGGGGCGGAAGCGCCGCCGAGGCGGGGGCCGTGCTCGCGGTGAGCGCCGTGCCGCGCGCGCTGCTGATGCTCGGCGGGGGCGTCCTCGCGGACCGGCTCGGCCCGCGCCGTGTGGTCGTCACCAGCGACGCGGCCCGGGCCGTGATCGTGCTGGCGCTTGCCGCGCTGCTGTGGGCCTCGGCGCCCGGACTGTGGCTGCTGGCCGCCGTGGCCGTGGTCTTCGGGGCCCTGGACGCGGTCTTCATGCCCGCCGTGGGCGCCCTGCCGCCCAGGATCGCCGCCCCCGGGCAGCTCGCCCGGATCCAGGGCATGCGCGGTCTCGCCGGGCGCGGGGCCACCGTGGTCGGCGCGCCCCTGGGCGGCGTCGCGATGGCCGCAGGGGGTGCGTCCGGAGCCTTCCTGCTCGCGGGCGCGCTCTTCGCCCTCGCCCTCCCGCTGCTGCTGACCCTGCGGATCGCGCCCCTGCCGGGCTCCCGGACCCCGGCGGACGTCCCGGAGAGCCTCACCGCCCCCGGGCCGGGCGCGTGGGACGGCGACCCCGGGGCGGTGGCGGCGGCCACGGCGGGCGGGCCGGGAGCGCGCCCCGGCGGATCGTTCCTGCGGGACCTGGTCGACGGCCTCCGGTACGTCCGCCGCCACCGCGTCCTCGCCCCGCTCCTCGTCGTCGTCGCCGTCGGCGACCTCGGCTTCGTCGGCCCCCTCGGCGTGGGCCTCGCGCTCCTCGCCGACGCCCGGGACTGGGGCGCCGCGGGGCTCGGCTGGGTGCTCGCGGGCTTCGCCGCGGGCTCCGGAGCCGCCTCCCTGCTGCTCGCCGTACGCGGCCGGATACCCCGGGCCGGGCTGGTCATGGGCCTGGCCCTGCTCACCGGCTCGGCCGCCGTCGCGGCCCTCGCCCTGGTGCCCCAGGTGGCCGTCGCCGTCGCCGTGGCTGCCGGGGTCGGCGTCCTGACCGGCGTCAGCGGCTCGCTCTGCGGCGCGCTGATGCAGACCCTCACCGAGCCCTCGCACCTCGGCCGGGTCACCTCGCTGGCGACCTTCGTCAGCCTCGGCCTCGCCCCGCTGAGCTTCCCCCTGACCGGTGCGGCCGTCGGGCTGTGGGGCACCACCCCCGTCTTCGCGGTGAGCGCCCTGGTGTGCGCGGCGGGAGCGGTGTACGGGCTGTGCTCCCCGCCCCTGCGCCGCGCCGAACTGCCCACCTGACCGGCGCGGACGCGCCTCAGACCCCGAGCCGGGCCGTCCGGATGCGCTCCACGGCCGCCTTCTCGCCCTCCAGGTCCACCCGCGCCGCCTCCTGCCGCCCGAAGAGGAACAGGGTCAGCTCCCCGGGGTCCCCGGTCACGGTCACCACCGGTGTGCCGCGGCGCGCGACCGCCGTCTGCCCGTCCGGGCGGCGCAGCACCAGCCCCACCGGCGCCTTCCGGCCGAGCAGCCGCGCGCTCTTCTCCAGCCGCGACCAGAGCACGCTCTCGAAGACCGGGTCCAGGTCACGGGGCGTCCAGTCGGGCTGCGCACGGCGCACGTCCTCCGCGTGCACGAAGAACTCCACGGTGTTAGCCGCCTCGTCCACCTGCTTGAGCGCGAAAGGCGACATCCGGGTCGGGCCCGTACGGATCATCCGCAGCAGCTCGTCGTAGGGGAGGGCGGTGAACTCCGCCCGGATGCGCTCAGCCCGGTCCTTGAGCGCCTTGAGCAGGGCCCCGCCGGTCGCGTCGGGGCGGCGCTCCCGTACGACCACATGGGCGGCGAGGTCGTGGGTACGCCAGCCCTCGCACAGGGTGGCGGCGTCCGGGCCCGCGGCCTCCAACAGATCGGCGAGCAGAAGTCGTTCACGCTTGGCATGGGTCGACATGCCTGCCAGCGTACGGCGGTCCCGGTGCGCCCGCCCAGTGGACTCCGCCCCCGCGGGGCCCGGCCGCCCGGCGGTTCCGTCCCGTGGACGGTCCGCACGTCCACCCCGCCCGGCACGGCACAATGTCCCCATGACCAGCAGTGTCCCCGCCAGTGCCCTCGACCCGGCCGTCGCGGCCCGCCTCAAGCGCGGCGCCGACGGCCTGGTGCCCGCCGTCGCCCAGCAGTACGACACCGGAGAGGTGCTCATGCTCGGGTGGATGGACGACGAGGCCCTGCACCGCACCCTGACCACCGGCCGCGCCACCTACTGGTCCCGCAGCCGCCGGGAGTACTGGGTCAAGGGCGACACCTCCGGGCACGTCCAGTGGGTGAAATCGGTGGCCCTCGACTGCGACGCGGACACGGTCCTCGTCAAGGTCGACCAGATCGGTGCCGCCTGCCACACCGGCGACCGCACCTGCTTCGACGCGGACGTGCTCCTCGACGCGGGCACCGGCAACGCCGACGCCTCCGGCACCACCGACGCCGGCACCGCCCCGGGCACCGGCGCGCGGTCCGGCCGCACCGCCCAGTAGGGTCGGCCGCCATGGATCTCGAGACGTTCCGCAAGCTGGCCGCCGACCGCCGCGTCATCCCCGTCGTCCGCCGCCTGCTCGCCGACGGTGACACGCCCGTCGGGCTCTACCGCAAGCTGGCCGCCGAACGCCCCGGCACCTTCCTGCTGGAATCCGCCGAACAGGGCCGCTCCTGGTCCCGCTACTCCTTCATCGGCGTCCGCTCCGACGCGACCCTCACCGTCCGGGACGGCGAGGCGCACTGGCTCGGCACCCCGCCCGTCGGCGTCCCCACCGGGGGCGACCCGCTGCACGCCCTGCGCGCGACCGTCGAGACCCTGCACACCCCGCACACCCACGACCCCGCCGTGACCATGCCCCCCTTCACCGGCGGCATGGTCGGCTACCTCGGCTACGACATCGTGCGCCGCCTGGAGCGGATCGGCCCCGGTGAACGCGACGACCTGAAGCTCCCCGAGCTGACCATGCTCCTCACCTCCGACCTCGCGGTCCTCGACCACTGGGACGGCAGCGTCCTGCTGATCGCCAACGCGATCAACCACAACGACACGGACACCGGCGTCGACGAGGCCCACGCCGGCGCCGTCGCCCGCCTCGACGCGATGGAGGCGGACCTCGCCCGGCCGCTGGTCTCCGCCCCGTCCGCGCTGCCGCCCTCCGAGCTGCCCGAGTTCACCGCGCTGTGGGGCGGGGCCGACTACCAGGACGCCGTCGAGGACATCAAGGAGCGCATCCGGGCCGGCGAGGCCTTCCAGGTGGTGCCCTCCCAGCGGTTCGAGACCCCCTGCACGGCGAGCGCCCTGGACGTGTACCGGGTGCTGCGGGCCACCAACCCCTCGCCGTACATGTACCTGCTCCGCTTCGACGGCTTCGACGTCGTCGGCTCCAGCCCCGAGGCCCTGGTCAAGGTCGAGGACGGGCACGCCATGGTCCATCCGATCGCCGGCACCCGCCATCGCGGCGCGACGCCTCAGGAGGACCACGACCTCGCCGAGGAACTCCTCGCCGACCCCAAGGAGCGCGCCGAGCACCTGATGCTCGTCGACCTCGGGCGCAACGACCTGGGCCGGGTCTGCGCGCCCGGCACCGTCGAGGTGGTCGACTTCATGTCGATCGAGCGCTACTCCCACGTCATGCACATCGTCTCCACCGTCACCGGCCGGGTCGCCGAGGGCCGGACCGCGTTCGACGTGCTCACCGCCTGCTTCCCCGCCGGGACGCTCTCCGGCGCGCCCAAGCCGCGCGCCATGCAGATCATCGACGAGCTGGAGCCCTCCCGGCGCGGCCTGTACGGCGGCGCGGTCGGCTACCTGGACTTCGCCGGGGACTCCGACACCGCCATCGCCATCCGCACCGCCGTCCTCCGCGACGGCACGGCGTACGTCCAGGCCGGGGCGGGTGTCGTCGCCGACTCCGACCCGGTCGCGGAGGACACCGAGTGCCGGAACAAGGCGGCGGCCGTCCTGCGCGCGGTGCACACCGCGAACCGGCTCGCGCCCACGCCCACCACGGGCTGACCCCCGGCCCGCCGACCGGGCCCACGGGCGGCTGGGGGATAGTGGGACGCGTGAGTGCCGTACCCGTACCCCAGCCCCGCGCCGCCGCCCCGGCGGAGCCGACCGCGCGGCGTGGCCGCCGCAGCCTCGCCGCGGCCCTGCTGCTCGGCGCGGCGGGCGCCACCGTCGTCCTCCTCGCCGCCGGGCGGATCTGGGCCGAGGGCACCGCGTCCGTCGGTGGCGGGACCGTCGGCCTGGCGGCGAAGGGCGGTGACGTCACCGGCGTCCCGACCGCCCTCGCGATCGTCGGACTGGCCGCGCTGGTGGCCGTCTTCGCCGTCCGCCGCCGAAGCCGGCTGATCGTCTCCGGGCTGCTCGCCCTGAGCGGCGCCGGCGCGGTGGCCGCGGCCCTGCTCGGCGCCTCCGACCGGGCCGCGCTCGACGAGAGGGCCGGGCGCACCACGGGCGACGCCGCCGCCACGGTGGACGCGCTGACGCACACGGTCTGGCCGTACGTCACGGCCGCGGGCGGACTGCTGATCCTGCTGGCCGGGGTGCTGGCCCTGCGGTACGGGGCGTCCTGGCCCACGATGTCCGGCCGCTACGAGCGCGACGGCACGCCCCGTCGGCGCACCGCCCCGCCCGTGGTCGACCCGGACCGGCCCGAGGACCTGTGGAAGGCCCTGGACCGGGGCGAGGACCCAACCCGCGAGTCCTGACCGACCCCCGGTCACCGCGCCCGACCGGGTGCGGGACAATGACGAAAGGGCCCCGGGCCCGCAGCACGACCGGCTCAGCACGAGCGGCGGCTCACGACAGCGCACATTCAGACGAGGAGCACACTCATGGCGGGCAGCAGCCACGGACACGGACACACCCCGGCCGCATGGACGGGCGTCATCATCTCCTTCATCGGCTTCTGCGTCGCGGGCGTCTTCATGGTCGCGGACAGCCCGGTGGGCTTCTGGGCCGGCTGCGCCGTGATCGCCCTCGGCGCGATCGCCGGCGGCGCCATGAAGATGGCGGGCCTCGGCACGCCGAAGGAGTCCGAGGCCGTGCTGGCCGCCCGCGACCGCGCCGCCGCGCGCGAGGGCGTCACCGCCTGACGCGCCGGCCCCGACGCCGACGAGCGGCGCAGCCCGGCACGCCGGGCTGCGCCGCTGCCGTTCCCCCGTGCACAATCACCCCGTGACCCCGGACCCCGCACCTTCCCGGCCCCTGCCCCCGCCCGGCCCCGACGCCCCCGGCGTGCCGGGTGACGCCGTGGCGGGCGTGCCCGGACCGGAGGGCCGTGCGGCACTCACCGCCCCACCGGGCGGCCCCGCCGCCCCGGCCCCCCTCGCACGGCGGCTTCTCGCGCCGCTGGCGGTGCTCGGCGGGGTCGGGGGCGCGTTCGCGTTCGTCGCGGCCGTCGATCCGAACGAGCCCGGGCACTATCCCGTGTGCCCGCTGCTGAGCGTGACGGGGCTGTACTGCCCCGGCTGCGGCGGGCTGCGCAGCGCGCACGCCTTCGCGCACGGGGACCTCGCGGCCGCGTTCGCGGCGAACGCCGCCGCCGTCGTCGGATATCTCGTCTTCGCCGTGCTGTGGGCCGTCTGGGTGGTGCGCGCGGTGCGCGGGAGGCCCATGAGGATCGGGGTCCCGCCGCTGTGGGGGTGGGTCCTCGGGGGCGTGCTCGTGGTGTTCTCGGTCGTCCGGAACCTGCCGTTCGGCTCGGCCCTCGCGCCCTGAGACGGCAGGTGGGAGCGGGGGCGGAAGTCCCACACAATGGGACGGACGGCGACCGGATGCGGTTCCCGGGCGCTCCTGCGGATACCATCGAGGGGCTGAATCAGACCGTTTCGCCACCGTCCCGGAAGGGGGCCGCTCGCGTGAGTGTGCTCGACGAGATCATCGAAGGTGTGCGCGCCGACCTCGCGGGACGGCAGGCGCGTGTCAGCCTCGACGAGCTCAAGGAGCGCGCCGCCACGGCCCCCGCGGCCAAGGACGGCGTGGCAGCGCTGCGCGGCGACGGCGTCAAGGTCATCTGCGAGGTCAAGCGCTCCAGCCCCTCCAAGGGCGCCCTCGCCGCCATCGCCGACCCGGCCGGACTGGCCGCGGACTACGAGGCGGGCGGCGCGGCCGTCATCTCCGTGCTGACCGAGGAGCGCCGCTTCGGCGGTTCGCTCGCCGACCTGGAGGCCGTCCGGGCCCGGGTCGACATTCCCGTCCTGCGCAAGGACTTCATCGTCACCGCCTACCAGCTGTGGGAGGCGCGCGCGTACGGCGCGGACCTCGCCCTGCTGATCGTCGCCGCGCTGGACCAGGAGGCACTCGTCTCCCTGATCGAGCGCGCCGAGTCCATCGGCCTCACCCCGCTCGTGGAGGTCCACGACGAGGACGAGGTCGAGCGCGCGGTGGACGCCGGAGCGAAGATCATCGGCGTCAACGCCCGCGACCTGAAGACGCTCAAGGTCGACCGGTCCACCTTCGAGACCGTCGCCCCCGAGATCCCGGCGCACATCGTCAAGGTCGCCGAGTCCGGTGTGCGCGGACCGCACGACCTCATCGAGTACGCCCGCGCGGGCGCGGACGCCGTCCTCGTCGGCGAGTCCCTGGTCACCGGCCGCGACCCCAAGGCGGCCGTCGCGGACCTCGTCGCCGCCGGCGCCCACCCCGCGCTGCGCCACGGCCGGGGCTGACCCCGGTATGACCGCCGTCCGCCGCACGCGCCGCAGCACCCCGGGCCCCCGCCCGGGGGCCGCGGGCGCGCCCGCGGCGACCGGCGGCGCCTACGCCCGCCTCGCCCGGGGCTGCCGGCCCCGCGGCTGCCGGGCCCCCGCCCGGCGCGTCCACGGACGCCGGGTCCGCTATGTCATAGGCGACGAGCCCGGCCAGGTCAACGGCATGCGATGGCGCGGCCCGCTCGCGCGCGGCACGGACCACGGCGGTGCCCGCACGGTGTGAGGCCGCTCCGGCGGTGACGTGACCGCCCCGGCCGCGTCCGCCCGCAGGCCGCGTCCGTGTCCCGGCCGCGTCCGTCCGCCCGTCGCGAACCGGTCCGGCCTCCGGCCGCCCGCCGTGCGCTCCCGCCCCCCACGGGGCGGTCCGTCGCGCCACCGCGGCCCGCACCCGGACGCGACCCGGTACGCACCCGAGCCGGAAACGCACCCCGCCCGGGCCCGCCCGGTCCGCCCGCGCGTATCCGTCTCCGCACCCAACCGACACCTTCGGGGGCGCCCGCCCCCGCCCAAGGAGCACCGTCGCCATGTCCAGCGACCCCAGTGACTACTTCGTTCCCGATCCCGACGGCTCGGTCCCGAACCGCGAGGGCTACTTCGGCGCCTTCGGCGGCAAGTTCATCCCCGAGGCCCTCGTCGCGGCCGTCGACGAGGTGGCCGTCGAGTACGACAAGGCCAAGTCCGACCCCGCCTTCGTCGCCGAACTCGGCGAACTGCTCGCCGACTACACCGGCCGTCCCAGCGCCCTGACCGAGGTCCCCCGCTTCGCCGGGCACGCGGGCGGCGCCCGGGTGTTCCTCAAGCGCGAGGACCTCAACCACACCGGCTCGCACAAGATCAACAACGTGCTGGGCCAGGCCCTGCTGACCCGCCGCATGGGCAAGACCCGGGTCATCGCCGAGACCGGCGCAGGCCAGCACGGCGTCGCCACGGCCACCGCCTGCGCCCTGTTCGGCCTCGACTGCACCATCTACATGGGCGAGATCGACACCCGGCGCCAGGCCCTCAACGTCGCCCGGATGCGGATGCTCGGCGCCGAGGTCGTCGCCGTGAAGTCCGGCAGCCGCACCCTGAAGGACGCCATCAACGAGGCGTTCCGCGACTGGGTCGCCAACGTGGACCACACCCACTACCTCTTCGGCACGGTCGCCGGCCCGCACCCCTTCCCGGCCATGGTCCGCGACTTCCACCGGGTCATCGGCGTTGAGGCCCGCCGCCAGCTCCTGGAGCGCGCCGGGCGGCTGCCCGACGCGGCCGTCGCCTGCGTCGGCGGCGGCTCCAACGCCATCGGCCTCTTCCACGCCTTCGTCCCCGACGCCGGGGTGCGCCTGATCGGCTGCGAACCGGCCGGGCACGGCGTGGAGTCCGGCGAACACGCGGCCACCCTCACCGCCGGGGAGCCGGGCATCCTGCACGGCTCGCGCAGCTACGTCCTCCAGGACGACGAGGGCCAGATCACCGAGCCGTACTCGATCTCCGCCGGTCTCGACTACCCGGGCATCGGCCCCGAGCACGCCTATCTGAAGGACTCCGGCCGCGGCGAGTACCGGGCCGTCACCGACGACGCGGCGATGCAGGCGCTGCGGCTGCTGTCGCGCACCGAGGGCATCATCCCGGCCATCGAGTCCGCGCACGCCCTCGCCGGCGCGCTGGAGGTCGGCCGCGAACTCGGCCCCGAGGGGCTGATCGTCGTCAACCTCTCCGGCCGCGGCGACAAGGACATGGACACCGCCGCCCGCTATTTCGGGCTCTACGACACCGACGCCGAGGTGGAGGCCGACGCCTCCGCCGACGACGGCGCCGCCGAGATCCAGGGGGACGCGAAGTGAGCGGCACCATCGACCTGCTGAACCGCACCCTCGCCGGGGCCCGTGCGGAGGGCCGCGCCGCCCTGATCGCCTATCTGCCCGCCGGCTTCCCCACCGTCGAGGTCGGCATCGAGGCCGTCAAGGCGGCGCTGGACGGCGGCGCGGACGTGGTCGAGGTCGGCCTCCCGCACAGCGATCCGGTCCTCGACGGGCCCGTCATCCAGACCGCCGACGACATCGCCCTGCGCGGTGGGGTCCGGATCGCCGACGTGCTGCGCACCGTCCGCGAGGCGCACGCGGCGACCGGGAAGCCGGTGCTGGTGATGACCTACTGGAACCCGGTCGACCGCTACGGCGTGGAACGCTTCACCGCCGAGCTGGCCGAGGCGGGCGGCGCCGGGTGCATCCTGCCCGACCTGCCGGTCCAGGAGTCGGCGCTGTGGCGCGAGCACGCCGAGAAGCACGGGCTGGCCACCGTCTTCGTGGTCGCCCCGAGCAGCCGCGACGAACGCCTCGCCACCATCACCGCGGCAGGCAGCGGCTTCGTCTACGCGGCCTCCCTGATGGGGGTGACCGGCACGCGGGCGTCGGTCGGCGCCCAGGCGGCGGACCTGGTGCGGCGCACCCGGGCCACCACCGACCTGCCGGTCTGCGTCGGGCTCGGGGTCTCCGACCCGGACCAGGCCGCCGAGGTGGCCGCCTTCGCCGACGGCGTCATCGTCGGCTCCGCGTTCGTCAAGCGGATGCTCGACGCGGACGGCGACGAGGCCGCCGTCGCAGCCGTACGGGAACTGGCGGGCGAACTGGCCGCCGGGGTCCGCGCCCCGAAGTAACTCGAACGGGTGGAAACCCGGCCGGGGAGGCACGCGGATGCCTCCCCGGTTCGTTTGCGGGGCGTGAGCGACAACCAAGAACGCCGAGGGACCGCGCGCGAGCGGCTCCAGCGCGAACGAGAGAAGGACAAGGCGCGCGAGCGCCGCCGCCGCACCCTGATCGTGGCCGCCGCCGTGGTCGGTGTCCTCGGCCTGGCCGCGGTCGTCGGTCTCGTCGCGGCCAACGCCGGCAAGGACGACGGCTCCAGCGAGGCGGGCCCGCTCAGCGCGCCCAGCGGCGTCCAGGGCGAGGAGCAGCTCGCGATCCCCGTCGGCGCGAGCGACGCACCCTCCACCCTCACGGTGTGGGAGGACTTCCGCTGCCCCGCCTGCGCCCAGTTCGAGAACGCGCTGCGGAGCACCATCCACGACCTCGTGGAGTCCGGCCAGATCAAGGTCGAGTACCACCTCGCCACGATCATCGACGGCAACATGGGCGGCACCGGCTCCCTGCGCGCGGCGAACGCGGCGGCCTGCGCGCAGGACGCGGGGAAGTTCGCCGAGTACCACGACGTGCTCTTCATGAACCAGCCCCCCGAGCCGGACGACGCCTTCGCGGACAACGCCAAGCTGATCGAGCTGGCGGGCAAGGTCGACGGCCTGGTCACCCCCGCCTTCCGCACCTGTGTGGAGGACGGCACCCACGACAGCTGGGTGGAGAAGTCCAACACCGCCTTCCAGAACGGCGGCTTCCGGGGCACGCCCACCGTTCTGCTCAACGGGGAGTCCGTCTTCCCGACGAAGGGCGACGAGCAGATCTCGGTTGCCAACTTCAAGAAGTGGGTCGCGGAGGCGAACAAGGGCAAGCAGCCGGGCACCCGGCAGCCGTCCCCGGCGGGCAGCGGCCCCTCGCCGTCCTGACCGGCGCCACCCGCCGCCCGGGCCGCGGGTGCGCTGCCCCGCGGGGCCGGGGCGCTGCCCGCACGGGCAGGCCCCCGTTACCCAGACGTTGCCGGGTGGGTTGCCGTGGGCCCTGCCCGGCAGGGTAGCGTCGGGTCTGCCATGGACATCGCCTACATTCCCAGCCCGTCGACCGGGGTCCTCGAACTCGGACCGATCCCGCTGCGCGGCTACGCCTTCTGCATCCTCGTCGGTCTCTTCACCGCCCTCTGGATCGTCGACCGCCGCTGGGTCGCGCGCGGCGGAAGGAAGGGCACCACCTGGGACATCGCCGTCTGGGCGGTGCCCTTCGGTCTGATCGGCGGACGTCTCTACCACGTCGTCACCGACTACCAGCTGTACTTCGGCGAGGGCCGGGACTGGGTCGACGCCTTCAAGATCTGGGAAGGCGGCCTCGGTATCTGGGGCGCGGTCGCGCTCGGCGCGCTCGGCGCGTGGATCGGCTGCCGCCGCCGGGGCATCGCGCTCCCGCCGTACGCCGACGCGGTGGCGCCGGCGCTGGCGATCGCGCAGGCCATCGGGCGCTGGGGCAACTGGTTCAACCAGGAGCTCTTCGGCCGCCCCACCGACCTGCCCTGGGGCCTGCGCATCGACCCGGAGCACCGCCCGGACGCGACGGTCGACCTGGCGACCTACCACCCGACCTTCCTCTACGAGTCGCTGTGGTGCCTCGGCGTGGCCGCCCTCGTCTTCTGGGCCGACCGGCGCTTCCGCCTGGGCCACGGACGGGCCTTCGCGCTGTACGTCGCGGGGTACACGGCGGGCCGGGGCTGGATCGAGTACATGCGGGTCGACGAGGCCCACCACATCCTGGGCCTGCGCCTGAACCTGTGGACCTCGATCATCGTCTTCGTCGCCGCGGTCGCCTACATGATCGTCTCGGCGCGGCTGCGCCCGGGCCGCGAGGAGATCGTCGAGCCGGACCCCTCCGACCCGTCGAAGCCGGGCCCGGCCACGGCGAAGGCGCTGGCGGAGCCGTCCGAGTCCGAGTCCGACGACTCCCCGGCGAAGGACGACGCCGCGCCCTCCGAGGACGCCGACGCGTCCGACCCGGCCGGGAAGGGCGCGGCCGGCGCGGCCGCAGCCGCCGACCCGGCCGGCACCGGCTCGGACGCCAAGCCGGCCGCCGGCAAGGGCTGACCCACCGCCGCACACGCGAGGGCCGCCGGGGCACCGCCCCGGCGGCCCTCGCGTTTCCCCCGGCGTCGGGTGGGACTGCGCGCCCCCGCCGGGGACGGCGGCCGTGCCCGTGGGCGGCGCGGACGCGGGCCCGTCCGCCGCCCGGCTGCGCGGCCCTGCCGGGCGGATGCCCCCCGGATCGGCGGCCGGTGGCGGGTGCGGTGGCCGCCGGTGCGTTGCGGGTTCCGACTCCGTCCGGGCGCTGCGGTTCCGAGCCCGTTCGGGCGTTGCGGTTCCGATCGTCTCCGGGCGTTGCCGGGTTCCGACCCCGCCCGGGCACTGCGACCCCGGCTCCGTCCGGGCGTTGCCGGGTTCCGACCTCGCCTAGGCACTGCGGTCCCGACCCCGCCCGGGCGGGGTCGGCCCACCTCGGCTTCCCGGCCGGCAACGAACCGGCGGGCCCCCGTCGGCCGGGCGGTGCCCCTCGGGCCGGCCGGCCACGGCGGAGCCGTGCGCAGGCCCGGAGCACCGTGCCCGGCGCGCCGGACGGGGCCGCGCCCTCCGGGGGGCGCGGCTTCTGCCCGCCGGCCGGGCGGGGGGCCGAGTGCGGTGGCCGCCGGGTCAGGTGATGTCGCGGGCGGCGATCGCGAGGGTGCGTTCGGCGGCCGCGACGACGGCCGCGTCGATGAAGCGGCCGTCCGGGAGGGCCATCGCGCCCTGGTCGGTGGCGGCGGCCTTGACGATCTCCTCGGCCGCGTCGATCTCCTTCTCGGTGGGGCGGTAGGCGGCCTCGATGACCGGGAGCTGGCGGGGGTGGATCGCGGTACGGCCCAGGAAGCCGAGAGCGCGGCCGTGCACGCAGGAGTCGTGCAGCGCGTCCAGGTCGCGGATGTCGGGGAAGACGGACTGCGCCGGCGGGGCGAGTCCGGCCGCGCGGGCCGCCAGGATGGTGCGCAGGCGCGGCCAGTCCAGGCCCCGGTCGTCGCCCACCCCGAGGTCCGCCTGCAGGTCCGACTCGCCGAGCGCGATCCCGCGCACCGCGTCGTGCGCGGTGGCCACCGCGTACGCGTGCTCCACCGCGAGCGCCGATTCCAGCAGCGGGTACAGCGGCAGCCCCGGCGCCTTCGCGGCGACCCGCTGGACGTCGGCCGCGTAGGCCACCTTGGGGATGCGCAGGGCGGCCAGGCCCGGCAGCCCGGCCAGGACGTCCACATCGTGCGGCGAGTTGACGCGGACGTGCACCGGCAGCGGCAGCGGGGCGGCGAGCAGGTCGGCCGTGGCGGCGAGCGCGTACTCCTTGCGGTGCCCGGCGACCGCGTCCTCCAGGTCGACGATCACGACGTCGGGGCGGGCGGCGATCGCCTTGTGCACGACCTCGGGGCGGTCCCCGGGGGCGTAGAGCCAGGTGAGCGGGAAGGTCATAGCGCTCCTTCGGTCCGCAGCGCGGTGATGTCGGCGGAGGTCAGGCCGAGTTCGGCGAGCACCTCCTCGGTGTCGGCGCCGTGCGGGCGCCCGGCCCAGCGGATGGCCCCGGGGGTCTCGGACAGCCGGAAGAGCACGTTCTGCATGCGCAGGGTGCCGAG
The DNA here is from genome assembly GCF_000377145.1 of Streptomyces sp. CNT372. Classification (NCBI taxonomy): domain Bacteria; kingdom Bacillati; phylum Actinomycetota; class Actinomycetes; order Kitasatosporales; family Streptomycetaceae; genus Streptomyces; species Streptomyces sp. CNT372. Next base: position 214,959 of record NZ_KB897783.1, on the reverse strand, counting down.
TTCGGGGTCGGGGACCTCGGTGATCGTGCCGAGTGCCTGGTACTGCGGGTCGGTGAGGACGTCGCGGATGTCGTACACCGGCGCGATCGCCGCCTCCGCCTTCTCGAACGCGGCCAGGGCGTCCGCGCAGCTGCTGCGCGCGATCCAGCCGCCGACCGCGCCGTCCAGCTCCTCGGCGTGCTCCGCCCGCCCGCTGCCCGTGGCGAACCACGGCTCCTCGGTCAGCTCCGGCCGCCCCACCAGGTGCATCACCCGCTCGGCGACGGACTGCGCGGACGTGGAGACCGCCACCCAGCGCCCGTCCAGGGTGCGGTAGACGTTGCGCGGCGCGTTGTTGCGGGAGCGGTTCCCGGTGCGCGGCTGGACGTAACCGAGCTGGTCGTACCAGAGGGCCTGCGGGCCCAGCACCGCCAGGATCGGTTCGATGATCGCCATGTCGACGACCTGGCCCCGGCCGGTCGAGGCCCGCGCGGCGAGCGCGGTCATCACGGCGTACGCGGTGGCCAGCGCGGCGACCGAGTCGGCCAGGCCGAACGGAGGCAGGGTGGGCGGCCCGTCCGGCTCCCCGGTCGCCGCGGCGAAGCCGCTCATCGCCTCGGCGAGGGTGCCGAAGCCGGGCCGGTGCGCGTAGGGGCCGAACTGACCGAAGCCGGTGACCCGGGCGAGGACGAGCCGCGGGTTGGCCGTGCTCAACTCCTCCCAGCCGAGGCCCCAGCGCTCCAGGGTGCCGGGCCGGAAGTTCTCCACGACCACGTCGGCCCCGGCCGCGAGCCGCAGCAGGGTGTCCCGGCCGCCGGGGGTGGACAGGTCCAGGGTGATGGCGCGCTTGTTGCGGCCGAGGACCTTCCACCACAGGCCGACGCCGTCCTTGGCGGGGCCGTGGCCGCGGGAGGGGTCGGGGCGGCGGGGGTGCTCCACCTTGACGACCTCGGCGCCGTAGTCGCCGAGCAGGGTCGCGCACAGTGGTCCGGCGAACAGGGTGGCCAGGTCCAGGACGCGCAGCCCGGCCAGGGGGAGGGGCCCGGCGGGAGCGGTGGGGGGCGCGGGCGTCGGCCGCGTGTGGTGGCCGGCGGTCATGAGGCGGCGTCGATCTCGGGGCGGTACGGCATCGAGGTGGAGGCTCCCGGGCGTTGGACGGACAGGGCGGCGGCGGTGCAGGCCCAGGTCAGGGCCTCGGGCATCGGCCTTTCCTCGCCGAGGGCGACCGCGAGCGCCCCGGCGAAGGTGTCCCCGGCGGCGGTGGTGTCCACGGGGGTGACCCGGGGTGCGGCCACGGCGACCGGCTCCGCGTCCCGGGCCGCGTACAGACAGCCCGCCGCGCCCAGGGTGACGACCACCTCGGGCACCTCCCGCAGCAGTGCCGCCGCGGCGGCGCGCGGGTCGCCGAGGCCGGTCAGGGCGGCCGCCTCGTGCTCGTTGGGGAGCAGCAGGTCCACCGCGCCGAGAAGTTCGGGCGGCAGCGGCCGGGCGGGGGCGGGGGTCAGGACGGTCCGTACACCGTGGCGGCGGGCGGCCCGGGCGCCCTCGGTGACCGCGTCCAGGGGCAGTTCGAGCTGGAGCAGGAGAAGCCCGGCTGCCGCGATCACCGCCTCGTCGCCGGGGGCGAGGGCGGTGACGGTCCCGTTGGCGGCCGGGATCACGACGATGGAGTTGGCCCCCTCGTCGTCGACCACGATGTGGGCGGTGCCGGAGGGGCCCTCGGCGGTGCGCAGCAGGTCGGTGTCGACGCCGGACGCCTCCAGGGTGTGGCGCAGGATCTCGCCGTAGTGGTCCGAGCCGACCGCGCCGATCATGGTGACCTCGCCGCCCGCGCGGGCCGCCGCGACGGCCTGGTTGGCGCCCTTCCCGCCGGGGACGGTGGCGAACTCCCGCCCGGTGACGGTCTCCCCGCGTCCCGGGGCGCGGGCCGCGTAGGCCACGAGGTCCATATTGGTGCTGCCGAGCACCACGATGCCGGTCATGGGCGCAGCGCCTCCTTCGGTGTGAGCCGGGCGAGGGTGTCGGAGCCGACGTCGTCGAACCCGGCGACGGATGTGGCGAGACGGTTCTTCAGCGGGGCGGTCCACCGCTCGGGCAGGGCCGTGGGGGAGCCGGCGAGCAGTCCGGCGATCGAACCCGCGGGCGCGCCGTTGGAGTCGGTGTCCGGACCGGCGGAGACCGCCTTGCAGACCGAGCCGGTGTAGTCGCCGTCGGCGTGGGTGAGGGCGGCGGCGGGCAGGGCCGCGTCGGGGACGGCATGCACCCAGTGGTACCCGCCGTACGCGGTGTGCAGCTCCATGGGGCGGCCTTTCGCGCGCGGGCTACCTGCGGTCCAGGCACCGGGCGCCGGGCCCCTGCGGCGGGAGGCGGCCTTTCGCGCGCGGGCCTTTCCCCGGTCTGTGCCACGCCATGCCCGGCATCACTCGACGAAACGTTCCTTTCACTCATCCCGCCCCCTCCCCGGGAGGGCCGGCCCCGCCGGGCGGACCTTCCGTCCGCACCTCCGTTGACCTGGGTAAGTACGGCCTGCCTTGCTAGCAGGCCCCTTACATTCCGCGTAAGTTCGAAGGTGTCCGACGAGGGCGGCGGGGCGACCGGGTCACCGCCGGAGAGGGGAGAGCCGTGTCCGTCATCCAGACCGAGGCCGAGCTTCACGAGGCGCACCGCGACAACCACACGCACCGTGACGTCAACGGCGGCTGGCTGCGTCCGGCGGTGTTCGGCGCGATGGACGGACTGGTCTCCAACCTGGCGCTGATGACCGGTGTCGCCGGTGGCGCCGTCTCCCAGCAGACCATCGTGGTGACCGGCCTCGCGGGCCTCGCCGCCGGTGCGTTCTCCATGGCCGCCGGCGAGTACACCTCCGTCGCCTCCCAGCGGGAGCTGGTCCAGGCCGAGCTGGACGTCGAGCGCCGGGAGCTGCGCAAGCACCCGGTCGACGAGATGGAGGAGCTGGCCGCCCTCTACGTGGCCCGGGGTGTCGAGCCCGCGCTCGCCCGCGAGGTGGCCGTGCAGCTCTCGCGCGACCCGGACCAGGCGCTGGAGATCCACGCCCGGGAGGAGCTGGGCATCGACCCGGACGACCTGCCGTCGCCCGCCGTCGCCGCCGTCTCCTCGTTCGCCTCCTTCGCGCTGGGCGCCCTGGTGCCCGTCCTCCCCTATCTGCTCGGTGCGAGCGCCCTTTGGCCCGCGGTGCTGCTGGCGCTGCTGGGGCTGTTCGCCTGCGGCGCGCTGGTGGCGAAGGTCACTGCCCGCGGCTGGTGGTTCAGCGGTCTGCGCCAGCTCGCCCTCGGCGGCACCGCCGCCGCCCTCACCTACGGTCTCGGCATGCTCATCGGTGGCGCGGTCTGACCAGCGCCTCCCTCCGCCGCCCTTCAGGGCCCCGCACCGCCCCAGCTCAGGGGCGGTGCGTTCGCGTCCAGGCAGTCCGTGGCCGACCCTGTGACGTACATCCCTCTCCACCGGGCGGCGTAACGATGAGACACTATGCAATGCGCAACATAGGTAGCCGTTACCCGGTGGTTTCGGTTCCGCAATCACCGGGCATGAGCCGGAAGCGCTACGGGCAATGAGGCCCCCGCGCCGCCTTCCCGGGTCCGCAAACCTCGGCACCACCCGATCCCTGCCTCCCGGGGACCCCTTCACCGCATGTCGCGGTGTCCGCATGTTGGAATGCTCTATCCACTTTCCGAGAATCACTCCATCATGTAACCTGCACGAAATTTCGCCAGGGCCAACGTCGTCCCTCGGCACAGCACATGCCACGACGACGACGGGAGAGCCGATGCGTTCCGACGCCTGGTCGCCCATGGACGGTCGCCCCGCAGCCCAGGGGATGTACGACCCCCGTAACGAACACGACGCCTGCGGTGTCGGGTTCGTGGCCACCCTCACCGGTGTTGCCAGCCATGAGCTGGTCGAGCAGGCGCTGACCGTACTGCGGAACCTCGAGCACCGCGGCGCCACCGGCTCCGAGCCCGACTCCGGGGACGGCGCCGGCATCCTGATGCAGGTCCCCGACGCCTTCCTGCGCGAGGTGGCCGGATTCGACCTGCCCGCGCCCGGCTCCTACGCCGTCGGCACCGCCTTCCTCCCCGCCGAGGACCACGCGGACGCCGTCTCACGGATCGAGACGATCGCCGCCGAGGAGGGCCTCGCCGTCCTCGGCTGGCGCGAGGTCCCCGTCACCCCGGACCTGCTCGGCAACGGCGCCCGCGCCACCATGCCGGCCTTCCGCCAGCTCTTCGTCACCGACGGCGCCAGCGAGGGCATCGCCCTGGACCGCAAGGCGTTCGTGCTGCGCAAGCGCGCCGAGCGCGAGGCCGGGGTCTACTTCCCCTCCCTCTCCGCGCGGACCCTCGTCTACAAGGGCATGCTGACCACGGGCCAGCTGGAGCCCTTCTTCCCGGACCTGTCCGACCGCCGCTGCGCCAGCGCCGTCGCCCTGGTGCACTCCCGGTTCTCCACCAACACCTTCCCGAGCTGGCCGCTCGCCCACCCGTACCGCTTCGTCGCCCACAACGGCGAGATCAACACGGTCAAGGGCAACCGCAACTGGATGCGCGCCCGCGAGTCCCAGCTCGCCTCCGACCTGTTCCGCGAGGGCAGCCTGGAGCGCATCTTCCCCGTCTGCACCCCCGACGCCTCCGACTCCGCCTCCTTCGACGAGGTGCTGGAGCTGCTCCACCTCGGCGGCCGGTCGCTGCCGCACGCGGTCCTGATGATGGTCCCCGAGGCGTGGGAGAACCACGACTCCATGGACCCGGCCCGCCGCGCCTTCTACCAGTACCACTCCACGATGATGGAGCCCTGGGACGGCCCCGCCTGCGTCACCTTCACCGACGGCACCCAGGTCGGCGCGGTCCTCGACCGCAACGGCCTGCGTCCCGGCCGCTACTGGGTCACCGACGACGGCCTCGTGGTCCTCTCCTCCGAGGTCGGCGTCCTCGACATCGACCCGGCCAAGGTCGTCCGCAAGGGCCGCCTCCAGCCCGGCCGGATGTTCCTCGTGGACACCGCCGAGCACCGCATCATCGAGGACGACGAGATCAAGTCCGCGCTCGCCGCCGAGGCCCCCTACGCGGAGTGGCTGGAGACCGGCGAGATCGAGCTGGAGGACCTGCCCGAGCGCGAGCACATCGTGCACACCCACGCCTCGGTCACCCGCCGCCAGCAGACCTTCGGCTACACCGAGGAGGAACTGCGCGTCCTCCTCGCGCCGATGGCCCGCACCGGCGCCGAGCCGATCGGCTCCATGGGCACCGACTCGCCGATCGCCGCCCTCTCCGCCCGGCCGCGGCTGCTGTTCGACTACTTCACCCAGCTCTTCGCGCAGGTCACCAACCCGCCGCTGGACGCCATCCGCGAGGAGCTCGTCACCTCGCTGTACTCCTCCCTCGGCCCCCAGGGCAACCTGCTGGAGCCGACCGCCGCGTCCTGCCGCAGCGTCACCCTCCCCTTCCCGGTGATCGACAACGACGAGCTGGCCAAGCTCATCCACATCAACGCCGACGGCGACATGCCCGGCATGACCGCCGCGACCCTCTCCGGCCTCTACCGGGTCTCCGGCGGCGGCGAGGCCCTGGCCGCCCGGATCGAGGAGATCTGCGCCGAGGCCGACGCTGCCATCGCCAACGGCGCCCGGCTGATCGTCCTCTCCGACCGGCACTCCGACGCCGAGCACGCGCCGATCCCCTCGCTGCTGCTCACCTCCGCCGTCCACCACCACCTCATCCGCACCAAGCAGCGCACCCAGGTGGGCCTGCTGGTCGAGGCCGGGGACGTCCGCGAGGTCCACCACGTCGCCCTGCTGATCGGCTACGGCGCCGCCGCGGTCAACCCCTACCTGGCGATGGAGTCCGTCGAGGACCTGGTCCGCGCAGGCACCTTCATCGAGGGCATCGAGCCCGAGCAGGCCATCCGCAACCTCATCCGCGCCCTCGGCAAGGGCGTGCTGAAGGTCATGTCCAAGATGGGCATCTCCACCGTCGCCTCCTACCGCGGTGCCCAGGTCTTCGAGGCCGTCGGCCTGGACGACGCCTTCGTGGCCACCTACTTCAACGGCACCGCCACCAAGATCGGCGGCGCCGGCCTGGACATCGTCGCCCAGGAGGTCGCGGCCCGGCACGGCAAGGCGTACCCGGCCTCCGGCATCCCCTCCGCGCACCGCGCGCTGGAGATCGGCGGCGAGTACCAGTGGCGCCGCGAGGGCGAGCCGCACCTCTTCGACCCGGAGACCGTCTTCCGTCTCCAGCACGCCACCCGCAACAAGCGGTACGACATCTTCAAGCAGTACACGGACCGGGTGAACGAGCAGTCCGAGCGCCTGATGACGCTCCGCGGCCTGTTCGGCTTCACCGCCGACCGCCCCTCCGTCCCGCTGGACGAGGTCGAGCCCGCCTCCGAGATCGTCAAGCGCTTCTCCACCGGCGCGATGAGCTACGGCTCCATCTCCAAGGAGGCGCACGAGACCCTCGCCATCGCCATGAACCAGCTGGGCGGCAAGTCCAACACCGGCGAGGGCGGCGAGGACCCGGAGCGCCTCTACGACCCGGCGCGCCGCTCCTCCATCAAGCAGGTGGCCTCCGGCCGCTTCGGCGTCACCAGCGAGTACCTGGTCAACGCGGACGACATCCAGATCAAGATGGCCCAGGGCGCCAAGCCCGGCGAGGGCGGACAGCTCCCGGGCCACAAGGTCTACCCGTGGGTCGCGAAGACGCGTCACTCGACGCCCGGTGTCGGCCTGATCTCCCCGCCGCCGCACCACGACATCTACTCCATCGAGGACCTCGCCCAGCTCATCCACGACCTCAAGAACGCCAACCCGGCCGCCCGCATCCATGTGAAGCTGGTCTCCGAGGTCGGCGTCGGCACGGTCGCCGCGGGCGTCTCCAAGGCCCACGCGGACGTCGTCCTCATCTCCGGCCACGACGGCGGCACCGGCGCCTCCCCGCTCACCTCGCTGAAGCACGCGGGCGGCCCCTGGGAACTGGGCCTCGCCGAGACCCAGCAGACCCTGCTGCTCAACGGCCTGCGCGACCGGATCGTGGTGCAGACCGACGGCCAGCTCAAGACCGGCCGCGACGTGGTCATCGCCGCCCTGCTGGGTGCCGAGGAGTTCGGCTTCGCGACCGCGCCGCTCGTCGTCTCCGGCTGCGTCATGATGCGCGTCTGCCACCTGGACACCTGCCCGGTCGGCATCGCCACCCAGAACCCGGTGCTGCGTGAGCGCTTCTCCGGCAAGGCCGAGTTCGTCGTCAACTTCTTCGAGTTCATCGCCGAGGAGGTCCGCGAGCTCCTCGCCGAGCTGGGCTTCCGCACCCTGGACGAGGCGGTCGGCCACGCCGAACTCCTCGACACCACCCGCGCGGTGAACCACTGGAAGGCGCAGGGCCTCGACCTCGCCCCGCTCTTCCACGTCCCCGAGCTGCCCGAGGGCGCGGTCCGCCACCAGCTCGTCGAGCAGGACCACGGCCTGGAGAAGGCCCTGGACAACGAGCTGATCAAGCTCGCGGCCGACGCGCTGAACGCGGCGAGCGCCGAGGAGGCGCAGCCCGTCCGCGCCCAGGTCGCCATCCGCAACATCAACCGCACGGTCGGCACCATGCTCGGCCACGAGGTGACCAAGCGGTTCGGCGGCGCGGGCCTGCCCGACGACACCGTGGACATCACCTTCACCGGCTCCGCCGGCCAGTCCTTCGGCGCCTTCGTGCCGCGCGGCATCACCCTGCGCCTGGAGGGCGACGCCAACGACTACGTCGGCAAGGGCCTCTCCGGCGGCCGGGTGATCGTCCGCCCCGACCGGGGCGCCGACCACCTCGCCGAGTACTCCACCATCGCCGGCAACACCATCGGCTACGGCGCCACCGGCGGCGAGATGTTCCTCCGCGGCCGCACCGGCGAACGCTTCTGCGTCCGCAACTCCGGGGCCCTGGTGGTCTCCGAGGGCGTGGGCGACCACGGCTGCGAGTACATGACCGGCGGCCACGCGGTCGTCCTCGGCGAGACCGGCCGCAACTTCGCGGCGGGCATGTCCGGCGGCGTCGCGTACGTCGTCGACCTGGACCGCGACAACGTCAACTCCGGCAACCTGGGGGCGATCGAGGCCCTGTCCGAAACGGACAAGGAGTGGCTGCACGACGTCGTGCGCCGCCACCAGGAGGAGACCGGGTCGACCGTCGCCGGGAAGCTGCTGGCCGACTGGCCCGCGAGCGCCGAACGCTTCAGCAAGATCATCCCGACCACGTACAAGGCCGTGCTCGCCGCCAAGGACGCCGCTGAGCTCGCCGGTCTCTCCGAGCAGGAGACCACCCAGAAGATGATGGAGGCGGCGACCCATGGCTGACCCCAAGGGCTTCCTGACCACCGGGCGCGAGGTCGCCAAGACCCGCCCGGTCGGCGAGCGCGTCAAGGACTGGAACGAGGTCTACGTCCCCGGCTCCCTGCTGCCGATCATCAGCAAGCAGGCCGGCCGCTGCATGGACTGCGGCATCCCGTTCTGCCACAACGGCTGTCCGCTGGGGAACCTGATCCCCGAGTGGAACGACTACGCCTACCGCGAGGACTGGGCCGCCGCCTCCGAGCGGCTGCACGCGACCAACAACTTCCCGGAGTTCACCGGCCGCCTCTGCCCGGCGCCCTGCGAGGCCGCCTGTGTCCTCGGCATCAACCAGCCGGCCGTCACCATCAAGAACGTCGAGGTCTCCATCATCGACAAGGCGTGGGACTCCGGGGACGTCACCCCGCAGCCCCCGGAGCGCCTGTCCGGCAAGACCGTCGCCGTCGTCGGCTCGGGCCCCGCGGGCCTGGCCGCCGCCCAGCAGCTCACCCGGGCCGGCCACACGGTCGTCGTCTACGAGCGCGCCGACCGCATCGGCGGACTGCTCCGCTACGGCATCCCCGAGTTCAAGATGGAGAAGGTGCACATCAACCGGCGCATCGAGCAGATGCGCGCGGAGGGCACCAAGTTCCGCACCGAGGTGGAGATCGGCCGCGACATGCCGGCCGACGCGCTGCGCCGCCGCTACGACGCGGTCGTCATCGCCGCCGGCGCGACCGTCTCCCGCGACCTGCCGGTCCCCGGCCGCGAGCTGAACGGCATCCACTTCGCCATGGAGTACCTGCCGCTCGCCAACAAGGTGCAGGAGGGTGACTTCGTGGCGCCCCCGATCACCGCCGAGGGCAAGCACGTCGTCGTCATCGGCGGTGGCGACACCGGCGCGGACTGCGTCGGCACCGCCCACCGCCAGGGCGCGGCCTCCGTCACCCAGCTGGAGATCATGCCCCGGCCGGGCGAGGAGCGGAACGCCAACCAGCCGTGGCCGACCTTCCCCGTGCTCTACAAGGTCACCTCCGCGCACGAGGAGGGCGGCGAGCGCGTGTACTCGGTCTCCACGACCCACTTCGAGGGCGACGAGGACGGCAACGTGCAGGCGCTGCACCTGGTCGAGGTGGAGTTCAAGGACGGCAAGCCGGTGCAGAAGCCGGGCACCGAGCGCCGTATCCCCGCCCAGCTGGTCACCCTCGCGATGGGCTTCACCGGCATCGACCGGTCCAACGGGCTGGTGGACCAGTTCGGCCTGGAACTCGACGAACGGGGTAACGTGGCCCGTGACGGCGACTTCGCGACCAGTGTCGACGGCGTCTACGTCGCCGGTGACGCGGGCCGCGGCCAGTCGCTCATCGTGTGGGCCATCGCCGAGGGGCGGTCGGCGGCGCGCGGTGTCGACCGCTACCTCACGGGAGCGAGCGCCCTGCCCGCCCCGATCCGTCCGACGGACCGTGCCCTGACGGTCTGACGGCCGGACGGGCCACCTGCCCGGGTTCGGCCCGGGCCCCTGAGACGTCCCGTACAACGGCGTACGGAACTGAGCGGCACCCGCCCTGTCCCCGACCGGACTCCGGGCGGGCGCCGTGTCCTCCGGAGCGCGTGCCAGACGGCACGCGCTCCGGCGCGTACCGGGGGGCGCGCGCCCGCGGCTTCCCGCTTCCGGCCGTCGTGTCCGCCGGGCCGCATATGATCCCGGCAGGACGGGCGGGGGCTCCGGCGGAGGGGCGCGCCCGGCCCCAGGGGGGAGCACCATGGCCGCGATCAGTCTGGAGAAGGTCGAGGAACGCGCGCCCGCGCTCGTCAGCCTCTACAAGTCCGCCGGTGTGAGCCTGCGCAAACACGGGCTGGAGGGCCGGCGGGCCGCCGTGTACCTGGTCGTGGACCACTCCGGCTCGATGCGGGACTACTACCGGGACGGCAGCGTCCAGGCCCTCGCCGACCGGGTCCTCGGGCTCTCCGCCCATCTGGACGACGACGGGATCGTGCCCGTGGTCTTCTTCTCCACCGAGGTCGACGCCCTCTCCGAGATCCGGCTGGAGGGGCACCACGGCCGGATCGCCGAGATCGTCGCCTCCCTCGGCCACATGGGCCGCACCAACTACCACCTGGCCATGGACGAGGTGGTGGACCACTACCTCGACAGCGGGTCCACCGACCCCGCCCTCGTCGTCTTCCAGACCGACGGCGGCCCGAGCAGCCGCCCGGCCGCCGAACGCTACCTCTGCAAGGCCGCCCGGCTGCCGCTGTTCTGGCAGTTCATCGGCTTCGGCGACGAACGCAGCCCCCAGTTCGACTTCCTGCGCCGCCTGGACACCCTGGAGGTCCCCGGACGGCGGGTCGTGGACAACGCGGGCTTCTTCCACGCGGGCCGGGACCCGCGCCGGGTCTCCGACGCGCGGCTGTACGACGGGCTGCTGGGCGAGTTCCCGGACTGGCTGCGGGACGCGCGGGCCCGGGGGATAGTCCGGGACTGACGGCCCTGCGGCCGGCGCCGGACTCGCACCCGCCGGCGCCACCGGGACACGTGGTGCCGGGGTTTCGCCGGGGACCGTGCTACGGTGGACGACGTTGCGGTTTTGGTACCCATACTTTGTGTGCGCCTGACGGAATGCTTCCTCAGGCGCATGTTCTGTTTCCGGGCACTCTCCGGATGGGGTCAAGGCAGCGACAGGGATTCCGCGAAGTGCGGGCTCCCGGCTTGCCCCGTTTTAGGAGAATGACATGGCAACTGGCACTGTGAAGTGGTTCAACTCGGAAAAGGGCTTCGGCTTCATCGAGCAGGACGGCGGCGGCGCCGACGTCTTCGCCCACTACTCCAACATCGCCACCTCCGGCTTCCGTGAGCTCCAGGAAGGCCAGAAGGTCACGTTCGACGTCACCCAGGGCCAGAAGGGCCCGCAGGCGGAGAACATCGTCCCGGCCTGATCGCCCGGACACACACGCCACAGCCGGGGCCCGCACCGCACGGTGCGGGCCCCGGCTGCGCACTGCCCAAGGGCCCAGGAGGGCAATTCCGCATGACCCACCCCGAACGTCCCGCACGCAACCGCCCGGCCGCCTCCGGCGGGAGGCGCGGCGGAGCGCGCGCCTCGGCGCCCGCCGGGAAGCGCACGGCCCGCACGGCCGCCGCGCCCCGTGTCGCGCCCCCGCGCGACTTCACGCCGCCCCAGACCCTCACCCCGGCGCTGCCCGCGGTCCAGGCGTTCGGTGACCTCGACATGCCGGCCGCCCTGCTGAAGACCCTCACGGCGCAGGGGGTCACCGAGCCCTTCCCGATCCAGGCCGCGACCCTGCCGAACTCCCTCGCGGGCCGCGACCTCCTCGGCCGGGGCCGCACCGGGTCCGGGAAGACCCTCGCCTTCGGGCTGGCGCTCCTCGCCCGCACGGCCGGGCGGCGCGCCGAGCCCGGCGCCCCGCTGGCCCTCGTCCTCGTCCCCACCCGGGAACTCGCCCAGCAGGTCAGCGACGCGCTCGCGCCGTACGCGACCTCGGTGGGCCTGCGGCTGGCGACCGTCGTCGGCGGGATGTCCATCAACCGGCAGGCGGGCGCGCTGCGGCGCGGCGCCGAGGTCCTGGTCGCCACGCCCGGCCGCCTGATCGACCTGCTCGACCGGGGCGACTGCCGGCTCGACCAAGTCGCGATCACCGTCCTGGACGAGGCCGACCAGATGGCCGACATGGGCTTCATGCCCCAGGTCACGGCCCTGATGAAGCAGGTCGAGCCGGACGGGCAGCGCCTGCTGTTCTCGGCCACGCTGGACGCCAACATCGACCGGCTGGTGCGGATGTTCCTCACGGACCCGGTGGTGCACTCGGTGGACCCGTCCGCGGGCGCGGTGACCACGATGGAGCACCATCTGCTGCACGTCCTCGACGAGACCGACAAGAAGGCGGTCGCGCTGCGCATCGCGGCGCGCGACGGCCGGGTCATCCTCTTCGTCGACACCAAGCGGGGCGCGGACCGCTTCGCCAAGCGGCTCCTCGCGAGCGGCGTCCGGGCCGCCGCGCTGCACGGCGGGCGCTCCCAGCCGCAGCGCAACCGCACGCTCGACCAGTTCAAGAACGGGCAGGTCACCGCCCTGGTCGCGACGAACGTCGCGGCCCGCGGCATCCACATCGACGATCTGGACCTGGTCGTCAACGTGGACCCGCCGATGGACCACAAGGACTATCTCCACCGGGGCGGGCGCACGGCCCGGGCGGGTGAGTCCGGCACGGTCGTCACCCTGGTGCTCCCGGCGCAGCGCCGGGAGACCGAGCGGCTGATGGCGCACGCGGGCATAGCGCCCCGCGCGACCCGGGTCCGCTCCGGTGACGAGGAGCTGGCCCGGCTGACGGGTGCGCGCGAGCCCTCGGGCGTCGCGGTGACCATCGAACTCCCGCAGCCCCCGGCCCCGCCGGCCGCTTCCACGACCTCGTCCCGCCGCCGTGGGCGCGGGGGCGCCCGCCGGTCGGGCCGCACGCAGGACTCGCCCCCCGGCGGCACGACCGCGCAGCGCGCGGGCGGGTCCGGTGGCGGTGCGTCCCGCGGGGCCACTGCTTCGGGTGCCCGCGGGGCCTCGGGGCGTGCGGCGGCCGGGGCGGGTACGGGCCGCGAGGCCCGCGGCGGCGGCCGGGGCGGCGCCCCGGCGGGCCGCCGCACGGCGGAGGGCTCCCGGGGGAGCGCGTCCGGCGGTCGCACTCGCCGCCCGCGCCGCAGCGGGGGCACCACGGCCTGAGCCGGGCCGGGAGACCGGGGCCCGTGGGGCGCCGGCCCGCGCCCACGCCTCCCGGCTCTTCGGCTCTGCGGGTTCCCGCTGTCGAGGAACGCGCCCCGGGACGCCCGTGCCGGCGCTGAGAGCGCCCCCGCCCATGCGGACGGCTCACGCCCGTGCGACCGGCCCCGGAGTGAGATGCTCCGGGGCCGGTCGCACGGCTGGCAGGGGGGGGCCGAGACGCCGGCGGCGGCTCAGGTGTCGCACTCCAGGACCGTCCGGCACAGACCGCACCGCGCACGGACCCGCCCCCGGACCGGGACCCGGATGCGCTGGTGGCAGGTGGTGCAGGGGAAGGAGACGCGGAGCCCCCCGTCCGGGCCCCGCTCGAAGGCGTACGGCTCCGGGCCGTCGCGGCGCTCCGGCGCGCGGGACCCGGCCCGTTCCGGGAGGCGTTCCGCCGCGAGCCGCCGCTCGCGGGTGTACTTCAGGCGCCCGATCCGGCCCGCCGCCGTGAGCGGCGGCTGCCGGGCGTCGCGCAGGGCCCGCTCCCGGCCGGCCGTGTAGGCGCGGTAGCCCTGGGGGCTGGTGAACCACGGCGAGGGGTCCTCGCCGAAGACCGCCGCCCGCCCGGCCAGCACGTAGCCGAACTCCTCCGGGGTGAGGTAGCCCAGCTTCTGGCTGGACATCCCGTCCTCGCGGAACGCGTCCAGCAGCAGCCACCCCGCGCCCAGATACGCGGTCACCGTGTCCGTGAGGATCTCGTTGTCCCGGGTGTCCGGGAAGGCCAGGTCCAGCCGGTGCAGCCAGACATGGGTGATCTCGTGGGCGAGGGCGGCGCCGATGTCCCGGCGGTGGGAGATGAAGCGGCTGTTCAGCTCGATGAAGTACTCCGGGCCCGCGGTGAGTTCCACGCTCGCCGCGTGCTCCATGTCCCGGAAGCTCACGATCACCCGGGCGTCCGGCAGGCGCAGATGGGTGACGAGGGCCCGCGCCACCCGCTGCGCGCCGAGGTGCAGGTCGTCGTCGTCCGAGAAGGCGACATCCGCGGGCAGCACGCTCGGCCCGTAGGCGAGCACCCCGTCGGCGGAGATCCTGCGGTACAGCGCGGTGACGGCGGACCGGACGGTGCCGAGATGGGGGTAGCCGCGGGCCACCTCGCTCGTGTCGCTGACGTTCGCCATGCCCGTACCCCCGTGGCACCCCGTGCGTGACTGCCGGCCGTCGTCCACTGTACGGCGCGCCGCCGCCGGTCCCGGGAATGGCCGAAAGGTACTCCTTGTGTGTCCGTTGTGCGGTCCTCATAATCCGGAACACGTCTTGTCGAGCGCATGTCAGATCCCCATCGCGGTCCGCTCCATCCCCCTGCACCCCCGCATGCGCCACGGCAGTCGCATCCGCCGCAACCCCCCACGAAGGGCAGTCCCTTGAAGAGACTCCTGCGCACCCTCAAGAGATCCGTCGCCGCCGCCGCCGTCATCCTGGCCGGGGTCAGCCTCCAGCCCACCGCCGCCTTCGCCGCGCCCCCGCCGGTCGTCGGCGGCACCCGCGCCGCCCAGGGCGAATTCCCGTTCATGGTCCGCCTCTCCATGGGCTGCGGCGGTTCGCTCTACACGCAGGACATCGTCCTGACCGCCGCCCACTGCGTCGGCGCCTCCGGCAACAACACCAGCATCACCGCCACCGCCGGGCAGGTGGACCTCCAGCACCCCAGCGCGATCAAGGTCCGCTCCACCAAGGTCCTGCGCGCGCCCGGCTACAACGGCAGCGGGAAGGACTGGGCGCTGATCAAGCTGGCCCAGCCCATCAACCTGCCGACCCTCAAGATCGCCGACACCACCGCCTACAACAACGGCACCTTCACGGTCGCCGGCTGGGGCGCCAACCGCGAGGGCGGGGCGCAGCAGCGCTACCTGCTCAAGGCCCAGGTCCCGTTCGTCTCCGACGCCACCTGCCGCCAGGCGTACGGCAACGAACTCATCGCCAACGAGGAGATCTGCGCCGGCTACAACCAGGGCGGCACCGACACCTGCCAGGGCGACTCCGGCGGCCCGATGTTCCGCCGCGACAACGCCGGCGCCTGGATCCAGGTCGGCATCGTGAGCTGGGGCTACGGCTGCGCCCGCGCCGGCTACCCGGGCGTCTACACCGAGGTCTCCACCTTCGCCTCCGCGATCAGGTCGGCCGCCGCCGGTCTGTGACGGCCCGCTGAACGGCCGGCCGTCCTCGGCGCCCGCTGTACCCGCGGGCACCGCGCATCCGTACACACCGCGCATCCGTCGACACCGCGCCCCCGTCCCCGCCGCACCCGGCGGGGACGGGGGCGTGCGCACGAGGGCGTCAGCCCAGCCGGACGGCGTGGCCGGGGGACGCGCCCTCCAGCTCCAGCACCCACAGTTCGCTCCGGCCCCGGCGCAGCACCGGGCCCGGGACGTACAGCGCGTCCTGCGGGCCCCGGGACCCGTAGCGGCCGAGGCAGAAGCCGTTTCACCCACCGGGTCGGCCTCGCCCCCGTGCGCTTCCGCGAGCAGCAGCAACGCGTCGTCCCGGGCGGCCGGAGCGACCGCGTCCCGGACTCCGAACACCCTCCCACCGTGCCGGGGCCTTCGACGTAAGCTCGCTGACCATGACCACGAGTGACATCGACGACGGCGTCCGCGCCGAGCTGAACCGGCTGCGCGAGAGCATCGACAACATCGACGCCGCAGTCGTGTACATGCTCGCCGAGCGCTTCAAGTGCACCCAGCAGGTCGGCCACCTCAAGGCCGAGCACCAGCTTCCCCCCGCCGACCCGGCCCGCGAGGCGCGCCAGATCGAACGGCTGCGGCAGCTCGCGGAGAGCGCCCGGCTCGACCCCGCCTTCGCCGAGAAGCTGCTGAACTTCATCATCGCCGAGGTGATCCGGCACCACGAGACCATCGCGGAGGCGACTCCGCCCGCCCCGGGGGAGTGACCCGGCGCGCGGGCAGGGCGGATCGGGGCCCCTGGCCGCCCCGCCCACGCCACGCGCGCCGTACGCCACCGGCGCAACCGCCCCCCGTGTCGCCGTACGCCACCGGCGCAACGGCCCCCCGTGTCGCCGTACGCCACCGGCGCAACGGCCCCCCGTGTACCGGAACGCGCCCATCGGGCAGCATGACCCCATGTCCGTACTCACGCGCGACGAAGCGCAGAACCGTGCCCGGCTGATCGACGTCCACCGCTACTCGGTCGCCCTCGACCTGACCACCGGCGACGACGACTTCGCGTCGGTGACCCACATCCACTTCACCGCGCGGTCCGCCGGGGACACCTTCGTCGAGCTCAAGCCCTCCGAGCTGCGCTCCCTCACGCTCGACGGACAGCCCCTCGACCCCGCCGCCCTCGACGGCAACCGCTACCCGCTCACCGGCCTCACCCCCGGCGAGCACCGGCTGCGCGTCGAGGCACGGATGCGCTACTCCCGCACCGGCGAAGGCATGCACCGCTTCACCGACCCCGGCGACGGCGAGACCTACGTCTACACCCAGCTGTTCATGGAGGACGTGCAGCGCGTCTTCGCCGCCTTCGACCAGCCCGACCTCAAGGCCGTCTTCGAGATGGCGGTCACCGCCCCCGCCGGCTGGACCGTCCTCGGCAACGGCATCGCCACCCACGACGGCGACGGCCGGTGGACCTGCGCCCCCACCCCGCCGATCTCCACCTATCTGGTCGCGGTCGCCGCCGGCCCCTGGCACTCCGTGCGCACCGAGCACGCCGGACTCCCCTTCGGCCTGCACGTCCGCCGCTCCCTCGCCCCCTATCTCGACGCCGACGCGGACGAACTCCTCGAGATCACCCGCCAGTGCTTCGACCGCTACCACGAGAAGTTCGAGGAGCCGTACCCCTTCGACTCCTACGACCAGGCGTTCGTCCCCGAGTTCAACGCCGGCGCCATGGAGAACCCCGGGCTCGTCACCTTCCGCGACGAGTTCGTCTACCGCTCCGCCGTCACCGACACCCAGCGCCAGACCCGTGCCATGGTCGTCGCGCACGAGATGGCCCACATGTGGTTCGGCGACCTCGTCACCCTCGCCTGGTGGGACGACATCTGGCTCAACGAGTCCTTCGCCGAGTACATGGGCTACCAGACCCTCACCGAGGCCACCCGCTTCACCGACACCTGGGTCGACTTCGGCATCGCCCGCAAGTCCTGGGGCTACGACGCCGACCAGCGGCCCTCCACCCACCCCGTCGCACCCGACCCGGAGGCCGTCCCCGACACCGCCTCCGCCCTGCTCAACTTCGACGGCATCTCCTACGCCAAGGGCGCCTCCGCGCTGCGCCAGCTCGTCACCTGGCTCGGCGAGAAGGACTTCCTCGCGGGCATCAACAACCACTTCGCCCGCCACAAGTTCGGCAACGCCACCCTCGCCGACTTCCTCGACTCCCTCGCCGACGCCACCGACCGGGACGTGCACGCCTGGGCCGCCGCATGGCTGCGCACCACCGGCGTCGACACCCTCACCCCCGCCGTCACCGAGACCGGCGGCGGCTGGTCCCTGGCGATCGGCCACCAGGGCAGCCGCCCCCACCGGATCACCGTGGGCACCTACGACCGCGACCCCGTCGAACCCGGCGCCCTCGTCCTGCGCGACCGCACCGAGGCCGACGTGCCCCTCGCCGAGGAACGGCGCCACCCAGGCCGCCGGCCCGCCCTGATCGTCCTCAACGACGGCGACACCACCTACGCCAAGGTCCGCCTCGACACCGAATCCTGGGCCACCGCCCTCACCTCCCTGTCCGGCGTCCCCGACCCGCTGACCCGCGCGGTGATCTGGAACGCCGCCCGCGACATGGTCCGCGACGGCGAACTCGCCCCCACCGCCTACCTGGAGGCGGCCCGCGCCCATCTGCCGCGCGAGAGCGACCTCGCCGTCGTCCAGGGCGTCCTCGCCTTCGCCGCCGGCCAGATCGCCGACTGCTACCTGCCGCCCGAGCAGCGCCCCGCCGCCCTCGCCGCCGTCACCGACACCTGCCGCGCCCTGCTGCGCCGCACCGAGGACGGCAGCGACCCGGGGATGCGCCTGACCGCCGTCCGCCACTTCGTGGACGCCGCCTCCCACCCCGGCTCCCTCCAGGAGTGGCTGGACGACGGCAACGTCCCCGGCGGCCCGGCCCTCGACCCCGAACTGCGCTGGCGGATCCTCACCCGGCTGTGCGTCCTGGGCGCCGCCGACGAGCACGCGATCGACGCGGAACTCGCGCGGGATCCGAGCGCGACCGGCCAGGAGGGGGCGGCCCGCTGCCGGGCCGCCCTGCCCGACGAGAAGGCCAAGGCCGCCGCCTGGTCCCGGCTCTTCGAGACCGACGACCTGTCCAACTACCTGTTCGCCGCCACCGCCCAGGGCTTCTGGCAGCCCGAACAGGCCGCCCTCACCCGGGAGTACGTCACCCGCTACTACCCCGACGCCACCGCGCTGGCCGCCCGCCGCGGCCCGGCCATCGCGGAGGCCGCCGGACGCCACGCCTTCCCCGTCCACGAGGTCACCGCCGAGGCGCTGCGCCTCGGCGAGGAGTGCCTGCGCCGCGACGAACTCCTCCCGGCCCTGCGCCGCAAACTGGTCGACCAACTCGACGACCTGGCCCGCGCGCTGCGCGTCCGGGGGGCCTGAGGCCGGGGCGGGCGCGGGGCTCGGGCCCTGGGAACCGGTGTCCGGGGGCCCGGGGCCCGGGGCGGACCTGGCCCCGTGGCGAGGGCAGCCTGTGCGCGCAGCGCGCGGGCCGGGGCCCCGGGCCTCGCGTCCGGGGCGCGATGCCTGCCCGGGCCGCGGTCCCTGCCCGGGCCGCGGTCCCTGTCCGGGCGCGGTGCCTGTCCCGGAAGCGCCGCGCCCCGGACGCGGTGCCTGCCCCCATGCCGCACGCGGTCCCTGCCCCGTGCGCCCCGGCCGCTGCGCCGGCCCGCGGGCGCGGTCCACGGCCTCGGGCCCGGGCGGCCGCCGCGCCCCGGGCGCGGCCCGGTGCACAGCGGCCGCCGGGGCCCGGCACGCGGGCACGGGCGGCGCGGGGGTTGGCGTACCCAATACCCCCGCGCCTCCGGCTCGTTGAGCACGGGTGGCGGGCCACTCGCCCGCCCCCGTGTCACGGACCGCCGAAGGACCCCGCATGCCCGCCCCGCCCCTGCCGCCACCGCACCTTCCGCCCCTCGCCGGCGGAGCCGGCGGGCCGGACGCGCTGCGGCCCCTGCTCGACGCCGCCCTCGACGCCCTGCGCGCCGGGGCAGCCGCCCGGGGCGGGCCGCTCCCGGCCGGCGGGCCCGAGGCCGTCGCGCGACGGACGGCCGACGCCCTCGGCGATCCGCTGCCCGACCACGGCGACGACCCCGAGGCCGCCCTGCGCCGCCTGGTCGAAGCCGTCGCCCACGGCTCCGCCGACCCCGCCGACCCCCTGTGCGCGGCCCATCTGCACACCCCGCCGCTCGCGCTCGCCGTCGCCGCCGACCTCGCCGCCGCCGCGCTCAACCCGTCGATGGACTCCTGGGACCAGGCCCCCGCCGCCTCCGAACTCGAAGCGGCCCTCACCCGGGCGCTCGCCGCCGAGGTGTTCCCGAACCCCGGCCGACCGCGCGACCCCGCCGGACCGGGCGGCCCCGACGCCCTCGTCACCACCGGTGGCACCGAGTCCAACCAGCTCGCCCTCCTCCTCGCCCGCGAACAGCACGCCCCCCACGGCCCCCTGCGCGTGGTGTGCGGCGAGGACTCCCACCACTCCGTCCGCCGCGCCACCTGGCTCCTCGGCCTGCCCGCCCCCGTCACCGCCCCCCTCCACGACCTCGCGGCCCTGGACCATGTCCTCACCGCCACCCCGGGCCCCCTCCTCGTCGCCGCCACCGCCGGAACCACCGACACCGGCCGCATCGACCCCCTCCCCGGCATCGCCGGCCTCGCCGCCCGCCACCGGGCCGCCTTCCACGTCGACGCCGCCTACGGCGGCCCGCTCCTCTTCAGCGACACCCGCCGCCACCTCCTCGCCGGACTGGACCGCGCCGACACCGTCACTCTCGACCTGCACAAACTCGGCTGGCAGCCCGTCGCCGCCGGCCTCCTCGCCGTGGCCGACAGCCGCCGGCTCGCCCCCCTCGCGCACACCGCCGACTACCTCAACGCCGAGGACGACACCGACGCCGGACTGCCCGACCTCCTCGGCCGCTCCCTGCGCACCACTCGCCGCCCCGACATCCTCAAGACCGCCGTCACCCTCCGGGCCCTCGGCCGGAGCGGCCTCGGCGCCCTCGTCGACCGCGTCTGCGACCTCGCCCAGGACCTCGCCGGCCTCGTCGACAAGCACCCCCGCCTCGAACTCCACGCCCGGCCCGCCCTGTCGACCGTCCTGTTCCGCCCCACCGGGGCCACCGACGAGGAGACCGCCGCCGTCCGCCGCACCCTCCTCACCGAGGGCCGGGCCGTCCTCGGCCGCGCCCGCGCCGACGGCCGCGTCTGGCTCAAGGCCACCCTGCTCAACCCGCACACCACCCCCGACCACCTCGACGCCCTGCTCGCACTCGTGGAAGGCAGCACCCCCCGATGACCGCCACGCCCGCACCCGAGGCCGCCCCGGCGGCGGCCGAACCCGACCGCCCCCACGACCTCGTGGGCATCGGCATCGGCCCGTTCAACCTCTCCCTCGCCGCCCTCGCCCACGGCGTCCCCGGCGGCCTCGCCACCGCCTTCTACGAGCAGCGCCCCGACTTCCGCTGGCACCCCGGCCTCCTCATCGAGGGCACCACCCTCCAGGTCCCCTTCCTCGCCGACCTGGTCACCCTCGCCGACCCGGCCAGCCCCTGGTCCTTCCTCGCCTACCTCCGCGCGAAGGAACGCCTCTTCCCCTTCTACTTCGCCGAGAAGTTCCACATCCAGCGCGCCGAGTACGACGCCTACTGCCGCTGGGCCGCCGAACGGATCCCCGGCCTCCACTTCGGCCACCAGGTCGACGCCGTCCGCTGGAACCCCGAACGCGACCTGTTCGAGGTCGACTACACCCAGCTCGACCCCGCCGGTGAGGCCGAGGCCCTGGGCCGCGCCCACACCCGCAACCTCGTCCTCGGCGTCGGCACCGAACCCCATGTCCCCGAACCCCTGCGCCCCCTCGCCGACGCCCCCGGCGTGCCCGTCCTCCACTCCGCCGACTACCTCGCCCACCGCGAGGCCCTGATCGCCGCCGAGCACGTCACCGTCATCGGCTCCGGACAGTCCGGCGCCGAGGTCTTCCTCGACCTGCTCCGCGCCCGGCCCGCAGGACGCGAACGCCTCCACTGGCTCGCCCGCACCGAGGGCTTCGCGCCCATGGAGTACAGCAAACTCGGCCTGGAGCACTTCACCCCCGACTACACCCGCTACTTCCACGCCCTGCCCGAACGCGTCCGCGACGAACTCGCCCCCGGGCAGTGGCAGCTCCACAAGGGCATCGACGCCGGCACCATCGCCGCCGTCCACGAGGAGCTCTACCAGCGCACCCTGCACGGCGGCTGGCCCGACGCCGTCCTCACCCCCGGCGTGACCGTGCGCACCGCCGGCCGCGTCGCCACCACCAAGGTCGAACTCCACCTGGAGCACGTCCGCCAGGGCACCCGCTCCCGCCTCACCACCGACGCCGTCGTCCTCGCCACCGGCTACCGCGAGCGCCCTCTCGGCCGGCTCCTCGCCGGACTCGACCCCTATCTGCGGCGCGACGCCCAGGGCCGCCCCCTCGTCGACGAGCAGTACCGGATGAGACTCGACCCCGCCGTCACCGGCGCCGTCCACGTCCAGAACGCCGAGCGCCACACCCACGGCGTCGGCGCCCCCGACCTCGGACTCGCCGCCTGGCGCAGTGCCACCATCCTCAACACCCTCACCGGCACCGAGGTCTACCCGCTGCCCCGCCGCACCGCGTTCACCAGCTTCGGCCTGGAACGCCGTGAGGCCCCCGGCGTCCCCGGCCAGGCCCCCGCCCTCACCCCGCTGCGCGCCTAGGCTTCGGGACGCACGGCGCCTCCGTGGCGGGACCCGCGACCGGGTCCCGCCACGGAGGCGCCGCCATCGTGGAGCTCAGGCGGGAAACACCGGCTCGCCCGCACGCGTCAGCCGCCACCCCACCGAGGCGAAGACCGCCGGGTCGACCGACCCCTGCTCCCGCACCGGCACGAATCGCGCCGCCGGGTCCAGCGGCCTCCCGTCGAACGAGGCAGGTCCCGCGCAGCACCGGGGTGCCGTAGGTGAACTCGTGGTTGCCGAGGGCCGCCGCGTCGTAGCCGATCGCGTTCACCGCCACCATGTGCACAGCGCGCGTAGGTTCTGGCGCAACACCTCGCGGTGCGAAAGGGTTTGCGAGGGCCCGCCCCGCGCCCTCCACAACCGCCACACCACGCGCGCCCCCGTCGACCCGCGGCACCACCCACCCCAGGAGACCCGGATGAGCGACACCACCGCCGAGACCACCCCCGCCGCCCCGCCCGCCCCCTACGGAACCCCCTCCGCGCCCCGGGTCGCCGTACGCGGCGAGGCCCAGCTCCAGTTCGACCCCGAACTCGCCACCATCGGCATCCAGGTCAGCGCCCGCGGCCGCGACCGGCGCACCGCCCTCGACGACCTCACCCGCCGCAACAGCACCGTCCTCGACCTCGTCAAGTCCTACGGCGACGCCGTCGACAAGCTCTCCACCGGCGCCTTCTCCATCAGCCCCGAACTCGGCGGCGGCCGGGGCGAACGCGTCCGCGCCTACCACGGCAACGTCCGCGTCAACGCCGTCCTCACCGACTTCACCGCCCTCGGCGAACTCGTCACCCGCCTCGCCGACCTCGAACTCACCCGCGTCAGCGGCCCCTGGTGGTCCCTGCGCCCCGACTCGGCCGCCCACGCCGAGGCCCGCCGCGAGGCCGTCCGGGAAGCCGTGCGCCGCGCCCGCGAGTACGCCGGGGCGCTCGGTGCCTCCCTGGACGCCCTCCTCGAACTCGCCGACCTCGGCGCCGAATCCCCCGCCCCCGCCTACGCGATGCCCGCCTCACCCGCCGGCGCGGTCCGCGGCTTCGCCGGCGCCCAGGCGGAGGCAGCGCCCGCCCTCGACCTCGAACCCCAGCGGCAGACCGTCTTCGCCCAGGTGAACGCGCGCTTCACGATGACACCCCCGGAGCTCTGAGAAATGCTCATCAGAGCGCACCCCCGCACAATTCAACAGTTGTCAATAGCCCTTCACGCAAAGGTTGTTGGGCAGTCATGAGACACCAATTCTCTACCCGCCGGTAAGCCATAGGCTCGAACCATGCGCCGAGCAAAGATCGTCTGTACCCTGGGGCCCGCCACCGACACATACGACCAGATCAAGGCATTGGTCGAAGCCGGAATGGACATCGCCCGACTCAACCTCAGCCACGGCGTCTACGCCGATCACGAGGAGCGTTTGCGGCACGTCAGGAAGGCGGCCGACGAAACCGGCCGCAGCGTCGGCGTCCTCGCCGACCTTCAAGGCCCGAAGATCCGGCTCGGACGCTTCCAGGAAGGCCCCGTACTTCTCGAACGCGGCGATGAATTCACCGTCACCGTCGAGGAGATCGAGGGCGACCGCCACATCTGCGGCACCACCTACCAGGGCCTCGCCGGGGACGTCACCCCCGGCGAGCGCATCCTCGTCGACGACGGAAAGGTCGCCCTCGAAGTCCTCCGCGTCGACGGACCCCGCGTCCACACCCGGGTCGTCGAGGGCGGCATGGTCTCCGACCACAAGGGCCTCAACCTCCCCGGCGTCGCCGTCTCCGTCCCCGCCCTCTCCGAGAAGGACGTCGAGGACCTGCGCTGGGCCCTGAACGCGGGCGCCGACATCATCGCCCTCTCCTTCGTCCGCAGCGGCCGGGACATCGAGGACGTCCACCACGTCATGGACGAGACCGGCCGGCGCCTGCCCGTCATCGCCAAGGTCGAGAAGCCCCAGGCGGTCGAGAGCATCGACGACATCGTCGCCGCCTTCGACGGGATCATGGTCGCCCGCGGCGACCTCGGCGTCGAGATGCCCCTCGAACAGGTCCCGATCGTCCAGAAGCGGGCCATCAAACTCGCCAAGCGCAACGCCAAGCCCGTCATCGTCGCCACCCAGATGCTCGACTCGATGATCGACAACAGCCGCCCCACCCGCGCCGAGGCGTCCGACGTCGCCAACGCGGTCATCGACGGCACCGACGCGGTGATGCTCTCCGGCGAGACCAGCGTCGGCAAGTACCCCGTCGAGACCGTCCGCACCATGAGCCGCATCGTCGAGGCCGCCGAGGAGGACGTCCTCGCCAAGGGCCTCCCGCCCCTGACCGAACGCAACAAGCCCCGCACCCAGGGCGGCGCCGTCGCCCGCGCCGCCGCCGAGATGGGCGACTTCCTCGGCGCCCGCTTCCTCGTCGCCTTCACCCAGTCCGGCGACACCGTCCGCCGCCTCTCCCGCTACCGCTCCCCGATCCCCCTCCTCGCCTTCACCCCCGACCCGGCCACCCGCTCCCAGCTCAGCCTGACCTGGGGCGTCGAGACCTTCCTCGGCCCCCACGTCGACTCCACCGACGCGATGGTCGCCCAGGTCGACGAGGAACTCCTCCGCATCGGCCGCTGCAGCCCCGGCGACGTCGTCGTCATCACCGCTGGCTCCCCACCGGGCGTCTCGGGCTCCACCAACCTGGTCCGCGTCCACCGCATCGGCGAGAGCGTGGGCTGACCGGGCCCCGCCCGTCGCCTTCGGCTCAGTGCTTCGGCCCGATGTGCGCGTCCATCAGCGCGACGGACGCCCGTCGGGCCACGGATATGTTGTACGACCGCCCGCCGCGCGTGCAGTGCCTCCACTCGACGCCGAGGACGTCGAGCGTGTCCGTGTACAACTGCCGGATGTCGTCGGAGACGTTGGTGAAGAAGTACCGGGGATACTCGTAGCGCTTCCGCTCCCCGTTCACGACCCTGGTCGTCCAGTTGATGTTCCGGCACCCGTCGGAGTGCACGAGTCCGCGTACGAACTCCCATGGGTGCGCGTCCACGACCTCCCGCTGCCAGGGTTCGAGAACGATCCGTCGCTCGTGCTTCCTGCCGGGGCCGTGCTGGGGGAAGAGACAGGGCCAGTGTTTGCTGTAGCTGGTGATGCTCTGGCAGCCCTGCTTTCGGACCCGGAAGACCTTGCTGTGCGGAAGAACGACCTCCATCGTCCGGTGGCACGCCTCCATGAGGCCGGGCCAGGCGTCGGCGCACGCGATGCGGAGGAAGTACACACCGCGGCGGGTCGCGCTGATGCAACCGTCGCCCAGGTACAGGCCGAGCAGGTAGGAGTATGCGGCGGGTTCCGCCGGAAGCGTGGGCACGGTGCGGCACCGTGAGCAGTCGGACCCGCGCAGCGCCGGCTCGAGACGCACCCGCCAGGCGCGGATGGCCGCCCGGGAGATGCCCGACTCCTTGCTGACGGAGTTCAGGCTGCGCCCCTGGTCGAGGAGGGCGAGAACCCTTGCACGCGTTTCGATGTCGTACATGTATCCGACACTGGCCGAATGGCAGGCCGGTCGCGCGGATATTCACATCGGGTCACCCGATCCGATGAACGCCCGCTCCGGTGCAAGGATTCGAATCGCAGATAAAGTACCCCGGGTGGGATTCGAACCCACGCTGGATGGTGTTTGAGACCATTGCCTCTACCGCTGGGCTACCGGGGTATACCTTGGAAATGAAGGTGAGAGATCACCTGCTGTGCCCCTACCTTACAGGAGCTGGGTAGGCTCTTGGCAGCAGTATCTGCCCCGCAACAAGGAGCCCCCGTGACCGCCCCCGAGTCGCCCCAGCCGATCGCCGCAGACGACGACACGTCGCACGTCCCGCCGGCGACGACCCGTGTCGTCATCGCCGAGGACGAGGCCCTCATCCGGCTGGATCTGAAAGAGATGCTGGAGGAGGAGGGGTACGCGGTCGTCGGTGAGGCCGGGGACGGGCAGCGGGCGATCGAGCTGGCGCGGGAGCACCGGCCGGATCTGGTGATCCTCGATGTGAAGATGCCCGTCCTGGACGGCATCTCCGCCGCGGAGAAGATCGCCGAGGAGTCCATCGCGCCCGTACTGATGCTCACCGCCTTCTCCCAGCGCGACCTCGTCGAACGCGCCCGGGACGCGGGGGCGATGGCGTACCTGGTGAAGCCGTTCTCCAAGAGCGACGTGGTGCCCGCCATCGAGATGGCGGTCTCGCGGTTCACCGAGCTGAAGGCGCTGGAGAAGGAGGTCGCGGACCTCGCGCAGCGCCTGGAGACGCGCAAGCTGGTGGACCGGGCGAAGAGCATCCTGCAGACGCAGTACGGCCTGACCGAGCCCGCCGCGTTCCGCTGGATCCAGAAGACGTCGATGGACCGGCGGCTGTCGATGCAGCAGGTGGCGGAGGCGGTCATCGAGGACGCCGAGGAGAAGAAGGCGGCCAAGGGCCAGTAGCCCGCCGCCCGTCACCCGCGGCCCGTCACATGCGGCAGGCCACGCACAGCACCACAGAACGCACGGCACGCACGGACGAGGGTCCGCGCCCCGGTCTCCCCGGGCGCGGACCCTCGTCGTCGTGCGTGGCGCCTCGCGGCGGCCCGGCGTCAGTCCTCGCCGAGGTACGCCTTGCGGACCGAGTCGTCGTGCAGCAGGTCTTCCCCGGTGCCGGAGAGGACGATGCTGCCGACCTCCATCACATGCGCGTGGTTGGCGAGCGAGAGGGCGGCCTGCGCGTTCTGCTCGACGAGCAGGATCGTGGTGCCCTGCTCGCGCAGTTCCTTGATGGTCGCCATGATCTTCTGCATCATGATCGGCGAGAGGCCCATGGAGGGCTCGTCGAGCATGAGCAGCTTCGGCTGGGACATCAGCGCCCGCCCCATGGCGAGCATCTGCTGCTCGCCGCCGGAGAGGGTGCCCGCGGCCTGCTTGCGGCGCTCTCCCAGGATGGGGAAGAGGTCGTAGGCGCGCTGGATGTCCTTGCCGATGCCCGCGGCGTCCTTGCGGAGGAACGCGCCGAGGCGCAGGTTGTCCTCGATGGACATGCGCGGGAAGATGTGCCGGCCCTCGGGGGAGTGGGCGAGTCCCAGGGACACGACCTGGTGGGCCGGGACCTTGCGCAGGGACTTGCCGTTGAACTTGATCTGGCCGGCGAGCGGCTTGATCAGTCCGGAGAGGGTGCGCAGCGTCGTCGTCTTGCCGGCGCCGTTGGTGCCGATGAGGGTGACGACCTCGCCGGCCTCGACCTTGAACGAGATTCCCTTGACGGCCTCGATCTTGCCGTAGGCGACGCGCAGGTCCTCGACTTCGAGAAGTGCGGTCATCGGTCGTTCTCCTTGGTGGTGCTGCTCTCGCCGGGGGTGGCGGGGGCGTCGGTGCCGGAGTCCGCCGGGGCGGGGCGGTCGGTGTCGTCCGCGTCGGCGCCGGCGGCGTCGGGGGCCTCCGTGTCCGGGGCGCCGGCCTCGGGGGTCGTCGGCGCGGCGGCGTCCGCGGTGGGTGTCGCGGCAGACGCGGCGTGGGCCTCGGCGGCCTCGACCTCGGCGACCTCCGCCGCGCCCGGGTCGCCCTCGAAGGGCTCGCCGAGGTAGGCGGCGACCACGCGCTCGTCGCCCTGGACCTCGGCGGCGGTGCCCTCGACCAGCTTCTCGCCCTGGACCAGGCAGGCCACCCGGTCGCAGAGGTTGAAGATGAAGCGCATGTCGTGCTCGATGACGAGGACGGCGATGCCCCTGTCGCGGATGGCGAAGATGAGTTCCTCGGCCGCGCGGGTCTCCTGCGGGTTCATACCGGCGGTGGGCTCGTCCAGCAGGAGGAGGCCGGGCTCGCTGGCGAGCGCGCGGGCGATCTCCAGCTTGCGCTGCTCGCCGTAGGGGAGGTTGCGGGAGAGGTGCTCGGCCTTGTGGTCGAGGCCGACGAACTCCAGCAGTTCCATGGCCCGGGCCTTGGACGCGGCCTCGGCGCGGTGGAAGCCGGGGCCGCGCAGCAGGGCGGACCAGAGGCCCTCCCGGGTGCGGGTGTGGCGTCCGACGAGGACGTTCTCCAGGACGGTCATGTTGGCGAAGAGCCGGATGTTCTGGAAGGTGCGGGCGATGCCGGCCGCCGTGACCTTGAAGGACTTGGCGGGCAGCACGGTGCCCTTGTAGCGGACCTCGCCCTCGGTGGGGATGTAGAGGCCGGTGAGGCAGTTGAAGAAGGTCGTCTTGCCGGCGCCGTTGGGGCCGATCAGGCCGACGATCTCACCGGAGTTGACGGTGAGGTCGACGGACCGGACGGCGGTGAGGCCGCCGAACCGCATGGTGACGCCGCGGGCGTCGAGGACGGTCTCGCCGGGTGCGGTGACGGCTCCTGCCTCGGCGGTGGTGGTGTCGGTGGTCATCGGTCAGGCCCCTGCCTTGGTGGGAGTGGCGGGCGCTTCGTCCTTCTCGTGGAACTCGAGCTGCCGGCGGCGGTTGGGGATGAGGCCCTCGGGGCGGAAGCGCATCAGCAGCACCAGGGCGAGCCCGAAGGCGAAGAGCTGGTAGTCGCTCATGAACTGGAGCTTGGCCGGGATCAGGAAGAGGAGCGCTCCGCCGACGAGCGGGCCGCTGATGGTGCCCATGCCGCCGAGGACGACCGCCGCGAGGAGGAAGGCCGAGTTGGGCGGGACGACGTGGGCGAACTGGTACTGCTCCGGCGTCACGGTGTAGGTGACGTGGGCCTGGACGGCACCGGCGAGGCCGGCGAGGCAGGCACCGAGGGCGAAGGCGATCAGCTTGGTGCGGAAGCCGTTGATGCCCATGGCCTCGGCGGCGGTCTCGTCCTCGCGGATGGCGACCCAGGCGCGGCCGATGCGGGACTCGGCGCTGCGCCGGAAGACCACGACCACGATCAGGGTGACCAGCAGCATCAGGAAGAAGTAGTTCGCGAAGCGGCCGATGGCGAAGCCGGCGATGGTGTGCGTCGCGCCGAAGTCGAAGCCGAACATGTTGAGGTTCGGGATCGAGGAGATGCCGTTGGAGCCGTTGGTGATGTCGGGTCCGGAGGTGCCGTCGAGGTTGAGGACGGCGATGCGGAAGATCTCACCGAAGCCCAGGGTCACGATGGCGAGGTAGTCGCCGCGCAGGCGGAGCGTGGGTGCGCCGATGAGCACACCGAAGATCATCGAGGCGGCGGCGCCGACCAGGATCGCCTGCCAGAAGGGCAGGTGGATGCCGAAGGGGGACGACGGGGAGCCGGAGACCAGGGCGGCGGCGTAGGCGCCGACGCCGAGGAAGGCGACGTATCCGAGGTCGAGGAGGCCGGCGAGGCCGACGACGATGTTGAGGCCCAGGGCGACGGTGGCGAAGATCAGGATGTTGACGCCGATGGTCGCGTACTGGTCGTCGGACTGGGTGAACGGGAATGCTGCGGCGGCGACGAAGGCGCCGACGAGGGTGACGTTGCGGTGGCGCGCGGTCAGTGTGGAGACCCGTGCGATGAGTCCGGCCTTCTGGATCGCCGCGAAGCCGAAGCCGGCGGTGATCAGGAAGCCGATGAACAGCTCGTCGTACTCGGTGGTGATGCCGTAGGTGAAGACGATCAGGCCGAGGGCGAGGACCGCGGCGACGATCAGGATCTCGGCGTACGAGGGGAGGGTCTTCGCGGGCCGGGCGGTGCCGGTGGCGAAGGCGCCCTTGTAGACGGTCCAGTAGTTGCCGAGTTCGTGCTTGACCTGATCGAAGGTGCTGTCCTCGGGGTCGGCCGGGGTGGTGGCGGGCCGCTCGTAGGGCAGGGAGCGGGCGCCGATCCAGCCGACGAGGGTGGCCACCAGGGCGACGTACGCGCCGGGTTCGAGGTTGACGAAGCCGCCGAGCTGGACGCTGATGGCGATCATCGTGAACCAGGCGGTGGCCAGGCCCGCGTAGGCGGAGAGCCGGATCGCGGCGTCGGCCCCCTGCGGGGTGAGCCAGCCCAGGCCCTTGACCCCGTAGGAGGAGAGGCCGAAGAGGGTCAGCAGCGCGCCGCTGACCAGGACGAGCCACTGGAGGCCGCCGGGGTAGCCGTAGACCGTGAGGTTGCCGGGGAAGGCGGCGGTCCAGGTCCAGGCGAGGAAGGCGGAGACGACGGTGAGCGCGCCGCCGGCCGTGGCGGTCGCCCGCGCGAGGTGCGGGGGCAGGCCGAGGGGGCCGCCGCCGGTGGCCGCGGGGGCGGCCTTGGCGGGGGCGGTGTCCTTGGTGGTGGTCTGTGCAGTGGTCATCGTGGTCACGCCCTGTCCGCGACGCGCTCGCCCAGGATGCCCTGGGGCCGGAAGAGGAGCACGAGGATGAGGAGTACGAACGCCCAGGCGTTGGCCCAGGACTGGCCGCCGAGCTGCTCGAGGCCGGGGATCTCGGAGACGTAGGCCGCGGCCATGGTCTCGGCGACGCCGAGGGTCAGACCGCCGATCATGGCGCCGTAGATGTTGCCGATGCCGCCGAGGACGGCCGCGGTGAACGCCTTGAGTCCGAGGAGGAAGCCCATGCGGAACTGGACCTCGCCGTACTTGAGGCCGTAGGCGACGGCGCCGATGGCGGCGAAGGCGGCGCCGAGGGCGAACGCGACCACGATGATGCGGTCGGTGTTGACGCCCATGAGCTTGGCGGTGTCCGGGTCCTGCGCGGTGGCCTGCATGCCGCGGCCGGTGCGGGTCTTCATGACGAAGTAGCCGAGGAAGGCCATCGACAGGGGGGCGGCGATGAGCAGGAAGACGTCACCGGTCTGGATGGTGACGGGGCCGAGCTCGAAGGGGCCGCCGGGGATCTCGGGGAAGGTGCGGGCGGACTTGGCGCCCGGGTACCAGGCCCACACGGCCTGCTGGAGGGCGAGTGACAGGCCGATGGCGGTGATGAGCGGGGCGAGTCGTGGCCCGCCGCGCAGTGGCCGGTAGGCGAATCGTTCCGCTCCGACCGCGATGGTGGTGGCGACGACGATCGCGCCGACGATCATGAGGGGCAGTGCGAGCAGCACGCTGGTGCCGCTGGGAAGTATGAGCCAGACCGTGAGGGCCCCGAAGCCGCCGGTCATGAAGATCTCGCCGTGGGCGAAGTTGATGAGCTGGACGATGCCGTAGACCATCGTGTAGCCAATGGCGACCAGCCCGTACATCGATCCGAGTAGCAGGCCGTTGACCAGCTGTTGCGGCAGTTCGTTCACCGCAGGTCCTCCGTGTCTTTCGCCGGATATGAGGACGCGCGGGGCGCCTGGTGCGGCACCCCGCGCGGCCGGTGGGTGTGAGGCTGTGGCTGGGATCAGCCGGTGAAGGTACCCGACTTGACCGGGGCCCAGTTGCCGTCCTTGTACTGGTAGACGGTGAGCTGCTTGTTGGTGGTGTCACCGAACTCGTCGAAGGAGACCTTGCCGGTCACGCCCTCGAAGTCGACCTTGCCGACGGCCTCGGCGACCTTGGCGCGGGCGTCGCTCGGGAGCTTGCCGTCGTTCGCCTCGACGACCGCCTTGACGGCCTCGATGATCGACCAGGCGGCGTCGTAGGAGTAGCCGCCGTACGCCTCGAAGGGCTCCTTGTAGCCGCCCTTCTCGTAGTTGGCGACGAACTCCTTGGCGGAGGGCAGGGTGTCGATCGGCGCGCCCACGGAGGTGGCGAGGTCGCCGACGCCCTCGGCGCCCGAGAGCTTGATGTACTCACCGCTGTAGATGCCGTCGCCGCCGGCCAGCGGGATCTTGGCGCCGGCCTTCTTGATCTGCTTGCTGAGCGGGCCGGCCGCCGGGTACTCGCCGCCGTAGTAGACGACGTCCGCGCCGGAGCTCTTGACCTTGGTGGCGACCGAGGAGAAGTCCTTGGTCTCGGGGTCGATGTGGTCGGTGCCGACGACCTTGCCGCCGAGCTTCTCGAACTCGGCCTTGAAGGTGGCGGCCAGACCGGCGCCGTAGGTCTTCTTGTCGTCGATGACGTAGACCTTCTTCTTCTTGGCGTCGTTGAAGAGGTACTGCGCCGCGAAGGGGCCCTGGACCGCGTCCGTGGTGGAGGTGCGGAAGTAGGAGGCGAACGGACGGGCCTTGGTGCCGCCGTTCCAGTCCTGGCCCTGGGTCAGCGAGGGCGAGGTGTTGGCCGGGGAGACCTGGACGAGCTTGGCGTCGGCCAGGACCTTCTGCATGGACTCGCCGACGGAGGAGTTCAGCGGGCCGACGACGCCGAGGGCGTCCTTGTTGGCGACGAGCTTGCTCGCGTTCTGCTGCCCGGAGGACGGCTGGGCCTGGTCGTCCAGGGCCTCGATCTTGAAGGTCACGCCGGGGACGTACTTCTTGGCGTTGGCCTGCTTGACGGCGAGGTCCACGGAGTTCTTGATGCCGAGGCCGAGCGCGGAGAGGTCACCGGTCAGCGGCGCGTCCACGCCGATGACGACCGTGGCTCCGCTGCTGCCCTCGGAGGCGTTGTTGCTGTCGTCGCGGGATCCGCAGGCGGTAAGCGTGAGGGCTCCCGCAGCGAGCGCAGCCGTGACGGCTATGAGCGAACGTTGACGCACGATCAGTCCTTTCACCAGGCACGGGCAGTCCCCTCATGGGACGCACCGAGTCGAGCGCGGGAAACCGAGGTAATCGGGTGGCGCGGTGACTGCCGGTGACTTTAAGCGCGGCAGTGGCATACGGAGGAGGTCTCTGGCCACAGCGTGACGCTCTTGTTATGCCGCGTGGTCACGGATAGCGGAGTTTCGCGGGTGGAACAGCCTATTTCCAGCTGTTTCGCCGTGTCCGCATGCTGAGAATGTGCAGGACTCTCGGCCCTTTTGGTCCTGACGTGTGAATCCTAGCGGCATGCGGTGCCAAGGGCCTTTCCCAGGTCGCCGGCATAGCGATCTCCCAGGATGTAGCTCTGTTTCTGTATTGCGCGCGCGTTGCGCAATGTGACGTCGAGGAATGGGAGGCTGGCATTCCGTGCCACTTTCGAACAATCGGACACATGGATGCTGACGAGTACGTTGCGCGGCTTTTCGGTACGTACGGTGACCGGCCCGGCGGGTGAGGTGGTCACCCGCAGGGCCGCCGAGGTCTGCTCGATCCGCTCCACGGTGACGGGCGGGCCGGTCCGGACGGTGACGCCGACCAGGAAGGTGAAGGCGGGCGCGGCCGTGCCGGGCTCCGGTGCGGGCGTCCGCGGTGCGGGCCCGGTGTAGGAGACGGTGGCGGCCTGGGCGGGCCACGGCACGGGCTCGGGCGGGGGCGGCTCGGGGCGGCCGGTCCACCACACGGCGGTGCCGGCCGCGACGGCGAGGGCGCATGCGGCGGCGAGGAGGGCCCGGCGGCGGGACGGGGGCAGTGCCGCGAGCCGGGCGGCGAGGGGGTGGCGGGCCCGGACGCCGGAGGACGCGGCCGGGTCGGCCGCGAAGGTATTCTCACCCGGCTCGACCGGGCCGATGGAGGTCATACCGGCCGGCCGGGTGCCGTACGGGGCCGGGCGGGGCCCGGCGCGAACCGAAGGGACGTCAACCGCCTTGGCGAGGGCGGCGGTTGGGGGGAACTGCGACGGGGCGCGGTGCCCGTGGACGGTGCCCGTCGTCTCCTCATGCGGGCACGCTAGACGCTCGCCGGCGGGACCGGCAACGGCCCCGGCCGACACCGTGCCGGGGCCGCGGGGGAGCCGGGGCCGTGGACGCTGCGGGGTCGTGGGGCCGTGGGGCCGTGGGGGAGCAGCGGGGCCGCGGGGGCGGGTCAGCCCGTCGGACCCCCGGCGTTCCGGAGCAGGCAGGTGAGGCGGGCGGTGCAGACCCGCCGGTCCTGCTCGTCGCTGATGACGATCTCGTACGTGGCGGTGGACCGGCCGCGGTGGACCGGGGTGGCGACACCCGTGACCAGGCCGGAGCGCAGCCCCCGGTGGTGGGTGCAGTTGAGGTCGACCCCGACGGCGATCTTGGACGCGCCTCCGTGCAGCATCGAGCCCACCGAGCCGAGGGTCTCGGCGAGGACGGCGGACGCCCCGCCGTGCAGCAGCCCGTACGGCTGGGTGTTCCCCTCCACGGGCATGGTGCCGACGACCCGGTCCGCCGCCGCCTCCAGGATGCGCACGCCCATCCGCTCGCCGAGGTGCCCGGCGGAGAAGAGGGCGGGGAGGTCGACACCGAGTGCCGCGTACTCGTCGATGACCTCCTGCGGGAACTTCACGGTGGACTGCTCGCCCATGGACCTGCTCCGATCGTCGTACGGCTGTGTCCCGTCGGTGCGCCCGGCCTCCCGGGCACGCCATCTGCCTGAGCGAACGCTTAGGCGGACGGTGATTGTTCCAGACGCACGACGACGGACTTGCTCGCGGGGGTGTTGCTGGTGTCGGCGGTCGAGTCGAGCGGCACCAGGACGTTGGTCTCGGGGTAGTAGGCGGCGGCGCAGCCGCGCGCGGTCGGGTAGTGGACCACCCGGAAACCGGGGGCGCGGCGCTCGACGCCGTCGTGCCACTCGCCGACCAGGTCCGCGTAGGCGCCGTCCTCGAACCCCAGGGCGCGGGCGTCCTCCGGGTGGACGAGGACGACCCGGCGCCCGCCCCGGATGCCCCGGTAGCGGTCGTCGAGCCCGTAGACCGTGGTGTTGTACTGGTCGTGGGAGCGCAGGGTCTGGAGCAGCAGCCGGCCCTCGGGCACCTTCGGGTACTCGACGGGGGCGGCCGTGAAGTTGGCCTTCCCCGTGGCGGTGGGGAAGCGGCGCTCGTCGCGCGGGGCGTGCGGGAGGGTGAAGCCGCCCGGGCGGGCGATCTTCGCGTTGAAGTCCTCGAAGCCGGGCACCACGCGGGCGATCCGGTCCCGGATCGTCGCGTAGTCCTTCTCGAACTCCTCCCAGGGGGTGGCCGAGGCCGGGCCGAGGACCGCGCGGGCCAGCCGGGCCACGATCGCGGGCTCGGAGAGCAACTGGCCGCTCGCGGGCGTGAGGTTGCCGCGGGAGGCGTGGACCATGCCCATCGAGTCCTCGACGGTGACCACCTGCCGCCCGCCCGCCTGGACGTCCTTGTCGGTCCGGCCCAGCGTCGGCAGGATCAGCGCCTGCCGGCCGGTGACCGCGTGGGAGCGGTTGAGCTTGGTGGAGACGTGCACGGTGAGACGGGCGCGGCGGACCGCGGCCTCGGTGACGGTGGTGTCGGGGGTGGCGCACACGAAGTTGCCGCCCATGGCGAAGAGGACCTTGGCCCGCCCGTCGCGCAGCGCCTCGATCGAGCGGACCACGTCGAGGCCGTGGTGCCGGGGCGGGGCGAAGGCGAACTCCTTCTCCAGGGCGTCCAGGAAGGCGGGGGCCGGGCGTTCGAAGATGCCCATGGTGCGGTCGCCCTGGACGTTGGAGTGGCCCCGGACCGGGCAGACGCCGGCGCCGGGGCGGCCGATGTTCCCTCGCAGCAGCAGGAGGTTGACCACCTCGCGGATGGTGGGCACCGCGTGCTTGTGCTGGGTCAGGCCCATCGCCCAGCAGACGATGGTGCGCTCCGAGGCGAGGATCATGGCGAGCGCCCGCTCGATCGCGGCGCGGCCGAGGCCGGTCGCGGCGAGGGTCTCCTCCCAGTCGGCGGCGCGGGCGGCTTCGGCGAACTCCGCGAAGCCGTGGGTGTGTTCGCGCACGAACTCCTCGTCGACAGCGCCCTCGCTCTCCAGCACCAGCTTGTTCAGCAGCCGGAACAGGGCCTGGTCGCCGCCGATGCGGATCTGGAGGAAGAGGTCGTTGAGCGCGGTGCCGGCGAGCATGCCGCGGGGCGTCTGCGGGTTCTTGAAGCGCTCCATGCCCGCTTCGGGGAGCGGGTTGACCGAGATGATCCGGGCGCCGGCGGTCTTCGCCTTCTCCAGGGCGGAGAGCATCCGGGGGTGGTTGGTGCCCGGGTTCTGCCCGGCCACGATGATCAGGTCCGCCCGGTGCAGATCCTCCAGCAGGACGCTGCCCTTGCCGATGCCGATCGTCTCGGTCAGGGCGGAACCGGACGACTCGTGGCACATGTTGGAGCAGTCGGGCAGGTTGTTGGTGCCGAACTCGCGCGCGAAGAGCTGGAGCAGGAAGGCCGCCTCGTTGCTGGTGCGGCCGGAGGTGTAGAAGAGGGCCTCGTCCGGGGAGCCGAGTGCGCCCAGCTCCTCGGCGATGATCGCGAAGGCGCGCTCCCAGCTCACCGGCGCGTAGTGGGTGGCGCCCTCCGCGAGGTGCACGGGGTGCGTGATACGGCCCTGCTGGCCCAGCCAGTACCCGCTGCGCTCGGCCAGGTCGGCGACGGAGTGCGCGGCGAAGAACTCCGGGGTGACCCGGCGCAGGGTGGCCTCCTCGGCGACGGCCTTCGCCCCGTTCTCGCAGAACTCGGCGACATGGCGCTTCTCGCCCTCGGGCCAGGCGCAGCCCGGGCAGTCGAAGCCGTCCTTCTGGTTGACCCGGAGCAGGGTGCGCGCGGTGCGGCCCATGCCCATCTGCTGCCGGCCGATGCGCAGGGTGTGGGCGACGGCGGGCAGCCCGGCGGCGGCGTGCTGCGGGGCCCCGACCCGGGGGGCGTCCTGGACCGGGTCTCCTTCGGGGGGCTTCGTCGCCATCGCGCTCTCCTTCGAGCGTCGTCTCCTGCCTGCTGCCGTGTCCAATCCTTTCACGCCCCACCGACAAGGGACCCGGGCCGGTGCGGACCGGCTCCTGCCGGGCCGGGAGCGGGCTGCGCACCGGCGTGGACCGGCGCGCCTGTGCGACCGGGAACGGGGCGGGTGCGGTGGGGGCGCGGTCGCGTCGCGGTCGGGCGCGGTCGGGCGGGGCCGCCGCCGGGTCGGGATTGTCGGTGGGGCGTGGCAGGATCGGGTCCGTGGCTGAGACGGCATCGAAGAAGACGGCAGACAACCGACCGCGCCTGCTCCTCATGGACGGGCACTCCCTGGCGTACCGGGCGTTCTTCGCGCTCCCCGCGGAGAACTTCACCTCCGCGAGCGGCCAGACGACGAACGCCGTCTACGGCTTCGCGTCGATGCTGGCGAACACGCTGCGCGACGAGGCGCCCACGCACTTCGCCGTGGCCTTCGACGTGTCCCGCAAGACCTGGCGCTCGAACGACTTCCCCGAGTACAAGGCGAACCGCTCCAAGACTCCGGACGAGTTCAAGGGCCAGGTCGAGCTGATCGGCGAACTCCTGGACACGATGAACGCGGTCCGTTTCGCGGTCGACGGCTTCGAGGCCGACGACATCATCGCCACCCTGGCCACCCAGGCCGAGGCGGCCGGCTTCGAGGTGCTGATCGTCACCGGCGACCGGGACTCCTTCCAGCTGGTCAGCGACCACGTCACCGTGCTGTACCCGACCAAGGGCGTTTCCGAGCTGACCCGCTTCACCCCGGCGAAGGTCCAGGAGAAGTACGGGCTCACCCCCGGCCAGTACCCGGACTTCGCCGCGCTGCGCGGCGACCCGTCGGACAACCTCCCCGGCATCCCCGGCGTCGGCGAGAAGACGGCCACCAAGTGGATCAACCAGTTCGGCTCCTTCGCGGAACTGGTCGAGCGGGCGGACGAGGTGAAGGGCAAGGTCGGCCAGGCACTCCGCGACCACCTGGAGTCCGTGAAGCTCAACCGCCACCTCACCGAACTGGTGCGGGACGTCGAACTGGACAAGGCCGTCGCCGACCTGGAGCGCGCCCCCTACGACCGCACCGCCCTCAAGGGCTTCCTGGAGGTCCTGGAGATCCGGAACCCGAGCCTGCGCGAGCGGCTGCTCGCCGTCGACCCGGGGGCCGTGGAGGAGGAGGCGCCCGCCCCGGCCGCCGGCGTGGAGCTGGACGGCACGGTCCTCGGCGCCGGGGAGCTGGGCCCCTGGCTCGCGGAGCACGGCGCCCAGCCGCTCGGCGTGGCCACGGTCGCGAGCTGGGCCCTGGGTGTCGGCAGCGTCAGCGAGATCGCGCTGGCCGCCGCCGGGGGAGCCGCGGCCTGGTTCGACACCACCCAGCTCGACGAGGCGGACGAGCGGGCCTTCGCCGAGTGGATCGCCGACCCGGCCCGGCCCAAGGTCATGCACAACGCCAAGGACGCGCTGCGGGTGTTCCCCGAGCACGGCTGGCGGATCGACGGTGTCACCATGGACACCGCCCTCGCCGCCTACCTGGTCAAGCCGGGCCGCCGCTCCTTCGCGCTGGACGCCCTCTCCGTCGAGTACCTGCACCGCGAGCTGGCGCCCGCGGCGGCGGACGGGCAGCTCGCCTTCGGCGCGGAGGACGAGCAGGCCGAGGCGGACGCCCTGATGGCGCAGGCGCGGGCCGTCCTCGACCTGGGGGAGGCCCTCGGGGAGAAGCTGGGCGAGGTCGGCGCGACCGGGCTCCTGAACGACGTCGAACTGCCCACCTCCGTCCTCCTCGCCCGGATGGAGCGGCACGGCATCGCCGCCGACCGGTCCCACCTGGAGGCGATGGAACAGCAGTTCGCCGGGGCGGTGCAGCAGGCGGTCAAGGAGGCGCACGCCACCGTCGGCCACGAGTTCAACCTCGGCTCGCCCAAGCAGCTCCAGGAGGTCTTCTTCGGGGAGCTGAACCTCCCCAAGACGAAGAAGACCAAGACCGGGTACACGACGGACGCGGACGCCCTCGCCTGGCTCGCCCAGCAGACCGACCACGAGCTGCCGGTCATCATGCTGCGCCACCGCGAGCAGGCCCGGCTGCGGTCCACCGTCGAGGGCCTGATCAAGACGATCGCGGCGGACGGACGCATCCACACCACCTTCAGCCAGACCGTCGCCGCCACCGGACGGCTCTCCTCCACCGAGCCCAACCTGCAGAACGTGCCGGTCCGCACCGACGAGGGCCGGGCGATCCGCCGAGGGTTCGTCGTCGGCGAGGGCTTCGAGTCCCTGATGACCGCCGACTACAGCCAGATCGAACTGCGGGTGATGGCCCACCTCTCGGAGGACGAGGGCCTGATCGAGGCGTTCACCTCCGGCGAGGACCTCCACACCACCGTCGCCTCCCAGGTGTTCGCCGTGGACCGCTCGGCGGTCGACGCGGAGATGCGCCGCAAGATCAAGGCCATGTCCTACGGACTGGCGTACGGGCTCTCCGCCTTCGGTCTCTCCCAGCAGCTCGGTATCGAACCGGCCGAGGCCCGGGTCCTGATGGACACCTACTTCGAGCGGTTCGGCGGGGTGCGCGACTATCTGCGGCGGGTCGTCGACGAGGCCCGGGCGACGGGGTACACGGCGACCATGCTGGGACGCCGCCGGTATCTGCCCGACCTCAACAGCGACAACCGCCAGCGGCGCGAGGCCGCCGAGCGGATGGCGCTCAACGCGCCGATCCAGGGCACGGCGGCGGACATCGTGAAGGTCGCCATGCTGAACGTGGACCGGGCGCTGACCGAGGCGAAGCTCACCTCCCGGCTGCTCCTCCAGGTCCACGACGAAATCGTGCTGGAGATCTCCCCGGGCGAGCGCGAGCAGGTGGAGGAACTGGTCCGTCAGGAGATGTCGTCCGCGGTGACGCTCCGCGCGCCGCTCGACGTCTCGGTCGGCGTCGGCACGGACTGGGAGTCGGCCGCGCACTGAGGCGCGGGGGCGCCCTCGGCGTCCGGTGACGGGGGCGGGGACGGCGCCGGGAAAGTGGCGGTCCCCGTCCCTGCTTGCGCCCCTGCCTTCGTTGCCGTCCCGGTCTCGGCCGCGCCGCACGACCCCGCGCCTGCCTTCGTCGTCCCCGCCGCGAACCCGGACCGGGCCGCGGCGCCGTACAGCACCAGCCCCGCCGCCAGACCGGCCCCGGCCCCGAAGCAGAGGGTGGGGATGATGTCGAGCGGGTTCCCGACGACGTTGCCGTGCGTGAGCCAGGTGACGCAGCGGTGCACGGCGCCGACAGCGGTGGCCGTGCCGAGGAACGCCACGGCCGCCCGCCGCCGCGAACGCCCCGCCCTCATGACCGGCACGGGCTCCGCCCGGCGCACCGCCGAGACCGCCCACCACGCCAGAACCGCCAGCGCGACCGCCGAACTCCCGTACTGCGTGTACGTGTAGAGCGGAAAGCCGCCGATCGCCTCGCCCAGGACGGGGAACAGCCGCACGCCCCACCGGTCGGCGTGGGTGAACGCGTCCCACACCACATGGGTCGCGGCGCCCAGGGCCGCCGACAGCCAGAACCGCCACACGAACGCCCACGGCCCCCGCCGGCGCCACCCGCCGTCGCCGCGCAGCACGGGGTGCGTCCGGGCGCGCACCGTGGCCGGCAGCAGTGCCACCAGCGGGTCGCGCACCACCAGCCAGAGCAGCAGCAGGAGCCCCGCCACGGCAGCGTCGACCGTCAGCACGCCCGGCAGACCGTGGGTCACCTCGCCGAACTCCATGGCGGCCGGGGCGACGCTCGCGGCGAAGTAGGTCATGTCCGGGGCGACGGAGCCCAGGACCAGCCCGGAGGCGAGCAGCGGACCGCGTGCCGAGCCGTCACCGCGGAGCGCGGGCAGCACCGCCGCGGCATGGCTCAGCGTGAACGGCATGGTGGGTGCCCCCGTGGCGCGGCGGTTCGATCAGCGGCGCCCAGTATGCGTGACGCGCGCTCGGACGACGCGAACGGGACAGCCGGATCCGCGAACCGGACAGCGGACCGCACGGCACCGACGACCGGTTGGTGGCGAAGTGGTGAATACCGGTCAGGGGCCGGTGCCACGGCCGGGGCCGGTGCACTAGGGTCACGAGCAGATCTCGCGCTGGGGAGCGCGAAGGGGTGTCGACGGGGAGGGACCGGACAAATGGCAGCTCAATTCGGCCGCCGACTGCGCAAGGGGGCGACGACCACGGCGGTGGCCGCGGCCGCGGTGGCCGCTCTCTCCGCTTCCCAGGCACCGGGCGTGACCCCGGCCACCGCGGGCGGCGGGGGCCAGGAGGCGGCCGACGCCACACCCCCGCCCGGTACGCCCGTGACGGGCAACTCCCCGTACTACACCGACCTTCCACCGCTCAACACTCCCAACAATCTGGACCTCGCGACCGGGAAGCCGGTCACCGGTGCAGGAGAAGCGGGTATACCCGCGACCGTCCTCGCCGCCTACAAGCAGGCCGAGAGCACGGTCGCCGAGACCGACCCCGCCTGCCGTCTTCCCTGGCAACTCCTCGCCGCCATCGGCAAGGTGGAGTCCGGCCAGGCCCGCGGCGGACGCGTCGACGCGAACGGCACCACCTCCTCCCCGATCCTGGGCCCGGTCCTCAACGGCGTGGGCTTCGCGAACATCCCGGACACCGACGGCGGCCAGTACGACGGCGACACGGTCCACGACCGCGCCGTCGGTCCCATGCAGTTCATCCCCTCCACCTGGGCGACCTGGGGCCAGGACGCCAACGGCGACGGCCGCAAGGACCCGAACAACATCTATGACGCGGCCCTCGCCGCCGGCCGCTACCTCTGCCACGGCGACCGGGACCTGACCATCCAGTCCGACCTGGACCGGGCGGTTCTCGGCTACAACCACTCCCGTGAGTACCTGCGCACCGTGATGTCCTGGTTCGAGTACTACCAGCGCGGCACGCACGAGGTCCCCGACGGCACGGGTGCGCTCCCCGTGGGCAACGGCCCCGACAGCGCGACGCGTCCGACGCCCGTGCCCAGCCCGGACAGCCCCGGCCCCAAGCCCTCCCCGTCCCCCTCGAAGCCGGGCGGCAAGCCCTCCCCCTCGCCGTCCCCGTCGAAGCCCGGCGAGGGCTCGGGCGGCGACTCCGGCGACTCCGGTGACTCCGGTGACCCGAAGCCGACCCCGTCCCCGGTCGTCGTGGACACGGTGGAGAACGCCGGCACCGGCCGGATGACCGCCACGGCGGGCCAAAACTTCGCGGTCCGGGCCAAGGTCCGGGTCAAGGACTCCGAGGGCGAGCCTGTCGCCCGGCAGAAGGTCCGCTTCAGCGTCATCGGCGACACCGACTCCCGCTTCCCCGAAGGCGCCTCCAGCGTGGTCCTGCTGACTGACGCGGACGGCACCGTCACCGCCCCCGCGCTGCGCGCCGGCGAGAAGACGGGCACCTTCGTGGTCCGTGCCGCCCTCGACGGCACCAAGCACAAGCCCGTCGACCTCGTCGCCACCGTCACCGAGCGGATGGCCGACAAGCTCACCGCCGAGCTGACGGAACTGACGGCCGCCCCCGAG
Source organism: Streptomyces sp. CNT372 (assembly GCF_000377145.1). Classification (NCBI taxonomy): domain Bacteria; kingdom Bacillati; phylum Actinomycetota; class Actinomycetes; order Kitasatosporales; family Streptomycetaceae; genus Streptomyces; species Streptomyces sp. CNT372. The sequence continues at coordinate 172,967 of NZ_KB897783.1, read as the reverse complement.
ACGGCTTTCGCCGACAGGCTGGTCGTCGCCGCCACAAGCAAGGGCGCCGCGGCCGCCGGTGTCACGGTCACCGCGACCGTGACCGCCGAAGGCGGTCAGGCCCCGGGCGACCAGGGCCCCTACTTCAAGGACGACTCCGGCGAGCCCGTCCGCACCCTCACCGGCCTCCCGGTCGGCGAGGACGGCCGGCTGACCCTGCCCGAGCTGTTCGCCGACGGCACCGAGGGCACCTTCACGCTCCACCTGACCACGAAGGGCGCCGCCACCCTCACGGTCGTCCTCACCGTCAAGGCCCCGGCCGAACCCACCCCGGACCCTGGCACCACCCCCTCGCCGGCACCGTCCCCCTCTCCCTCGGAACCGCCCGCCAACTGACCGCCACCCGCCACCCGCTCCTGCGCCCGCCACCCGCCGGCCGCCTGTGCGCGGCCGTCGTGGCGCTACTCCTCCCCGTGCGCCCGGCGGGACATGGTGTACCGGGTCGGCCGCGCGGTCGACGGGTCCTCGGGCCAGGGGTGCTTGGGGTACCGCCCCCGCAACTCGGCCCGCACCGCGCGGTAGCCGTCCTGCCAGAACGAGGCCAGGTCCGCGGTGACCGCCGCGGGCCGCCCGGCCGGAGAGAGCAGGTGGACCAGCACGGGGGTACCCGCCACCTCCGGTGTCCGTCGCAGCCCGAACAACTCCTGGAGCTTGACCGCCAGCACCGGCTGATCCGGACCGTAGTCCAGCCGGACCCGGGAGCCGCTCGGCACCTCGATCCGCTCGGGGGCGAGTTCGTCCAGCCGGGCGGCCTCGCCCGTGGCCCACGGCAGCAGCCGCCGCAGCCCCTCCCCGGCGGATATCCGCGCCAGGTCCGCCCGCCGCCGGGCCCGGGACAGCTCCGGCTCCAGCCAGTCGTCCGGCCGCTCCAGCAGCGCCCCCTCCGACACATCCGGCCACGGCGGCCCCACCACCCGGTGCAGGAAGGCGAGGCGCTGCCGCAGCCCCTCCGCGTCCCGCGACCAGTGGAGCAGCCCCAGGCCCTCGCTCCGCAGCCCGTCGAGCAGCGCCTCCCGCACCAGAACCCGGTCCGGGGCGTTCAGCCGCCGGGCTCCCAGCTCCACGGCGCCCAATCGCTCCACCCGCCGCGCGACCACATCGCCCTCCGCCCAGCGCACCTCCTCGAACGCCGTCAGCAGATGGGACGCGGCCTCCCGGGCCGTCTCCTCGTCCACCACCGCCCCCAGCCGCACCCGGGCCGAGGCGGCCGAGACCGGCCGGTCCGCGACCGCCACCGCGAGCCACGGCGCCTTGCGCAGCCCGGACTCCCCGCTCAGCTCGGCCCGGGTGCCGGAGGCCATCAAGAACGCCCCCTCGCCGCGAGCGCGCGCCACCCGCTCCGGGAACGCCAGGGCCGCGACCACCCCCGCCGCCGTGTCCCGACCGGACGCCTCGCCTCCGGCCCGGTCACCCCGGTCCGCCGCCGAGGACCCGAGCCCCGCCCCCGAACCGGCAGCCGCCGTCGTCGCCGCCGTCACGGACGACAGGGCCGACTCCAGCCGGCGGGCCTCGGCGCGCCAGCGCGTCCCGTACGCGTCACCGCCCCGCCGTGCCGCGCGCCACGCGGCGGACAGATCGTCCCCGTACTCCCGGGGTGGTTCCTCGCTCAGCAGTGCGACGACCTCCGCCGTGCGCCGTGCCCCGAGGCGGGGCGCGCCGTCCAGCAGCGCCCGGGCGAGTCGCGGGTGGACACCGAGCCGTGCCATCCGCTCGCCCCGCACCGTAGCCCGGCCGCCCTCGTCCACCGCCCCCACCGCGGCCAGCACCGCCCGGGCCGCCGCCATCGCACCCGCCGGCGGGGAGTCCGGCAGCGCCAGCCCGCTCGCCTCCGGATCGCCCCAGCAGGCCACCCTCAGTGCGAACGAGGCGAGGTCCGCGATGCGGATCTCGGGGGAGGGGAAGCGCGGCCTGCGAGTGTCCTCCGCGGCCGCCCAGCAGCGGTACACCACCCCACGCGTCTCGCGGCCCGCCCGCCCCGCCCGCTGCTCCGCGCCCGCCGCCGAGACGGGCACCGTGGTCAGGGACCCCAGACCCCGGGCGTGGTCCACTCTCGGCTCCCGGGCGAGACCGGAGTCGACCACGATCCGCACCCCGGGCACGGTCAGACTGGACTCGGCCACCGAGGTCGCCAGCACCACCCGCCGGCGCTCCCCGCCGCGCAGGACCGCCTCCTGGACAGTGGCCGGTGCGCGGCCGTGGAGTTGCAGGACCTCCGCCCCCACTCCGCCGAGCATCCCCGCCGTCCGCGCGATCTCGCCCGTGCCCGGCAGGAAGCACAGGACGTCGCCGTCATGGCTGGTGAGGGCCGAGCGCACCGTGGCCGCCACGTGCGCCAGGAGCCGGGAGTCCACCCAGGTGCCGTGGGGCGGCCGGATCCCGGACGGCGGCGGCGCGTGAAAGACCTCCACGCCGTGGCCGGCCTCCTCACTGCGGACGACCGGCGCCGGACCCGCCCTCTCCTCCGCCGCCAGCAGCCGGGACCACAGCTCGGTGTCGGTGGTGGCCGAGGCGGCGACGAGCAGCAGTTCGGGCCGCAGGGTGGCCCGGACGTCGGCCAGGAACGCCAGGGCGGTGTCGGCATCCAGATGGCGCTCGTGGCACTCGTCCAGCAGCACGGCGTCGACGCCCGGGAGTTCCGGGTCGCGCTGGAGCCGTTGCAGGAGGACACCCGTGGTGACCACCTGGACCCGGGTGCGGGGGCCGGCCCGGCGCTCGCCGCGCACCGAGAAGCCGACCTCTTCCCCGACGTCCTGCCCGAGCAGCCAGGCCATCCGCCGCGCGGCCGCCCGCACGGCCATCCGCCGGGGCTCGGCCACTATGACGCTCCGCCGCGGCCCCTCGCCGGTCAGACCGGCCAGCGCCAGCGGCACCAGCGTGGTCTTGCCGGTGCCGGGCGGGGCGTGCAGGACCGCGCTCCCGCTGCTCTCCAGTGCGGAGAGCAGCGCGGGCACGGCACGGCGGACGGGGAGACGGTCGAGTGCGTCGTTTCGGATCACGTCATCAGTCTCGTACGGGCGCCGGGTCGCCGTTCCGCGTTGTCCACAGAGACCGTTGATCATGTGCTTGTACGACTGGCCGACGGCCTCGGGGAGCCTGCGGGCAGACCCCACGGCCCCCATCCCCCAAGCCCGAGCACCTCAGCCCTGAGCACCTCAGTCCCGGGCCCCTCAGCCCTGAGTGCCTCGGTCCTGGGCCCCTCTTCCCGGGCCCCTCAGTCCCGTTCGCAGACGAAGATCGCCGTGCCGGGGATCAGATTGCCCCGCAGCGGGGACCAGCCGCCCCACTCCTGCCCGTTCCACGCCGGCCACTCCGGCTCGACCAGGTCCACCAGGCGGAACCCCGCCGCGACCACGTCCCGGACCCGGTCGCCCAGGGTGCGGTGGTGCTCCACGTAGACCGCCTCGCCGTTCCCGTCCTGCTCCACGTACGGGGTCCGGTCGAAGTAGGAGGCCGCGACGGTCAGGCCCTCAGGGCCGGGTTCGTCGGGGAAGGCCCAGCGGATCGGGTGCGTCACCGAGAACACCCACCGTCCGCCGGGCCGCAGCACGCGGCGGACCTCGCGGAACACCCCGGCCGGGTCGGCGACGAACGGCACCGCCCCGTACGCCGAGCAGGCCAGGTCGAAGGAGCCGTCACGGAAGGGGAGCGCCCCGGCGTCCGCCTCGACCAGGGAAAGGCCGCCGACGCCACCGCCGGGACCGCCCCCGATGCGCAGCGCGTGCTGGAGCTGGCGGTGGGAGAGGTCGAGCGCCACCGGCCGGGCTCCCTGGGCGGCCAGCCAGCGCGAGCACTGGGCGGCGCCCGCGCCGATCTCCAGGATCGAGAGCCCCTTCAGCGACGGCGCCGGGCCGAGGAGTCCGGCCTCCGCCTCGTCCAGCCCCTCGGGTCCCCATACGAAGCGGTCGTCGCCGAGGAACGAGCCGTGGTTCTGCTGGTACTCGTCTGCGTTCCGGTCCCACCAGCCGCGCATTGCCCGGCTGCTCTCCGCTTCCCCCGCGTCACGCCGGGTCGCTTCCGGTTCGAAATCTTGGCTCATCGTCACCGTCGTTGTAGTTTTCGTACCGCCACCGCGTGGCCGCCCCCGCGTCGAACGCGCCGCTTCGCGCCGCCTCGCACCGGACGGTCGTATGGGCCGGTCCTACCGGACACCGTGGCCTCGGCGGACATGAATTGTGCCGGGAATGGGGCGTTCCGCCCCGGGTGGGCGGCTTCGCGCATTGACCGCCCCCGGCGGCCCCCGTATGCTACAAGTTGCGCTGCGGGCCTGCGCGCCTCAGACCGAGCAGGCCGCGCTCGCAACTGTATGTATGTCCCCTCGGTTCACGAGGCGCCCCGGGAGTTCCCGGTCGGCGCTTCCTAGGCTGTCCGACTTCTGCAGCTGCGGCACGGGCTCTCGGCGTAGCAGTACCTACGACTTCAATGTCCGTACCGGAGCCCTTTCCCACATGACGAGCAGCACCGAGACCACCGCCACCACCCCGCAGGTTGCGGTCAACGACATCGGTAACGAGGAAGCCTTCCTCGCCGCGATCGACGAGACGATCAAGTACTTCAACGACGGCGACATCGTCGACGGCGTCATCGTGAAGGTCGACCGGGACGAGGTCCTGCTCGACATCGGTTACAAGACCGAAGGTGTCATCCCGAGCCGCGAGCTCTCGATCAAGCACGACGTCGACCCGAACGAGGTCGTCAAGGTCGGCGACGAGATCGAGGCCCTGGTTCTCCAGAAGGAGGACAAGGAAGGCCGCCTGATCCTCTCGAAGAAGCGCGCCCAGTACGAGCGCGCCTGGGGCACCATCGAGAAGATCAAGGAAGAGGACGGCATCGTCACCGGTACCGTCATCGAGGTCGTCAAGGGTGGTCTCATCCTCGACATCGGCCTCCGCGGCTTCCTGCCCGCGTCCCTCGTCGAGATGCGCCGTGTCCGCGACCTCCAGCCCTACGTGGGCAAGGAGCTCGAGGCCAAGATCATCGAGCTGGACAAGAACCGCAACAACGTGGTCCTGTCCCGCCGCGCCTGGCTCGAGCAGACCCAGTCCGAGGTCCGCCAGACGTTCCTCACGACCCTGCAGAAGGGTCAGGTCCGCTCCGGCGTCGTCTCCTCGATCGTCAACTTCGGTGCCTTCGTGGACCTGGGCGGCGTCGACGGCCTGGTGCACGTCTCCGAGCTGTCCTGGAAGCACATCGACCACCCGTCCGAGGTCGTCGAGGTCGGCCAGGAGGTCACCGTCGAGGTTCTCGACGTGGACATGGACCGCGAGCGTGTCTCCCTGTCGCTGAAGGCGACGCAGGAGGACCCGTGGCAGCAGTTCGCCCGGACCCACCAGATCGGCCAGGTCGTTCCCGGCAAGGTCACCAAGCTCGTTCCGTTCGGTGCGTTCGTCCGCGTGGACGAGGGCATCGAGGGTCTGGTGCACATCTCCGAGCTGGCCGAGCGCCACGTGGAGATCCCGGAGCAGGTCGTCCAGGTCAACGACGAGATCTTCGTCAAGGTCATCGACATCGACCTCGAGCGCCGTCGCATCAGCCTCTCGCTGAAGCAGGCCAACGAGTCCTTCGGTGCCGACCCGGCCTCGGTCGAGTTCGACCCGACCCTGTACGGCATGGCCGCGTCCTACGACGACCAGGGCAACTACATCTACCCCGAGGGCTTCGACCCCGAGACCAACGACTGGCTCGAGGGCTACGAGACCCAGCGCGAGGCGTGGGAGACCCAGTACGCCGAGGCGCAGCAGCGCTTCGAGCAGCACCAGGCCCAGGTCATCAAGTCCCGCGAGGCCGACGAGGCCGCCGCTGCCGAGGGTGGCGCCGCCGCTCCGGCCGCCGCGCCGACCGGTGGCTCCTACTCCTCGGAGTCGGACGACAACTCCGGCGCCCTGGCGTCGGACGAGGCGCTCGCCGCCCTGCGCGAGAAGCTGGCGGGCGGCCAGAGCTGACGCTCCGGCCCCGGCTGTCGCACGCTGAAGCGAGGCCCGCTCCCCTTCGAGGGGGCGGGCCTCGCCGCGTTCCCGGCCCCCTCGCGGCGGTTCCTCCCGCCCTGCCGCTCACCGGGCGGTAATCCGGGCCCGTTGACCTCCGTGGCCCGGGAATGCCCCTCCGTCACCGGGCGTTGACGCAAGCGGACACGAGGAGGAGCGGTAATCGTGCTTGATCCGCAGGGACTGTACGAATGGGACCCCAAGGGGCTCGCGGTCGTCGACATGGCTCTCGCGCAGGAGTCGGCCGGCCTGGTCATGCTGTACCACTTCGAGGGCTACATCGACGCGGGGGAGACGGGTGAGCAGATCGTCGACAACCTGCTCGGCACGCTCCCGCACCAGGTCGTCGCGCGGTTCGACCACGACCGGCTCGTGGACTACCGCGCCCGCCGCCCGCTGCTGACCTTCCGCCGCGACCGCTGGGCCGGCTATGACGCCCCCACACTGGAGGTGCGTCTCGTCCAGGACACCACCGGCGCCCCGTTCCTCCTTCTCTCCGGCCCCGAGCCGGACGTCGAGTGGGAGCGCTTCGCCGCCGCCGTGCGCCAGATCGTCGAACGCCTCGGGGTACGCCTCTCGGTCAACTTCCACGGCATCCCCATGGGCGTCCCGCACACCCGCCCCGTGGGCCTGACCCCGCACGGAAACCGCACCGACCTGGTGCCGGGCCACCGCAGCCCCTTCGACGAGGCGCAGGTGCCCGGCAGCGCCGAGGCCCTGGTCGAGTACCGGCTGATGGAAGCCGGCCACGACGTCCTCGGCGTCGCCACCCACGTCCCGCACTATGTGGCCCGCTCCGCCTACCCGGACGCGGCGCTCACCGCCCTGGAGGCGATCACCGCGGCGACCGGACTGGTCCTGCCCGGTGTGGCGCACACCCTGCGGACCGCCGCCCACCGCACCCAGACCGAGATCGAGCGCCAGATCGGCGAGGGGGACGAGGAACTGGTGGCCCTCGTCCAGGGGCTTGAGCACCAGTACGACGCGGTCGCGGGAGCCGAGACCAGGGGCAACCTGGTCGCCGAGCCCGTCGACCTCCCCTCCGCCGACGAGATCGGCCTCCAGTTCGAGCGCTTCCTGGCCGAACGCGAGGGCGACACCGGGTGATCGGCTAGGCTGCGCTCGCCGCTCCCGGGGCGTCGGGCGGCGGGCTTCGGGCTGCCATGAGGGGCGGGCGTCCCGAGCGAGTGGCGTCCCCGAGCGAGTGAAGGGTGTGCGCGAGTGGAGGCATTGCCGTGCTGACCGTGGGCCTGACCGGTGGGATCGGCGCCGGGAAGAGCGAGGTGTCCCGGCTTCTGGTGTCGTACGGGGCCGTGCTGGTGGACGCCGACCTGATCGCGCGCGAGGTCGTCGAAGCCGGAACCCCCGGCCTCGCGGCGATCGTCGAGACCTTCGGACCCGGGGTCCTCACACCCGAGGGCACCCTTGACCGGCCCCGGCTGGGCTCGATCGTCTTCGAGGACCCCGAGAAGCGGGCCGCGCTGAACGGGATCGTGCACCCCCTCGTCGGCGCCCGCTCCCAGGAACTCCAGGCCGCCGCCGCCCCGGACTCCGTCGTGGTCCACGACGTACCCCTGCTCACCGAGAACGGGCTCGCCGGTCTCTACGACGTCGTCGTGGTGGTGGACGCGACGCCGGAGACGCAGCTCGACCGGCTGATGACGCTGCGCGGGATGTCCGAGACCGAGGCACGGGCGCGCATGGCGGCGCAGGCGGGCCGCGAGGAACGGCTCGCCATCGCCGACCACGTGATCGACAACGACGGGCCGCTCGCCGAGCTGGAGCCCCAGGTCCGCAAGGTCTGGGAGGAACTGGTCCGCCGCGCGACCGCCTGACGGGCCGGGCCACGGAACGCGGGGCCGGGCCCGTGGAACCCGGGGCTGAGCCCCTGGAACCCGGGCCGTGCCCGTGGAACCCGGGGCCGGTCCGTGGAATAGCCCCTCCGGCTCCGGTGTTCGGACCACCGGACGAGGGGAAGGATCCGAGCGTGCCCGACAGCAACCCTGAGACCCATGTCATCGACTTCCGGGCCGCCGAGCAGTTGCTCGCCGCGCGGGACCCCCGGGGTGCCGTGAAGCTGCTGGACTCGGTGATCGCCGCCCATCCCGAGAACACGGCCGCCCGACTGCTGCGCGCCCGGGCGTTCTTCGCGGCGGCGCAACTGCGACCGGCGGAGCTGGAGTTCGAGCTGGTGCTCGAACGCGAGCCGGACAACGCCTTCGCCCACTTCGCGCTGGCCCGCACCTTCGAGCGCTCCGGCCGCCCCGAGCAGGCCAAACGCCACTTCCGGCTGGCGGCGGCCCTCGACCCCAACCCGGAGTACCTGCGCGCGGCCCGTTTCGACGACGCCTGAACGCCCGGCAGGTCGACGACGCCCGCGCTCACGGCGGTGCCGGGCGCGGTGCGCAGGCGGAGCAGGGTCACTCGCGGTCCGGTTCGTACGGCGGGACGTCCCGGCCCGGCTGGTAGCGCGGCCCCTGGCGGATGTGCCGGACGACCATCACCACGTCCACGACGACCACCAGGAACAGCACACCGCAGGCCACGGCCCAGCCGGTCCGCCCCACGAGGGCGAACGCGACCGTGCCGCCGGCCGCCCAGAGCAGGCCCCACACGCCGAGCACCAGACGCATCCGCAGCGCGCTGCGGGCGGTGGCCGGCTCGTTTCCTGATCGCATGGCTGTCGCCTCCCGACTCCAGCGTGCACCCGTCACCCCCGCGGGTACCCGCCATGCGCCGCCCCTCCCGCCGGACTCGCCGGACCCTCGGCGCGCCACGCCCCGGACCGGGCGCATCGCGGCGATCAACCGACGGATACGCGCAGGTCAGCGGCGCGCGGCCGGGCATTGTCAGACCCCGCCCGTAAGGTCGTCCTTGTCGTCAGATGTGTCAGCGGAGTTCGGCGGACGGGCGCGTGAGGCGTGCCGTCCGACCGGGGGAGGAGGTGTCCGTCATGACCGAGCCCAGCGCGCCCGAGAGCGTCCGCGCGGTCGCGCCCTCCCTCCTCCGGTGCGCCGCGGTCTTCCTCCCGGGAGCCCTGCCGCGCGAGGGGCGGGTCGCCTTCTGGGCCGTGGACGGCGGCGAGGTCCCGGGCGCCGACGGCTCTGTCACCGTGGTCCGCGCCCACGGCCGGGGCGTCCGCAGCCGCACCGTGCCCGCCCGCCTGCTCGCCGTCACCGACGCCCTCCCCGTGCTCGTCGCCGCCCGCCAGACCTCCCACGCCCACCCGGCCGCCGCCTGCTGGGGCGCGGCCGCCCTGCACGCGCTGCACCTCGTGGCGCGCGGCCGCCTCCTGCCCGGTCTGACCGACACCGACCACGACGCCTGGCGGGCCGGCCCGCTGGACGCCGACGACATCGCGCAGCTGCGCGCCATCGCCGCCGCCATGCCCCCCGAGGCGCACGCCGTCCCGGTCCCCGGTCCGCCCCCGCTGCGGCTGCCCGAGCCGGAAGCCCTCGTCCGGCAGCTGTTCGACGCCGTCGCCGACGCCCTGCCCCGCACCCCGGCCGCCGCCCACGCGGCGGGCGCGCCGTTCGCCGCCACCGCCCCGCAGCACCTGCCCCACGCCCGGGCCTGGGCCGCCGAGGCCGCCGCCGGGATGGACGCGGGCGTGCGTGTCTCCCTCCGGCTCGACCTCTCGGCCTTCACCCTCTTCGACACGGCCGACCCGCCGGAGGCGGCCCCCGGCAGGGGCGGCCTCGCCAAGGAGGACGCACGGCGCAACGCGGCCGCCGCCGTCGTCCAGGTCCACAGCCTCGCCGACGCCGCACTGGTCGTCGACGCCGCCGGCCTGTGGGCAGGCGAGGCGGAGGAGCAGTTCGGGCCGCGCGCCCGGATCGACGCCCTCCTCGCCCTCCGCCGCGCCGTGCGGGTCTGGCCGCCCCTCGGCCGGCTGCTGGAACAGGACGCCCCGGACGTCCTCGCCCTCACCGAGGCCGAGCTGTACGACCTCCTCGGACCGGGCGCCGCCCGGCTGGACGCAGCCGGGATCGCCGTCCACTGGCCACGGGAACTCGCCCGCACCCTCAGCGCCGCCGCCGTGGTCCGCCCCGCCCCCGGATCGGCGACGGACGGCACCTCCTTCTTCGACAGCACGGAACTGCTCGCCTTCCACTGGCAGCTCGCGCTCGACGGCGATCCCCTCACCCCGGACGAGATGGACGCCCTCGCCGAGGCACACCGGCCGGTGGTGCGCCTGCGCGACCGGTGGGTGGTCGTCGACCCGGACCTCGTCCGGAAGGCACGCAAGCGGGAACTGGGCCTCCTCGCACCGGTCGACGCGCTCGCCGTCGCCCTCACCGGCACGGCGGAGGTGGACGGGGAGACGGTCGAGGCCGTCCCGACCGGTGCCCTCGCCGCCCTGCGCGACCGGCTCGCGTCCGGCACCGCGCCGGTGTCCCAGCCACCGGGGCTCGCCGCGACCCTGCGCGACTACCAGCTCCGGGGGCTCGGCTGGCTGGACCTGATGACCTCGCTCGGCCTCGGAGGTTGCCTGGCCGACGACATGGGACTCGGCAAAACCGTCACGGTGATCGCCCTCCACCTCAGACGCGCCCGCCCGGAGCCGACCCTCGTGGTGTGCCCGGCCTCCCTCCTCGGCAACTGGCAGCGGGAGATCACCCGGTTCGCGCCCGGCGTGCCCGTCCACCGCTTCCACGGCACGGACCGCGAACTCCCCGAGTCCGGCGGCGGCTTCGTCCTGACCACCTACGGCACCATGCGCGGCAGTGCCGAGCGGCTGGCCGGGCACGCCTGGGGGATGGTCGTCGCCGACGAGGCCCAGCACGTCAAGAACCCCCTCTCCGCGACGGCCAAGGCGCTCCGGACGATTCCCTCGCCCGCCCGGGTCGCCCTGACCGGCACCCCCGTGGAGAACAACATCTCCGAACTGTGGGCACTGCTGGACTGGACGACCCCGGGGCTGCTGGGCCCGCTCACCTCCTTCCGCGCCCGCCACGCGCGGCTGGTGGAGAGCGGAGAGGACCCGGACGCGGCCGAGCGGCTCGCCCGTCTCGTCCGGCCCTTCCTGTTGCGCCGGCGGAAGTCGGACCCGGGCATCGTGCCCGAACTGCCCCCGAAGACCGAGACCGACCACCCGGTGCCGCTCACCCGGGAGCAGGCGTCCCTGTACGAGGCCGTGGTCCGCGAGACCATGGCCGCGATCGAGGCGGCCGACGGCATGGCCCGGCGCGGTCTGATCATGAAGCTGCTGACCGCCCTCAAGCAGATCTGCAACCACCCCGCCCAGTTCCTCAAGGAGCACGGCGGCAGCGGCCCTGGCACCCGGGGCACCGGCGCGGCGGGTCCGGCCCGGCTCACCGGGCGGTCCGGCAAGCTCGCCCTGCTGGACGAGTTGCTCGACACCATCCTGTCCGAGGACGGCTCGGTCCTCGTCTTCACGCAGTACGTCGCCATGGCCCGCCTCCTCGCGGACCACCTCGCCTCCCGCGCGGTCCCCGTCCAGCTCCTGCACGGCGGCACCCCGGTAGCCGAACGGGAACGCATGGTGGACCGCTTCCAGTCCGGCGAGGTCCCGGTGTTCATCCTCTCCCTGAAGGCCGCGGGCACCGGGCTGAACCTCACCCGGGCCGGCCATGTCGTCCACTTCGACCGCTGGTGGAACCCGGCCGTGGAGGAGCAGGCCACCGACCGGGCCTATCGCATCGGGCAGACCCGGCCCGTCCAGGTGCACCGGCTGGTCACCGAGGGCACCGTCGAGGACCGCATCGCCGAGATGCTCGCCGGGAAGCGGGCCCTCGCCGACGCCGTGCTCGGTTCCGGCGAGGCGGCGCTCACCGAGCTGACCGACCGTGAACTGACCGATCTCGTCTCGCTCCGGAGGGCGTCATGACCCCGCCCCCACCACGCCCACCCCACTCGTCTCCACGGCGCCGCCGGGCCGGGGCCGCCGGGCCCGCCCGTCCGGCCTCCGACGACCTGCGCCGCACCTTCGGCGCCGAGACCTTCGGTGCCGAGACCTTCGCCGCCGGGGCGGAGGCCGACGGCGGGGCGGAGGCCGGTGGCACGGGGAGCGCCGGCACCTGGTGGGGGAGCGCCTGGGTGGCCGCCCTGGAGGACACCGCCCTCGACGCGGCCCGCCTGGAGCGCGGCCGCCGTTACGCGCGCCAGGGCATGGTCGCGTCCGTCACCGTCACACCCGGCCGGGTCACGGCCTATGTGCAGGGCAGCCGCATCCGCCCGTACCGCACCGAGATCCGGCTGCGCACCCTCGGCGACGAGGAGTGGGGCCACCTGCTCGACGAGGCCGCCGCCCGGCCCGACCACATCGCCGCGCTGCTCGACAAGGAGGTGCCGCACGCCCTCGCCGCCACCGCCGGCCTGCTGCCGGCCCCCGGCGACCTGGTCACCGACTGCTCCTGCCCGGACGACGGCCTGCCCTGCAAACACGCCGCCGCCCTCTGCTACCGCACGGCCGCCCTCCTCGACGAGGACCCCTTCGTGCTCTTCCTGATGCGGGGCCGCGGCGAGCGCCGGATCCTGGCCGACCTCGCCCGCCGCAACGCGGGCCGCTCCGCCGCCGAGCGCGCCCGGATGCCCGCCCCGCAGGCGACGGTGACCGCCCGGGAAGCGGTCCATGCCGCCGGCCGGTCCGCCCTGCCGCCGCCGTTCCCCCCGCTGCCCGGGCCCGGACGTCCCCCCGCCTGCCCGGACGCGCCCGGCGCACCCGATCCGCTCGCCCTCGACCTCCTGGCGGGTGAGGCGGCGGCCCGGGCCCACGCGCTGCTGACCACCGGAGTCGATCCGGTCGCCGGACTGACCCCGTGGCAGGACGCCGTCCGGCTGGCCGCCGCCCACCCGGGATCCGGGCTCACCGCCTCCACTCGCGCCCTCTACCGCGACCTGGCCGCCGCCACCGGCCGCACACCGACGGACCTCGCCCGCGCGGTCGCGGCCTGGCGCCAGGGCGGAGCCGTCGCGCTGGAGGTGCTGGAGGAGCCGTGGGACCCCCCGGCCGGCCCCTTCGACCGGGCACGGCCCGCACTGGCCGCGGCCGGCCTGGCGGCCTTCCGCCCCTGGCGCAACCGGCTCTCCGCCCCGGCCCTCCAACTGCGCCTGGGGCGGGACGGGCTCTGGTACGGCTATGAGTCGGACAGCGGGCGCGAGGACTGGTGGCCGCGTGGCACTCCCGGCGCGGACCCGGCCGCCACCCTCGCGACCGTCCTCGGCGGGGACCTCCCCACCCCCGACCCGGCCCCGGACTTCGCCCCCGACCCGGCCCCGGACTTCGAGGCGGGCGCGTACGAGGCCCCGGGCCCGGCCCCGGATGCCTGGTCCGACGCTCGCGCGTGACGCTCGTACGCCGCCTCCGGTTCCCGGCGTTCGAGAGTTCTCACACCAAGGGGTGAAGAACCCGATCGGCCGAACCTTCCAGCCGTGCGGCGGCGTTGAGTCCGGTGCGGGCAAGTGCCCCGCGAGGTACTTCTGAAGGCAGGGACGACGCATGAGGCAGGTTCACCGAAAGGGGCTGGTCACCGTGATGCTCACGGGTGGCGCGCTGGCCATGTCCACGGGGTGGGCGCAGGCGGACTCGACGGCGGACGGTACCGCGGCCGGTTCCCCGGGCGTCCTCTCGGGCAACTCCGTCCAGGTGCCCGTGCACGTCCCGGTCAACGCCTGCGGCAACACGGTCAACGTCGTCGGCCTGCTCAACCCGGCCGCCGGTAACTCCTGCGCCAACGTCTCACAGGGCGGCGGCTCGCACTCGGGCGGTGGTTCCCAGAACGGGGGCTCGCAGAGCGGCGGTTCACAGCAGGGCGGGGGCTCCCAGCAGGGTTCCGGCACACACAACTCCGGCGGCGGCGCCACGGCCGGCGGCGACACCGCCAACTCCCCGGGTGCCCTCTCCGGCAACGGCGTGAAGCTCCCCGTCGACCTCCCGGTCAACGCCAGCGGCAACTCGGTCAACGTCGTCGGCATCGGCAACCCCGCGGTGGGCAACACCTCCACCAATGTCCCGGGCAACCCCCCGGTGAAGCCGGCCACCCCCGCCAAGCCCACCCCGCAGAGCCCGAAGCCCGCCGCTCCGCAGAAGCCCGCCGCCCCGGCGGAGGAGCCCGCGCCCGCCGGCGCCTCCCTCGCCCAGACCGGCGCCGACTCTCTGGCCTTCGCCGTACCGGCCGGTGCCGCGATGCTCCTCGGCGGTGCCGTCCTCTACCGCCGCTTCCGCCCCGCGTCCCGCGGCGCCTCCGCCTGAGACGGAGGCCGTCGGTCTCCCGGCGGCGGCCGCGTCGCCGGTGCGGTCCGCCAGGAGGCCAGCACGGCGTCCACCGCGTCCGCCACCCGCGCCCGCGCCCGGTGGCGGGCGACCCCGGCCGCGAGCAGGGCGTCGTACGGCGTGTCCAGATGGCGCACCGAGGCCCGCACCGCCGCCGTCACCGCGCCCGGATCGAGGGCGCGTCCCGCGGCGGTCCGGCCGACCCGGCCGCTGCCCCGCACCGAGGCATGAGCCGCGATCCCCGCGGCCCGCTCCTCGGGACACCCCGGGTACAGCTGCCGGATCTCGGCGGCCAGCGCCTCGGTGAAACGGCGGTCCCCGGCCGCCCGGCGCTCGGCGTCCCGAGCGCGCCGCCGGGCCCGCGCACCCGCGTCGGCCAGGCAGGCGGCCTCCGCCGCGGCGAGCGCGGCCTGCTCCACGAGCAGCCCCAGCCGCTCCAGCCGGCCGTGGCGCCGGTCCGGCTGGACGACGACGGCGAACAGCGAACTGCGCGTGCGGGCCCGGCGCGTGAGCGCCGCGTCGCCACGCGGCAGAAAGACCAGATGGCCGAGATCGGCACAGTCCAGACAGACGGGCACACCGGCCTCCACCGTGTGCATCGGCAGCGGTCCCCGTCGGCACCCGGCGCAGTGCCGCCCCCTGCGCAGCTGGAAGACCACCGGCGCCATGGGGGAGTTCTACCCACCGGGTACGCTCGGCTCCCATGACCCTGCGCTGCGCCGTGCTCGACGACTTCCAGGGGGTCGCCCTCACCCTCGCCGACTGGAGCGTCCTCGGCGACCGCGTCGAAGTCCGTTCCCACCAGGAGCACTTCACCTCCGAGGACGCCCTGGTGCGGGAGGTCGGCGACTGCGAGATCCTCGTCGTGATGCGCGAGCGCACCCCGGTCACCGCGTCGCTCCTGGCCAGGCTGCCCCGGCTGCGGCTGCTCGTCACCTCCGGGATGCGCAACGCCTCGATCGACCTGGAGGCGGCCTCCCGTCACGGAGTCACCGTCTGCGGCACCGCCAGCAACTCCGAACCGCCGGCCGAGCTGACCTGGGCGCTCATCCTGGGCCTCGCCCGTCATGTCCCCGCCGAGAACGCGGCCCTGCGCGAGGGCGGGCCCTGGCAGTCCACCCTCGGCATGGATCTGCACGGCGCCCGGCTCGGCCTGCTGGGCCTCGGGAAGATCGGCGCGCAGGTCGCCCGGGTGGGCCGGGCGTTCGGTATGGAGGTCATGGCGTGGAGCCGCCACCTCACCGACGAACGGGCCGCCGAGCACGGGGCGGTCCGGGCCGGTTCCCTCGGCGAGCTGCTTGAGCGGTCGGACGTCGTCTCCGTGCATCTGCAACTCAACGACAGGACCCGCGGGCTGATCGGGGCCGACGAGCTGAAGCGGATGCGCCCGACCGCGTACCTGGTCAACACCTCGCGCGCCGCCATCGTCGACCAGGCGGCCCTGCTGGACGCCCTGCGCGAGGGGTGGATCGCGGGAGCGGGGGCGGACGTCTTCGAGCACGAACCCCTGCCCGCGGACGACCCTCTGCGCACCGCGCCCCACTTCCTCGGGCTGCCCCACCTCGGCTATGTGACCGGACGCAACTACCGGGGCTACTTCCGTGAGGCGGTCGAGGACATCGCGGCCTACCTGGCCGGCGACCCCGTCCGCGTCCTCGTCGCCCCGGCGGCTTGAAACCGGCCCGGCGGCTTGAAACCGGGCCTGACCGCCTGAAACCCGGCCCGGCGGCTGGAAACCCGGCTGCCGAGCCCCCCGGCCGAGCGGCCCGCGCCCCGGCAGCGCCTACTGCCGGTAGCCCTTGAGGAACCGTCCGATCCGGCTGATCGCCGCGTCGAGGTCGTCCGCGTACGGGAGGGTCAGGATCCGGAAGTGGTCCGGGCGCGGCCAGTTGAACCCCGTGCCCTGCACGACCTGGATCTTCTCCCGCAGCAGCAGGTCGAGCACGAACTTCTCGTCGTCGTGGATCGGGTACACCTTCGGATCCAGCCTCGGGAACGCGTACAGCGCGCCCTTCGGCTTCACACAGGAGACTCCCGGGATCTCGTTCAGCCGCTGCCAGGCCCGCTCACGCTGTTCGTGGAGCCGCCCGCCGGGGGCGACCAGCTCCCGGATGGACTGCCGTCCGCCGAGCGCGGCCTGGATGGCGTACTGCGCGGGCGCGTTGGCGCACAGCCGCATCGAGGCCAGCATCGTGAGCCCCTCCAGATAGCTCCGGGCGTGGTGCCGCGGGCCGCTGACGACGAGCCACCCGGAGCGGAACCCGGCGACCCGGTAGGTCTTGGACAGCCCCCCGAAGGTCAGCACCACGAGGTCGGGGGCGAGGGTGGCGGTGGGGTGGTGGACGGCGTCGTCGTAGACGATCTGGTCGTAGATCTCGTCGGCGAAGACCATCAGCTGGTGGCGCCGGGCCAGTTCGAGGATGCCCTCGACCACCTCGCGCGGGTAGACGGCGCCGGTGGGATTGTTGGGGTTGATGATCACCACCGCGCGCGTCCGGTCGGTGATCTTCGCGGCCATGTCGTCCAGGTCCGGGTACCAGTCCGACTCCTCGTCGCACAGATAGTGCACGGCCCTGCCCCCGGCGAGCGTCGTCACCGCCGTCCAGAGCGGGAAGTCCGGTGCGGGGATCAGCACTTCGTCGCCGTCCTCCAGCAGGGCCTGGACGGCCATGGAGACCAGTTCGGAGACTCCGTTGCCGAGGAACACGTCGTCCACGTCGATGTCCGCGAGGCCCATCGCCTGGTAGCGCTGGACCACGGCGCGACGGGCGGAGAGGACGCCCCGGGAGTCGGTGTAGCCGTGTGCCTGCGGCAGCATCCGGATCATGTCCTGGACGATCTCCTCCGGCGCCTCGAAGCCGAAGAGGGCCGGATTGCCGGTGTTCAGCCGCAGGACGCTGTGGCCTGCCTCCTCCAGCGCGTTGGCGTGCTCGATCACCGGGCCGCGGATCTCGTAGCAGACCTCGCTGAGTTTGCTCGACTGCCGGAACTCCATGCCGTGGCCTCCCAGGACTGAAATGGCGTACTTGGTTTTACCAAGTAGAAGCTTGGAAAGTCCAACAACATGTCTAGACTGCGTCGTATGCCACGTCAGACCCGCCGCCGGAGCTACGACCAGTACTGCGCCGCAGCCCGCGCCCTCGATGTCGTCGGAGACCGCTGGACGCTGCTCGTCGTACGGGAGTTGCTGGCCGGACCCCGCCGCTACACCGACCTCCACGCGGATCTGCCCGGCGTCAGCACCGACGTCCTGGCGGCGCGACTCAAGGACATGGAACAGACGGGCCTCGCGACGCGCCGCCGACTGCCGCCTCCCGCCGCCGCCTCGGTGTACGAACTCACCGCCCGCGGGCGGGCGCTGCTGCCCGTGCTCGACGCGCTCGCCGGCTGGGGCGCTCCCGAACTCGGCGCGCCCCGGCCCACGGACGCGGTGCGGGCGCACTGGTTCGCCGTGCCCCTGCTCGGCCTGCTGGCGGCGGGAGCCCCGGTCGACGGCCGGTCCGGGGTGGTCGAGGTCCGGGTCGACGAGGGCGTCTTCCATGTGCGGCTCGGCGCGGTGGCGGACGCGGACGGGCCCTACGGGGACGGCCCTGCCACGTCGCCCGGCGCGGTGCTGACGCTCGACACAAAGACATGCCGGGAGCTGATCGCCGGTGAACTGACCCTCGGGGAAGGTGTGGGCGCCGGCCGGATCAAGGCCGAGGGCGACGCGGCCCTCATCGGCGCGGCCCCTGATCCGGCCCCTGCCCCGACCCCGGCCTGAGGAGCCTGAGCGGCCCGGGCGGCCCTACGGCACCGGGTCCCGGCGGTCCTGGCCCTGGCCGGGTCCCCGGCGACCCGCCTCGGCCCCGGGCCCGGCGACCTGCCTCGGCCCGGGGCCCGGCGACCCGCCCCCGGTGGCACACCCCGGCTGCCCGCGCACCCGCCGTCCGTCCGTCCGGGCAGCCCCCGGCCCACCCACCCCCGCCCCGGGCGATGATGGAGCCGTGCGAGTCGAGCCGATCACCTGGGACCTGCTGGCCGCCCGGATCGCGGAACGCCTCCGGGACGCGCGGCCCGCCGATGACGGCCCCTGGCTGCGCGTCGGCGTCGACGGCGCCCCTGCCGCCCGTCCCGGCGAACTGGCCGCGCGCATCGGCGAGGAACTGCGCCTGGCCGGGCACGGCGTCCTGGTCGTCGGCACCGACGGCTTTCTGCGCCCCGCCTCACTGCGGTACGAGTACGGGCGCGAGGACCCGGACACCTACTACGGCGGCTGGTTCGACACGGGCGCCCTCTGGCGCGAGGTGATCGGTCCGCTGGACGCCGACGGGGACGGCCGCGTCCTGCCCGACCTGTGGGACCCGGCCACCGACCGGGCCACCCGCTCCCCGCGTGTCACCCTGCCGCCGGGCGGAGTGCTGCTGCTGCACGGGCCGTTGCTGCTCGGGCACTGGTTCCCGTTCGACCTGACCGTGCATCTGCGGCTCTCCCCGGCCGCCCTGGAGCGCCGGACCCCGCAGGACGAGCGCTGGACCCTGCCCGCCTTCGCCCGCTACGAGTCGGAGACCGACCCGGAGCACTCGGCCGATGTCGTGGTCCGCGCCGACGATCCCCGCCGCCCGGCCTGGACCGGTCTGCCGACCTGAACCGGTCTGCCGACCTGAACCAGCCTGTCGGCCTGGACCGGCCTGGACCGGCCTGGACCGGCCTGGACCGGCCTGCCGACCCGCGATCGCGGCCTGCGACCGGCCAGGGCCGCTCAACCACCGACCGCGCCGTCGCCCCGACCCGCCCGGCGCTCAGCCGCCCGGTTCCACCGACTCCGCCCGCCCGGGCCTCCCGCCCACCACGGCGACCGCCCGCGCCCCCGCCCGGCAGCCCTCCCGCGCCGCGGACGTGGCGTCCGCGCCCCGCAACCGGGCGGCGAGGAACGCCCCCGTGAACGCGTCGCCCGCGCCCGTCGAGTCCACCGCCCGGGCGGGCACCGCCGGGACCCGGGCGGTGACCCGGCCCGACTCCGCGACCAGCGCCCCCTGCCCGCCCAGGGTGACGACCGTGAGCCGTGCGGTCCGGCTGAGCCGGACCGCCGCCTCGTACGGGTCCGGCAGGCCGGTCAGCAGGCGCGCCTCGTCCGCGTTCGGGAGGAGCACATCCGTGCCGTCGAGAGCGGCCAGCAGCCGGTCGGGCCCGCGCTCGGCGATGAATCCGGCCGACGCGGGGTCCACGCTCACCGGAATGCCCCGCTCCCGGGCCGAGCGCATCGCGCGGTGGGCCGCCTCCGCACTGCTGTCGGCGAAGAACAGATAGCCCGACAGGTGCAGATGTCCGACGCCCTCCAGGAGTTCGGGTGCCCAGTCCGTGCGGGACAACCGCAGAACCGCCCCGCTGTCAGTGAGAAAGGTGCGCTCGGCCGATCGGTCGACGAGCGCGATGACCGTCGCCGTCGGCGCCTCCGCGTCCGGTACCAGCAGCGGGCGCACGCCGGCCGACCGCAGCCGCTCGGCGTGCCAGGCCACGTCCGCCGCCCCGGTCCGGGCGAGCAGCCGGACGTCCTCGCAGCCGCGTTCCGCCGCCCAGCAGCACACATTGGCCCCCGCGCCGCCGGGCACGATCCGGATGCGCGCGGCGGTGTCCGTCCCCGTCGCCAGTGGCGCCTCGTACCGGGCCACCACGTCCGTGACGACATCGCCGACGACGAGCAGCCCGCGCGCGTCCGTGCCGCGGGTCGAGCCCTGGCCGGGGGTCACGCGTAGGCGGCGGCGATCCGGGCCGCCAGCACGACGTTCCCGCGCACCGCCGCGAGGTTGGCCTCCAGGGACGCGCCCTCCGTCCAGCGCGTCAGCCGCTCCAGGAGGAACGGGGTGACCGCCTGGCCGGTGATCCCCGCGCCTTCCGCCTCCGCCAGCGCCCGCGCCAGCACCCGGTCGTGCAGCTCCGGGTCCAACTGGTCGGCCACCGGCACCGGGTTGGCCACCACCAGGGCCGCGCGCGGCGCGCCCAGCAGGTCCTGCGCCCGCATCACGGCGGCGACCTCCTGCGGGGTGCGCACGGTCCAGTCGACCGGTTCCCCGGAGGAGGCGAGGTAGAACCCGGGGAAGTGATCGGTCCCGTAGCCGAGGACGCCCACGCCCAGCGTCTCCAGCCGCTGGAGTGTGGCGGGCACGTCCAGGATCGACTTGACGCCCGCGCAGACCACGGTCACCCCGACCCGGGCGAGGAGGCGCAGGTCGGCGGACTCGTCCTGGGTGTCGGTCCAGCCCCGGTGGACGCCGCCGAGTCCGCCCGTCGCGAAGACCCGGATGCCGGCGGCCTCGGCGGCGAAGGCGGTGCCCGAGACGGTCGTCGCGCCGCTCGCACCGGCGGCCAGGGCGGGCGCCAGGTCGCGGTGCCCCAGCTTGCGCATCCCCGGATCGCTCGCGACGCGCTCCAGGCCGGACTTGTCCAGGCCGACATGGAGCCGGCCGTCCAGGACGGCGACGGTGGCGGGCACCGCGCCCTGCGCCCGTACCAGTTCCTCCAGTTCGTGCGCGACCTCCTGGTTCCGGGGCCGCGGGAGGCCGTGCGCGATGATCGTCGACTCCAGGGCGACCACGGGGGCGCCGGAGTCGAGGGCCGTGCGTACCTCTGCGGAGACTTCTGCGGCGGTGTTCGGCATGTCTCATCCCTGGCACGGCGGCACGGCACCCAAACACCCGCCGTCCCTGACCCGGCGGCCTTCGGACACCCCCGCGCGGTAGGGGTGTTGCCCCTGCGCCGGAGTACGCGGAGAGGCGCGTGTCCCTGCGCCCGCCGGGTGGCCAGGGGCGCGCGTCGCGGGCCTCGGGCCCTCAGTCGCGGGCGGTCGCCCGGTGGATCGCCAGCGCGGCCATCGGCAGCAGCAACAGTGCCCCGACCGCGTTCAACCACCCGTATCCCGCCTGCGCGACGATCAGTCCGGACGCCGCCCCGCCGATGCCCGCCGCCGTGTTCATCGTCAGGTCCGACAGGCCCTGCGCCGCCGCCCGGGAGGGCTGCGGGACGGCGTCGGTGAGCAGCGCGGAGCCGGCCACCAGCCCGGCCGACCAGCCGAGGCCCAGCAGGAACAGACCGAGCGCGGTGCGGGTGTGGTCGGCCCCGGCCGTCCCGGCGAGCAGCGCCGCGACGGCCAGCAGGCCGGCCGCGAGACCGATCACCGAAAGCCTGCCGATCCGGTCGGCGAGCCAGCCCATCAGCGGGGAGAAGGCGTACATACCCGCGATATGGCCGCTGATGACCAGGCCGATGAGCTGGATGTCCGCCCCGTGGTGCCCGAGTGCCACGGGCGTCATCGACATGATCGACACCATCGCCGTGTGCGAGACCGCGACCGTCACCAGGGCGAGGCGCGCCGTGGGGGAGGCGCGTACGGCCGCGAGACCGGCCCGCAGGGAGCGCCCGGCCGGCGAGTGGTCCTCCGGTGCCAGCGCACGCGCCGTGAGCAGCGGGTCGGGACGCAGCAGCACCAGCACCAGGACCGCGGCGGCCAGGAAGACCCCGGCCGCCCACACGAAGGGGCCCGCGGCGGCGGGGACGCCGAGTCCGGAGACGCTGTCGCCCGCGGGTGGGGCGATGTTCGGGCCGAGGACCGCGCCGATCGTCGTGGCCCACACCACCAGGGAGATGGCTCGCGCCCGGCGTTCCGGTTCGGCGAGGTCCGCCGCGGCGAAGCGCGCCTGGAGATTGGCCGAGGAGGCCGCCCCGAATCCGGCCATCCCGGCCAGCAGCAGCGGGAAGTTCCCGATCACGGCGGCGAGCACGACGACGCCCGCCCCGAGCGCGCCGACGAGGTAGGCGAGGGCGATGCCCGGGCGCCGCCCGCGGGCGGTCATCAGCGCGGCCATCGGCACCGAGAGGACCGCCGTACCCGCCACGGTTGCCGTCGGCGCGAGACCGGCGAGCGCCTCCGTGCCGCTGACCTCCTGGGCCAGGACTGTGGCGAGCGCGATGCCGGTCGCCACACCGAGTCCGCCGAGGATCTGGCCCGCGACGAGCACCGCGTTGATCCGCCGTCGCAGCGCGGGCAGGTCCGCGGCCGCCACGGACGGGGCGTCGAGCACCGCCCCGGAAGCGTCGTGGAGGGTGCCGCCGGGGGTGTCAGGGGCGTGGTGTGCGTCGGGTGCGTCGGGCCGGAGAGTCACCGACGCAGTGTGCCAGCACCCCACCACCACGGGAACGGGCCGGTGCCCGGCCGCCGGGCCTGGCAGCGGCGGCAGCGCCGCCCTCTTGCCGTCGGAGCAACGGCTCCCGCCGTCAGAACAGCGGTTCCGGCAGCACCCCCTCCAGCGCGAGCAGCCGCCGCTTGGTCTCCCGGCCGCCCCCGAAGCCGCCGAGCCCGCCGTCCGTCTCGACGACCCGGTGGCACGGCACCACCACCGGCAGCGGGTTGGAGCCCATCGCCGCGCCGACCGCCTGGGCCGCGCCCGGCTGGCCGACCCGCGCGGCGAGGTCCCCGTACCCGACTACGGTGCCGTACGGGGCGGCGGCCGTCAGCTCGCCCAGCACCTGGCGGTTGAAGCCGCCGGAGAGGGACCAGTCCAGTGGGAGGTCGAACTCCCGCAGCCCACCCCCGAAGTACGCCCGGAGCTGGCGTATCGCCTCCGTGAGCCGGCCGGAACCGGAGTGGACCGGCTCCGCACCGAGCCGGTCCGCGAGCTGTGCCACCGCCCGGTCGCGGACCGCCTCGTCCGCGTGGAAGACCACGGTGACCAGCCCCTCGCCGCTCGCGGCGAGCAGCAGCGGCCCCACGGCGGTGTCCAGGACGTCCCATTCGAAGGTGCTCATGAACCCACGGTAGGACCCGGCACCGACAGCGGGCCGGGGCGTGCGGCTGCCTCCGGCGGCCGTGCGGGCGGGGACAGTCGAGAACCAGCCACCGCGGGCATCCGGGCAGGCACGCGGTGTCGCCGGGGGCCCGAGCTGGCCGCCCGACGCCGTCCCCCCGTTTCCAACCGTCCCGCGGGGTCGTAGTCTCGCCCGAAACGGACGCCATCAGCGATCGCGGGGATCGCCGGCGGAGCGCGGGGACCGGGACGGACGGGGCCGGGGGACGCAGGGGAAGCACGCGGGGCGGAAGGCGTACGGATGCAGGGCACGGTGGACGGATTCGAGTACGGGCTGGTCACCCCGGTGGTGGCCTATCTGATGGCCTGCCTCGGCGCGGCCCTCGGGCTGCGCTGCACCACCAGAGCCGTCCGCCGCGGCGGACGGCAGCGGCCGCTCTGGCTCGCGCTCGGCAGCGCCGCCATCGGCTCCGGGATCTGGACCATGCACTTCGTCGCGATGATGGGCTTCAGCGTCGCCGAGGCCCCGATCGGCTACGACCGGGCCACCACCTTCGCTTCACTGGCCGTGGCCGTCGTGATGGTGGGTGTCGGGATCTTCGTCGTCGGGCGCCGTCGCGCGACCGTGATGGCGCTGGTCACCGGCGGTATGCTCACCGGCCTCGGCATCGCGTCGATGCACTACCTCGGAATGGCCGGAATGCGCTTGCGGGGGACTCTGGAGTACAACACGTTCCTCGTCGCGCTGTCGGTTCTGATCGCGGTGGTCGCCGCGACCGCCGCCCTCTGGGCTGCCGTGTCGCTGCACGGGCTGCGCACGACCCTGGCCGCGAGCCTGGTGATGGGTGTCGGGGTGAGCGGGATGCACTACGCGGGCATGGCCGCCGTGAGCGTCCACCTCCACCCCGCGACCGGGCCCGGCGACGCGGGGGAGCCGGCCACCACCCTGCTCGCGCCGGTCCTGGTCGGCCCGGTGGTCTTCCTGCTGCTGGCCGCCGTCGTGGTGCTGTGGGACCCCTTGCTGGTGACGGGCGGCGCGGACGCCCGCGACGACCGGGCGGAGGAGAACCGCCGCCCGGGCATCCCCGCCCAGCGCACGGCGCAACCGCCCCCGGGGCGCGCGGCCTGGGCCGCCGACGCCGCCCGCCGCCACGGCTACGGCGAACCGTCCGACCGCCCGGGCCACGACTACTGACCCCGGCCCCGCTCGCGCGGCATCCACCGGCGCCCCGCCTGCTGCCGCCGGGCCCGGAGCCCACCCCCACCCCCGCCCTGCCCCCGGCCCCGCCCTGCCCCCGGTGCTTCTCCGCGCCCGTTGTCGGTGGCGGGTCGTACCGTGGAGACCATGCGGCCCGTTTCCAAGATCGAACGTTCGGTGGCGCCCTTCGAGGTCGTCAGCTCCTACCAGCCCAGCGGCGACCAGCCGACGGCCATCGCCGACCTGGAGCGGCGCATCCGCGCGGGCGAGCAGGACGTCGTCCTGCTCGGCGCCACCGGCACCGGCAAGTCGGCGACGACGGCGTGGATGATCGAGAAGCTCCAGCGCCCCACCCTGGTGATGGCGCCGAACAAGACCCTGGCCGCCCAGCTGGCGAACGAGTTCCGCGAGCTCCTGCCGAACAACGCGGTGGAGTACTTCGTCTCGTACTACGACTACTACCAGCCCGAGGCGTACGTCCCGCAGTCGGACACCTACATCGAGAAGGACTCCTCCATCAACGAGGAGGTCGAGCGCCTGAGGCACTCCGCGACGAACTCGCTGCTCACCCGCCGCGACGTCGTGGTGGTCGCCTCGGTCTCCTGCATCTACGGCCTCGGCACCCCGCAGGAGTACGTGGACCGCATGGTCCCCCTCACGGTCGGGGACGAGATCGACCGCGACCAGCTGCTGCGCCGCTTCGTCGACATCCAGTACACACGCAACGACACCGCGTTCCAGCGCGGCACCTTCCGGGTCCGCGGCGACACCATCGAGATCTTCCCGGTGTACGAGGAACTGGCCGTCCGCATCGAGATGTTCGGCGACGAGATCGAGGCCCTCTCCACCCTCCACCCGCTGACCGGCGAGATCCTCAGCGACGACCGGTCCCTCTACGTCTTCCCGGCCAGCCACTACGTCGCCGGCCCGGAGCGCATGGAGCGCGCGGTCAACGACATCGAGGCCGAGCTGGAGCAGCGCCTCGCCGAGCTGGACAAGCAGGGCAAGCTGCTGGAGTCCCAGCGGCTGCGCATGCGCACCACCTACGACATCGAGATGATGCGCCAGATCGGCTCCTGCTCCGGCATCGAGAACTACTCCCTCCACTTCGACGGCCGCGACCCGGGCTCCCCGCCCAACACCCTCCTCGACTACTTCCCCGAGGACTTCCTGCTGGTCATCGACGAGTCCCATGTCACCGTCCCCCAGATCGGCGCGATGTACGAGGGCGACGCCTCCCGCAAGCGCACCCTGGTGGACCACGGCTTCCGGCTCCCCTCCGCCCTGGACAACCGGCCGCTGAAATGGGAGGAGTTCACCGAGCGGGTCGGTCAGACCGTCTATCTGTCCGCCACGCCCGGCGCCTACGAACTCTCCCGCTCGGACGGCCATGTGGAGCAGATCATCCGCCCCACCGGCCTGGTCGACCCCGAAGTCGTGGTCAAGCCGACCGAGGGCCAGATCGACGACCTGGTGCACGAGATCCGGCTGCGCACCGAGAAGGACGAGCGGGTCCTCGTCACCACCCTCACCAAGAAGATGGCCGAGGACCTCACCGAGTACTTCCTCGAACTGGGCATCCAGGTCCGCTACCTCCACAGCGACGTCGACACCCTGCGCCGGGTCGAGCTGCTGCGCGAGCTGCGGGCCGGCGAGTACGACGTCCTCGTGGGCATCAACCTCCTGCGAGAGGGCCTGGACCTCCCCGAGGTCTCCCTGGTGGCCATCCTCGACGCCGACAAGGAGGGCTTCCTGCGCTCCGGCACCTCCCTGATCCAGACCATCGGCCGCGCGGCGCGCAATGTCTCCGGCCAGGTCCATATGTACGCGGACAAGGTCACGCCCGCGATGGAGAAGGCCATCGACGAGACCAACCGCCGCCGCGAGAAGCAGATCGCGTACAACACCGAGCACGGCATCGACCCGCAGCCGCTCCGCAAGAAGATCAACGACATCGTCGCGACCATCGCGCGCGAGGAGATCGACACGGAGGAACTGCTCGGCACCGGCTACCGCCAGGCGAGCCCCGAGCGGGCCGGCAAGGGCGGCAAGGCCCCGGTGCCCGCGCTCGGCGGCCGCACCGGCGGCAAGAAGGGCGAGGTGCTCACCGACCGCCCCGCGTCCGAACTGGCCGCGATCATCGAGGAGATGACCGACCGGATGCGCGCCGCCGCCGCGGAGCTGCAGTTCGAGGTGGCGGCACGACTGCGCGACGAGGTGGGGGAGTTGAAGAAGGAGCTGCGCCAGATGAAGGAGGCGGGGCTCGCCTGAGCCGCGCCCGGACGGTGTGTTGCAAGACCGACACAAATTCGGGCGGACGGTGCTGCACCGCCGTCACCACTCGTAGGGTGCAGGTCAACCGCGTAGGAAAGCGGTGGCAATCCGAAGAAGGGGACAGCGCGTGACGGTCAACATGACCAAGGGCCAGGCCATCAGCCTGCAGAAGAGCGACGGGGGCACCCTCACGGCTGTGCGGATGGGGCTCGGCTGGCAGGCGGCGCCTCGCCGCGGTCTGTTCGGCTCGCGCACCCGCGAGATCGACCTGGACGCGTCGGCGGTGCTCTTCGCCGACAAGCAGCCGGTGGACGTGGTCTTCTTCCGCCACCTCGTCAGCGACGACGGCTCGGTCAAGCACACCGGTGACAACCTGGTGGGCGGCGCCGGCTCCGGCGGCGACGACGAGGCGATTCTCGTGGACCTCCAGCGGGTCCCGGTCCACATCGACCAGATCGTCTTCACGGTGAACTCCTTCACCGGCCAGACGTTCCAGGAGGTGCAGAACGCCTTCTGCCGCATCGTCGACGAGACCAACGGCCAGGAGCTGGCCCGCTACACGCTCGACGGCGGCGGCCAGTACACGGCCCAGATCATGGCCAAGGTGCACCGCGCCGGAAGCGGCTGGAAGATGACGGCCCTCGGCAACCCGGCCAACGGGCGCACCTTCCAGGACCTGATGCCGGCGATCCTGCCGCACCTGTAGGCGCCACCGGCCCCGGCACCCGGGGCCGCGGACCCGCAGCTCCCGGAGGCAACGGCCGCCGGGAGCTGCACCGCTTGCCCGCCCGCGTCCCCGCACGACGCGGCGCCCCCACAGGCACCACACGGCACCGCGCCACAAGCGCCACCCGCACCGCAGCACCACCAGCACCGCACCGCAGCACGGCACCGCACCACTCCACAGAGCGCACCACACGGCACGACACGGCAGAGCACCGAGGGGACACCGAGCATGACGGCCGAGCTGGTCCGGGGGCAGAACCACCCGCTGCCCCACACCCGACTGGACATCCGGGTGTCCGCGGCCCACCCGGTCATGGCCTGCGTCTCCTGTGTGGACGCCGGCGCCACCGCCCGCCCGGAGTGGATCGCCCACCCCGGCTCCCCGGCCCTGCCCGGCGTCGAGGTCCCGTCCTCGGCGGACCGGACACCCCGCTACGGCCTCGATCTGGACGCCCTCCCCGGCGACGTCCACCAGGTCAACGTGCTGCTGGCGCTGACCGGTTCGGGCGCCCCCGACCGCTTCGGCGCGACGGCCGCGCCCTTCGTCGCCGTGTCCGGCCGGGGCGGCGAGGAGATCGCCAGCTTCACCGTCACCGACCTCGACTCGGAGACCGCCGTCGTCGCCGTCGAGGTGTACCGCCGCCAGGGCGCCTGGAAGGTCCGCGCGGTGGGCCAGGGCTACGACGGGGGCCTGGCCGCCCTCCTGGCCGACCAGGGCCTGACGGCCGCCCTCGCCCAGGACCTCGCCGCCGCCGCCCGGGCCGCGGTGGCCCCCGCCGCCCCGCGCACCGAGCCCGCCCGGGTGCACACCCGGCCCGACCAGGCCGGCCCGCCCCAGGCCGCGCCCGCCTCGGCTCCGTCTCCGTCTCCGTCTCCGTCCTCGGCCCCGTCACCGGCGACGGGCGGGGGCGCCGTCGGCCGGCCCGGCGACCCGGCACATCCCGCCACCCCCGCCCGCGACGGCGGTCTGTCCGTGCCCGCCGCCCAGGCAGCCGCCGCCTCGGCCGGGAACCCGGCCCCCGGCGACTCCGCCACCGCCCCGACGGACGGACCGCAGGTGCCCTCCGGCGGCCCCATCGACTACTCCCACCCCCGCCGCCAGACCGGCGCCCCACCCGTACCGCCGCCCGCCCCGGGCCCCGCCGAGCCAGGCCGCCCGGCCGCGCCGGTGGCCGGCGACGCCACCGGCTGGTCCATGGAGGAGCGCCTCTACAACCAGGTCTGGGGCATGTTCGAGGACCTGGCCCGGACCGTCGCCGCGTACCGCAGCGCGCTGGAGTTCGCCGAGAACCGGATGGACAAGGAGCTGGACCAGGCCCTGTCCGACCCGCGCAGCCGTATCGGCAGCGGCGGCGACGCGGCCCGGGCCGCCGCCCGCGCCCAGTACCAGGAGCTGGCCGACCAGGCCCGCCAGGTTCTCGACCGCGACCTGGCCCAGCTGACCGCCGAGTCCGAGGTCGTCGAGCCCGCCCTCCCCGCCGCCTACGCCCGCTGGGACAACCCCGTCTGGCACGCCTACCGCGTCCCCATGGAGATCCCCATGGCCCTGCGGATAGGCGACATCCATCTGCCGGAGAGCCCCCGGCTCAGGCTGCCCCTGCTGGTGCGCCTGCCGCTGGAGCGGGGGCTGTGGGTCGACAGCGGCCGCTCCAGCTCCGACGCCGCCCTGGCGATGGACGAGGGCGCCCTGCGCAGACAGGCGGCCGAGACGGCGGTGGCGCTCGCCGCCCGCCTGATCGCCGTCTACCCGCCCGGCGAGTTCACCGTCCATGTCGTCGACCCCGCCGGCTCGGCCTCCGCCGCCCTGGCCCCACTGGTGGACTCCGAGGTGCTGGCCGCACCCCCGGCCGCGGGCGCCGCCGGTGTGCAGTCGGTGCTCGCCCGGCTCACCGAGCGGGTCGACCTGGTGTCCATGGCCCTGCGCGGCGGGGCCTCCGACGCGCTGCCGCCGGATCTCGACCGGGCGGAGCAGCTCCTCGTCGTCAACGACTTCCCGCACGGCTTCGACGACCGGGCCGTCAACCAGCTCCGCTACCTCGCCGACGAGGGCCCGTCCGTTGGCGTCCATCTGATGATGGTCGCCGACCGCGAGGACGCGAGCGCCTACGGCCCGGTCCTCGACCCGCTGTGGCGCTCCCTGCTCCGGATCACACCCGTGCCCGACGACCACCTCGCCGACCCCTGGGTCCGCCACGCGTGGACGTACGAGCCGGCCACCGTGCCGCCGGGCAGCGGTGTGCTGCGGGAGGTGCTCGGCCGGGTGACGGCCGCCCGGCGGTCCTGGGGGCGCTGAGCGCCCCTCCCACCTGCGGTTTTACCCTTTTCTTTACCTTTCCTTGGCTGTACCTGTACTGTTCGTCGCAGCGGAGGGGAGTACTCCCGACTCGCGGCGTGCCCGTCAGTACGGACCGACAGAGAGGTCCCGGGGCGTCGGCCCGCGCGCGCGAGCGCCGGGTGGAGGAGACCTCCGGCAGCGACGACGCTGATCAGTAGCCGTACGACGCCGGAGGCGCAGTGGACGTTTCATTCAACGTGTGGTTGCTCACGATTCTCGGTCTGAGCGCCCTCATCGCGGTCGACTTCTTCATCGGGCGCAAGCCCCATGACGTGTCGATCAAGGAAGCGGGCATCTGGTCCGTGATCTGGATCGCCCTCGCGATCTTCTTCGGGCTGGGCCTGCTCTTCATGGGCGAGACCCAGGCCTCCGGCGAGTTCTTCGCCGGCTTCATCACCGAGAAGTCCCTCAGTGTGGACAACCTCTTCGTCTTCGTCCTGATCATGGCGAAGTTCTCGGTGCCCTCCCACCTCCAGCAGCGGGTGCTGCTGATCGGCGTCCTGATCGCCCTGGTGCTCCGCGCGATCTTCATCGCGGCCGGCGCCGCGATCATCGCCAGCTTCTCGTGGGTCTTCTACATCTTCGGCGCGTTCCTCATCTACACCGCCTGGAAGCTGATCCAGGAGGCCCGCGCGGACGAGGAGGAGGACGAGTTCGAGGAGAACCGTCTCCTCAAGTCGATCGAGAAGAAGTTCGGCGTCGCCGACCGGTACCACGGCACCAAGCTGTTCATCCAGGTCAACGGCAAGCGCGTCCTCACCCCGCTGATGGTGGTCATGCTGGCCATCGGCACCACCGACGTGCTGTTCGCGCTCGACTCGATCCCCGCGATCTTCGGCCTGACCCAGGACCCGTACATCGTGTTCACGGCCAACGCCTTCGCGCTGATGGGCCTGCGCCAGCTCTACTTCCTGATCGGCGGACTGCTCAAGAAGCTGGTCCACCTCAGCTACGGCCTCTCGGTGATCCTCGGGTTCATCGGCGTCAAGCTCGTGCTGCACGCGCTGCACGAGAGCGGCGTCCACGTCCCGGAGATCTCCATCCCGTTCTCGCTGACGGTCATCTGCGGCGTCCTGGTGATCACCACGATCACCAGCCTGATCGCCTCCAAGAAGCAGGCCGAGCGGGAAGCCGCCGAGGCGGCCGTCTCCGGTGCCACCGACGGCGGTCCCGAGGACGGCGCGAAGAAGGACAGCGTCGAGGCCTGACAACCGGCGCCCCGGACCCCGGCGGGACGGACCTCGTGTCCGCCCGTCCGGGGTCCTTCCGCGTTCCTTCCGTGCTCCTTCCGTGCTCCTTCCGTGTTCCGTCCGTCTTCCGTGGCCGGCCCGGCGGCGGGGCGGCCACCGGGGGACCACCAGTCCTCCCGGGCCGCGGCTCCGAATACCGTGGACAGACCTTCCGCCGGCCCGGGCCACCGGGCGGCACCGGACGCCACCGAGGACGTGACCGCCATCGCCATCCGACCGCAGCCCCGCGCCGACGAGCGGCCCGCCCTTGTCCTCGACCGCGCGGAGCCGGCGCCCCGGGCGGCCGTCCTCGTCCTGCACGGCGGCCGGGCCGACGGCCTCGGGCCGCCGACCGCCGTCAACCTCCCCGGCCTGCGGATGCGCCCCTTCACCGCCGCCCTGCTGCGCGCCACCGCCGGGCAGGGCGTCGCGGTCGGCCGCGTCCGCTACCGCCACCGGGGCTGGAACGGCGCCCGCGCCGACGCCGCCCGGGACGCCGAACGGGCCCTCGCGGAGCTGGCGGCGGCCACCGGCCCCGTCCCGGTGGTCCTGGTCGGGCACTCCATGGGCGGCCGGGCCGCCCTCGCCGCGGCCGGCCGGCCCGGCGTCCGGGGGGTCGTGGCGCTCGCCCCCTGGTGCCCCGACGGCGAACCGGTGGACCACCTCGCGGGCCGGGACCTCGTCCTTCTGCACGGCGACCGGGACCGGATCACGGATCCGGAGGAGACTTGGCGGCTCGCCGCCCGGGCCCGCCGGGCGGGCGCGCGGACCTGCGCGCTGCGGATGCCGGGCGGCGACCACCCGATGCTGCGGGACGCGGGCGCCTGGCACACCCTGACCACCCGGCTGGTCACGGGGCTGCTGGGCTTCACGCCCCTCCCGGAGCAGGTGGCCCGGCGGCTCGCGGACACCGGCCCGGCGGACACCGGACCGGCCGACGCCCTGGCGCTGACCGAGGGCTGAAGGGCCCGGGGCCGTACGAGAGCCGGCCCGACCCCAAGACGTCGACCGCTCTCGCTTCGGCTTCGAACGGGTGCGGCCGTGGACTGCGACGGCCGGCTGTTCTGGGCCGGTCGGGCTGCTGTCGAACGTCGAGTGCGGCAACTGCTGTCAGCCACGCGCATGGATGAGGCCCCCGGACGCAGGTGGCCGTGTCGCGTCCGGGGGCAGGGGGGAAGGGTCAGATGCTGGCGCAGACCGCGGCGGCGTTGCTGATGGCGGCGGGCTGGGAGGGCTCGCGGACGGAGGTCACCCAGCGGTAGCCGTTGGCGGAGTCGACGACGGGACGGCTGGCGCTGACGACCGCGGTGTTGTAGCCCCCGGGTCCTCCGCTGAGGACGGCCTTGCCCTGGGGGCAGGTCACGGTGAGCCGGTTGGGGTTGGGCGTCTGGGCCACGGGGATTTCGACGATCTCGTATCCGGGAAGAGGGTTCGCGCAGATCGCGTTGACCGACAGGCCGACCGAGTTCTCGGCGAGGGACCGCCCGCTGGCCGTCCACGAGTAGTACGGAACCTTCTGGGCCGGGATGGGGACGCTGAAGCGGAGCGTCGCACTGGATCCCCGGGCTTCCGCTCCGCCTCCCACGACGACCTTCCCCGACGGGCAGGCGACCTCGCGCGCGTCGCCGTTGGAGATGTTGGCGGAGGGTACGTTGACGATCTGGTAGCCGGGCAGGGCGGCGCTGTCGACACAGACGATGTGTCCGGTCACGGTCACCTGGCTCTGGTCCTGCTGGCGCGCCACGATGTTCCACCGGTAGGAGCCGTTGACGTAGCTGGGGAAGCTGCCGACGAGCAGACCGTTGGGGCCCTCGGCTTCGCCGCCGCCGCCCGCGACGACCTTCCCCGCCGGGCAGCTCAGATACACGCGGGTGAAGTTGTCCACGGTCGCCCTGCCGTTGATCACCTGGTAGCCGGGCAGGGCGGCCGCGGCCGCGACGGCAGGGCGGGCGGGCTTGGCGGGTTCCGCCTGTCCGGGCGTGGTGGCACTCGCAACGGTGGCGAAGGCGAGGGCGGTCACGGCGAGCAGGCGCCGTACTGTCGTGATCTTCATGGAGGACCGTTCCTGACGTCGAAGAATGCGGACCGCGTCGCGCGGCTCCGACCCGGAGGGCGGGTACGGGCGGCGCACACGGACCACGGCGTGCGAAGGGCGTCCCGTAAACCGGGGCGCAGACTGCTGTGTAGTCCCCCGCAGCCAGGGTCGGGCGCCGTATCGTCGCCCACTCGCCCATCTGGCCGCACTCCATCACCCGGCGAAACGCTTACTCCGGTCGCGTACCAACCCCTGCCCCCGACCGTGCCCTGCGCGCCCTGTGACCCGGCCGCGGCGGCGGCCGCGCGTTCCGCTGATCACGCGCCGGACGGCCTCTTGGGGCGTCGAGGCTCGTGAGACGCGGCGGTGCCCTCGATCATCACGTAGCGCGGGCCTGCTGCCTCGCGCAGGAAGACCCCGGAGCACTTCGGGTCCGCGGTCCTTGGGCAGGTGGTCGACTCGGCGGCGTACCTCGGGGTGACCCTGCGGGTACGGCCGGTCAACGGATTCCCGGACACGACAGGGGCCCGCGCGACCGGGGTCAGGTCGCGCGGGCCCATGCGCTGTGCGGGTGGGAGACAGGCCGGCTCACTGGGGTGTGCGGCCCTGTCGGCCCCGTGGGGAGGGGCGGGCACCTCCTAGTAGCGGAGGTCCTTCTGCTCGGTGATCAGGCGTCCGGCGATGTGCAGGTTCCCGTCCGAGTCGAGCACCGCGATGATCTTCTTCGTCGAGCCGTGATGGGTCGTGAAGTAGATCTTGTCGGCCTCCTGGGAGGTGGAGTAGTTCGTGTTCACCGAGAGCTCGATGCTCACCGGCGAGCTGATGAGCACGTCCTTCTTCTTGGGCGCGTTCGGGTAGACCTGGTTCTGCCGGAGCCTCACGCGTCCGTGGGTGTCCCCCTCGTCCCAGTCCGTCGCCACTCCGAGATCGATGTCAGGCATGCGACTCCCCCTTCGAGTTCAGTGAACGGGCCTTCGGCCCGGGGCGCCGAGGAGCGCCCGAGCGCAAGGCCGAATCTAGGCGGACAGTGCGCGCAGCGTCGCGGAGAGTGCTGAAGGTGACTGGTTTTGTGCCTGAACCGTCTCGAATCAGCGTTCAGGCCACTCGAGGGCGGAAACGCCCGGAAATCGTCGTGACAGCCGAGGGGAGTCGGCTGCGCCGGCGTTCTCGCGGACGCCGGCGCGCACGGATGCGATCCGCTGCCCGGGATGTGCTGTGACTACCAGCCCCGGGCGCGCCACTCCGCGAGGTGGGGGCGCTCCGCGCCGAGGGTGGTGTCCCTGCCGTGCCCGGGGTACACCCAGGTCTCGTCGGCCAGCGGCCCGAACAGCTTCTCCTCCACGCCGTCCAGCAGGCTGACGAACGCCACCGGGTCCTTGTGGGTGTTGCCGATCCCGCCGGGGAACAGGCAGTCGCCGGTGAAGACGTGCGGGTGGCCGTGGGGGTCGTCGTAGACCAGCGCCACCGAGCCCGGGGTGTGGCCCACCAGGTGGCGGACGGTCAGCCCCACCCGGCCCACCCGGACCGTGTCGCCGTCCTCCAGCAGGACGTCCGTCGCAACCGGGATGCCCTCGGCGTCGTACCGTCCGGCGCAGGTCCGGGCGCCCGTCGCCGCCACGACCTCGGCCAGCGCGCCCCAGTGGTCGGCGTGGCGGTGGGTCGTGACGACCGTGGCGACCGAGCCCTCGCCGATGAACCGGAGCAGGGTGGCGGGCTCGGCGGCGGCGTCGATGAGCAGTTGCTCGCCGGTGGCCCGGCAGCGGAGCAGATAGGAGTTGTTGTCCATCGGGCCGACGGCGACCTTGGAGATCATCAGATCGGCCAGCTCGTGCACATCCGCAGGACCGCCGACCCTCACCGCTCCGCTGTATGTCATGCGTCTCAGCCTATCGCCGCCCCCGGCGGCGGCCCGAGCACCCGCAGGGGCCGCAGCCGGGGGCTCGCCGGCTACAGCGGGGGCAGGGCCGGCAGCGGGCCCCCGGCCGTCTTCAGGGCCGCCCCGTCACGGCGGCCGGCGAGCCAGCCGACCACGTCCGCGGGGGAGCCGGTGACGGTCACCTCGCCGCCCTGGGTGCCCCCGGTCCGCCACTCCCCGCGCTCGGTGACGATCCGCGTCGGCGGCACGTCCGCGTGACCGGTGAAGCGCTCCGCGAGGAACGCCGTCTCGCGGTCCGTGAACTCCTCCGGGAGGTCCTCCAGCTCGTAGCCGACGTCCAGGTCGACGTGGTGGAGCTCGACCTCGACGAGCCGGCGGAACGGGATCCGGGCGGCCCGGTCGGTGACCCCGTTGCGCAGCTCGACCGTGCGCCCCCAGTCGTTCTGCGCCGCGGCCACGGAGTCGAAACGGGCCGCACTCCCGCCCAGGTCGTCGAGCTGGGCGGCCACCGGACGGGGTGCGTCGCGCTCGATGTCTGCCTCCCGGGCCTCGCCGCTGACGTACATCGGCCGGTCCTGGAGAACATTCACGAGGGCGTCGGCGTTACGTGAGAGATGGGCCAGTACGTGGCCCCGGCTCCAGCCGGGGAGGCGTGACGGCGCGGCCGCCCCCGCGTTGTCGATACGGGCGGCTGCGTTCAGCAGCCGGTCGGTCGCCTCACGTACAGAGGCCAGGTCATGCACATGGTCGATCATGCGCCTGACGATAGCCGCGCCACACGATCGGGTGAAGCGGGTGCGGAGCGTCCGTAAATCGAATGTGCGTGCTATAGGCTCGATGGAGGCATCCTTGAAAGTCAGGCATGCAGCTTCCTGGCGGCCCCCGCGTTCCGACAGCAGTCCGGGACGGGGGCTGTGCCTCCGCTTCTCTCAAGAAAGGTGCGGACCGGCGTGGCCGACCGTCTCATCGTGCGTGGCGCGCGCGAGCACAACCTGAAGAACGTCTCGCTCGACCTCCCGCGCGACTCCCTCATCGTCTTCACCGGGCTGTCCGGGTCGGGCAAGTCGTCCCTCGCTTTCGACACGATCTTCGCCGAGGGGCAGCGCCGCTACGTCGAGTCGCTCTCCTCCTACGCCCGGCAGTTCCTCGGCCAGATGGACAAGCCGGACGTCGACTTCATCGAGGGCCTCTCCCCGGCCGTCTCGATCGACCAGAAGTCGACCTCGCGGAACCCCCGCTCCACGGTCGGCACCATCACCGAGGTCTACGACTACCTCCGGCTCCTCTTCGCCCGGATCGGCAAGCCGCACTGCCCCGAGTGCGGCCGGCCCATCTCCCGCCAGTCGCCGCAGGCGATCGTGGACAAGGTGCTGGCGCTGCCCGAGGGCAGCCGCTTCCAGGTCCTCTCGCCGCTGGTGCGCGAGCGCAAGGGCGAGTTCGTCGACCTCTTCTCGGACCTCCAGACCAAGGGGTACAGCCGGGCCCGGGTCGACGGGCAGACCGTCCAGCTCGCCGAGCCGCCCGTGCTGAAGAAGCAGGAGAAGCACACCATCGAGGTGGTCGTGGACCGCCTCACCGTCAAGGAGAGCGCCAAGCGCCGGCTGACCGACTCGGTGGAGACCGCCCTCGGGCTCTCCGGCGGCATGGTCGTCCTCGACTTCGTCGACCTCCCCGAGGACGACCCCGAGCGCGAGCGGATGTACTCGGAGCACCTCTACTGCCCGTACGACGACCTGTCGTTCGAGGAGCTGGAGCCCCGTTCCTTCTCGTTCAACTCGCCCTTCGGCGCCTGCCCGGACTGCACCGGCATCGGCACCCGTATGGAGGTCGACCCCGAGCTGATCGTCCCGGACGAGGACAAGTCCCTCGACGAGGGCGCGATCCACCCCTGGTCGCACGGCCACACCAAGGAGTACTTCGGGCGCCTGATCGGCGGGCTCTCCCAGGCCCTCGGCTTCCGCACCGACATCCCGTGGGCCGGGCTGCCCGCCCGCGCCAGGAAGGCCCTGCTGCACGGCCACAAGACCCAGGTCGAGGTCCGCTACCGCAACCGCTACGGCCGCGAGCGCGCCTACACCACCCCCGCCTTCGAGGGCGCCGTGCAGTTCGTCAAGCGGCGGCACTCCGAGGCCGAGAGCGACTCCAGCCGCGAGCGCTTCGAGGGGTACATGCGCGAGGTGCCCTGCCCCACCTGCGAGGGCACCCGCCTCAAGCCGATCGTGCTCGCGGTCACCGTGATGGAGAAGTCCATCGCCGAGGTCTCCGCGATGTCGATCAGCGACTGCGCCGACTTCCTCGGCCGCCTCCGGCTGAACGCCCGCGACAAGAAGATCGCCGAGCGGGTCCTCAAGGAGGTCAACGAACGGCTGCGCTTCCTGGTCGACGTCGGCCTGGACTACCTCTCCCTCAACCGCGCCGCGGGCACCCTCTCCGGCGGCGAGGCCCAGCGCATCCGGCTCGCCACCCAGATCGGCTCCGGCCTGGTCGGCGTGCTCTACGTGCTGGACGAGCCCTCCATCGGCCTGCACCAGCGCGACAACCACCGGCTCATCGAGACGCTGGTCCGGCTGCGCGACATGGGCAACACCCTGATCGTCGTCGAGCACGACGAGGACACCATCAAGGTCGCGGACTGGGTCGTCGACATCGGCCCCGGCGCGGGCGAGCACGGCGGCAAGGTCGTCCACTCGGGGACCTTGAAGGAGCTGCTGCGCAACAAGGACTCGATGACCGGCCAGTACCTGGCGGGGAAGCGGTCCATCCCCACCCCGGAGCTGCGCCGGCCCGTCGACCCCTCGCGCCGCCTCACCGTCCACGGCGCCCGGGAGAACAACCTCCGGGACATCGACGTCTCCTTCCCGCTCGGCGTCCTCACCGCCGTCACCGGGGTCTCCGGTTCGGGCAAGTCGACCCTGGTCAACGACATCCTCTACACCCACCTCGCCCGCGAGCTGAACGGCGCGAAGTCGGTGCCCGGGCGCCACACCCGGGTCGACGGGGACGACCTGGTCGACAAGGTCGTCCACGTCGACCAGTCGCCCATCGGCCGCACCCCGCGGTCCAACCCGGCCACGTACACGGGTGTCTTCGACAACGTCCGCAAGCTCTTCGCGGAGACCATGGAGGCGAAGGTCCGCGGCTATCTGCCGGGGCGCTTCTCCTTCAACGTCAAGGGCGGCCGCTGCGAGAACTGCTCGGGCGACGGCACCATCAAGATCGAGATGAACTTCCTGCCGGACGTGTACGTCCCCTGCGAGGTCTGCCACGGGGCGCGCTACAACCGCGAGACGCTGGAGGTGCACTACAAGGGCAAGTCCATCGCCGAGGTGCTGGACATGCCGATCGAGGAGGCGCTCGACTTCTTCGAGGCGGTGCCGACGATCTCCCGCCATCTGCGCACCCTCAACGAGGTCGGCCTCGGGTACGTCCGCCTCGGGCAGCCCGCCCCGACGCTCTCCGGCGGCGAGGCGCAGCGCGTGAAGCTCGCCTCGGAGCTCCAGAAGCGATCCACCGGCCGCACGGTCTACGTCCTGGACGAGCCGACGACCGGTCTCCACTTCGAGGACATCAGCAAGCTGATCACGGTCCTCTCGGGGCTGGTCGACAAGGGCAACACGGTGATCGTCATCGAGCACAACCTCGATGTGATCAAGACGGCGGACTGGGTCGTGGACATGGGTCCCGAGGGCGGCAGCGGCGGCGGCCTGGTGATCGCCGAGGGCACCCCGGAGGAGGTCGCGGGCGTCCCGGCCAGCCACACCGGCAAGTTCCTCCGGGACATCCTGGACGCGGACCGCATCAGCGACGCGGCGGCGGCACCCGTGCCCGCGCGGGGTGGCCGGGCGCGCAAGACGGCCGCGGGCGGGGCGAAGGGGGCGGCGAAGGCCGCCACCGGCACCAGGAAGTCGACGACGGCGGCGCGCACCCCGCGCCGGGGCAAGGCCTGACGCTGGGCGGGGCCGGGCCCACCCCCGGCCCCGCCCCGCGGCCGGGCCCACCCGGCCGGACGACGTGCGCCCCGGGCCCGCAACCGCGCCGGGTGCTCCTGCGGACCGGGCCGTGCGCGCGCCCGGCCGCTTCCGCGCTCCGGCCGGGCCGCGCGCACGGTGACGTGGACAGCCGGGCCCCGGCCCGCGGCCGGTCCCCTCGCAGGGGTGTGTCCGCACCCCTGCCGACCCGCCCCCGACCCGCCACGGCGGCCCGCCCCCGACCCGCCGCCCGGCGCGGACCGGGCCGGGACCGGCCCTGCCGCGACGCCCCCCGCGAGCGGCCCCCGGCAGGGACGGCCGACCCGGTCCCGAGGGGTCCGGTCTGCGCCGGTATCGTCGGGGCCGTACCACCTGGGCCGCGTTCCACGCGGCCCGGCGCGACGACCTGTGGAGTCCCCATGCCCGGCCAGCCGACCGCCCGCCGCACCGTCCTGAAGGGCGCCGCCCTCGCCGGGGCGGCCGGCCTCGGCGCCGCCGCCTGCTCCACGGAGTCCAAGGTCGGCCACGCCCAGGTGCCCACCCCCACCGCGCCGGTCGACCTGGGCGCCGCCGACGCGGTCCCGGTCGGCGGCACCCGGCTCTACCGCGAGCAGCGCCTCCTCGTGCACTGCCCGGCCGAGGGCGAGTACACGGCGTTCAGCGCGCAGTGCACCCACGCCGGCTGTGTGCTCGACAAGGTGGAGGGCACCGAGGGCAACTGCCCCTGCCACGGCAGCCGCTTCGACGTCACCACCGGCAAGGCGCTCAAGGGCCCGGCCACCGTGCCCCTGCCCGCCGTCCCGATCCGCGCCGAGGGCGGCCGGCTCGTCGCGGGCCCGGAGGCGTAACCCCGTCCCGACCCCGCCCGGTGCCGCCAACCCCGTCCGCACCGGCCGAACTCGCTGGTCATGTCCCTGCCGTGACGGGCCCCGCGCTGTCCGTGCCCGCCAGTAGGGTGGTCGGCATGGCAGACCCCTCCAGCTACCGCCCCAAGCCGGGACAGATCCCCGACTCGCCGGGGGTCTACAGGTTCCGTGACGAGCACCGCCGGGTGATCTACGTCGGCAAGGCCAAGAGCCTGCGCCAGCGGCTGGCCAACTACTTCCAGGACCTGGCCGGCCTCCACCCGCGCACCCGCACCATGGTCACCACCGCCGCCTCCGTCGAGTGGACGGTCGTCTCCACCGAGGTCGAGGCGCTCCAGCTGGAGTACTCCTGGATCAAGGAGTTCGACCCCCGCTTCAACGTCAAGTACCGCGACGACAAGAGCTATCCCTACCTCGCGGTCACCCTCAACGAGGAGTTCCCCCGCGTCCAGGTGATGCGCGGTGCCAAGCGCAAGGGCGTGCGCTACTTCGGCCCGTACGGCCACGCGTGGGCCATCCGCGAGACGGTCGACCTGATGCTGCGCGTCTTCCCGGTCCGCACCTGCTCCGCGGGCGTGTTCCGCAACCACGTCCAGAAGGGCCGGCCCTGCCTGCTGGGGTACATCGGCAAGTGCTCGGCCCCCTGCGTCGGCCGGGTCACCCCCGAGGAGCACCGCGAACTCGCCGAGGAGTTCTGCGACTTCATGGCCGGCCGCACCGGCGCCTATCTGCGCCGCCTGGAGCGGCTGATGACCGAGGCCGCCGAGGAGATGGAGTACGAGCGGGCCGCCCGCCTCCGGGACGACATAGAGGCCCTGCGCCGCGCCCTGGAGAAGAACGCGGTCGTCCTCGCCGACGCCACCGACGCCGACCTCATCGCCCTCGCC
The DNA here is from genome assembly GCF_000377145.1 of Streptomyces sp. CNT372. Taxonomy (NCBI): domain Bacteria; kingdom Bacillati; phylum Actinomycetota; class Actinomycetes; order Kitasatosporales; family Streptomycetaceae; genus Streptomyces; species Streptomyces sp. CNT372. The sequence continues at coordinate 132,537 of NZ_KB897783.1, read as the reverse complement.
GAGGACGAACTGGAGGCCGCCGTCCAGATCTTCCACGTCCGCGGCGGCCGGGTCCGCGGCCAGCGCGGCTGGGTCACCGACAAGGTGGAGAACGTCGACACCGCCGGCCTGGTCGAGCACGCCCTCCAGCAGCTCTACGGCGAGGAGACCGGCGACGCGGTGCCCAAGGAGGTCCTGGTCCCCGCCCTCCCGGAGGACCAGATGGCCGTCACCGAGTGGCTCACCGGCCGGCGCGGCTCGAACGTCTCCCTCCGCGTCCCGCAGCGGGGCGACAAGAAGGCGCTGATGGAGACCGTCGGGCGCAACGCCCAGCAGGCCCTCGCGCTGCACAAGACCAAGCGCGCCAGCGACCTCACCACCCGCTCCCGCGCCCTGGAGGAGATCGCCGAGGCCCTCGGCCTGGACTCCGCGCCGCTGCGCATCGAGTGCTTCGACATCTCCCACTTCCAGGGGGACGACGTGGTCGCCTCCATGGTCGTCTTCGAGGACGGCCTGCCCCGCAGGAGCGAGTACCGCCGCTTCCAGATCAAGGGCCGGGCCGGGGACACCCGGCTCTGGCACGGCGAGGGCCAGGACGACGTCCGCTCGATGCACGAGGTGGTCACCCGCCGCTTCCGCCGCTACCTCGCGGAGAAGGACCGCACGGGGGAGTGGATCGGCGAGGACGACCCGGCGGAGGAGGCGCCGAGCGCCGGCGTCCCCGCCGAGGACGACGGCCGCCCCCGGAAGTTCGCCTACCCGCCGCAGCTCGTCGTCGTCGACGGCGGACAGCCCCAGGTGGCCGCCGCCCGCCGTGCCCTCGACGAACTGGGCATCGACGACGTCGCCGTCTGCGGCCTCGCCAAGCGCCTGGAGGAGGTCTGGCTGCCCGGCGAGGACGACCCGGTGGTGATGCCCCGCACCAGCGAGGGCCTCTACCTGCTGCAACGGGTCCGTGACACCGCGCACGACTTCGCCATCCGCTACCAGCGCTCAAAGCGGACCAAACGCATCCGCACCAGCCCCCTGGACGCGGTCCCCGGCCTCGGCGAGACCCGCAAACAGGCGCTGATCAAGCATTTCGGCTCGGTGAAGCGGCTGCGGCAGGCGACAATCGAGCAGATCTGCGAGGTCCCGGGCATGGGGCGCAAGACGGCCGAGTCCGTCGTCGTGGCCCTGGCCGGGGCGGTTCCGGCCGGACCCGCCGTGAACACCGCCACAGGAGAGATCATGGAAGAGAACGACGGGGGCCCCACGACATGACCGAGCACGACGGAGACGGAGCAGCAGACGTGAGTACGGGCAACACGGCCGAGCCCGAGCCCGAGGCCGCCGCGGACGCGGCCATCCCCGAGCTGGTGATCATCTCCGGGATGTCCGGAGCGGGTCGCAGCACGGCGGCCAAGTGCCTGGAGGACCTCGGCTGGTTCGTCGTGGACAACCTGCCGCCCGCGCTGATCCCGACCATGGTGGAGCTGGGCGCCCGCTCCCAGGGCAATGTGGCCCGCATCGCGGTCGTGGTCGACGTGCGCGGACGGCGGTTCTTCGACAACCTCCGCGAGTCCCTCGCCGACCTCGACGCCAAGCAGGTCACCCGCCGGATCGTCTTCCTGGAGTCCTCGGACGACGCCCTGGTGCGCCGCTTCGAGTCGGTGCGCCGCCCGCACCCCCTCCAGGGCGACGGCCGCATCACCGACGGCATCGCCGCCGAGCGGGACCTGCTGCGCGAACTGCGGGGCGACGCCGACCTCGTCATCGACACCTCCGGCCTCAACGTCCACGAACTGCGCGCCAAGATGGACGCCCAGTTCGCCGGCGACGAGGAACCCGAGCTGCGGGCCACGGTGATGTCCTTCGGCTTCAAGTACGGCCTCCCGGTCGACGCCGACCTCGTCGTCGACATGCGCTTCCTGCCCAACCCGCACTGGGTGCCCGAACTGCGCCCCTTCACCGGGCTGAACGAGGAGGTGTCCAACTACGTCTACAACCAGCCCGGCGCCAAGGAGTTCCTGGACCGCTACACGGAGCTGCTCCAGCTGATCGCCGCCGGCTACCGCCGCGAGGGCAAGCGGTACGTGACCATCGCCGTGGGCTGCACCGGCGGCAAGCACCGTTCGGTCGCCACGGCCGAGAAGCTGGCCGCCCGGCTGTCCGCCGCCGGGGTCGAGACGGTGGTCGTCCACCGGGACATGGGGCGCGAGTGACCGGACGCACCCTCCGTCTGCGGCGGCTGCGCCGGAGCGCGCACACACCGCTCGCACGGAAGCGCGGCGCACAGCCCAAGGTCGTCGCCCTCGGCGGCGGCATGGGCCTCTCCGCGTCGCTCGCGGCCCTGCGCCGCATCACCGGCGACCTGACCGCCGTGGTCACGGTCGCCGACGACGGCGGCTCCAGCGGCCGGCTCCGCGAGGAGCTGGGCGTGCTGCCCCCGGGCGACCTGCGCAAGGCGCTGGCAGCCCTGTGCGGGGACGACGACTGGGGGCAGACCTGGGCCCGCGTCATCCAGCACCGCTTCCGCACCCAGGGCGACCTGCACGGCCACGCGGTCGGCAATCTGCTGATCGTGGCCCTGTGGGAGCAGCTCGGCGGGGACCCGGTGCGCGCCCTCGACCTGGTCGGCAAGCTGCTGGGCGCGCACGGCAGGGTGCTGCCGATGTCCGCCGTGCCCCTGGAGCTCCAGGCGCTGGTGCGCGGCCACGACCCCGAGCGCCCCGGCGAGGTGGACACGGTCCGCGGGCAGGCGACCGTGGCGCTGACCCCGGGGGAGGTGCAGTCGGTCCATCTGGTGCCGCACAACCCGCCCGCCGTCCCGGAGGCCGTGGAGGCCGTCCTTGACGCCGACTGGGTGGTTCTGGGCCCGGGTTCCTGGTTCTCCTCGGTCATCCCCCACCTGCTGGTGCCGGAACTGCTGGATGCCCTGGTGGAGACCAGGGCGCGGCGGGTCCTCTCCCTCAACCTCGCGCCCCAGCCCGGCGAAACCTCCGGCTTCTCCCCGCAGCGTCATGTGGAGGTTTTGGCACGACACGCCCCTAAACTCGCCCTGGACGTGGTGCTGGCCGACGAGGCCGCAGTGCCCGACCGAGGGGCGCTCGACGATGCCGCGAAGCGGCTGTCCGCCGCGGTCGAGCTGGCTCCGGTGGCCTCTCCCGATGGCGCTCCGAAGCATGATCCGGAGCTGTTGGCCGCCGCGTACGACCGTATTTTCCGGATGCATGGAAGGATCGGCCCATGGCGATGACGGCAGCGGTGAAGGACGAGATCTCCCGGCTCCCCGTCACCCGGACCTGCTGCAGAAAGGCCGAGGTCTCGGCGATCCTGCGGTTCGCCGGCGGTCTGCACCTGGTCAGCGGCCGCATCGTGATCGAGGCGGAGCTGGACACGGGCATCGCCGCCCGCCGCCTCAAGCGGGACATCCTGGAGATCTTCGGTCACAGCTCCGAGCTGATGGTGATGGCTCCCGGCGGGCTGCGCCGGGGCTCGCGCTTCGTGGTGCGGGTGGTCGCCGGCGGCGACCAGCTCGCCCGGCAGACCGGTCTGGTGGACGGCCGCGGCCGGCCGATCCGGGGGCTGCCCCCGCAGGTCGTCTCCGGCGCCACCTGCGACGCCGAAGCGGCCTGGCGGGGCGCGTTCCTCGCGCACGGCTCGCTGACCGAGCCCGGCCGCTCCTCCTCCCTGGAGGTCACCTGCCCCGGCCCGGAGGCCGCTCTCGCCCTGGTGGGCGCCGCCCGGCGGCTCTCCATCGCCGCCAAGGCGCGCGAGGTGCGCGGGGTGGACCGGGTCGTCGTCCGTGACGGTGACGCGATCGGCGCGCTGCTGACGCGGCTCGGCGCGCACGAGTCGGTGCTCGCCTGGGAGGAGCGCCGGATGCGGCGCGAGGTCCGGGCCACCGCGAACCGGCTGGCCAACTTCGACGACGCCAACCTGCGCCGCTCCGCCCGCGCGGCGGTGGCCGCCGGTGCCCGGGTGCAGCGCGCCCTGGAGATCCTCGGCGAGGAGGTGCCGGAGCACCTCGCCGCGGCCGGCCGGCTGCGCATGGAGCACAAGCAGGCGTCCCTAGAGGAGCTGGGCGCCCTCGCCGACCCGCCGCTGACCAAGGACGCGGTCGCCGGCCGTATCCGGCGCTTGCTGGCGATGGCGGACAAGCGCGCCCAGGATCTGGGCATCCCCGGCACCGAGTCCAATCTCTCCGAGGAGATGGCGGAGGGCCTCGTCGGCTGATCCCGCGCCCGCCGGTCCCGCCGTCCGCACGGACGAGCACGGGCGAGCACGGCCACGCGAGGACGAGCGAATTCACGCCAGGACTCCCGCAAGAACCCCAACTCACCACCGCCGGTGCCCAGTTCGGGCACCGGCGGTCTTGTGTGCGAGGGCCCGCTCATGCGAGCGGTTTCGGACGGTCCGGGCGATTACTGGCCGGTAAGGTGCGGGCCGCGGCATACGTACGCCTCTCGATGTCACCACGCGGCCCTCGGAGCGGTAGGGTCGGAGGCGGTCGGGGACATCCCTATAAAACTCGCCGGCTGGCAACGGCCGGCGTACCTGACGAGGAGATCGGTTCGTGACGATCCGCGTAGGCATCAACGGCTTTGGCCGCATCGGTCGTAACTACTTCCGCGCGCTGCTGGAGCAGGGTGCTGACATCGAGATCGTGGCTGTCAACGACCTGGGTGACACCGCGACCACCGCTCACCTGCTGAAGTACGACACCATCCTGGGCCGTCTCAAGGCCGAGGTGTCCCACACCGCCGACACCATCACCGTCGACGGCCACACCATCAAGGTCCTGTCCGAGCGCAACCCCGCCGACATCCCGTGGGGCGAGCTGGGCGTCGACATCGTCATCGAGTCGACCGGCATCTTCACGAGCAAGGCGGACGCGGAGAAGCACCTCGCCGGCGGCGCGAAGAAGGTCCTCATCTCGGCCCCGGCCAAGGACGAGGACATCACCATCGTGATGGGCGTCAACCACGACAAGTACGACCCGGCGGCGCACAACATCATCTCCAACGCCTCCTGCACCACCAACTGCGTGGCGCCGATGGCCAAGGTCCTCGACGAGAACTTCGGCATCGTCAAGGGCCTGATGACGACGGTCCACGCCTACACCAACGACCAGCGCATCCTGGACTTCCCGCACAAGGACCTGCGCCGCGCCCGCGCCGCCGCCGAGAACATCATCCCGACCACGACCGGTGCCGCCAAGGCCACCGCCCTGGTCCTGCCCCAGCTCAAGGGCAAGCTCGACGGCATCGCGATGCGCGTCCCGGTCCCCACCGGCTCCGCCACCGACCTGGTCGTCACCCTCCAGCGCGAGGTCACCAAGGACGAGGTCAACGCCGCGTTCAAGAAGGCCGCCGACGACGGCGACCTCAAGGGCGTCCTGTTCTACACCGAGGACCAGATCGTCTCCTCGGACATCACCGGCGACCCGGCCTCCTGCACCTTCGACGCCTCCCTGACCATGGTCCAGGAGGGCAACTCGGTGAAGATCCTCGGCTGGTACGACAACGAGTGGGGCTACTCCAACCGTCTGGTGGACCTCACCGTCTTCGTCGGCGAGCAGCTCTGATATACGGGTCTGACCTGATCCGCAGCGAGAGCACCCAGATGTGAGAGTCAGGGCTCGGGCAGCGCAACGCCGCGCCGCCCGGGCCCTTCTCCGTGCCGTTCGACCGTGCAGTTTCGAGGAGCCGTAACCACATGAAGACCATCGACGAGTTGCTGGCCGACGGGGTCGCCGGCAAGCGCGTCTTCGTCCGCGCCGACCTGAACGTGCCGCTGGACGGCACCACGATCACCGACGACGGCCGTATCCGCGCCGTCCTGCCGACCGTCGCGAAGCTCGCCGAGGCCGGCGCCCGGGTCGTCGTCGCCTCCCACCTCGGCCGCCCCAAGGGCGCCCCGGACCCGGCCTTCTCGCTCGCCCCGGCCGCCGCCCGCCTCGGTGAACTGCTCGGCGCCGAGGTCGCGTTCGCCACCGACACGGTCGGCGAGTCGGCGCAGCGGGCCGTGGCCGGCCTCGCGGACGGCCAGGTCGCCGTCCTGGAGAACCTGCGCTTCAACCCCGGCGAGACCGCCAAGGACGACGCCGAGCGCGGCGCCTTCGCGGACCGCCTCGCCGCCCTCGCGGACCTCTACGTCGGCGACGGCTTCGGCGCCGTGCACCGCAGGCACGCCTCCGTCTTCGACCTTCCCGCCCGCCTGCCGCACGCCGCCGGCTACCTCATCGCGAACGAGGTCTCCGTCCTCAAGCGCCTCACCGAGAACGTCGAGCGCCCCTACGCGGTCGTCCTCGGCGGCGCCAAGGTCTCCGACAAGCTCGGCGTGATCGACCACCTGCTGGAGAAGGCCGACCGCATCCTGATCGGCGGCGGCATGGCGTACACCTTCCTCAAGGCCCAGGGCCACGAGGTCGGCGCCTCGCTCCTCCAGGAGGACCAGATCCCGGCGGTCCAGGAGTACCTCAAGCGCGCCGAGCAGCGGGGTGTGGAGTTCGTGCTCCCCGTGGACGTGCTGGTCGCCCCCGGGTTCCCGGACCTGAAGACCAAGGCCCCGGCGAACCCCACCACGGTCGCCGCGGACGCGATCCCGGCCGACCAGGAGGGGCTGGACATCGGCCCCGAGACCCGCAAGCTGTACGCAGCGAAGCTCGCCGACGCGGCCACCGTCTTCTGGAACGGGCCCATGGGCGTCTTCGAGCACCCCGACTACGCCGAGGGCACCAAGGCCGTGGCCCAGGCGCTCGTCGACTCCCCGGCCTTCTCCGTGGTGGGCGGCGGGGACTCCGCCGCCGCCGTGCGGATCCTGGGCTTCGACGAGAATGCATTCGGCCATATTTCGACCGGCGGCGGCGCGAGCCTCGAATACCTCGAGGGCAAGACGCTTCCCGGGCTCGCCGCACTGGAGGACTGAACCAAAGTGACTGAAGCACCCGCTCAGGGCCGTACCCCGCTGATGGCGGGCAACTGGAAGATGAACCTCAACCACCTGGAGGCCATCGCCCACGTCCAGAAGCTCGCCTTCGCCCTCGCGGACAAGGACTACGAGGCCGTCGAGGTCGCCGTACTGCCGCCCTTCACCGACCTGCGCTCCGTGCAGACCCTGGTCGACGGCGACAAGCTGAAGATCAAGTACGGCGCCCAGGACCTGTCGGCGCACGACTCGGGCGCCTACACCGGCGAGATCTCCGGCCCGATGCTGGCCAAGCTGAAGTGCTCCTACGTCACCGTGGGCCACTCCGAGCGCCGCCAGTACCACGACGAGACCGACGAGGTCTGCAACGCCAAGGTCAAGGCCGCCTACCGGCACGGCCTCACCCCGATCCTCTGCGTCGGCGAGGGCCTGGACGTCCGCAAGGCGGGCGAGCAGGTCGCGTACACCCTCGCCCAGGTCGACGGCGGCCTCAAGGACGTCCCGGCCGAGCAGGCCGAGTCGGTCGTGATCGCCTACGAGCCCGTGTGGGCCATCGGCACGGGCGAGGTGGCGACCCCAGAGGACGCCCAGGAGGTCTGCGGGGCGATCCGCGGGCGGCTCGCCGAGCTGTACTCGCCGGAGCTGGCCGGCAAGGTCCGCATCCAGTACGGCGGCTCGGTCAAGGCCGGGAACGTGGCCGCGATCATGGCCCAGCCCGATGTGGACGGCGCCCTGGTCGGCGGCGCGGCGCTGGACGCGGAGGAGTTCGTGAAGATCGTCCGGTTCCGCGACCAGTGAGCCGCCGGTGAACCGCCGGGCGGCGCGACCGGCGAGTATGCCGTAGCGCCGATCCGGCGTACCCTTGCGGGGGCCGGGCTCACCCGGGCCCGCCCCCGCAGTTCTTTCCGTGCTTCTTTTCCGTACCGATCAGTCCGAGGAAGTTGGTCCAGCCGTGGTTATGGGGTTCTCGATCGCCCTGATCGTCTTCAGTCTGCTGCTGATGCTGCTGGTGCTGATGCACAAGGGGAAGGGCGGCGGCCTCTCCGACATGTTCGGTGGCGGGATGCAGTCCTCCGTCGGCGGTTCCTCGGTCGCCGAGCGCAACCTCGACCGCATCACCGTCGTGGTCGGTCTGCTCTGGTTCGCGTGCATTGTCGTGCTCGGTCTGCTGATGAAGCTGGACAGCTAGGAGGCATCCCGCTCGCGCCACTCCGACGGCTTCCGGACCGCCGGGTCACTCCAATCACTGGACGACGGTTGGGCCTTACGTAGACTGGGGCACTCGCGGCGCAGCGCTGTGAGACGCTGTGCAGCACCATCACGCAGGGAGTTACGACCGTGGCAAGTGGCAACGCGATCCGGGGAAGCCGGGTCGGAGCGGGGCCGATGGGCGAGGCGGAGCGGGGCGAGTCCGCACCGCGCCTGCGCATCTCCTTCTGGTGCTCGAACGGGCACGAGACGCAGCCGAGCTTCGCCAGTGACGCTCAGGTCCCCGACACCTGGGACTGCCCGCGCTGCGGGTTCCCGGCCGGTCAGGACCGGGACAACCCGCCGGACCCGCCGCGCACCGAGCCCTACAAGACCCACCTCGCCTATGTGCGCGAGCGGCGCAGCGACGCGGACGGCGAGGCGATCCTCGCGGAGGCGCTCGCCAAACTGCGGGGCGAGATCTGACGACGTCCGGCCGGACACCGAAGGGTGACGGCCGGACTTCTGCGTTTCCGGGCCCTCCCCGCCGTCCGGCACCGGGCCCTCCCCGCCGCACGGCACCGGGCCCTCCCGGCCGTCCGGCCGGGCTCATCTCGGCCGTACCGCCCCGTGGTTGTCGGCCCCCGCCGCCCTGATCAATTAGGTTGGAGGCGCAGCGGGGCATGCACGCACGTACGAGAAGAAGTGGGCTGATGTCCGAGATGAACGCAGAACGTCCTACGAGGCCGAGGCTCAACCGGACCCCCGAATGGGCCGCTCTCGCCAAGCACCGCGAGCAGCTCGACGGCACCGGCCTGCGCGAGCTGTTCGCCGCCGACCCGGACCGCGGCAGCGGGTACACCCTCCAGGTCGGCGATCTGTACATCGACTACTCCAAGCACCTCGTCACCGACGAGACACTCTCCCTGCTGCGTCAACTCGCCGACGCCACAGGCGTGGCCGGGCTGCGCGACGCCATGTTCAGCGGCCAGAAGATCAACATCACCGAGAACCGTGCCGTCCTGCACACCGCCCTGCGCGCCCCGCGCGACGCGGTGATCGAGGTCGACGGCGAGAACGTGGTCCCGGCCGTCCACGCGGTGCTCGACAAGATGGCCCGCTTCGCCGACCGCGTCCGCTCCGGCGAGTGGACCGGTCACACCGGCCGGCCCGTCCGCAACATCGTCAACATCGGCATCGGCGGCTCCGACCTGGGCCCCGCCATGGCCTTCGAGGTGCTGCGCGGCTACACCCAGCGGGATCTGACGGTCCGTTTCGTCTCCAACGTCGACGGCGCGGACCTGCACGAGGCCGTGCACGGACTGGACCCCGCCGAGACCCTGTTCATCGTCGCCTCGAAGACCTTCACCACCATCGAGACGATCACCAACGCCACCTCGGCCCGCGACTGGCTGCTTGCCGGGCTCGGAGCCGGCCAGGAGGCCGTGGCCAAGCACTTCGTGGCCCTCTCGACCAACGCCGGGAAGGTCGAGGAGTTCGGCATCGACACCACCAACATGTTCGAGTTCTGGGACTGGGTCGGCGGCCGGTACTCCTACGACTCCGCCATCGGTCTCTCCCTGATGATCGCCATCGGCCCGGACCGCTTCCGCGAGATGCTCGACGGTTTCCACCTCGTCGACGAGCACTTCCGCACCGCCCCGCCTCAGGCCAACGCCCCGCTCCTGTTGGGCCTGCTGGGCATCTGGTACGGCGACTTCCACGACGCACAGTCGCACGCCGTCCTGCCCTACTCGCACTATCTGTCGAAGTTCACCGCCTACCTCCAGCAGCTCGACATGGAGTCCAACGGCAAGTCCGTGGACCGCGAGGGCAACCCCGTCGACTGGCAGACCGGGCCCGTGGTCTGGGGTACCCCGGGCACCAACGGGCAGCACGCGTACTACCAGTTGATCCACCAGGGCACCAAGCTGATCCCGGCCGACTTCATCGGCTTCGCCCGGCCCGTGCCCGGACTGCTCGACGCTCTGGTGCCCCAGCACGATCTGCTGATGGCCAACTTCTTCGCCCAGACCCAGGCCCTGGCCTTCGGCAAGACCCCCGAGGAGGTCCGGGCCGAGGGCGTGCCCGAGGAGCTGGTCCCGCACAAGACCTTCCGCGGGAACCACCCGACGACCACGATCCTCGCCGACGAACTGACCCCCTCGGTGCTGGGCCAGCTCGTCGCGCTGTACGAGCACAAGGTGTTCGTCCAGGGCGCGGTCTGGAACATCGACTCCTTCGACCAGTGGGGCGTCGAGCTGGGCAAGGTCCTCGCCAAGCGCATCGAGCCCGTGCTCACCGAGGGGAGGGGCGGCGAGGACCTGGACAGCTCCACCGCGGCCCTGGCCGCCCGCTACCGGGCGCTGCGGGGGCGGTAGGGCATGCGGGGGGAGGAGGCGGTACGGCTCCGGCCGCCGGTCAACCGGGTCAACCCGCGGGCGGTCGGCTGGTGGCGGGTGACCTGTCTGCTGGTCGCGGCCGTGCCGGCGGGCGTCCTGCTGGTCCTCGGCGCGTTCATCGGCCCGGCCCGGAGCGGGCTGTGGATCGCGGCGGCGGCCGTCGGCGCGGTCGGGCTCGCCTGCACCGCCTTCTTCCCCGCCTGGTGGTACCGGGTGCACCGCTGGGAGGTCACCGAGGACGCGGTGTACGTGCGCACCGGCGCGATCTGGCAGGAGTGGCGGATCGCGCCGATGTCCCGCATCCAGACCGTCGACACCGTGCGCGGCCCGCTGGAGCAGGCGTTCCGGCTGGCCACGGTGACGGTGACGACGGCCTCCGCCAAGGGCGCGCTGCGGATCGAGGGCCTGGACCACGAGGTGGCCGCAGACCTCGCCGAGCAGCTCACCCGGATCACGGGGACCACGCCCGGGGACGCGACATGAGCACCCCGGGGCCGGACGACGGGCCCCCGGCCCGGACCCCGTGGGACGGCTCCCCGGACCCGACGCCGAGTGACGGCTCCCCGGCCCCGGGCCCGGACGACGGGCCCCCGGACTCGCCCCCGGACGACGGGCCCCCGGACCCGCTCCCGGACTCGCCCCAGGACGACGGGCCCCCGGACCCGCTCCCGGACTCGCCCCCGGACGACGGGCCCCCGGACCCGGACCCCGGCCGCGCGCCCGACTCGCGGGACCCGGCGGCTCCGGGAGCGGAAGCGCCGGGCCCGGGTCCGGACCCGGCGCCGGGCTTGGCCGGCCCGGCGCCGCGCCCGGCGAACGCGGCGCACGCAGCGAGCGCCGCGTTTGCGGCCGGGAACCCCGCAGCCCCGCCCTGGTCCCGGCTCGATGGGCGTACCGTGCTGGCCACCGCCGCCGTCATGGCCTCCGTCGCCGGCGGCGCCGGACTGCCCACCCTGCTCGGCCTCGCCGGCGGCATGCCCCTGTGGCGGGCCCTCGGCTGGGTCCTGGCCGGCGCCGTGCTGCTCGTCGCGGCCGGCGCCGGCGCCGACTGGGTGCGCTGGCGCCGCACCCGCTACCGCATCGGCCCCGCCCGCGCCGAACTGCGCACCGGCCTGCTCCTCGTCAAGCGCCGCTCACTCGCCCGCGAGCGCATCCGCAGCGTCGACCTGACCGCCAACCTCCTGCTGCGCGTCCTCGGCCTGGTCAAGGTCCGCATCGGGACCGGCGAGCACACCGGCGGCGGCGAGTCCACCCTCGTCCTGGACGCGGTGTCCCGCGCCGAGGGGGAGCGGCTGCGGCGGGAACTGCTGGACCGGGGACCGGCCGGTGCCGGGGCGTCCGTCCCGGTGGACGGCACCCTCGCCGCGCTCGACCTCCGCTGGATCCGCTACGCCCCGGTCTCCTTCGTCGCCCCCGTGCTCGGCGGCGCGGCCGTCGGCGCGGTGATGCAGGTCAGCCAGTGGTTCGGGGCCCAGGGCGAGGTCATCGACTGGGTGAAGGACCGCTTCCGGGACACCCCGCTGGTCTGGGCGGTCCTGGTGCTGCTGGTCGCCGCCCTCGTCGCGGGCGTGGTCGGCGCGCTCGGCCTGTGGATCGAGATGTGGTGGAACTACCGGCTGGAGCGGGAGCCCGGCGGCACCCTGCGCGTCCGGCGCGGGCTGCTGACCGCCCGGTCGATATCGATCGAGGAACGCCGGCTGCGCGGAGTGGACCTCGTGGAACCCCTCGGCGTACGGCTCTTCGGCGGGGCGCGGCTGGACGCGGTCGCCACCGGCCTGGCCACCGAGCAGAAGGACAAGCACGCCGACCTGAACGTCCTGCTGCCCGCCGTCCCCCGGGCCCTCGCCGACCGGGTCGGCGCCCAGGTCCTGCGCGAGAGAGACGCCCCCACCGCGACCGACCTCGTCCGCCATCCCCGCGCGGCGCGCGGCAGGCGCCTGCGGTGGGCGCTGACCGCCGTCCTGCTCCCCGCCGGGCTGGGGGCCCTCCTGGGCGCGCTGTTCACGGACGTCCTGCTGTGGATCGCGGCCGGGTTCGCCGCCGTGGCCGTCCCGGTGGCCGTACTCCTCGCCCTGGACGCCTACCGGGCCCTGGGCCACGCCGTCTCGGGCGGCTACCTGCTCACCCGTTCCGGCAGCGTCCGCCGCAGCACGGTCGCCCTCCAGCGGACCGGGATCATCGGCTGGACCATCCGCCGGTCCGTCTTCCAGCGCCGCGCGGGACTGCTCACGCTGTGGGCCACCACGGCGGCGGGCGCGGGCGCCTACGCGGTGCACGACGCGGATGGGGACGAGGGCCTGGCCTTCGCCGACGCGGCGGTCCCGGGCCTGCTGGCGCCCTTCCTGGAGCGCCCCGGCGACGTGGACTGAGCCCACCGGTGCGGGCGAACGACGAGGCCCGGTCCGCTCCTGTGGGGGAACGGACCGGGCCTCGTCGTGGACGCGGTGACCGGCGGGGTCAGGCCGCCGGGGGCGGCAGCAGGTCCCGGGGCAGCTCCGACGCGGCGGCCGAGTCCAGCAGCCACAGCGTCCGGGCGCGGCCGTACGCCCCGGCCGCCGGGGCCTGCACCTCACCCGCCCCGGAGAGCGCGATACGGACGGCCTTCGCCTTGTCCGCGCCCGCCGCCAGCAGCCACACCTCACGGGCCGCCCGGATCGCCGGCAGGGTCAGCGAGACCCGGGTCGGCGGGGGCTTCGGCGCACCGTGCACCCCGACCACCGTGCGCTCGGTCTCCCGGACGGCCGGCAGCTCGGGGAAGAGCGAGGCCACATGCGTGTCCGGGCCGACGCCGAGCATCAGCACGTCGAAGACCGGCACCGGACCGTGGTCCTCCGGACCGGCCGCGGCGGCCAGTTCGGCCGCGTACGCGGCGGCGGCGGCGTCCGCGTCGGGGCCGTGGGGGCCGTCCGAGGCGGGCATGGCGTGGACCCTGGCCGGGTCCAGCGGGACGGCGTCCAGCAGGGCCTGGCGGGCCTGCGTGACGTTGCGCTCCGGGTCGCCCTCCGGCAGGAACCGTTCGTCGCCCCACCACAGGTCGAGCCGTGACCAGTCGATCGCGTCCCGGGCCGGTGCCGAACTCAGGGCCGCCAGCAGGCCGTTGCCGTTCCGGCCGCCGGTGAGGACCACCGAGGCCGTGCCGCGTGCGGCCTGGGCGTCCACGATCCGGGTGATCAGCCGGGCCGCGGCGGCCCGGGCCATCAGCTCCTTGTCCTGGTGCACGACCAGCTGGGGGGCGTTCACTTGGCCGCCGCCTTCCGGTTCGCGCCCGCCGCGCGCTTCGCGGGGGCGGGCTTCCTGGCGGTCTTGTCGTCGGCGGGGGCCGCCTCCTGCGAGCCGCCGGAGTCCGTGACGCCCTCCGCCCCGGCCGGGGGATCCGCCGGGTCCTGCGCCGGCTCGGCGGACGACGCGGCCCTGTCGCCCAGCCGCTCCACGCCGAAGCGCAGCGCCGAGGCATAGGTGTCGTCCGGGTCCAGCCGGCGCAGCTCCTCCGCGATCAGCTCGGAGGTGTCGCGCCGCTTGAGGGCGACCGCGCGGTCCGGCTGGCCCTGGATGGACAGGGTCGCCAGCGCCCCGTCCGCCCGGTCCAGCACGATCGGCCCGCAGGTGGACTCCATCCGGACCGAGGTCAGCCCCGGGCCCGAGGAGCGCGAGCGCAGCACCGGCACGTCCAGCCGGTCCGCCAGCCACATCGCCAGCAGTTCGACGCTCGGGTTGAACTCCTCGCCCTCCACCTCGACGCCGGTGACCTCGCAGACCACCTGGTCGAGCGCGGCGGCCAGCATCGAGCGCCACGGTGTGATGCGGGTCCACGACAGATCGGTGTCGCCGGGGGTGTACGCCCGCGCCCGCGAGGCCAGCTCGCGCACGGGCTCCTCCGCGGAGTAGGTGTCCGTCACCCGGCGCTGGGCCAGCGCGCCCAGCGGGTCGGAGGCCGGGTCCGCCGGGGCGTTCACCGGCCACCAGACCACCACCGGCGCGTCCGGCAGCAGCAGCGGCAGCACCACCGACTGGGCGTGGTCGGCGACCTCGCCGTAGAGACGCAGGACGACCGTCTCGCCCGTGCCGGCGTCCGCGCCGACCCGCACCTCGGCGTCGAGCCGGGCCTTCGCCCGGTCGCGCGGCGAACGCGAGACGCGCTTGATGACGACGAGGGTCCGCGAGGGGTGCTCGCGGGAGGCCTCGTTGGCCGCCTTCAGGGCGTCGTAGGCGTTCTCCTCATCGGTCACGATGACCAGGGTGAGGACCATGCCGACGGCCGGGGTGCCGATCGCGCGGCGGCCCTGCACCAACGCCTTGTTGATCTTGCTGGCCGTGGTGTCCGTAAGGTCGATCTTCATGGCCGGCGCCAGCTCCGTCCGTCTCGTGCGAGCATCTCGTCGGCCTCGTCCGGGCCCCAGGTGCCCGCCGGGTACTGCGCGGGTTTGCCGTTGCTCTCCCAGAACTCCTCGATCGGGTCGAGGATCTTCCAGGACAGCTCGACCTCCTCCACACGCGGGAAGAGGTTGGAGTCGCCGAGGAGGACGTCCAGGATGAGGCGCTCGTACGCCTCGGGGCTGGACTCCGTGAACGACTCGCCGTAGGCGAAGTCCATGGACACGTCCCGGACCTCCATCGAGGTGCCGGGCACCTTGGAGCCGAAGCGCATGGTCACGCCCTCGTCCGGCTGGACTCGGATGACCAGGGCGTTCTGGCCCAGTTCCTCGGTGGCGGTGGAGTCGAACGGCGAGTGCGGGGCGCGCTGGAAGACCACCGCGATCTCCGTCACCCGGCGCCCGAGCCGCTTGCCGGTCCGCAGGTAGAAGGGGACGCCCGCCCAGCGGCGGTTGTCGATCTCCAGCTTGATCGCGGCGTAGGTGTCGGTCTTGGAGGGGGTGTCGATGCGCTGGTCGTGGAGGTGGCGGACCGCCTTCTCGCCGCCCTGCCAGCCCGCCGTGTACTGCGCCCGCACCGCGTTCTCGGCCAGGTCCTTCGGCAGCTTCACCGCGCCCAGGACCTTCGTCTTCTCCGCCGCCAGGGCGTCCGCGTCGAAGGAGGAGGGCTCCTCCATGGCGGTCAGGGCGAGGAGCTGGAGGAGGTGGTTCTGGATGACGTCCCGGGCCGCGCCGATGCCGTCGTAGTAGCCGGCCCGGCCGCCGATGCCGATGTCCTCGGCCATGGTGATCTGCACGTGGTCCACGTAGGACCGGTTCCAGATCGGCTCGAAGAGGGTGTTGGCGAACCGCAGCGCCAGGATGTTCTGGACCGTCTCCTTGCCCAGGTAGTGGTCGATCCGGAAGACCTCGTGCGGCGGGAAGACCTCGTGCACGACCTGGTTGAGCTCCTTGGCGCTCTCCAGGTTGTGGCCGAACGGCTTCTCGATGACCGCGCGCCGCCAGGAGCCCTCCTTCTGGTCCGCCAGCCCGTGCTTCTTGAGCTGCTGGACGACCTTGGGGAAGAACTTCGGCGGCACGGACAGGTAGAAGGCGAAGTTGCCGCCGGTGCCCTGCTTCTTGTCGAGATCCTCGATCGTCGACTTGAGCTGCTCGAACGCGTCGTCGTCGTCGAAGGTGCCCTGCACGAAGCGCATCCCCTGGATGAGCTGCTGCCAGACCTCCTCACGGAACGGCGTGCGCGCGTGCTGCTTGACCGCGTCGTGGACCTCCTGCGCGAAGTCCTCGTCCTGCCACTCGCGGCGGGCGAACCCGATCAGCGAGAAGCCCGGCGGCAGCAGACCCCGGTTGGCGAGGTCGTACACCGCGGGCATCAGCTTCTTGCGGGAGAGGTCGCCCGTGACACCGAAGATGACCAGGCCCGACGGCCCCGCGATACGCGGGAGCCGTCGGTCGGCAGCATCACGGAGCGGATTGGCTCCGTCAATACCGGACAAGGTAGGTCAGCCCTCCGAGGGAGCGAGGCGCTTGAGCTCCGCCTCGGTCGAGGCCAGCAGCTCGTTCCAGGACGCCTCGAACTTCTCCACGCCCTCGTCCTCCAGGAGCTGGACGACGTCGTCGTAGGAGATCCCGAGCTTCGCCACGGCCTCCAGGTCGGCGCGCGCCTGGTCGTAGGTACCGCGCACGGTGTCGCCGGTGATCTGCCCGTGGTCGGCGGTGGCCTCCAGGGTGGCCTCCGGCATGGTGTTCACCGTGCCCGGGGCGACCAGGTCGTCCACGTACAGGGTGTCCTTGTAGGCCTTGTCCTTGACACCGGTCGAGGCCCACAGCGGACGCTGCTTGTTGGCCTGCGCCTTGTCCAGAGCGGCCCAGCGGTCCGAGCCGAAGACCTCCTCGAACGCCTCGTAGGCCAGCCGGGCGTTGGCGAGGGCCGCCTTGCCGCGGGCCTCCTTCGCCTCCGGGGTGCCCAGCGCGTCGAGGCGCTTGTCGATCTCGGTGTCCACCCGGGACACGAAGAAGGACGCCACCGAGTGGATCTTGGAGAGGTCGAGCCCGCGCTCCTTGGCCTTCTCCAGACCGGCCAGGTAGGCGTCCATGACCTTGCGGTAGCGCTCCAGCGAGAAGATCAGCGTGACGTTGACGCTGATACCGAGGCCGATGACCTCGGTGATCGCCGGCAGACCCGCCTCGGTGGCCGGAATCTTGATCAGGGTGTTGGGACGGTCCACCAGCCAGGCGAGCTGCTTGGCCTCGGCCACCGTCGCCCGGGTGTTGTGGGCGAGCCGCGGGTCGACCTCGATCGAGACCCGGCCGTCCTGGCCCTGGGTGGCCTCGAACACCGGGCGCAGGATGTCCGCCGCGTCCCGGACGTCCGCCGTGGTGATCATGCGGACGGCTTCCTCGACGGTCACCTTGCGGGCGGCGAGGTCGGTGAGCTGGGTGTCGTACCCGCTGCCCTCGGAGATCGCCTTCTGGAAGATCGACGGGTTGGTGGTGACACCGACGACGTGCTGCTGGTCGATCAGCTCGGCGAGGTTGCCGGAGGTGATCCGCGTGCGGGACAAGTCGTCCAGCCAGATCGCCACGCCCTCGTCGGAGAGGCGCTTGAGTGCGTCTGTCATGAGAATTGCATCTCCTGTTTGTCGTGTACGGGCGTCAGCGCGCGGCGGCGGCGATCGATTCCCGGGCGGCCGCCACGACCGCCTCCGGGGTGAAGCCGAACTCGCGGAAGAGGACCTTGCCGTCCGCGGAGGCACCGAAGTGCTCCAGCGAGACGATGCGGCCCGCGTCGCCGACGTAGCGGTACCAGGTGAGCCCGATCCCGGCCTCGACCGCGACGCGCGCCCTCACCGACGGGGGCAGCACCGAGTCCCGGTACCCCTGGTCCTGCTCCTCGAACCATTCGACCGAGGGCATCGAGACGACCCGGGTGGGCACCCCGGCGGCCTGGAGCTGCTCGCGCGCCTCGACGGCGAGCTGCACCTCGGAGCCGGTGCCGATGAGCACGACCTGCGGCTCGGCGTCCTGCCCGTCCGCCCCGGCGGCCTCGAAGAGGACGTAGCCGCCCTTGGCCGCGTCCTCGTTGCGCTCGTAGGTGGGCACGCCCTGGCGGGTCAGCGCGAGGCCGTGCGGGGCGCCCACGCCGTACTGCTTGGTCCAGCGGCGCAGGATCTCGCGCCAGGCGACCGCGGTCTCGTTGGCGTCCGCCGGGCGGACCACGTTGAGGCCCGGGATCGCGCGCAGCGAGGCCAGGTGCTCCACCGGCTGGTGGGTCGGACCGTCCTCGCCGAGGCCGATCGAGTCGTGCGTCCACACGTAGGTGACCGGCAGGTGCATCAGCGCGGAGAGGCGGACGGCGTTGCGCATGTAGTCGGAGAACACGAGGAACGTGCCGCCGTAGATGCGGGTGTTGCCGTGCAGCGCGATGCCGTTCATCACGGCGGCCATCGCGTGCTCGCGGATGCCGAAGTGCACGGTGCGGCCGTACGGGTCGGCCTCCGGCAGCGGGTTGCCCTCGGGGAGGAACGACGAGGTCTTGTCGATCGTGGTGTTGTTGGAGCCCGCGAGGTCGGCCGAGCCGCCCCACAGCTCCGGGATCACCGCGCCGAGCGCCTGGAGGATCTTGCCGGAGGCGGCCCGGGTGGCCACGCCCTTGCCGGTCTCGAACTCGGGCAGCTTCTCCGCCCAGCCCGCCGGCAGCTCGCCCGCGCGGATCCGGTCGAACTCGGCCGCCCGCTCCGGGTTGGCCGAACGCCACTGTGCGAAGCCCTTCTCCCACTCGGCCCGGACCTCGCGGCCCCGGTCGAGCGCCCCGCGGGTGTGGCCGAGAACCTCGTCGGACACCTCGAAGTGCTGCTCCGGGTCGAAGCCGAGGACGCGCTTGGTGGCCGCGACCTCCTCCTCGCCCAGCGCCGAGCCGTGCGCCGCCTCGGTGTTCTGCGCGTTCGGGGCGGGCCAGGCGATGATCGAGCGCATCGCGATGAACGACGGCCGGCCGGTCTCCGCCTTGGCGGCCTCGATCGCCGTGTACAGGGCGGCCGGGTCCAGGTCGCCGTTCTCCTTGGGCGCCACGCGCTGGACGTGCCAGCCGTACGCCTCGTACCGCTTCACGGTGTCCTCGGACACGGCGGTCTCGGTGTCGCCCTCGATCGAGATGTGGTTGTCGTCCCACAGCAGGATCAGGTTGCCCAGCTTCTGGTGGCCGGCCAGCGAGGACGCCTCGGCGGAGATGCCCTCCTGGAGGCAGCCGTCACCCGCGACGGCGAAGATGTGGTGGTCGAACGGGGAGGTGCCCGGGGCCGCCTCCGGGTCGAACAGGCCGCGCTCGTAACGGGCCGCCATGGCCATGCCCACCGCGTTGGCGACACCCTGGCCGAGCGGGCCGGTGGTGGTCTCCACACCGGTGGTGTGCCCGTACTCCGGGTGGCCCGGGGTCTTGCTGCCCCAGGTGCGGAACGCCTTCAGGTCGTCCAGCTCCAGACCGAAGCCGGCCAGGTAGAGCTGGATGTAGAGGGTCAGCGAGGAGTGGCCCGCGGACAGGACGAACCGGTCGCGGCCGGTCCAGTCGGCGTCGGACGGGTCGTGCCGCATCACCTTCTGGAAGAGGGTGTAGGCGGCGGGGGCCAGGCTCATGGCCGTACCCGGATGGCCGTTGCCGACCTTCTGTACGGAATCCATGGCCAGGACGCGGGCGGTGTCGACTGCCCGCTGGTCCAGTTCGGCCCACTCGAGGTCTGTGGTGGTCGGCTTGGTGCTCACCCTGGGTCAGGGCTCCTCTCCACATGTCGAATCCCGGTGACGAGGGGTGTACCGGGCGCTGTCGAGCCTACCCTCGCAGCACAGCCCGTCCCTTCGTACAAGCGTCTTACCAGTCGGCCGGGCCCACACCCGGACAGGTGCCGGGGGGTGCGCCCACCGTGTGCCGTTCGCCTGTCGGGCATGTGTACGTGCGATGGCGGCGCGGGGCTCAACACGAGGCCACCCCCGCGAAGATCGGCGTACGGGCAACGTCTAGAGTGGCGTGGTACGCGCAGGCCGTACCGGGTCTCCATATCCCCCCTCGCCCACCGGCAGGGGCGGCTCCTCCCCGGGGGCCTGCTGGGATTTCTCTGTCAGGGGTGTACGTGACGGCCGTCGAGTCCCGACCCGCAGGGGTCGTCTTGGCCACCGGCCCGGGGGGCCATCGACCGTTCGGGGCCCGTGTCAAGGCATTCGTCGCCCTGACGAAGCCGCGGATCATCGAGCTGCTCCTCATCACGACGGTGCCGGTGATGTTCCTGGCCGAGCAGGGGGTGCCCGACCTCTGGCTGGTGCTCGCCACCTGCTTCGGCGGCTACCTGTCGGCGGGCGGCGCCAACGCGCTGAACATGTACATCGACCGCGACATCGACGCGCTGATGGACCGCACGGCACAGCGTCCGCTGGTCACCGGGATGGTCTCGCCGCGCGAGGGCCTGGTCTTCGGCCTCACCCTGGCGGTCGTCTCCACCCTCTGGTTCGGCCTGCTGGTCAACTGGCTCTCCGCGGCCCTCGCCCTCGGCGCGCTGCTGTTCTACGTCGTGGTCTACACGATGATCCTCAAGCGGCGCACCGCGCAGAACATCGTCTGGGGCGGCATCGCGGGCTGCATGCCCGTCCTCATCGGCTGGTCCTCGGTCACCAACTCGATGTCCTGGGCCGCGGTCGTCCTCTTCCTCGTCATCTTCTTCTGGACGCCGCCGCACTACTGGCCGCTGTCGATGAAGGTGCGCGAGGACTACGCGCGGGTCGGAGTGCCGATGCTCCCCGTGGTGGCGGGCAACGCGGCCGTCGCCCGGCAGATCGTCCTCTACAGCTGGGTGATGGTCGCGGTCTCGCTGCTGCTCACCCCGCTCGGCTACACCGGCTGGTTCTACACCGCGGTCGCGCTGGCGGCCGGCGGCTGGTGGCTGTGGGAGGCGCACGCCCTCCAGAACCGGGCCAAGGGCGGGGTGACCGGCGCCAAGCTCAAGGAGATGCGCCTGTTCCACTGGTCCATCACCTATGTGTCGCTGCTCTTCGTCGCGGTGGCCGTGGACCCGTTCCTGCGCTGAGCCGCGCAACCACCCCGCTCGACCGCCGGGCCCCGGTTCCGCCGGGGCCTTCCGCGTGTGTCCCGCCGGGTGGGGTACGCCACTCGCCCCGGCGTCGCCATGCCGTATACCCGCCGGTAGCATCCTGGCCATGGCAGACACCGAGGTTGACGACAACGCGCAGGACGCCAAGCGGGACGCCCGGGCCGAGCGCAAGGCGGCGAAGCTCGCCAAGCAGATCCAGGCGTTCTCCAAGGCGCACGGCGGCGCCGAGGGCCAGCTCGCCTACATCGGTCAGGCGGGCACCCGCATCGTGCTGGTCGGCGGGGACGGCGACTGGGGCGACCTGGTCGCGCCCAGCCAGGCCGTGGCCGTCAGCGCCGCCGAGAAGTCCGGGATCACCCTGCACGACGAGTTCGACGGGGACTTCGCGGCCAGGGTCCGCACCGGCCCCTACGAGTGGACCCGCATGGCGGGCATCCAGGTCGGCGGCCCGTCCAACGGCTGACGCCCCCTACGGCCGGACACACCACTGCCCGCCTGCTCCGTCCCGCTTCGGCGGGTCCGGGAGCAGGCGGGCAGTGGTGTTGTGCGGCCGGGGAGCCCGGGGCCGGGCCAGGAGTCCGGCCGGGCCCGGGGCGGGTTTCTCGGGCAGGTCTCGGGCGCGGGTTCTCAGGCGCGGGTGAGCGCCGGGTCCGCCTGGGCCGGGACGGCCACCGCGGGCAGGGCCTCGCGCTCGCGCAGACTCAGCGCCAGGCGCACGACCGCGATCCACATCAGCGCCGAACCGAGCATGTGCAGGCCGACCAGCAGCTCCGGAACGTCCAGGAAGTACTGCACATAGCCGATCACGCCCTGCGCCAGCACCACCAGCAGCAGGTCCCGGCCACGGGCCCGGATGTCGTCGGGGGCGTCCACCACCCGCAGCACCAGCCACATCGCCACGGCCAGCGCGCACACCACCCATGCCGCGATCGCGTGGACGTGCGCGGCCAGCGCCCAGTCCCACGGCATGCGCGGTACGTCGCTGCTGTCGCCCGCGTGCTTGCCCGAGCCGGTCACCGAGGTGCCCAGCACGATCAGCACGGCGCTCACGCCTACGATCGCCCAGGACAGCTTCCGCACCGGCCGGGGCACCCGCGGGCGCGGCGGCCCGTCGCCCTCACCGGCGCGCACCCAGGTCACGGTGGTCACCGTCAGCAGCGCGGTCGCCAGCAGGAAGTGCCCGGCCACCGTCCACGGGTTGAGGCCCGCCCAGACGGTGATACCGCCCAGGACGGCGTTGCCCAGGACGATCCAGAACTGCGACCACGCCAGCCGGGACAGCCCCCGGCGGCGCGGCTTCACGGACCGGGCCGCGATGATCGCCCAGCCGACGGCCGCCGACAGCACATACGTCAGCAGCCGGTTGCCGAACTCGATCGCCCCGTGGAGCCCCTGCTCGGGTGTGGCGAACAGACTGTCGTCCGTGCACTTGGGCCAGGTGTCGCAGCCGAGGCCGGAACCGGTCAGCCGGACGGCGCCGCCGGTGACGATGATGACGACGCTCATCACGACGGCGGCGAGCGCCGCACGTCGCACGATCCGGGTCGACGGCGTCCAGCGCCGGGCGATGAGAGAGAGGGGGGTCTGCACGGCCCCTATCGTAGGCGGGGGCTTGTGCACGCTTTCACGAGGGGGCCCGTGGCCCGTGTCACGACGGCACCGGACCGGGCGGTGAGGTCATCCGGAAGCGCGACCCGTCCAGGTGGTCCTCCTCGTCCCACCACAGGGCGAAACGCCAGCGCGCCGGGGCCGGGGGCAGGGCGGCGGAGTCGCGGAACGCCTCCGTCAGCTCGGTGGCCACCGCGTGCGCCGTGCGGTCCGTCACAGCGTCCATCCCGCGCCACGGGTACGCCAGCGGCCGCCAGGAGCCGTCCGCGCCGCACACGTCGAACCGCCACACCGCGCGCCAGCAGTGCGCCCGCAGGATGCGCCGCACCTCCGTGCGTTCCAGGCCCAGGCCCTCGGCGATCGCGTCCGGGCCCACCCCCTCGATCCGGCCGGCGACCACCGCCAGCGGGAGCAGCCGGTCCGGCAGCAGCTCCCGTTTGCGCAGCTGGGTCAGTCCGCCGTCGAAGGGGCAGCGCCGCAGCCGCCGCTGCAACTGGTCCCCGAGGTGCTCCAGGACGGCCGCGTGCGCCCGCCGGGCCGGGTCCGGCTCGGCCCACACCGCGTGGAAGGCCCGCTCCGCGCGGACCGCCCACTCCGCCGCGTCCACCGGCCGGCCCAGCTCCTCCAGCCGGTCCCCGAGGAAGGCGTGTGCCTGGGCCAGGCCCTCCTGGTTGCGCGGGTCGCCCTGGTCCAGGCCCTCCCAGACCGCGATCGCCCGGTGGGTGGACTCCACGGCGGCGAGCCCCGCGAGCCGGTCCTCGGCGGCCGGCTGCTCGCCGTGCGGGTGGAAGGCGTAGCGCGGCAGGCCCAGCTCGTCGCTGAGGGGTTCCGCGAGGTAGACGGCCTGGCTGATCAGGGCCCGCGCGTACTGGCGGGCGTGCTCCGGGGCGTGGGCGGCGGGGCCGGCGCAGTGCCGGACGGCGGCGGAGGCGGCGGCCAGGGCCTCCTCACGTCTGCCGATGTCGAAGTGGTGCCGGGCGAGGTCGCCGTACCGCAGCCCCAGGGTGGCGGTCAGGGCGGGGTCGTCCACGGCGTGGGGGGCGAGCGCGGTGATCAGGTCGGTCAGCATGCGTTCGCGTCTCTCGGGGGCGGAACCGGGCCGCCCGGCCCGTACCTTCGCCCACTGGGCGTCCAGTCGCAGTGCTGCGCGTCGTTCCATCCAGACCTCCGGTCGAGCGGCCCCGATGGAAGCATCCTGGCGCGCGCCTCACTCCCAGCGGAAGAGCCGGGCTGCGGCACCCAGTCCGAGTACGGCCCACACGGCGAGGATGCCCATGTCGCCCCAGGGCACGCCGGAGCCCTGCTGCAGGATGTCGCGCAGCCCCTCGGAGAGGGCCGAGATGGGAAGCAGCCCCAGCGCGGCGGCGGCCGGCTCGGGGAACCGGTCCAGCGGCACGATCACCCCGCCGCCGACGAGGAGCAGCAGGAAGACCAGGTTGGCGGCGGCGAGGGTGGCCTCCGCCTTCAGCGTCCCGGCCATCAGCAGCCCGAGCCCGGAGAACGCGGCGGTGCCCAGCACCAGGAGCAGCAGCACGGCGAGCGGGTCGCCCTGCGGCGACCAGCCCAGCGCGAGGGCGATCGCCGTCAGCAGCGCGATCTGGAGGACCTCGGTGACCAGGACCGCCAGCGTCTTGGCGCACATCAGCGCCCAGCGGGGGAGCGGCGAGGCGCCGAGCCGCTTGAGGACGCCGTAGCGGCGCTCGAAGCCGGTGGCGATCGCCTGCCCGGTGAACGCGGTCGACATCACGGCGAGCGCGAGGACCCCGGGGGCGAGGAAGTCGACGGCGGCGCCGTCCCCGGTGTCGACGACGTCGACGGTGGAGAACAGCACCAGCAGCAGCGAGGGGATGACGACGGTGAGCAGCAGCTGCTCGCCGTTGCGGAGCAGCATCCGCGTCTCGAACGCGGCCTGCGCGGCGATCATCCGCCCGAGCGGTGCCGCGCCCGGCTTCGGCGTGTACGTACCCGTGCTCATCACCGCAGCTCCCTGCCGGTCGGTTCGAGGCTGTGTCCTTCCGGGGGGCACCCCCCGGGCCGCCGGCCGGAGCCGGTCCCGTGGTGTGCCGTCACCGCAGCTCCCGCCCGGTCAGCTCGAGGAAGACGTCCTCCAGGGTGTGCCGCTCCACGGAGATGCCCTCGGGCATCACCCCGTGCTGCGCGCACCAGGAGGTCACGGTGGCGAGGAGCTGCGGGTCCACCTGGCCGCTGACGCGGTACGCCCCGGGGGTGAGTTCCGCCGCCGCGGTGCCGTCCGGGAGGGCCTTGAGCAGGGCGCCCACGTCCAGGCCCGGGCGGCCGGTGAAGCGCAGGGTGTTCTCGGCGCCGCCGCGGCACAGCTCCTCGACGGTCCCCCGGGCGATGACCCGGCCCGTGTCCACGATGGCCACGTCGTCCGCCAGGGCCTCGGCCTCGTCCATGAAGTGCGTGGTCAGGACGGTGGTGACCCCGTCGGCGCGCAGTTCGCGCACCAGGTCCCAGGTGGAGCGGCGGGCCTGCGGGTCCAGGCCGGCGGTGGGCTCGTCCAGGAAGACCAGCTCCGGGCGGCCGACCACGGCCATCGCCAGGGCGAGGCGCTGTTGCTGGCCGCCGGAGAGCCGGCGGTAGGTGGTGCGGCCGCAGCCGCCGAGGCCCAGGCGCTCGATCAGGGCGTCCACGTCCAGCGGGTGGGCGTGCAGCTTCGCCATGTGCCGCAGCATCTCGTCGGCCCGCGCGCCGGAGTAGACGCCGCCCGACTGGAGCATCACGCCGACCCGGGGCCGCAGCCGCGCCGCGTCGGCGACCGGGTCGAGGCCCAGGACGCGCACGGAGCCCGCGTCCGGGCGGCGGTAGCCCTCGCAGGTCTCGATCGTGGTCGTCTTCCCGGCCCCGTTGGGGCCGAGGACGGCGGTCACCCCGCCGGACGCGACGTCGAGGTCGAGACCGGCCACGGCCGTCTTCGGTCCGTACCGCTTGACCAGGCCCCGGACCTGGACAGCAGGCTCGTTTGACATGCCGGGAAGTCTAGGCGCGCGGTGCGGCACGCCGGTCCGCGGGGCGGTGGGGGAGCAGTCCCGGAGGGGCTCCCGGGGCCCTTGTCGCGCCTGGCCGGGGCGGCCCCGGGGTTATCGTTTCCGCAGGTCAGTTTAGGTATGCCTAAGTGATGCACGGCACCGTGCGGTGATCGCTTCGCGGCTTGTCAGTCCCCGAGGAATTACGCAACAATGGCGTTGTGAAAAACGTCGGCGAGCCCCTTCAGGCGGAACTCGCGGCGGGGATGCGGTCGGATCACCCGACCCGCAACCGCGTCGCGCGCTCCATCCTGGACCACGGCCCGTCCACCGTCGCCGACCTCGCCGGCCGTCTCGGTCTCACCCAGGCCGCCGTCCGGCGCCACCTGGACTCCCTCGTCTCCGAGAACGTCGTGGAGGCCCGTGAGCAGCGGGTCTACGGCGCCCGCACCCGGGGCCGCCCCGCCAAGGTGTTCGCCCTCACCGACTGCGGCCGGGACGCCTTCGACCAGTCGTACGACGCACTGGCCGTGGACGCACTCCGCTGGATCGAGGAGAACGCCGGCGGTGAGGCGGCCGTCGCGGCCTTCGCCCGGGACCGGATGGAGGGGCAGGGCGAGCGCTACCGCGCCGCCGTCGAGGCCGCCGCGCCCGAGGACCGGGCCGACGCCCTCGCCAAGGCCCTGAGCGCCGACGGGTACGCTGCTACGGCCCGGA
This sequence comes from Streptomyces sp. CNT372, assembly GCF_000377145.1. Lineage (NCBI taxonomy): Bacteria > Bacillati > Actinomycetota > Actinomycetes > Kitasatosporales > Streptomycetaceae > Streptomyces > Streptomyces sp. CNT372. The sequence continues at coordinate 106,279 of NZ_KB897783.1, read as the reverse complement.
CCGCGCCCGTCGGTGAGCAGCTCTGCCAGCATCACTGCCCGGTCGCCCACGCGGCGGAGAAGTACCCACAGCTCTGCGAGGCGGAGACCGAGTTCTTCTCGAGACTCCTCGGGACACACGTCCAGCGCCTCGCCACCATCGCGCACGGCGACGGGGTGTGCACCACCTTCATCCCGCGCAGCTCGCCCCCGGGCGGCGGCGCCGCACAGACCACCACACCACCAGCATCCGCCAGCAAGGCCGGGAGGAACCCCGCATGACTCTCCCCACGGAGACTGCCCACCCCGAACTCGAGGGCCTGGGTAAGTACGAATTCGGCTGGGCCGACTCCGACGCGGCCGGCGCCGCGGCCAAGCGCGGCCTCTCCGAGGACGTCGTCCGCGACATCTCCGCGAAGAAGAACGAACCGGAGTGGATGCTGAAGCTGCGGCTCAAGGGTCTGCGCCTGTTCGACAAGAAGCCCATGCCGAGCTGGGGCTCCGACCTCTCCGGCATCGACTTCGACAACATCAAGTACTTCGTGCGCTCCACCGAGGCGCAGGCCGCCTCCTGGGAGGACCTGCCCGAGGACATCAAGAACACCTACGACAAGCTCGGCATCCCCGAGGCGGAGAAGCAGCGCCTCGTCGCCGGTGTCGCCGCCCAGTACGAGTCCGAGGTCGTCTACCACCAGATCCGCGAGGACCTGGAGGCGCAGGGCGTCATCTTCCTCGACACCGACACCGCGCTGAAGGAGCACCCGGAGCTCTTCCAGGAGTACTTCGGCACGGTCATCCCGGTCGGCGACAACAAGTTCGCCTCCCTGAACACCGCCGTGTGGTCCGGCGGCTCGTTCATCTACGTGCCCAAGGGCGTCCACGTGGACATCCCGCTCCAGGCCTACTTCCGCATCAACACGGAGAACATGGGCCAGTTCGAGCGGACGCTGATCATCGTCGACGAGGACGCCTACGTCCACTACGTCGAGGGCTGCACCGCCCCGATCTACTCCTCGGACTCGCTGCACAGCGCCGTGGTCGAGATCATCGTCAAGAAGGGCGGCCGCTGCCGCTACACGACCATCCAGAACTGGTCGAACAACGTCTACAACCTGGTCACCAAGCGCGCGGTCGCCTACGAGGGCGCCACCATGGAGTGGGTCGACGGCAACATCGGCTCCAAGGTGACGATGAAGTACCCGGCCGTCTACCTCATGGGCGAGCACGCCAAGGGCGAGACCCTGTCCATCGCCTTCGCGGGCGAGGGCCAGCACCAGGACGCCGGCGCCAAGATGGTCCACATGGCCCCCAACACCTCGTCGAACATCGTCTCCAAGTCGGTGGCGCGCGGCGGCGGCCGGACCTCCTACCGCGGTCTGATCGAGATCGGCGAGGGCGCCCCCGGCGCCAAGTCCAACGTGCTGTGCGACGCGCTGCTCGTGGACACCATCTCCCGGTCCGACACCTACCCCTACGTCGACGTCCGCGAGGACGACGTCTCCATGGGCCACGAGGCCACCGTCTCCAAGGTCTCCGAGGACCAGCTCTTCTACCTGATGAGCCGCGGCCTCTCCGAGGACGAGGCGATGGCGATGATCGTGCGCGGCTTCGTCGAGCCGATCGCCAAGGAGCTCCCCATGGAGTACGCCCTGGAGCTCAACCGGCTGATCGAGCTGCAGATGGAGGGTTCGGTCGGCTGACGCCGGCCGTCCCCCGCCACCCGCACTTCTCACGCAGTTCACGCAGGAAGAGAGCAAGACGACAGCCATGGCTGAGGCTCAGAATGTCCCGGTGGGCTCCACCACCGCCGGTTCGATCGCGGTCGCCGCAGAGTCGACCGTCGCCACCCGTATGAGTGCGCCCCCGTCCTTCGACGTGGCGGACTTCCCGGTCCCGCACGGCCGCGAGGAGGAGTGGCGCTTCACTCCGCTGGAGCGGCTGCGCGGGCTGCACGACGGCACCGCCGTCGCCACCGGTTCGGGCGTCAAGATCGCGATCGAGGCGCCCGAGGGCGTCAGCGTCGAGACCGTCGGCCGCGAGGACCCGCGGCTGCGCACGGCCGGCACCCCCGTCGACCGGGTGGCCGCCCAGGCGTTCTCCGCCTTCGAGCAGGCGTCCGTGGTCACCGTGCCCAAGGAGACCGTGCTCACCGAGCCGGTCCGCATCACGGTCCACGGCGAGGGCGGCACCGCCTTCGGGCACCAGGTGATCGAACTCGGCGCCTTCGCCGAGGCGGTCGTCGTCATCGACCACACCGGTGACGCCGTCCTCGCCGCCAACGTGGACTACGTCCTCGGCGACGGCGCCAAGCTCACCGTCGTCTCCGTCCAGGACTGGGACGACAAGGCCGTGCACGTCGGCCAGCACAACGCCCTCGTCGGCCGGGACGCCTCCTTCAAGTCGGTCGTCGTCACCTTCGGCGGCGACGTCGTCCGCCTCCACCCGCGGGTCGCCTACGCGGGCACCGGCGGCGAGGCCGAGCTGTTCGGGCTGTACTTCACCGACCGGGCCCAGCACCAGGAGCACCGCCTCCTCGTCGACCACAACACCCCGCACTGCAAGTCCAACGTGGTCTACAAGGGCGCCCTCCAGGGCGACGACGCCCACGCCGTGTGGATCGGCGACGTCCTGATCCGGGTCGCCGCCGAGGGCACCGACACCTACGAGATGAACCGCAACCTCGTCCTCACGGACGGCGCGCGGGTCGACTCGGTGCCCAACCTGGAGATCGAGACCGGCGAGATCGCCGGCGCCGGCCACGCCTCCGCCACCGGCCGCTTCGACGACGAGCAGCTCTTCTACCTGATGGCCCGCGGCATCCCGGAGGCCGAGGCCCGCCGCCTCGTCGTCCGCGGCTTCTTCGCCGAGCTGGTCCAGCAGATCGGTCTGCCCGACGTGGAGGAGCGCCTCATCGCCAAGATCGAGGCCGAGCTGGAGGCGTCGGTCTGATGGCCTTCGTCAAAGCCTGTGCGCTGAGCGAGCTGGAGGAGGACACCCCCAAGCGGGTGGAACTCGACGGCACGCCGGTGTCCGTGGTCCGCACCGAGGGGGAGGTGTTCGCCATCAACGACATCTGCTCGCACGCGAACGTGTCCCTCTCCGAGGGCGAGGTCGACGACTGCGCCATCGAGTGCTGGCTGCACGGCTCGGCCTTCGACCTGCGCACCGGCAAGCCGTCCGGCCTTCCCGCGACGCGCCCCGTCCCCGTATACCCCGTAAAGATCGAAGGGGACGATGTGCTCGTCTCCGTCACCCAGGAGTCCTGAGTCACCCATGGCAACGCTTGAAATCCGCGACCTGCACGTCTCCGTCGAAGCCGACAACGCTTCCCGGGAGATCCTCAAGGGCGTCGACCTGACCGTGAAGCAGGGCGAGACCCACGCCATCATGGGCCCCAACGGCTCCGGCAAGTCGACCCTCGCGTACTCCCTCGCGGGCCACCCCAAGTACACGATCACGGGCGGCACCGTCACCCTCGACGGCGAGGACGTCCTGGAGATGTCCGTCGACGAGCGCGCCCGCGCCGGTCTCTTCCTCGCCATGCAGTACCCGGTCGAGGTCCCCGGCGTCTCGGTCTCCAACTTCCTGCGCACCTCCGCCACCGCGATCCGCGGCGAGGCCCCCAAGCTGCGCACCTGGGTGAAGGAGGTCAAGGAGGCCATGCAGCGCCTCAACATGGACCCCTCCTTCGCCGAGCGGAACGTCAACGAGGGCTTCTCCGGCGGTGAGAAGAAGCGCCACGAGATCCTCCAGCTCGAACTGCTCAAGCCGAAGATCGCGGTCCTCGACGAGACCGACTCCGGTCTGGACGTCGACGCCCTGCGCATCGTCTCCGAGGGCGTCAACCGCGTCCGCGAGAGCGGCGAGGTCGGCACCCTGCTGATCACCCACTACACGCGCATCCTGCGCTACATCAAGCCGGACCACGTCCACGTCTTCGCCGGCGGCAAGATCGTCGAGTCGGGCGGCCCCGAGCTCGCCGACAAGCTGGAGGCCGAGGGCTACGAGGCGTACACCAAGGGAGGAGTCACCGCGTGACTGACGCCCATCAGGGGCTCACCGGCCTCCTGGACACCGAGGCGATCCGCAAGGACTTCCCGGTCCTGGACCGGATGCTCCACGACGGCAAGAAGCTCGTCTACCTGGACAACGCGGCGACCTCGCAGAAGCCGCGCCAGGTCCTCGACGCGCTCAGCGCCTACTACGAGCGGCACAACGCCAACGTCCACCGCGGCGTGCACGTCCTCGCCGAGGAGGCCACCGCGCTGTACGAGGGCGCCCGCGACAAGGTCGCCGCTTTCGTCAACGCGCCCAGCCGCGACGAGGTGATCTTCACCAAGAACGCCTCCGAGTCGCTGAACCTCGTGGCCAACATGCTCGGCTGGGCCGAGGAGCCCTACCGGGTGGACCGCGAGACCGAGATCGTCATCACGGAGATGGAGCACCACTCCAACATCGTGCCGTGGCAGCTGCTCGCGCAGCGCACCGGCGCGAAGCTGAAGTGGTTCGGCCTCACCGACGACGGCCGCCTCGACCTGTCCGGCATCGAGGAGACCATCACGGAGAAGACGAAGATCGTCTCCTTCACGCTGGTCTCCAACATCATGGGCACCGTCAACCCGGTCGAGGCGATCGTCCGCCGCGCCCAGGACGTCGGCGCGCTGGTGCTGATCGACGCCTCGCAGGCCGCCCCGCACATGGTGCTGGACGTGCAGGCCCTCCAGGCCGACTTCGTGGCCTTCACCGGCCACAAGATGTGCGGCCCGACCGGCATCGGCGTGCTGTGGGGCCGGCAGGAACTCCTGGAGGACCTGCCTCCGTTCCTCGGCGGCGGCGAGATGATCGAGACCGTCTCGATGCACTCCTCCACCTACGCCCCCGCGCCGCACAAGTTCGAGGCGGGCACGCCCCCGATCGCGCAGGCCGTCGGCCTCGGCGCGGCCGTGGACTACCTGTCCTCGATCGGCATGGAGAACATCGCCCGGCACGAGCACGCCATCACCGAGTACGCGGTGCGGCGCCTGCTGGAGGTCCCCGACCTGCGCATCATCGGCCCCACCACGGCCGAGGACCGCGGCGCGGCGATCTCCTTCACGCTCGGCGACATCCACCCGCACGACGTGGGCCAGGTCCTCGACGAGCAGGGCATCGCGGTGCGCGTCGGCCACCACTGCGCGCGGCCGGTCTGCCTGCGGTACGGAATTCCTGCGACCACGCGGGCGTCGTTCTATCTGTACTCCACGCCGGCGGAGGTCGACGCCCTCGTCGACGGCCTGGAGCACGTCCGTAACTTCTTCGGATGAGGGGCTGACGACGCGTGAAGCTGGATTCGATGTACCAGGACGTCATCCTGGACCACTACAAGCACCCGCACGGTCGGGGCTTGCGGGACGGTGACGCCGAGGTGCACCACGTCAACCCGACGTGCGGCGACGAGATCACGCTCCGCGTGAAGTACGAGGGCTCGCGCATCGCGGACGTGTCGTACGAGGGCCAGGGCTGTTCCATCAGCCAGGCCAGCGCGTCCGTCCTGAACGAGCTGCTGGTCGGCAAGGAGCTGGCCGAGGCGCAGAGGATCCAGGGCACCTTCCTGGAGCTGATGCAGTCCAAGGGCCAGATCGAGCCCGACGACGCGATGGAGGAGGTGCTGGAGGACGCGGTCGCGTTCGCCGGCGTCTCCAAGTACCCCGCGCGGGTGAAGTGCGCGCTGCTGAGCTGGATGGCGTGGAAGGACGCGACCGCCCAGGCGCTGGGCGACTCCGCCGGCGCGGCCGGTGCCGCCGGTTCTTCCGGTGCCGCCGACGCCGCCGACGCCGAGAGGAAGACGGCATGAGCGAGAACGAGACCGTGACGACCAAGCCCGCCTCCGAGGAGGAGGTCCGCGAGGCGCTGTACGACGTCGTCGACCCCGAGCTGGGCATCGACGTCGTCAACCTCGGGCTGATCTACGGCATCCACATCGACGAGTCCAACGTCGCGACTCTGGACATGACACTGACGTCGGCGGCCTGTCCGCTGACCGACGTGATCGAGGACCAGGCGAAGGCCGCGACCGACGGCATCGTCAACGAGCTGAAGATCAACTGGGTCTGGATGCCGCCGTGGGGCCCGGACAAGATCACGGACGACGGGCGCGAGCAGCTGCGCGCGCTGGGCTTCAACGTCTGAGCGGTCTTCAACGTCTGAACGATCTTCGGCGTCTGAGCGATCTTCGGCGACGCGCGTGAGGACGCGGGTCGCCCGGTGACGGCCATGGCCTCCAGTGCAGACTGGCGGCCATGGCCGTTTCGCTGTACCAGATCTCCGTCGACTGTCACGACCCCGCCCGGCTCGCCCGCTTCTGGTGCGACGTCCTGGACTGGCGCGTCCTCTTCGAGGGCCCGGAGGAAGTCGTCATCGGCGCGGCCCCGGACGCCCTGCCGGGCATGGTCTTCCTCCCCGTCCCGGAGACCAAGGAGATCAAGAACCGCATCCACCTCGACCTGACCCCCGACGACCGCGACGCCGAGGTCGCCCGCATCCTCGCCCTGGGAGCCCGCCGGGTGGACGTGGGCCAGGGCGAGGAGGCGACCTGGGTGGTCCTGGCGGACCCGGAGGGGAACGAGTTCTGCGTGCTGAGGCCGAAGCGGACGCTGCTGGACTGAGTGCTGTCGGGCGCGGGGCGCCTGCCCCGGGGCCGCGCCGACGCGGTCAGGCCGTGCGGCGGTCCTGTGCCGGGGCCCTCGTGGGCCGGGCCGCGGCCCGGCCCTGGACCGCGGCCCGGTTCTGGTCCCGATCGCGGCCTTGGTGCCGAGCCCTGTCCTGGTGCGGGAGCAGGCCGGGCGCCACGGAGGCGGCGCGTGCGTCGTAGGCGCTGAGGGCCGCGCGGACGCGGACGACGTCGGTACCGGAGGTGGCGTCCAGGCCGGTGGCGTCGGCCGCGCGGCGGAGGCGGTAGTCGACCGTGTTCGGGTGGACGCGCAGGCGCTCCGCCGTGAGCTGGCGGCTCAGCCCGCACTGGAGGAACGTCCGCAGGGTGGCGAGGAGTTCGGGCCGGTCCGCGAGCGGGCCCATCAGGTCGGCGAGGGCGTCGCGGGCCGGGCCCGGCTGCATGAGCTGGTACTCCAGGAGGACGTCGGAGAGCCGGTGGACACCCGGGCCCCGGCCGGAGGCGATCGCCACCCGGCGGATGTCCTGGGCCAGCCGCGCGGCCCCCGGCACATCCTCCGGGGCGGCCGCGGCGGCCCCCGCCACGATCTCCACCCCGGCGACCCGGCTCATGTGCGAGACCGCCGCCGAAAGCCGCTCCCAGTCCGCGTGAGCCGGCTCGCCGGGCCGCGCGCCGCGGTGCGGGACCAGGGCGATGCCGCCGCCGCTGTCCAGCGAGGAGAGCACGGTCCCGTCCCCGTGCCGTTCCAGCTCGACCCGCAGCCGGCGCAGCTTCCGCTTGGCGGCGATCACCGGGCTCACCCCGTCGGCCGTCTCGTCCGGATGGCTGCCGACGGCGAGGGCGAGCACCAGATAGCCGGACGGCAGGTCGAAGCCCCACTGGCGTGCCCGGGTCCGTACGTCCCCGCCCTCCAGCAGGGCGCTCAGCACGGCCTGCCGCACCGACTGCTCCTCGCCCGCCACCGCCGTGCGCTCCGCGAAGTAGCCCTCCACGACCGTCGCGGTCATCTGCTCCACGAAACGCAGCACCAGCAACCCGACCTGCTGCACCGCCGCCATGTCCGCGGGCGTCGCGTGCGGCAGCATGCGCTCCAGACACTCCTGCGCGCCGACGTGGTACGCCCGGATCACCGCCGCCGCCTGGATGCCCTCCTCGGCGCGCTTGGCGGCGGACTGGCGCAGCACCTGGAGCTGCGCCTCGTCGGGGAGTTCGCCCGTGCGCAGGATCGCGACGAAGGCGCGGATGCCCTGCTCGATGACCCGGCGGACCTCGCTGCGCAGCTGCTCGGAGGGGAGGGTGCCGTATACGGGCACATGGCCGACGAGCCGGTCGAGGACGGCGGAGGAGAGGTCGGGCAGGGCCGCCGCCAGCCGCTTGTGGAGCGGGACACCGCCGAAGGAGAGCGGTGTACTGCCCGCGCCGTCCACGCTGCCACCGTCCACGCGCTCACCCCCACGGTGCGGCACCATCGGCGCCTCCGACCTTACTTCCGGGTAACCTCCCGGTTACCAAGGTCGCCGCAGCGGCACGGAGTGTCAAGCGCTGGCCCATGCTCGTGTGTCGGCTCCGGCGGCGGGTTCGGTTCCGGCCGGGTGCCCGGCCGCCGTGGCGGTGGTCGCCGTCAGGGCGCGGGAGCGTACGGCGGGGCCCCTGGAGTCCCCGGCGTTCCCGGAGTTCCCGGCGGGGACTGCCCTGCCGCCGCCGCTGCCTCGGCGAGCGCCGGCGCCAGGTTCTCCTTCCGGAACCGCGCGTCCATGTAGAGCAGTCCGAGCACCAGCTGCGGGAACGCGGCGGTCAGGATCTGCGAGACCAGGGCCGCGAGCATCATGATCACCATCATCGCGACCATGAAGACCGCGAACGCGCCGCGGTCGAAGGAGTCCCCGGTCGCACTCAGCGGACCCGGGACCAGGCTCAGCATCTGGAACGGGAGCTGGATGACGTACGCCGCCACCATGGCGATCAGCCAGGCCAGCAGCGAGATGCCGAAGACCCGCCACCAGGCCCCCCGCACCAACTGCGCGGACCGCCTGAGCGAGTCGACCGCGCCCCGGCCCTCGATCACGGCGACGGCGGGCGCGAAGGAGAAGCGCACCCACAGCCAGATCGCGAGGGGCCCGGTCGCCAGCCCGCCCAGCAGGCCGACGAGGAACAGCCAGCCCCAGCCGAAGGTGTCGTTGTCGGCCGCGGCGACGAACCACAGGACGACGGAGGCGAACACCGCCGTCATCAGCACCACCGGCACCGCGACGACGAGCGCGACGAGAAGCTGCGACCCCAGCACCGCCCACACCCTGGGCCGCACCCGGTGCCACACCGAACGCAGCGTGGACGGCACACCCAGGACCGCGTCCTGGAGAACCGCGGGGCAGCTCCCGTACACCAGGGCGTTCGCCAGCAGCAGCGCCAGCGCGCCCACGACGTACACCGCGCCGAAGGCGGTGACGAGGGTCAGGATGTCGCCGAGGAGGACATCGGCCGGAGGCCGGCTCCCGGCGCGCGTCCGCTCCTCGAGAGCCTCGAAGGTGTCCGCGAACACGAGGAAGGCCGCGACCACCAGCAGCAGGAACAGCACCGCCGCCGCGCCGTAGACCAGGGCCGCGAAGCCGAGGAGCTGCTTCCAGTGGCGTCCGATCGTGGTGAAGGCGCCGCCCAGGATGTCACCGAGGCCGAGCGGCGCCAGCGGTATCACGCCGGGCTTCGCCGGCGCGGGCGGCGGCATCCAGCCGCCTCCCCAGCCGTACGGGGGGCCGGGGTGGGGCGGGTGCGGGTAGGTCATGTCGGGTCCCCCTGTTGGTGCGTTTCCCTGATGCGTGCGGAGGACGGGGCCGTGCGCTGCCCGGTCGGACTCCGGCGAACAAGGTAGCCCCCGGGCCGGACACTCCCCGGCGAGGGGCCCCGAGGACACGACCGCGAGGTGAGACCGGTTCGCCCGTGCCCGGTCCGGCCCGTTAGGTTTCCTGTCATGACTGACTCGCCCGACAGCACCACCGCTCAGCGCACCACCGGCGCCGTGGCCGCCGGTCTCGCCACGATCACGTCCGAGGGCGTCGTCCTCGACACCTGGTACCCCGCCCCCGCGCTCACCGCCGAGCCCGGCCCGGCCGGCACCGAACGGCTCACCGCCGAGCGGGCCGCCGAACTCCTCGGCGCGGGCGCGGCCAAGGCCGTCGGCCCGGACGCCCGCCGGGGCGTCGAGGTCGTCGCCGTCCGCACGGTGATCGCCTCCCTGGACGACAAGCCCCTCGACGCGCACGACGCCTATCTGCGCCTCCACCTGCTCTCGCACCGGCTGGTCAAGCCGCACGGGCAGAACCTGGACGGGCTCTTCGGCCTGCTCGCCAACGTCGCCTGGACCAGCCTCGGCCCGGTCGCCGTGGACCAGCTGGAGACCGTCCGCCTCAACGCGCGCGCCGAGGGCCTGCACCTCCAGGTCACCTCGGTCGACAAGTTCCCCCGCATGACGGACTACGTGGCCCCCAAGGGCGTCCGCATCGCCGACGCGGACCGCGTCCGCCTGGGCGCGCACCTGGCCGAGGGCACCACGGTCATGCACGAGGGCTTCGTCAACTTCAACGCGGGCACCCTGGGCACCTCCATGGTCGAGGGCCGCATCTCCGCGGGCGTCGTCGTCGGCGACGGCTCGGACATCGGCGGCGGCGCCTCCACCATGGGCACCCTCTCCGGCGGCGGCAACGTCCGCATCGAGATCGGCGAGCGCTGCCTGGTAGGCGCGGAGGCGGGCGTGGGCATCGCCCTCGGCGACGAGTGCGTCGTCGAGGCCGGCCTGTACGTCACGGCCGGCACCCGCGTCACCCTCCCGGACGGCCAGGTCGTCAAGGCCCGCGAGCTGAACGGCGCGAGCAACATCCTCTTCCGCCGCAACTCGGTCACGGGCACGGTGGAGGCCCGGCCGAACAACGCGGTGTGGGGCGGGCTGAACGAGATCCTGCACAGCCACAACTGACGACGGCGCGGCCGCGCTTGGCGGCCGCCGCCGCATCGACCGACGCCCCTACCTGCCGCTGAGCCGCCGGCGGCGGGTCGGGGGTGGTTGAGGTGGAGCGCCCTTCCACCGCCCGGAGACGGGCCGGGGAGGGCGCTCGTGTGCGAGCGCCCTCCTGGATTCACCCGGCGGCCGGCAGGTCTGAGATCGCCCCAACAGGGTGGCAGGCCCCGGGTGGCGCGGTCCGAGTGATCAGCGATCGTCAACCGGTCCGTACACGGGTGAGCCGGTGCGGACTCGGCGGGCAGCGCGCCCTCGGACCACTTCTACGGAGTCCGGGTCCGGTCGAGGCGGTCCGCCGGAGGTCGATAGGATCCCGCCCCATGGACGACGAGGAACGGGAGGCGGCGGCACAGGTGCCGGCCGGTGTCGAACTGGCCTACCTGCCGACCCGGGCCGACCTTGCCGAGGCGTTGCACGCACGCTCCGGCTCCTCCGCGTACTGGTGGCGTCTTCCCTTGATCGCCGGGGTGGCCACGGCGGCCGTTCTCGTGCTTCTTCTGACCTTTGCGGCACCCAAGGGCGTCACCGTCCTGGTGGCCGTAGCCTTGTTCCCGGTTCTCGGAAGCCTCGTGGGCGGGTGGGTGAACCAGGTGCACCGGGTACGTCAGATGACCAGGTACGCGCGTTCCCAGGGCGAGTGCACCATGCGGGCGGACGGCGACGGCATACAGGCCGCCACTGCACTGGTGGAGACCGCGATCCCGTGGGCGTCGTTCCGCCACTACATGGAGACGGCGAACCTCTTCGTCCTGGTCATCGACGACACGGTGGGCGGAATGGCGCTGCTGCCGAAGCGCGGTCTGCGCGACGGAGCGGACATCGACGGGATGCGTGCGATCGTCGCGCGGCATCTCGACCCCCGTCCTCCCAGCGGCTGATCAGGCCCTTGCCGCACGCGCCCGGGCCGGCGGACGTTCACCAGCGGATGCGCGCCCCCGGCGACCGCGCGGGGGGCGCGTACCGGAACGGCGCGCGCCTGTGGCCGGATCGGGTGACGGATCGTGACCTCGGGAAGGTCCGGGCGGATAGTCCGGTGGGCACAGGGTCCTACGAACGGGAAAGAGGAGGGGTCCGGGATGGGGAACACGAAGAGGGCGCTCGGCCGGGTGGTGGCGGGCGTCGTGCTGGGGGTGCTGCTCGCGGGCGGGGCGGGCGGTGGGGTCGCGTGGGCGGACGAGACGCACGACCGGTCGCACAACGGGTTCGCGGTCACGCTGCTGAAGACCGGGCAGATCGACGACCCCCTGGAGGACGTGCTGGAGCACGCCTCGATCCTGGGTGGCAGCAACAGCACCCAGGAGTAGGGGCGGTCCACAGCGGTCGTCAGGGCAGCAGGGCGCGGTACGCGGCGAGGAGGCGGGCGGTCGTGCCGGCATCCGCCGGGAGGAGGGGCTCGCGGACCGGGCCCGAGGGGTGGCCGAGGGCGCCCAGAAGGGTCTTCGCGGTCACCGTGCCCGGCAGGCCGGCGTACATCATCGGCTCGACCAGCGGCAGGAGCACGGCGTTCCGCTCCCGCGCGCCCGCCGTGTCGCCCGCGTCGAAGGCGTCGAGGACGCCCCGGAGCAGACGGGGCACGACGTTGGCGACGGTGGAGACGAAGCCCGCACCGCCGATCGCGTACAGGGGCAGGTTCAGTTCCTCTGCGCCCGAGTAGTACGCCAGCGGGGAACCCGCGGCGACCCGCGCGCTGCCCAGCAGGTCGAAGGAGCAGTCCTTCACCGCGACGATCCGCGGGTGCTCCGCGAGCCGCAGCAGAGTGGCCGGCTCGATCCGGACGCCGGTGCGGACCGGGATGTCGTAGAGCATCAGCGGGATCCCGACCGCGTCCGCCACGCGCCGGAAGTGGGCCTCGACGGCGGCCTGCGGCGGGCGGCTGTAGTAGGGGCTCACCACGAGCAGCCCGTCCGCGCCCGACTTCTCTGCCGCGCGGGCCAGTTCGACGGTGTGCCGGGTGTCCGCCGTGCCGACGCCCGCGACCAGGGCGGCCCTCTCGCCGACCGCCTCGGACACGGCCCGGACCAGGGCCGCCTTCTCGGCGTCCGAGGTGGTCGGCGACTCGCCCGTGGTACCGGAGAGAACGAGGCCGTCGCAGCCCTCGTCCACCAGGTGCGCGGCGAGCCGCTGGGCGCCGTCGAGGTCCAGGGCGCCGTCGGGGGTGAACGGGGTGACCATCGCGCACAGGGCCCGTCCGAACGGACGCGGGGGGCCGGACGGCGAGGAGGAGGGCGACGGGGAGGAGAACGTGGGCATGGGGCAAGTTTCGCGGGCGGCCGCGCCCGGGACCAGCGAGGAAAACTGAGGATGACCGTGAAGCAGCACTGATGAGTCGGAGGGGACGGGAGGGAAGGGCGAAGCCCCGGGCCGTGGGACGGCGCCGGGGCTTCGGAGAGAGCCGGGGCTTCGGGGAGAAGGGGGCTACGGCCGGAAGCGCAGCACCTGCGGGTCGTGGTCGCTGTTCTGCTGGGCGAACTCCGCGTTGATGTGCACGCTGTCGTAGGTGAAGTCGTCGATCGCCGGGCTGGTCAGGATCTGGTCCAGGACCTGGCTGTTGCCGTCGTAGACGTAGGAGTAGCGCTCGCCGCGCGGCAGGGAGGTGATCGCCGCGCGCAGGGCGCCGCCCGCGGTGAGGGCCTTGGTCGTGCCGGAGAACTCGAAGTCGTTGATGTCGCCGACGACCAGGACCCGCGCCCGGCGGTCCGTCTTCAGGACCTCCTTCACGAAGGTGTTGACGGACTGCGCCTGCAGCAGCCGCTGCGCCTCGGAGGAACGGTTCGGCGGCTGGTGGTGGGAGACCAGGGACTCGTCACCGCCCTTGGAGCCGAAGTGGTTGGCGATGACGACGACCGGCTTGCCGCGGAAGCTGAACTCGCCGGCCAGTGGCTTGCGGCTGCTCTCCCAGGCCGCGTTCGCCGGGTCGATCCGGCCCGGCGAGTGGGTGAGGGCCGCGCGGCCGCGCTCGCGGACCACGCCCGTGGCGGTCGTCGCGTCGCCGGCGCCCCGGTCGGTGAAGGAGACCCGCTCCGGGTTGAACAGGAACACCTGGCGGATGTTGCCGCCGGGCTGGCCGCCGTCCTTGTTGTTCTCCGGGTCCACCAAGCGCCACTCGTACGCCGGGCCGCCCGCCGCCTTGATCGCGTCCGTGAACTTCGTGATCGTCTGCCCGGCCGAGACCGTGCCGTCGTTCTTCGCGCCGTTGTCGTCCTGGATCTCCTTCAGGGCGAGGATGTCGGGCGAGGCGAGGTTCTCCACCACGCCCTTCGCCAGCGCGTCGAACTTCTCCTGCGGGTCGGACGGGTCCAGGTTCTCCACGTTGTACGTGGCCACGGCCAGTTCGCCGGAACGCTGCGGGCGGGTGCGCTCGCGCTCCAGGCCGCGGTCCCAGACCGTGCCGAGGGTCCGGGCGGCCAGGGTGTAGCCGCCGTACTGGTTGAAGTCGAGCGGGCCCTCGGAGGCGCCCACGAGGACGTCGCCGACGTTCGCGGACGGGAAGGGCTTCTCGGCGAGCGGGGTCAGCGACTGGACCTTGAGGCGGCCGGTGTTCTGCGCCGCGTACGAGCCGTAGACCGTGCCGCCGCGGCGGTTGTCGTTCTCCCACGGCTTGACCGTGACCCACAGCTCCGCGTGCGCGTTGGTCGCCCCCACCACGCGGGAGGTCCGGATCCGGATGTTGGTGCCCTCCAGGGACTCGTAGTAGTCCAGGGCGTAGGAACGCGGGCGCAGGGCGAGGCCGTTGATGCTGCCGCCGTTCGCCGGGTCGCCCTCCGGGGTGTACGCGGCGGGCACGGTCCAGCCCGAGACGGTGACCGGGGCGGGCACCTTGTTGCCCTGGGAGAGGACGGTCACGGTCGGCTTGGCTATCTGGGTCAGCGACTGGTTGCCGGACGCCGCACCGCCCGGGACGTACTCGCCGACGGTGCCCGAGACCAGCACGCTGTCGCCGACCGCCACGGTCGGCACCGAGCCGGTGTAGACGAAAACGCCCTCGCTGGTGGCCGGGTTGCCGTCGCCGTGCGGGTCCTGGAACCAGAAGCCCCGCGAGCCGTAGGTCCGCACGCCCGTGACGATGCCGGGGACGTCGGCGACCTGCTGCCCCACCAGCGGGGAGAGCCGGGTCGTGCCCTGGATGTCGTGGATCCTGACCTCGCCGGCGGTGGCGGTGGTCCCGGGGGTCTCGGGGGTCTCGGCGGCGCTCGCGCCGGTGGAAGCCGCGAGCAGGCCCGCGGCCAGGGCGGCGACGACGACGGCCGCGACGGCGGACGTTCTCGGGAGGACGGAGGAAGACATCGAGCAACTCCGGGATGAGGGTGAGGGGTGGCGCCGTCCCGGCTGGTCGTGCACAGGACAGCTCTACGCGCGTCAATCTCTTGGCTGGACCGCCCACTTGTCAAGGGTGGTCGGGTGTACGCGGTCCCACGGGCCGGTGAACACCCGCGCCACGGCCCCGGAAGGGCCCGCGGGATGCACCGGCGCGCGGCGGGAGGGGGCGGGATGCGTCTAGGCTGGGATGCCGCCCGGCCCACGAGGCCGTGTCGGTACGTCCGTGAGGCCGCCGGTATGTCCGTACGCGCGGAGGAGAACCGCCAGATGCCAGATGACCGCCCCACCCTTCCTCCGGCCCTGCTGCATTCGGATGCGGAGCTGGCGCGGGCGGCGCTCGCCGCGCCGCTGCTGTCCCGCGCGGTGCGGCTGGCCCGCTGGGCGGGACCGCACACCCGGGTCGGCGCGGGGGGCGAGCTCGTGGACGAGCAACTCGCCGACGCCGCACGGGAGCTGGGGCTTCCGGCGGGGGAGGACGACGACGGCCCCGCGTACGCGAGCGAGGCTTGGCGGGTGGCGGTCGACACCGGGCTGGTGGAGGTCGGCGACCCCGCCGACGAGGGTGACGGCGACGGTGACCGCGAGGACGGGACGGCGGAGGCCGGGTCGGGGAGCGCCGTCGCCGGCGGGAACCTCGCGCTGGTCACCCAGGGCTCGCCCCAGGACGTCCTCGGCCTCTGGCTCGACGCCCTCGACGTGGTCCTCGCGGACGCCGAGGCGCCCGTCGTCGACGACCTCCAGGCGCTGGTGGGGGAGGACGGCGAGATCGACTTCGACGCACTCGACTGGGACCCCGAGGCCGAGGCCGAGTTCCTGGAGGGCGTGCTCGGCAACCTGTACCTGCTCACCGTCTCCGAGGGCGGCGCGGGCGAGGTGCCCGTACCCCTGCCGGTGCTCGCCGCCTCCGTGGTCGTCCCCGAGGACATGGGAGAGCCGACGGACGAGGTGCTGGAGGAGGTCTCCGACGCGATGATGCGCCTGGACGACCAGTTCCGGCTGCTGGAGCCCATCGGCCTGGTCGAGTACCGGCCCGTCGACGAGTCCCTGATGACCGAGGAGACGGCCGAGGAGGACGAGGCCGGGGCGGGTGGCCCCCCGGCGCGGGAGGAGGTCTCGGAGGACGACGTCGCCCGCTACGGCCTGGTCCGGCTGACCCCCCTCGGCCTCTACGGCATCCGTGCCCGGATGCTGGAGGCGGGGGTGGACGCCCCGGCCGTCGGCGACCTCGCGGACAAGGGCGCCGACGTTCTCCTCGACGGGCTCGTCCGCTGCCCCGACCCGGCCGCCCGCGCCGAGACCGAGCTGTGGCTCGCCCCGCGCGACCCGGCCGCCGCAGCCCGGGACCTGCTCGCCGCGGCCCGGGGCGCGGACCGGGGAGCCCCGCTGCGCAGGCTCCACTGCCAGCAGGCGCTCGCTCTCGTCGGACCGCTCGCCGAGCCCGCCGTGCGGGAGGTGCTGGAGGACCCCGAACTGGGCGGTCTGGCCCGGGTCTGGCTCGCGGAGCGCGGCGCGGCCGACGTCCCGCCGCCGCCCGAGTCGATGATCTTCTGGCTGGCCGTGGACACGATCGCCGCGCAACTGGACGCGGACGGCGAGGTCGACGAACTCCAGGACCTGATCGAGGGCCTGGTCGGCCAGCACAGCGGCTTCTTCGACGCGGCGTGGCGGGTCGGGCACCCGGCGACGGCGGACGTGCTGGAGGCGATGGGCCGGCTCCACCGGGACAAGGGGCTGGCCAAGGAGGCGCGCAAGGCGGCCTTCAAGGCGCGCTCGCACGGGCCCGCTTCCTGAAGGGTGTCGCGGAAGGCCCTGGAGAGCCCCTCGCGCCCGCCGCGGTCACGAGGGGGTCACGGGGGCGTCACGGTGCTGCGCGGGACCCCTGGAACGCCGGGGTCGCGCGAAGCCCGGAAGCCACGGCCGTGACTTCCGGGCTCCGGAAGGCGCATACTCGCCTCAATGACCATGTCAGCCGGATCCCGGCGCCAACTGGCCACCAGTCCCTTCAACCGTCCCGCCCCCGAAGCGCCCCCCGTCGAGCTCTACGCGGTGGGTGACCGGGTCTCGCACGATCAGTTCGGCCTCGGCCGCGTCCTCGCGGTGGAGGGAGACAACGCCGCGGTGCTCGTCGACTTCGCGAGCCGTCACGGCCGCATCGTCAATCCCTTCACCAAGCTCACCAAGCTCTGAAGCGGTCTCGGACCCGGCAGGGTTTCCGGGACCGGCAGGGTTCCGAACGGTCCCCGGGGCGGACGTCACCGACGCCCGCCCCGGGGACCGGCCGTTTCAGAGTGCCTGGGCGGCCGGCTTGACCATGCCGCGCACGGTGCGGGACTTCACGAAGTCGCCCATGGCGGTCATCTCCCACTCGCCGGAGAACTGCCGGATCAGCTTGGCCATCATCACGCCGGTCTGCGGCTCCGCCGAGGTCAGGTCGAAGCGGACCAGTTCCTCGCCCGTCGCGGCGTCCAGCAGGCGGCAGTACGCCTTGGCCACCTCGGTGAACTTCTGCCCGGAGAAGGAGTTGACGGTGAAGACCAGGCCCGTCGCGTCCGCGGGCAGCCGGCCGAGGTCCACGACGATCGTCTCGTCGTCGCCCGCGCCCTCACCGGTGAGGTTGTCGCCGGAGTGCTTGATCGCGCCGCCGAGGATGGACAGCTTCCCGAAGTAGCAGCTGTCCAGGTGGTTGCGCTGGGGGCCGTACGCGATGACGGAGGCGTCCAGGTCGATGTCCTTGCCCCGGTACGCGGGCTCCCAGCCGAGGCCCATCTTGACCTGGGAGAGCAGCGGGCGGCCGCCCTTGACCAGGGAGACGGTCTGGTTCTTCCGGAGGTTGACCCGGCCCTTGTCGAGGTTGATCTTCCCGGCGCCGGGCGCGGGGGCGGCGGGCGCCTGCGGGGCGGCCGCCGGAGGCGGGGGTGCGGCGGCGAGGCGCGGGTCGGCCACCGGGGGAGCGGGCGGCGCGGCCGGGGTCGCGGGGGCGGCGGCCGCGGGCTCCTCGTCGACGGAGACGCCGAAGTCGGTGGCGATGCCCGCCAGCCCGTTCGCGTACCCCTGGCCGACGGCACGGGCCTTCCAGGCGCCGTTGCGGCGGTAGACCTCGATGACGACCAGGGCCGTCTCGGTGCCGAGGCGCGGCGGGGTGAAGGTGGCGAGGGTGGTGCCGTCGTCGGCGTCGCGGACGGTGGCGGTCGGTTCGACGCCCTGGAAGGTCTGTCCCGCCGCGTCCGGGCTCGCCGTGACGACGATCTTCTCGATGGCGGGCGGCAGGGCGGTGGTGTCCACCACGATCGCGTCGGGCGCGGTGCCGCCACCGGAGCGGTAGGTCACTCCGGGGCCCTGCGGCTGGTTGTAGAAGATGAAGTCGTCGTCGGAGCGCACCTTGCCGTCGGCGGTGAGCAGCAGGCCCGAAACGTCGAGCCGCACCGGGGCGGCGACGTCGACCGCCACGCGCGCGGCGGTGAGAGGGATGTTCGAGCCGGGGGTCATAGCTGTCATGCCAGACGTAACGAGCGAGTCCGCTTTACCGTTCCCTTACCCTTCGCCGGGCTTCGCAGGGCTTCGCCGGGCCCCTTGTCCGGTTGTCCGGCCCGGGCGGCGGCCCCTGCGAAGGCGCTCGGTGCGGCGGCGGGGGTGGGTGCGGCGTGTGCGGCGGGGGCGGGCAGGTCAGCGGTTGCGCGGGTGGTTCCGTGCCGTCCGCTCGTTGCCGAAGCGGTAGGCGCCCGTCCAGCGCGCCATCACGAGCTGCGCGTCCCCCGACTCGGCCTGTGCGAGGAACTTCGCCGCGCGGTCGCCCCGCAGGGTGCCGGCGGCGCGGCCGCGGTGGGTGATGACGACCGTGCCGTCACCTCGCTGCTCGTAGCTGAATCCGGAAGGTCTGGCCATGGCCGCCATCCTGGTCCGCCCGGCCGCCCGCCCGCATCCGGTTTTCCCCGCCCCGAAGCGCGACGGCGGTGCTACGGCCGGCGCGGCGGGTCCGTGGTGAACGGCCCGCCCACACGGGCGTGCTCCGGGTTGTCCGGGTCGAGTTCACCGTGCTCGGCGAGGAGCTTCTCCGCGTACTGCTCGGAGTCGTCCTGCGGTTCGTAGCCGAGGGCGCGGGCGCTGGAGAGGTCCCACCAGAGCCGCGTGTTCGCCGAGGAGCCGTAGACCACGCTGTGGCCGACGCCCTCGGCGGTCAGGGCCGCGTCGAAGAGCCGGGCCGCGTCGCCGGGGCTCAGCCAGGTCGACAGCATCCGGACCGAGGTCGGCTCCATGAGGCAGGAACCGATCCGCACCGAGACGGTCTCCAGCCCGTGCCGGTCCCAGTAGAGCTGGGCCAGGTCCTCGCCGAAGCACTTGGACAGGCCGTAGTAGGTGTCCGGGCGGCGACGGGTCTCGACGGGGATGAGGTCGGCGGGGGCGACCGGCACCGGCCCGGCCGGGCGGGGGACGAAGCCCACGGTGTGGTTGCTGGAGGCGAACACGATCCGGGGCACGCCCTCCGCCCGCGCCGCCTCGTAGAGGTTGTGGGTGCCCACGATGTTGGCCGCGAGGATCTTCTCGAACGACGACTCCAGGGAGACCGCGGCGAGGTGGACGATCGCGTCCACGCCCCGGACCGCCTCCCGCAGCGCCTCCGTGTCCGCGAGATCGGCCGTGACCGCGTCCGGTTCGCCCGCCGGCGGGACGGCGTCGAAGAGGCGGAGGGTGTAGCCGTACGCGGGCAGCAGCCCGCGCATCAGCGTGCCCACTCCGCCGGCGGCGCCGGTGAGCAGGACGGTACGGGGTGCCGGCATGGGTACTCCTCGCTCCTCGCGGCCGGTCGGGCGGGCGGTCGGGCCCGTGAACCCCGGCTACCCGCCGGGGCGGCCGGCGATCCCCGATCCACCGCGTCAAGTGTCGTGCGGCGAGGGCGGGTCGGGGGCCGGAACGCCGATCCGCTCCCGCCGGCTCCCGTGACGCGGGGCAGCCCAGGGACGCTACCGCAGCGCGGCGCGCATCATCTTCTCCGCGACCGGGGCCGCCAGGCCGTTGCCGCTCACCTCCGAGCGCGCCGCGCCCGAGTCCTGGATCACCACGGCCACCGCGACCCGCTTCCCGCTCGCCGGGTCGTGCGCGTAGGAGGTGAACCAGGCGTACGGCGTACGGCTGTTGTTCTCCCCGTGCTGGGCGGTGCCCGTCTTCCCGCCGACCTCGGCGCCGTCGATCCGGGCGTTGGAACCGGTGCCCTCCTCCACCACGGTGACCATCGCGCTGCGCAGCTCCTCGGCGACCGAGGAGGACACGATCCGGTGCGAACCCCGGCCCGGGGACTCCAGAGTGTCCCCGTCCGAGTCCACCACCTCGGACACCAGGTGCGGATCCGCCATGACCCCGTCGTTCGCCAGGGCGGCCGACACCATGGCCATCTGGAGCGGGGTGGCGGTCACGTCGAACTGGCCGATCCCGCTCAGCGCCGTCTGGGCCTCGTCCATCCCGGTCGGGTAGACGCTCGGGTACGCCCGCACCGGGACGTCCTGCTCCGTGTCGTTGAAGCCGAACTTCTCGGCCGTCTCCCGGACCGTGTCCTGGCCCAGGTCCACGGCGAGCTTGCCGAAGACGTTGTTGCACGAGTACTGGAGCGCGGTGCGGATCGAGGCGTTCTCGCAGGGCGCGGACGGGTTCTCGTTCGGCAGGTCCCGGGTGGAGCCGGGCAGGCGGTACGGGACCGGGCTGTCGGTCCGCTCGTCGACCGAGCCGTACAGCCCCTCCTCCAGCGCCGCCGCCGCGACCACCAGCTTGAACGTGGAGCCCGGCGGCAGCGGCTGGCGCAGCGCCCGGTTCACCAGCGGCTTGTTCGGGTCGTCCAGCAGCTTCCGCCACGCCTCCCCGTCCGAGACCCCGCTGATCGCCGACGGGTCGTAGGACGGCGTGCTCACCAGGCCGAGGATCTCGCCGGTCGCCGGGTCGATCGCGACCGCCGCGCCCTTGGTGTCGCCGAGCGCCTCGAAGCCCGCCTGCTGTACCGCCGGGTCGACGGTGGTCAGCACGTCGCCGGGCTTCTGGCGCTCTCCGGTCAGCACGTTCAGCGGGTTCTTCAGCCGGTCGTCGGTGCCGTCGAGGACATCGGCGTAGATCCCCTCCAACTGGGTGGATCCGAACGCCTGCGAGCTGTAGCCGGTCACCGGCGCGTACAGCGGCCCGTCGGTGTAGTCCCGCTGGTACGCGAGATCACCGCTCTCGGTCCGCACCGAACCGGTGACGGGGGACCCGCCCACGACGATGTCCCCCAGCGGCTGCGCGTACCGCTCGACGACGTTGCGGTGGTTGTACTTGCTGTCGGCCAGGGCCTTGGCGTCGTACGCCTGGAGCCAGGTCGCGCGCACCAGGAGCGCGAACACCAGCAGCAGGGTGAAGACGGAGGCCCTTCTGATCGTCTTGTTCATCCCGCCCTGAGGACGAGCGTGGAGGGCCGGATCGTTCCGTCCCGCGGCTTTTCTCAGGTTCTTCTCAGGCGCGTCCTCCGCGCCCCTGCTGTGCGCGGGCGGGGACGAAGCCCGACTCGTAGGCCGCGATCACCGCCTGGGTGCGGTCCCGCGCGCCGGTCTTCGCCAGGACGGCCGCGACATGCGACTTGACGGTCGCCGGACCGACCTCCATCCGCTCCGCGATCTCCGTGTTGCTCAGGCCCCGGGCCATCAGGCGCAGCACCTCCGCCTCGCGGCCGGTCAGCCGCGCTGCCCAGGCGGGCGCGGCGGCGGCCGGGCGGGGAGCGTGCTCGGCGGCGAGCGCGCGCACCGCGGCCGGGAACAGCAGGGAGTCGCTGCGCGCGACCAGCCGCACGGCCTGCACCAGCTCCTCGGCGGCGGCCCGCTTCAGCAGGAAGCCCGCCGCGCCGGCGCGCAGCGCGTCGTACACATAGGAGTCGTTCTCGAAGGTGGTCACGACCACGATCCGGGGCGGGTCGTCCAGGGTGGCGAGGATCTGCTCGGTGGCCCGGATGCCGTCGGTCTCGGGCATCCGCACGTCCATCAGCACCACATCCGGCCGCAGGGCGCGCACCACCGAGACCGCCTCCGCGCCCGTCGCGGCCTCGCCCACCACGGCGAGGCCCGGCTCGGCGTCCAGGATCACCCGCAGGGCCGTGCGCACCATCCGCTCGTCGTCGGCGAGCACGATCCGCACGGGCGCGGTCCCGTCCGTGGGCCAGGGCCCGCTCGCGGAGGCGGCCCCGGGTCGGGGCCCGGTCACCGGGCGTCCCCCGCCGCGCCCGTGCCACCGGGGCCGTACGGGAGCGACGCCGCCAGCCGCCAGACGCCGCCGCCGGGACCGTCCTCCGGCCCGGCCCCCGCGCGCCCGCCCAGCAGCGCGGCACGTTCGGCGACCCCGCGCAGTCCCCGGCCCCCGCCCGGGCGGACCACCGGGGCCTGCTCCGGCAGCGCGTTCTCCATCGTGATCTCCACCCTTCCGCCGTCCACGGCGATCCTCAGCGACACCGGGAGGCCCCCGGCATGGCGCACGGCGTTGCTCAGCCCCTCCTGCACGATCCGGTACGCCTCCCGGGAGACCCGCGCCGGGACGGCGGCCGGGTCGCCCGCCGTCCGCAGCTCCACCGCCACCCCGCTGCGGGACACCAGCCCGCCGACGGACGCCAGCAGCGGCCCCGTCCCACCCGCGGCCCCGTCCCCCGGGGGCGGTTCGTCGTCCCGGCGCAGCAGCCCGAGGACCGCGTCCAGTTCGCCGACCGTCCGACGGCAGGTCTCCTCGATCGCGCCCAGAGCCTCCCGGACGAACTCCCGGTCGCCCGCGCGGTCGCTGTCCAGCACCCGGCGTGCGGCCCCGGCCTGGAGGGTGACGGCCGACAGCGCGTGACCCACCGAGTCGTGCAACTCCCGTGCCAGCCGGTTGCGTTCGGCCAGCTCCGCGGCGCGTAGTTCGGCCTCGGCCAGCCGGTCGGCGGGCGTCGGGCCGAGGAGTACCGGGGCGCGGTTCGCCAGCAGCGCTCCCGCCGCCGCCGAGGCCGCCGCGAGGGCCAGCAGCATCCCGAGGCCCGCGAGCGGCAGGAGCACGTGCCACCAGCCCGAGCCACCCACGTCCAGCTGCCGGCGCAACGAGGGCAGGAACGGGGCCACGACCAGGGCGGCGGCGAACGGCGGCAGCGCCAGCGACGCCCCGCTGACCAGCGCCCCGACGCCCAGATGCAGGGCGAACCAGCCCGCGGTGCGCACCCGCGCCGCCCGGCCGCGCGCCGGTCCCTCGGCGAACCGGGCGCCCGGCACCCCGCACAGGGCGCGGGCGGCGGCCACCGAGAGCGGCCGGGCGATCGGCAGCAGCCCGGCGATCGCGGCGAGCGGCACGGCCACGCCGTACGCCGAGAACTGGAGGGCGCCGGAGCCCGCGAACGCGTAGTCCTGCCCCGTCACCGGGCCCATCACGACCGCGCCCACCAGCCAGAACGGCATCAACAGGGCTCCGCCGAGCACCAGATGCACCCAGCGCAGCCGGGCCCGTGCGCCCAGCAGCGCCCGCGCCGCGCCCCGCAGGGCGGAGCCGGTGCCGGGGGCCGCGGCGGGTGCCCGGTGGTCAGTGCCGGGGACGCCGCCGGGCGCCGGGTCGTCGGTGCTGCCGGGGGCCGCGCCGGGTGCCAGGCGGTCGGCGCCGGGGGCGCCGCGGCCCGCCTCCTCGCTCACACGCGCCGCCGGGTCAGCACGGCGACCGTCACCGCGGTCAGCAGCAGACCGGAGATCATCCCCACAGCGTAGGTGAGCGTCACCACCGCCGTCCGGCTCTCGCCGCCGGCGGGCAGCAGGGAATTGATCAGCATCCAGCCGCCCCAGGCCGTCCACGCGGCCGTGGCGACCCAGGCGCCCGCCAGCACCGGCCCCAGCCGCAGCCGGGGAGCCGCCCGGAACGCGAGGACCAGCGCGCAGACCACGGCGACCACCGCGAACGCGGCGCGCAGCCCTTCCAGCAGCCGGAAGCCGGCGGGGCCCGACGCCCCGAGCCCGGTCGTCGCCCCGCCCGCCCACGCCAGGTGGACGGCGGCCGGGAAGACGGCGGCGACGGCCCCGAGAACGGCGCACCACCGGACCCCCCGGGTCGCCGCGGAGGCCGGCAGCCCGCCGACCGTCCCCTGCCACAGCGAGCCCCAGCGGTCCCGGGTGTAGAGGAGGAACAGCGCGCCGAGGGCGAGGCCCTGGAGGATGAAGCCGCCGTAGACGACGGCGAACACCCAGTCGTCCAGGAAGGGTTCGGCGCTGCCGGCGGTGGAGTCGGTACCGTGGGAGCCGCCGAACAGGCCCGCCGCGAGCTGGAGGGGGTAGCCGGTCATGATCGGCGCGAGCAGCCCGGTGGCCGTCCACATCGGCACGGTCAGCAGCCAGGGCCGCACCCGCGTCCCCCACGGCCGGGTGAGCAGCAGGGCGAGGACGATCACCGAGCCGTCCATCAGCACGGTGACGGCGTTGGCGACGGCGATCGCCGTGGGGTGGTCGAGCAGGACGCTGCCCTCCGGGATGCCGGTGCGGCTGCCGGTGAGCCACGCCGTCTTGAGCGTCAGATAGGGGAGGCAGGCGGCGATCGCGACGGCCCGCAGCCAGGCCCGGGCACGGGCGGTGCGCGCCGGGGCGGGGGTTCTGGCCGGGGCGGGGTCGGTGGTCGGGGTGGCGGCGGCCTGGGCGTCTGCCGGACGGGTCACGGGGTCCATGGCGTCCACCCTGCTGGCCCGGGGCGCGGCGCACCTCCTGCGCCGGGAGGATCCCTCTCCGCCGCCCGGCGGAGACGCGGCGCGCGCCCGGGGTCCGGGCCGGACCCCGGGCGCCTGGTGGTCCGGGCGCGGGAGGGTCACCCCGGTGCACAGTCGTCCAGGCGCGGGGCCGGTCACCATGGGGCCGTCGTGCGGGCCCGGGCCGGCCACCCCGGGCCCCTGGTCACGACCGGCAACCCCGTCCAGAATGAACCGCGTTCGCACACTCAGAGCCGAGTCCGGGAGGCACCCGCGGTGGCAGCAGCACAGGTCTGGAGCGTGGACCCGCGTACGGGGAAGCGCCGGGAGCAGGTCGCGGCCGAGGCCACGGCGGGCGAGGTCGACGCCGCCGTACGGGCCGCCCACGCGGCCCGCGCACAGCTCGCGGACCGCGCCGTGCGGGCGGCCTTCCTGCGTACCGCCGCCGCCCTCCTGGAGAAGTCCCGGGACGCGCTCGTCGAGACGGCGGACGCGGAGACCGCCCTCGGCTCCGTCCGGCTCACCGGCGAACTGGGCCGCACCTGCTACCAGTTGCGGGCCTTCGCCGGGACCGTCGAGGAGGGCGCATTCCTGGACGTGGTGATCGACCACCCGGACGCGGCCGCCACCCCACCCGTCCCGGACCTGCGGCGCTACAAGATCCCGCTGGGCGTGGTCGCGGTGTACGCGGCCTCCAACTTCCCCTTCGCGTTCTCCGTGCCCGGCGGCGACACCGCGAGTGCCCTCGCGGCCGGCTGCCCGGTCGTGGTCAAGGCCCACCCCGACCACCCCGCCACCTCCGAGCTGGTCGCGGCGGTGCTGCGGGCCGCGGCGGCCGAGCACGGGCTGGACCCGGCCGTGCTCGGGCTCGTCCACGGCTTCGACGCGGGACTGGAGCTGGTGCGCCACCCGCTCGTCGCCGCGGCCGGGTTCACCGGCTCGGTGCGCGGCGGACGGGCCCTCTTCGACGCGGCCGCCGCCCGCCCGGTGCCCATCCCCTTCCACGGCGAACTCGGCTCGCTCAACCCGGTGGTGGTCACCCCGGCCGCCGCGGACGAGCGCGCGGCGGAGATCGGGGCCGGGCTCGCGGGCTCGATGACCCTGGGCACCGGCCAGTTCTGCGTCAAGCCCGGACTGGTGCTGGTCCCGGCGGGCGAGGCCGGGGACCGGCTCGTGGGCGCCCTCGCCGAGGCGGTGGCCGAGGCCCCGGCCGGGTTCCTGCTCGACGCCCGGATGCGGGAGAACTTCCTCGGCGGCGCGGCGGAGCGGGCCGCCCTGGACGGCGTCGCCGCCCCCGTCGCCCCGGGCGCGGCCGACGGGCAGGCCGTCCGGCCCGGCTTCCTGACCGTCCCCGCCGGGCGGCTGACCGGGCCCGGCGCGCACGACGCCCTCCTGGAGGAGTGCTTCGGCCCGCTGACCGTCGTCGCCCGCTACACGGACCCGGCCGAGGCGAGCGCGGTCCTGGCCCGGCTGCCCGGCAACCTCACGGCCACCGTCCAGCTCTCCGCCGAGGAGGCCCGAGGCGGCGGGGACGGCCCGCGCCTCCTCGCGGAACTCACCCCGCTCGCCGGACGGATCCTCGTGGACGGCTGGCCCACCGGCGTCGCCGTCGCCCACGCCCAGCACCACGGCGGCCCCTACCCGGCGACCACCTCCACCTCGACGTCCGTCGGCGCGACCGCCGTCGAACGCTGGCTGCGCCCGGTGACCTACCAGACGACCCCCGAGGCGCTGCTCCCGCCGGAACTCCGCGACGACAACCCCCTCGGCCTGCCCCGGCGCGTGGACGGCCACCCGGAAATCGGCCGCCTGGAGCCCTGACCCGCACGGCTCGCCGGCCCCGCCCCCCTGCCGGGACGGAACGCGGTCGGGGGTCTTCCGCAACCAGATGTGCGAATGGACGGGCGGACTGCGGATGTGTGGGGCGGGACTACCGGAGCACTGCCGCGACCCGAGCCCGCAGCGTCTCGTCAGCAAGGGCGTCCAGGCTGCGCCACGCGTAGCCGCTCACTTCCTCCTCCTGGAGCGTCACGACCTGATCGCCGGTGGCGCGGAAGACGTACCGGAAGTCGGCGTGCCAGTGGGGTCCCTCACCCTTGCCGGCGTTCGCGGGGATCGGGTGCACGTCAATGTGTACGGGCGTGGGCTGGACGGGGGCGAGGCTGAGCGTCACACCCGTTTCCTCGACCAGTTCGCGGAGGGCCGCACCCAGCAGGTTCGTGTCCTCGGGCTCAAGGTGTCCACCGGGGGTCAGCCACGTGCCGAGCACGTTGTGATGAATGAGCAGCGCTTCGCACCGATCGTTGAGGAGCACCGCGCCCGCGGTGGCGTGCCCGCGGAGTTCCTTGCGGCTGGTCACGTCCGCCCCCTGGTCCAGTAGCTCGGTCAGAGGGGTCAGAGCGTGCTTGTCCTCGGGGTGTGCGTCGGCGTACTCGACGAGGGTCGCGCGGATGTGGTCTGCCGTGATGGGCATGGGTTCACCTGTTGTAGTAGTGAAGCCAGGTAGCCGCGATGGCTGCCCGGTCCTTGGCGGGTACCTCGTGCATGGCCGCATCGAGACCACCGCGAGCGAGCAAGGCCGCGCCCGCGAGGATTTCTGACTGAACGAGGAAGATGAACGGTCCAACGCTTGCGCCGTGGATGAAGTTGACCGCCTCGCCCCCATTCAGCAGATAGAAGTAGTGCCCGGTCGTGCTGTACCGGCTCACGTGCTCGCCGGCGCTGTCGCGGACGTAGCCCGAGGGCAGTCCGCTCAACTCCAACTCGTCTTCCGAGCTGGTCACGGTCGCCACGTAGGCGCCGTTCTTGAGTTGCGGGAAGTCCTCGCCGCGCAGGGACAGCGCTCCCGTCGCGCACAGCACCAGTCCGGCCGTGGCTACTGCCTGGTCGCGGTCCCGGGCAACCTCGAATCCCTGTGACATGGCCTGTGCGCGCCGTACGGGGTCGATGTCGTAGACGATGACCCGCACGCCCTTGACGTGCAGCAGACGAGCGATGCTGGATCCGAGCTTGCCGAACCCGAGGACCAGGGCAGGGCGCCCGTGCAGGATGTCCCCGCGCTGCCGTAACAGCGCCTCCGCCGAGAACACGACGGACTGACCGACCAGGAAGTCTTCCGGGTCCTTCAGCGGACTCCGGGCCACCGAGACCACGGGGCACGGCAGCTTGGCCCGCTCCGCGTAGCGCTTGTGGCCGTTCTCGGTGTCCTCCACCACACCGAGGACGGTTCCCGAGAACTGTTCGCAGAGCGCGTCCAGCGAGGGAGCGAAATACCCGCCCACGTCGAGAAGAACGACGTTCTCGCCGGCTGCTCTGGTCTCCAGGTAGGACACCGCGGTGTCCGGGTCACCGAACATGCCGCGCGACAGCTTGTCGCACGCCAGTGTCTGCTCGATTTCTCGGCGCGCACCGGCGTGGATGGACTTGGGCTTGGGCAGCACGGCTCGCAGCTTCGTCACCTTGCCCACCGCAGCGACGAACGCAGGTCGCTCGATCAGCAGATGAGTGATCAGCAGCGAGGACGGAAGTTCGGGCGGTGTGAACGTTTCGGCGATCTTGCCGAAGTACGTGTCGAGCCGCGCGCGGTCGGATGACTCCATGGATGCCCCTCTCGGTCAGCGGCGGAACTCGGTGCAGACGGCCTTGCCGGGCTCCCCCCGGCGGTACCCGTGTCTGACTGCGTTCGCTTTCAAGGGAGAGCAGATTCCGCGCGAGGGGCTCGGGACGCTGCGTCCTTCCGCTGTCCCGGGGAGCGCGCAGCGCCATCGCGCTACGCCTGTGACGTTCGGACGGTTTCGGCCCACCGACCCGCCCTTCGCATCTGAACTCTGCATGCCAGAACGCTAGGGAAGGCGCGGGAAACAGGACGGTCCGTATTCGCGGTTATTCTCGCGGGCTCAAGAACTGCTTGGCCCGCGCGAGCACACGATGTGCCTCGGCCCCGTAGAGGGCGCTTTCTTCCAGCGCCTCCCACGCTCGAACGTGCAGTGCGACGTCCTCCGGATCGTCGAGCCACATCTCGGCGTGCCAGGTCTCGGTGATCACGAGACGGCCGTCGTGCAGGGAGAACCCGACCCCGGCGGGTACGTTCAGGTCCGCTTCGAACGGCACGATCCCCACCCTGACGTTCCCGGGACCGAGCCGGCCGACGATCCGGTCGAGCTGCGCGCCGAGCACAGCGGACGGGCAGGGGCGGGCTCGCAGGGCTCCCTCCCAGACGAGGAAGTGAAACGCCCGACTCTGATCCGTGAGGATGTCCTGGCGCCCCATGCGCGCCTGCACGGCGGCCTCTATGTCCCTGGGGGCGGTATGGATCGCGGAGTAGCGCGTCAGGACGGAGCGCGCGTA
Source organism: Streptomyces sp. CNT372 (assembly GCF_000377145.1). NCBI lineage: Bacteria > Bacillati > Actinomycetota > Actinomycetes > Kitasatosporales > Streptomycetaceae > Streptomyces > Streptomyces sp. CNT372. Next base: position 77,297 of record NZ_KB897783.1, on the reverse strand, counting down.
ATCCGGGGTCTGCAAAAGGCCGGGTATCAGCGCCGGATCGAAGCTGCGGCGGGAGCGGGTTCTCCGGGCCTGTGCCCGGTGCGCCTCTTGTACGGCGCGGTATCCGCCCGCCAGTTGGCGGCGCCAGGACCGGTACTGCGTCTCCAGCCCGCGCAGTCGCCCGATCAGTTCGCCGGTTGCTCCCTTGTTCCCGGTCCCTTCGGCCCACGCGGTGAGATCAGCGACGGTCGGTGTCTGCCTGCCGGTCTCCAGCTTGCTGATCTTGGACTGTCCCCACTCAAGCCGGGCGGCCAGGTCACGGCCCGTAAGCCCGCCCTCGGTGCGCAGCTCCCGCAGGCGTGCACCGAGGGAGACGCGGGCTTGCTGAAAGTCCGTACTCACTCGGCGGACGGTACCCGAGCCGCGAACTCCTGATAGGGGACCGCGTGATGCCACGCGGCATCCCGGGTCTGGCAGGCCCGTAGCACTTCCGCCGGGTCAGTGATCAGCTCCATGCCGATGGTGCGCTCACCATCGAAGTGGAAGCGCGCCACGGTGCGGGAGTCGAACAGCCAGAAGTCCGAGAGGTTCACTCCGCGGCGCTCGGCGTCGGCACGCCACAGATGACGGATGTCCTCGCCGGCTGCGACGTTCGTCCGTGCGCAGGCGAGTAGATACCGCTGTCCAGTGGTCGGAGGGTTGTCCACGATGCGAACGCGCTCGAACCGCTTGCCGCCGTCCACCATGCGCCGGACGTTGGCGAACCACGGATGGCCGACTTCTCCCGCCGTGTGGCCGGTCCGCAGGAACTCCTGGTAGGAGGGCATTGCCTGGTCGGACGCGTAGCCACTGCGCGTTTCCAGCCGCCATGCGGTGTGCTCGAACCCATCGTTGATGAACTCGCTGATCTTCTGTTGCGGAACGAACTCCGGCACGTGCGTGACCTCCCTCGGCGAGAAGTTCGCCAGCAGGGCCCGAGGCACCACCACGAAGGCTTCCCCTTCCTTGACGTACTTGAGCTGTGCCACGTCCGTGGGGTCGCTCACCGCGTCCCCCTGCACGAGCACTTCCCCCGTGTCCAGGTCCTCGTACAGAGTCGGGCAGTCGCCTACTCCGGACGTGCTCCCGAGGACCCGCAGTCGCCTGGCCATGGCTGTTCCCGTCGTCGTCGGACACAACAGCGCAAGCATGATGATCCGAAGGGATCTCTGTCCGGTGTGATTCTCGATTATTCGCAGGCATCCATTGCTCAGGACCGTCGGCCCCGCCGACGCCCCCGACGCGGCGGCCTGCGGGCCGGACGGCGCGTGCGACATCCGGGCCTGACGCTCCGGCCCGGCGGCGTCCCCGCGTAACGCCCCGGGCCGGACGGCGTCAGGTCCCCGGGGCGTCCAGCCGACGGGTGAAGGACGTGCCCGGGCGGCCCGCCACCCGCGTCGGGCCGGTGGGGGTGAAGCCCGTGCGGGCCAGGACCGTCAGGGAGGCGGTGTTGTCCAGTGTGGTCACCGCGCGGAGCGCGGTCAGTCCGTACACGTCCGCCGCCAGTGCGCACACCTCGTGCACGGCGGCCGTCGCCAGGCCCCGGCCGGCCGCGCTCCGGGCGATGCGGTAGCCCAGTTCGGCGCAGCCGTCCGCCGCGTCCACCAGGTTGACCCGGCCGAGGACCGTGCCCGTCCCGTCCACCAGGACATGGAAGAAGCAGGCCCCGGTGGCCTGTTCGGCGAGCAGGGCCGTGTGCCGGGAGCCGAACTCCGCGAAGTACGCGTCGCCCCGGTCCGGGACCGAGGCGGCGAAATACGCGCGGTTCTCCCGCTCGAAGGCGAGCAGGGCGCTGGCGTGGCCCGCGCGCAGCGGCTGGACGAGGGGGCGGGGAGCGGGCATGCGCGGCACGCTACCGGGGGTCCCGTCGGCAGCGCACCGGGATTGCGGCCGGGGTCCCGGTGCGAGGCGTCATTGACCGGTGGGCACCGGGCGACGGAGGGTGACCGCATGGACCGTACACAGAGTGCCGGGGACCTCCACCCGTCGGCCGCCGGTGAGTTCGCGCCCGCGTCGGCGTATCTGAACACCTCTCTCTGCGGGCTGCTGCCGCACCGCTCGGTACGCGCGATCGGCCGCCTCGCCCAGGAACTCGCCGAGGGCCGGGCCGGCGGGTCCGGCGACTGGGACGCGGTGGAGGACTCCCGCGCCTCGTTCGCCCGGCTCACCGGCGTCGACCCGGCCCGGGTCGCCGTCGGCGGCTCGGTCTCGGTACACGTCGGACTGATCGCCGCGTCCATGCCGCCGGGAGCCGAGATCCTGTTCCCCGAGGGCGAGTACGCCTCCGTCATCACCCCGTTCACCGTCCGGGGCGACCTGCGTACCCGGTTCGCTCCGCTGGAGAAGCTGGCCGGGGCGGTGGGGCCGGACACCGCCCTCGTCGCCCTGTCGTCCGTGCAGTCCTCGGACGGCCGGATCGCCGACCTGGCCGCCGTCCGCGCGGCCGCAGCGGCCCACGGGGCCCGCACCCTGCTGGACGCGAGCCAGTCGGCGGGCTGGCTGCCGCTGCGCGCGGGGGAGTGGGACTACACCGTGACCGGCGCCTTCAAGTTCCTGCTCTGCCCGCGCGGTGTCTCCTTCCTGACGGTCACCGAGGAGGCGCAGCGGGAACTGGTCCCGGTGCACGCGGGGACCTTCGCCGCCGAGCGCCTGTGGGAGACGACCTACGGGCCGATCGGTGAACTCGCGCACTCGGCACGCCGCTTCGACGCCCCGCCCTCGTTCCTCTCGTACCACGGGGGCCGGCGGTCGCTGGCGCTGGTCGAGGAGATCGGGGTGGACGTGCTGGGCGGGCACGCGCTGGGCCTGGCCCGGCGTTTCCGCGCGGGCCTCGCGGAGCTGGGACGCCCGGCGGTGGAGGCGGACTCGGCGGTCGTCGCCGTGCCGGGGCTCGGCGACCGGGCCGGGGCGCTGGCCGCCGCGGGCGTGGCGGTCTCGGCCCGGGCGGGCGGTCTGCGGGCCGCGTTCCACCTGTACAACACGGCGGCGGACGTGGACCGGACCCTGGACCTGCTGGCGTAGGCCCGCGCCGGGCCGGGCGTAGGCCCACGCCGGGCGCCGCCCGGGGCGCCCCCGGAGGTCCGGGAAATCCGGACCCGGAGCGCCCCGCCCGGCGTCAGTCCCCCGCCCGGCCTGCGCCCAGCGCGGCGTCAGTGGGCCGCCCGGGCCTGCGCCCGGCGCGGCGTCAGTGGGCCGCCCGGGCCCGGACCTGCGGGCAGTCCGCCGTCTGGGTACGCAGGCTCTCCTCCACCTTGCCCAGCAGCCGGGCGAGTTCGGCGCGCTCGTCCGGCTCCAGGCCCGCGAGGGTGTGCTCCTCCAGCTCGGTCCACGCGGCGGAGACGTCGGCGAGGAGCGCGCAACTGCGCTGGGTCGCCTCGACCATCACCGCGCGCCGGTCACCGGGGTCGGGGCTGCGGCTGACATGGCCGGTCTGCTCCAGGCGCTGGAGCATCTTGGTGACCGTGGAGGGGTCCAGACCGACCTCCCGGATCAGCTCCGACTGGCGCACCGGCCCCGCGCCCCACAGGCGCATCATCAGGAACTCCTGGCCGGGGTAGAGGTCCAGGCGCCGCAGCAGCTTGCCCGCGGCGATGCGGTGCAGCCGGGCGACCCGGGAGAGGGCGTGGCTCACCGGGCCGCCGCGGGCGGCGAGCGGGAGCGCGTCGGTACAGACGGGGTCGCCCTGGGGGCCGGGCGCGGCTGCGGACATGGTGGCCTCCTCGGCCGCGGGCGCGCGGCCCGCGCTGCTCTGCTCGTTTACGCGATGTGTCGGCTGTTCGGTTCCCGACCGCACGGGCGGCTGGCCCACGCGGCTGAAATGCTCCCACACATTCTATCTTGGTCGGCCAATGAATGAGGTACAGTGTGGCCCGGACAGTTCATTGGCCGACCACGTAAATCCCCTGGGGGCGTTCATGACCACCGCTTTCGACCCCGTCCGGCTCGCCGGCCGGCAGCTCGCCAACCGCATCGCCATGGCCCCGATGACCCGCAGCCGCGCCCACGGTCCCGGCCTGACGCCCACGCCGTCGGTCGTCGAGTACTACCGGCAGCGTGCCGGCGCGGGGCTGATCATCACCGAGGGCACCCAGCCCTCCGCCGTGGGCCAGGGCTATCCGGACACTCCGGGCCTGCACAGCCGCGAGCAGATCGCCGCCTGGCGCGAGGTGACCGACGCCGTGCACGCGGCGGGCGGCACGATCTTCGCGCAGCTGATGCACGCCGGCCGGATCGGGCACCCCTCGCTGCTGCCCGGCGACCTCACCCCCGTCGGCGCCTCACCGGTCGCCGCCAAGGGGCAGGTCTTCACGCACGACGGCCCGCTCGACTTCGTCGTCCCGGCCGAGCTGAGCGGGGAGGAGGTGCGGGCCACGATCGCCGACTTCGCCGCCGCCGCGCGCAACGCGGTCGAGGCCGGCTTCGACGGTGTGGAACTGCACGGCGCCAACGGCTATCTGATCCACCAGTTCCTCGCGCCCAACACCAATCTGCGCAGCGACCGGTGGGGCGGCGCGGAGGAGAACCGCGTCCGTTTCGCGGTGGAGACCGCGCGGGCGGTGGCCGAGGAGATCGGCCCCGAGCGCACCGCCCTGCGGATCTCGCCCGGGAACCCGTACAACGACATCGACGAGCCGGAGCCGGAGGCGGTCTACACGGCCCTCGCCCGTGAGCTGGCGCCGCTGGGCCTCGCCTATCTGCACATCATCGAGGCGGGGCCCGAGCAGCGGGAGCTGGTCCTCGCCCTGCGCAAGCTGTTCTCCGGGACGGTCGTCCTCAACCCGGCGACCGAGGGCCCGACCGGCCCGGACGCCCTCGCGCTCGTCGAGGAGGGCGTCGCCGACCTGGTCTCCTACGGCGCGCTGTTCCTGGCCAACCCGGACCTGCCCGCACGGCTGCGGGCCGGGGGACCGTTCAACACCCCCGACCCGTCGACCTTCTTCGGCGGTGGCGACCGGGGCTACACGGACTACCCGGCCCTGGGCTGACGCCCGACACCCGACACCTGACACCCGACGCCCACCCGGCCCCGGCCCGCGAGACGGGGCCGGGACCGGGTGAACGCAGCGCGCGGCGCTACCGCACCGGGGTGAAGTCGCGCGCCCCGATGAACTCGGGCCTGCGCACCGGAGCCGCGAACGGCTCCTCCGCCGTGTTCTCCACGCTGTTGAACACGATGAACACATTGCTGCGCGGGTAGGGCGTGATGTTGTCGCCCGAGCCGTGCATGCAGTTGCAGTCGAACCAGGTCGCGGACCCGGCCCGGCCGGTGAACAGCCGGATGCCGTGCTCGTCCGCGAAGCCCGTGAGCGCCTCGTCGGACGGGGTGCCCGCGTCCTGCATCTGGAGCGACTTCTTGTAGTTGTCCCTCGGCGTCTCGCCCGCGCAGCCGAGGAAGGTCTTGTGCGATCCCGGCATGATCATCAGACCGCCGTTGGTGTCCAGGTTCTCGGTCAGCGCGATCGAGACGGACACGGTCCGCATGTTCGGCAGACCGTCCTCGGCGTGCCAGGTCTCGAAGTCCGAGTGCCAGTAGAACCCGGAGGCCCCGAAGCCGGGCTTCACGTTGATCCGCGACTGGTGGACGTAGACGTCCGAGCCGAGGATCTGGCGGGCCCGGCCCACCACGCGCTCGTCGCGCACCAGGTTCGCGAAGACCTCGCTGATCCGGTGTACCTCGAACACGGACCGGACGTCCTGGGACTTGGGCTCGATGATCGAGCGCTCGTCGGCGCGCACCGCCGGGTCGGTGACCAGCCGGTCCAGTTCGGCCCGGTAGACGGCCACCTCCTCGTCGGTGACGAGCTGGTCGACGGTGAGGAAGCCGTCCCGCTCGAAGCCCATCAGGTCGGCCGTGGTGATCGGGCCGGGGGCGCCGGGCGCCGACCAGACGACCGGGTCCTTGCGCGGGGTCTTCACCTCCGAGGCGCCACGGGTCGGATAGAGGTCGGTGCGTTCGGGTGCGGTGGTCATGGAGATCAGCCCTCCTCCGTCAGCAGCGGGTAGACGCCGTTCTCGTCGTGGTCCTCCCGTCCGGTGACGGGAGGGTTGAAGACGCAGATACAGCGGAAATCGGTCTTCGGGCGCATGGTGTGCTTCTCGTGCCCGTCGAGCAGGTACATCGTGCCGGGCTCGATCCAGTGGGTCTCGCCCGTCTCGTCGTTGGTCAGCTCGGCCTCGCCCTCGACGCAGAGCACGGCCTCGATGTGGTTCGCGTACCACATCGACGTCTCCGTCCCCGCGTACAGCACGGTCTCGTGCAGCGAGAAGCCGACCTTCTCCTTGGCGAGCACGATGCGCTTGCTCTCCCATGTGCCGGACGCGGCCTTCACATGGCGGTCGGTGTTCTCGATGTCCTTGAACGATCGGACGATCACAGTGCCTCGCTACCTCTCTGTCTCTCGGTGTGGCTCCCTCGGCGGTGCCGGGGAGTCCGGTGGGGTCAGACGGTCTCGCGGACGGAGCGCGCCAGGATGCGCAGGCCCTCGTCCAGTTCGTCGGGCGAGACGGTCAGCGGCGGCAGCAGCTTGACGACCTCGCTCTCCGGCCCGGAGGTCTCCAGGAGCAGGCCCAGCTCGAAGGCGCGGGCGCAGACCCGTCCGGCGCGCGCCTTGTCCTCGAACTCCATGCCCCACACCAGGCCCCGGCCGCGGAAGCTGACACCCTTGTCGCCGGCCTCGTCGACGATGGACAGCAGCGCCCGCTCGACCTGCTCGCCGCGGGCGAGGGTCTGCTTCTCCATCTGGCCGTCGGCCCAGTAGGCGTTCAGCGCGGCGGCCGCGGTCACGAAGGCCGGGTTGTTCCCGCGGAAGGTGCCGTTGTGCTCGCCCGGCTCCCAGATGTCCAGCTCCGGCTTGAACAGGCAGAGGGACATGGGCAGTCCGTAGCCGCTGATGGACTTGGACAGCGTGACGATGTCCGGCGTGATGCCGGCCTCCTCGAAGGAGAAGAACCCGCCGGTGCGGCCGCAGCCCATCTGGATGTCGTCGACGATCAGCAGCATGTCCTGGCGCTCGCACAGCTCCTTGAGCGCGCGCAGCCATTCGGGCCGGGCCACGTTGATGCCGCCCTCGCCCTGCACCGTCTCCACGATCACGGCGGCGGGCTTGTTGAGACCGGAGCCCTGGTCCTCCAGCAGCCGCTCGAACCACAGGAAGTCCGGGACCTGGCCGTCGAAGTAGTTGTCGAAGGGCATCGGGGTGCCGTGCACCAGCGGGATGCCCGCGCCGGCCCGCTTGAACGCGTTGCCGGTGACGGCGAGCGCGCCCAGCGACATGCCGTGGAAGGCGTTGGTGAACGAGACGATGGCCTCGCGCCCCTTCACCTTGCGGGCCAGCTTCAGCGCGGCCTCGACAGCGTTGGTGCCCGTCGGCCCCGGGAACATGACCTTGTAGGGCAGGTCGCGCGGGCGGAGCACCACGTTCTGGAAGGTCTCCAGGAAGCCTCGCTTGGCCGTGGTCGCCATGTCCAGGCCGTGGGTGATGCCGTCGCGCTCGATGTAGTCGATCAGAGCGCGTTTCAGGACGGGGTTGTTGTGCCCGTAGTTGAGCGAACCGGCGCCGGCGAAGAAGTCCAGGTAGGTGTGGCCGTCCTCGTCGTGCAGGTAGCTCCCCTGGGCACGGTCGAACACGGCGGGCCAGCCGCGGCAGTAGCTGCGGACCTCGGACTCCAGGGTCTGGAACACGCTGAGGGCGGGCGGGGTGATGGTCATCACGTCTCCAAGAAGATGGGGGTGGCGGGGTGCGGCGGACCGGAGCCTGCTGCTACGCGGCGAGAGGGCCGATGCGGTAGAGCACCTCGGGCTGGTGGGTGCCCTCCGGGAACAGCCCGCCGTCGAAGAGGACCTCGCGGCTCAGGGGCGCGTCGTGGCGCTGTGCGTAGGAGGTGAACAACCGGTCGGACGCCGTGTTGTCCGGCGTGATGGTGGTCTCGATCTCACGGACCCCGCGCCCGCCGGCCACCTTGGCCGTCAGCGCGTCCAGCAGGACGCCGGCGAGCCCCCGGCCGCGGTGCGCCTTGTCGACGGCGACCTGCCAGACGACGAGGGCCTCCGGGCGGTCGGGGCGTACGTAACCGGTGACGAAGGCGATCGGTTCGCCGTCCCTGCCCCGCGCCACCACGGAGGTGGCGGCGAAGTCGCGGCACCACAGCAGGTAGCTGTACGAGGAGTTGAGGTCCAGGACCTCGGAGTCGCGGGCGATGCGCCAGATCGCGGCTCCGTCCTCCACTCGTGGGGTGTCGATCTGCGGCGGCTCCGGGGAGTCCGCGTTTTCCGGGAATGCGTCTCGGGCTCGTACAAGGTCTTCTTGTGCGGCGGTCATGCAAATTGAATTTACCGAGCAAATTCGCAGATCGCATCGTGCGGAGGGGTTGGGTGGACGCGTCGGATGTGTTATCGCGCGGGCGCGAGCCGGAGGCCGTCGGGAGCGGGAACGTCCCATATTGCACGGGAAAATCCGGGCAAAACGACCTTTGTGTTATCTCGGTCACACTCCTGCGACCTCATGGGAACCGTCTCCGAACGTCAATGGAATCGTTGGAGATCCGGGCGTTTAGCCTCTCGGATCGCGGGCAGCAGAATGATGGAAGCTAATCAAGGGAAATCGCCACCCGTGTGTCGGTTCCATTTATCGGGTGAATTCCCGTGCGCATCCCTTCGCGGTGTCGCCGTGGATGCGCACAGTAATTCGTCGCGCTATCCGGTGAACGCCTCGCCGGCCGCCCGCAGCGCCCCCTCCAGGTCCACCCGGCCGCCCCGGGCCGCCACCGCCGCACCCAGCGCCGCCAGCGAGGACTGCACCGTGCCGCGGGTCGCGGCCGGGCCGTAGTGGTTGACGCGGATCATCACCTCGGCCAGCGCCCCGCCACCCGCGACCAGCGGCAGCGAGGGGTCGGCCGCCAGGGCCGTGGTCACCAGGTCCCGGGCGTCCATCCCCTCGGACACCCGCAGGGTGGTCGCCACCGGGGCGGCCTCCGCCGCCCGGCGCACGAACGGGGCGAGCCCGCCGCCGAGAGCCAGCACACCCGCCCGCGTCGCCGCCGCGGCCGAGGCGTGGCGCGCCCGCACCGCGGCCGGTCCGTCGGCCCCGATCCGCTCCACGCACGCCTGCAGGGCCAGCATCTCCAGCTGCGCCGGGGCGTGCGGCAGGGCCCTGCGCCCGGCGTCGATCCAGCGCTCCTTCCAGTCCAGCAGCGACAGGTACGAGCGCCGGGGCGCGTCAGGGTTGGCCGCGAGCCGCTCCCAGGCCCGCTCGCTCACCGAAACCGCCGACACCCCGGCGGGCCCGCCCATCGCCTTCTGCGCGCCGATCACGCACAGGTCGACGCCCCACGCGTCCGTCAGCAGCGGCTCGGCGGCCACCGAGGCGACCGCGTCCAGCATGAACAGCGCGCCGTGCGCCCGGACCACCTCGCCGATCTCCGCGACCGGGTTGGTGTTGCCCGTCGCGGCCTCGGCGTGCACCAGGGAGACGAAACCGATCTCCGGGCGCTCCGCCAGGGCCCCGGCGACCTGTGCGGCCGTCACCGCGGTGTCGAACGGGACCTCCAGGTCCACCACCGTGGCGCCGCAGTCACGCAGCCAGTCGCCGAAGGTCTGTCCGTAGGGGCCGGTGACCACGTTCAGCGCCGTGGACCCGCGGGGCGCACCGCCGCGGATGCACCCCTCCAGCGGCAGCAGCGCCTCGCCCTGCATGATCACCACGTCCTGCTCGGTGTTCATCAGGGCGGCCACCGAGCGCTCGATGTCGGCGAAGTGCGCCGCGGTCAGCGGGGCGAGGTCCAGCAGGGGGTGCGTCACGGCGGTGCTCGGCTCTCTCGTGGTTCTCGTCGTTCCCGTGGTTCTCGTGTCCCGGGCGGTCCGCCCGAGCCTATCGAGGGGCCTCGTACCGGGTCCGGCACGCCTCGTACAGTGCCTGGTATGAGCGAGCAGACGGTGCTGCATGTGACGGGACGGGTGCTCTTCGGCCCGGACGAGGCGCGGGACGAGCTGTGGGTGGTGGACGGCCGGATCACCTACGAGCGCCCCCGTGCCGAGGCCCTCACCGTGCGCGGCTGGGCCCTGCCCGGACTGGTCGACGCCCACTGTCACGTCGGCCTGGACGCGCACGGCCCGGTCGACGCGGAGACCAGCGAGAAGCAGGCCCTCACCGACCGGGACGCGGGCACCCTGCTCATCCGCGACGCCGGTTCCCCCTCCGACACCCGCTGGATCGACGACCGCGAGGACCTCCCGAAGATCATCCGTGCGGGCCGCCACATCGCCCGCACCCGCCGCTACATCCGCAACTACGCCCATGAGATCGAGCCCGGGGACCTCGTCGCGTATGTCGCCCGGGAGGCCCGGCGGAGCGACGGCTGGGTCAAGCTGGTCGGCGACTGGATCGACCGGGAGGCGGGCGACCTGACCCCCTGCTGGCCGCGCGGCGAGGTCGAGGCGGCCATCGCCGAGGCGCACCGCCTCGGCGCCCGGGTCACCGCGCACTGCTTCGCCGAGGACTCCCTGCGGGACCTGGTGGAGGCGGGCATCGACTGCATCGAGCACGCCACCGGCCTCACCGAGGAGACCGTCCCGCTCTTCGCGGAACGCGGCGTCGCCATCGTCCCCACCCTGGTCAACATCGCCACCTTCCCGCACCTCGCGGACGGCGGGGAGGCGAAGTTCCCCCGCTGGTCGGCCCATATGCGCCGGCTCCACGCGCGGCGCTACGACACGGTGCGCGCGGCCTGGGACGCGGGTGTGCCCGTCTTCGTCGGCACCGACGCGGGCGGCTCCCTCGCCCACGGGCTGGTCGCCGAGGAGGTCGCCGAGCTGGTGAAGGCGGGCATCCCGCCGCTGGACGCGCTCTCCGCGACCACCTGGGGCGCCCGGCGCTGGCTCGGCCGCCCGGTCCTGGAGGAGGGCGCCCCGGCGGACCTGGTCGTCTACGACGAGGACCCGCGCGCCGACGTCCGGGCCCTGGCCGGGCCGCGGCGGGTGGTGCTGAACGGGCGGATCATCGGCTGAGCCCCGGCGGGTGGTCCTGAACGGGCGGATCATCGGCTGAGCCCCGGCGGGCCCCGGGCCCGGGCCGGCGCGCGTCCCTCGGGACCGGCCCGGCGAGTGTGCGCCCGGTTGACCGAACGTGACCCGGGGCCCGCGCGGGTCGTTGAGACACTTCCGGCCCGCGAACCCGGTGCGCCCCTGGTCACGCCGGGCGCACCTCCCCGGCCGGGTGACGGGGGAGGCGGGCGCGAACGCACGTGCCACGGGAATCGAATAGAGACGCGGAAACCCCCCTTTGGAGTGAACTGACCTCAGGTGTCTGTGCGTTCACTCTCCGTGCGCAAAGATTCCCGTGTCTTGGTCGCCCGGACGACCGCCCGCGTGTCCCCGCGGGCGGTCCGGCGACGCCATGTCTCCTGTGGGGGTTCCACCACCGTGAACAGCAACACCTTCCGCACGTCCGCACGGACGTCCGCCCGCCGGACCGCGGCGGCGACGGCCGCCGCCGCCCTGATCGCGGGGCCCCTCGCGCTGGCCGCGCCCGCGCACGCCACCGGCGGCGAAGGGAAGGCGACCGCGGTCGTCCTCCGGGCCGGTCTCGACGTCGGCCTGCTCAACAAGTCGGTCCACGTCCCCCTGGAGGCCACCCTCAACGAGGTGCAGGCCCCCGCGAGCGCCGAGAAGACCGCCCTCACCGTGACCCTGGACGGTGTGGAGAAGGGCCGGCCGGTCAGGGTCCTGCGGGCCGACGTGGCTTCCTCGGCGGCGACCGTCGAGGAGGGCCGGGCGGAGGCGTCCAGCAAGCTGGTCAAGGCCCGGGTGCACGTCCCCGGCCTGCCGCTGCTCTCCCTGGTCGAGGTGGAGCAGGTCACCTCCGAGGCCGTCTGCGTGGCGGGCGAGCAGCCCACCGCGAAGTCCAACCTGCTCGGCCATGTGAAGGTCCTCGGCAAGAAGGTCACCCTCTCCGCGGGCGGGCCGACCGTCGTGGACGTGCCCAAGGTCGGCAAGGTGACCCTGGACGTCTCCCGGACGAGCACCACCTCCACGACGGCCGCCGCGACCGCGCTCCGGCTCACGGTCTCCGTCAACCCGCTGGATCTCAACGTCGCCGAGGTCGACGGCGAGATCACCCTCGTCGAGGCCACCTGCGAGTCACCGAAGGCACCCGAGAAGCCGGCCGAGGAGAAGCCCGCGGAGGAGAAGCCCGCCGAGCCGGCCCCCGAGGAGCCCGGCGAGGAGGAGCCGTCGAAGGCCCCGGAGAAGAACATCGCGGCGCAGTCGGCCCAGGAGCCGCAGGAGAACCTCGCCGCCACGGGCGGGAGCTCGGCCACCCCGTACATCGCGGGCGGCGCCGGGCTGCTGCTGGTCGGCGGCGCGGCGGCGCTCGTGATCTCCCGGCGCCGCGCGGGCGACCAGGGCTGAGCAGGCGGCTGACCGACGGACGGCCGGCGGCCGGCCGGGCCCACCGAGGGGGGAGGGCCCGGCCGGCCGCGTTCCGGCCCGGCGGTCGGTCGGCCCACCGCCGTCACCCGGCCGCCGTCAGCCCACCGCCGTCAGCCGACCGCCGTCAGCGCCTGGTCCAGTGCCTGAAGGAAACGATTCGTCGTCGCCCGGTCCCGGACGGCCAGCCGCAGCCACTCGCCGTCCAGACCCGGGAACGTGTCCCCGCGCCGGGCCGCGAACCCCAGCCCGCGCAGCCGCTCCCGTACCTCGCGCGCGCGGCGCACCCGGACCAGCACGAACGGCCCGGCCGCCGCCTCCACCGCGCGTACCTCGTCGAACTCGGCCAGCCCCGCCAGCAGATGGGCCCGGTCCGCCGCGATCCGCTCCGCCGCGCCCGAGGCCTCCGCCAGCGCCGCCGCACCCATGCACGCCTCCGCGGCGGCCAGCGCCGGCGTGGACACCGGCCACAGCGGCTGCGCCCGCTCCAGCGCCGCGATCGTGCCCGGCTCCGCGAGGACGTAGCCGATCCGCAGCCCCGCCAGGCCCCAGGTCTTGGTCAGGCTGCGCAGCACCACCAGCCCCGGCACGTCCGTACGCCCGGCCAGGGCCTCCACCTCGCCCGGAACGGCGTCCATGAACGCCTCGTCCACCACCAGCAGCCGCCCGGGGCGGGCCAGTTCGGCGATCCGGTCCGCCGGGTGGAGCACCGAGGTGGGATTCGTCGGGTTGCCGATCACCACCAGGTCCGCCGCCTCCGGCACCGCGGCCGGGTCCAGCCGGAAGCCGTCCGACTCGCGCAGCAGCACCCGCCCGACCTCGTGCCCGGCGTCCCGCAGGGCGGCCTCCGGCTCGGTGAACTGCGGGTGCACCACCACCGGCCGGCGCACCCGCAGGGCACGGGCCAGCAGCACGAACGCCTCCGCCGCACCTGCGGTGAGCAGCACCCGGTTCACCGGCAGCCCGTGCCGCCGGGCGACGGCGGCCCGCGCCGCCCGGCCGTCCGGGTACGCGGCCAGTGAGCCGAGGGCGTCGGCCATGCGCTCCCGCAGCCAGTGCGGCGGGGTCCCGGCGCGCACGTTGACGGCGAGGTCGACGAGGCCGGGGGCGCCGTCGCGGACCTCGGCGTCCCCGTGGTGACGCAGATCGTGCCCGCCCGCGGGCCGCTCGGGCAGCGCGGCGCGGTCGTCGTGGTCAGAACTCGTGTACATGGCGCCCGCGCAGGGGGAGGGAAGGACGGGACACGGTGGGTCTCCTCGGTATGTGGGGGGTCGAAGAACACACGACGGCCATCATGTCGCCTGCGGTCCGATACCGGCAGAGGTCACGGGCGGGCGGGATCCGGTCCGTGCGATGGCACACGTCACACCGGGCCGCCCGCCCGCCGGCCGGGACACCTGCTTGGGCACCAGCAGCGTTCCGCCGCCCGCGAGCGCGGCCGCCTCGGCGACCGAGGGCGTGCCGACGGCGGCGAGCACGCGCGCCGAGCCGCCGGGTACGGGTACGCCGGCCAACTCGGCGGCGCTCCGGCCCACCAGCGGTACGCCGAGCCACCGCGCGGCCTCGACGAGCCCCGCCTCCGCCGCGCGGCTGTCGAGCGTCACCAGCACGCCGACCCGGGCCTCCGCCAACCCGGCCCCGTCCAGCGCCGCCCGGATCAGCGCGAGCACATCCGAGGCCGCCACCCCCCGCGACGCCCCGACCCCGACCACGAGGTCCCGCGGACGGGCACCGCTCGGACCGGCCGGACCCGCCCCCGCCCGGGCGGTGCGCGGCCCGGCTCCGCGGGAGCCCGCCCCGGCCGTACCGGCCCCGGCCGTACCGGCCCCGGCCGTACCGGCCCCGGCCGTACCGGCTCCGGCCGTGCCCGGCGGACGACCCGATCCGCCCGCCCCGGTGGGCCCGGCGCCCTCCGGGGCCGGCTCCGCCGAGGCGGGGCCCCGCCGGGCTGCCTGCGAACTCGGCCCGGCAGGGCCGGAATCCGCGCCGATCGCGGGTGGACCCGCCGGGCCCGGCACATCGGCGCCGTGGTCGGCTCCCGGGCCGGCCGCCGGGAAGCCCGCCCGGGCCGCGTCCGCCCCGGAACCCTGCCCGGGGGCGTCGGGGCACGCGCCAGGTCTCCGCCCGGCCACCGGGGAGCCCGCCCGGGCCGCGTCCGCCCCGGCCGTCGAACCACCGACCCCCGCCCAGGCGGGGCCCCGCCCGGCCGTGTCGGAGCATGCCCCCGCACCCCGCCCGGTCGCGCCCGGTGCGGGCCCGGGCGGCCCGGAACGCACCCCGTGGCGCGGGGAGCGCGCAACCGGGTGAACCCCGGTGGGCGCGGGTCGCACCAGGACCGGTCGATGGGCTAGGCAGGCCCCATGGCCGTGTTCGTCGCGCTCGGCGCGTTCCTGATGACGCTGTTCGGCGGCTGGATGGCGCATCGCGTCACCGACCGCCGGCACCTCGTGTTCGGTCTCGCGGGCGGGCTGATGCTCGGCGTCGTCGGGCTCGAACTCCTGCCGGAGGCACTGGAGTCGGCGGGCCGCCCCGTGTTCGGCGTCCCGCAGGCGCTGCTGCTGTTCGTCGGCGGCTTCCTCCTCGCCCACCTCGTGGAACGCCTCCTCGCCGTCCGCCACGCGGCCCACGGCGGGGAGCACCGGGTGCCGCAGGTCGGGATGACGGCCGCCGCCGCGATGGTGACCCACAGCCTGATGGACGGCATCGCGATCGGCGCCGCCTTCCAGGTGGACGGCGGCATGGGTTGGACCGTCGCCCTCGCCGTCGTCACCCACGACTTCGCCGACGGCTTCAACACGTACACCCTCACCAGCATGTACGGGAACACCCGCCGCCGCGCCCTGCTGATGCTGGTGGCCGCCGCGCTGGCGCCCGTCGTCGGGGCCGCGTCCACCCTGCTGTTCACGCTCCCCGCCGAACTCCTCGGCAGCTACCTCGGGTTCTTCGGCGGCGCGCTGCTCTACCTGGCCGCCGCCGAGATCCTGCCCGAGGCGCACCACGACCACCCGGCGCGCTCCACCCTGCTGTGCACCGCCGGGGGAGTGGCCTTCGTCTGGCTGGTGGTGGGCCTCGCCGAGTGAGCCCCGCCCGGGCGGGCTCACGGCACCGGACGGACGGCCGCGCAGGCCGCCGTGAACCGGGCGGCGACCCCCGGCCGCGAGGCCCAGTGCGTGTGCAGATAGCTCGCGTGCACCCCGCCCCGCGCCCAGCCCTCCACCCGGCGTTCGGGGCGGACCATCCCCCACGCGGGCACCGGACCCGCGCCCGGCTCCAGCACCGTGCGATGGAACTCGTGCCCCCGCAGCCGCGTTCCCGCCGCCGCCAGCGGGCTGTCCGCGATCGCGACGGCCTCCCGGTAGCCCAGGGTGAGCCGCCCGGTCATCCGTGCGTCGGCGTCGAGGACCCCGCACATCGGCTTCCCGTCGAGGGAACGCGCCAGATACAGCAGGCCCGCGCACTCCGCCGCCACCGGTGCCCCCGACTCGGCGAGCGCCTCGACCGCCTTGCGCAGCGGCTCGTTCGCCGACAGCTCCGGCGCGTACACCTCCGGGAACCCGCCGCCGATCACCAGGCCCCGGGTCCCGGCCGGCAGGTCCTCGTCGTGCAGTGGGTCGAAGGGCACGACCTCCGCCCCGGCGGCCGTCAGCAGTTCGACGTGCTCCGCGTACGAGAAGGTGAAAGCGGCCCCGCCCGCCACGGCGACCACCGGCCGCTCCCCGTCCGGCCCACCCCGCGCGGAGCCCTCCGCCGCGAGCGCCGCCCCCGCCTCCCACGGCGCGTCCGGCAGTTCCGGCGCCGACCGGGCCAGCGCCAGCAGCGCGTCCAGGTCGCAGCCCTCCCGCACCTGCTCGGCCTGCGCCCGCACCGCGTCGACCGCCTCCGTCCGCCGTTCCGCGACCGGCACGAGGCCCAGATGCCGCGACGGCGTCGCCACGGCGGGCGCCCGCCGCAGCACACCCAGCACGGGCACGCCGGAGCCGCCGAGCGCCTCCCGCAGCAGATGTTCGTGCCGGTCGGTGGCCACCTTGTTGAGGATCACCCCGCCGATGCGCACCCCCGGGTCCCAGGAGGCGAAGCCGTGCACCAGCGCGGCCACCGACCGGGACTGCGAGGAGGCGTCCACCACCAGCACCACGGGGGCGCGCAGCAGCTTCGCCACCTGCGCGGTGGATGCCAGTTCCCCCTGCCCGGCGGCCCCGTCGTAGAGGCCCATCACACCCTCGACCACGGCCAGTTCGCAGCCGCGCGCGCCGTGCGCGAACAGCGGCCCGACCAGGTCGGTGCCGCAGAGGTAGGCGTCCAGGTTCCGGCCGGGCCGCCCGGTGGCCAGCGCGTGGTAGCCGGGGTCGATGTAGTCCGGGCCGACCTTGTGCGGGGACACCGCGAGACCCCGCCCGGCGAACGCGGCCATCAGCCCGGTCGCGACGGTGGTCTTGCCCGCCCCGGAGGACGGCGCGGCGATGACGAGACGTGCTACCACTCGATGCCCCGCTGACCCTTCTGCCCGGCGTCCATCGGGTGCTTGACCTTCGACATGTCGGTCACCAGGTCCGCGAAGTCCACCAGCTTCTGCGGCGCGTTCCGCCCGGTGATCACCACGTGCTGGGTGCCCGGACGGGCGCGCAGCACCTCGATCACCTCGTCGGTGTCGATCCAGCCCCAGTGCAGCGGATAGGCGAACTCGTCGAGCACGTAGAGCCTGTGCGTCTCGGCGGCCAGGTCCCGCTTGACCTGCTCCCAGCCCTCCCGGGCCTTGTCCTCGTTGCTCTGCTCGCCCTCGGCGGGCTCCCGCTGGATCCAGGACCAGCCCTCGCCCATCTTGTGCCAGGCGACCGTGCCGCCCTGCCCGCTCGCGCCCAGCACCTTGAGCGCGTTCTCCTCGCCGACCTTCCACTTGGCCGACTTCACGAACTGGAACACCCCGACCGGCCAGCCCTGGTTCCACGCCCGCAGCGCCAGCCCGAACGCGGCCGTGGACTTCCCCTTGCCGATCCCGGTGTGCACGAAGACCAGGGGCCGGTTGCGGCGCTGACGCGTGGTGAGCCCGTCGTCGGGCACGACGGACGGCTGTCCCTTGGGCATTACGCGGCCCTCCTCGGGGCGTGGTCGGTACGGTCCTCACGGACGTGCTTGACGAGCCCGGCGAGGGCGTCGGCCCGCAGCTCGTCCAGGGTGACGGCGGTGCCGCCGAGTTCGGCGGCGAGGGCGCCGGCCAGACCGAGGCGCACGAACCCCGACTCGCAGTCCACGACCACGGCGGCGGTCCCCTCGGCCGCGTGGAGCCGCGCCGCGCGCAGCGCCAGACCGTACGCGTCCCCCGCCCCGGTCGCCCGGCCGTCGGTGACGACGACGAGCAGCGGACGCCGCGAGGGGTCGCGCAGCCGCTCCACCCGCAGGGTCTCGTGCGCCTTCAGCAGCCCCTCGGCGAGCGGGGTGCGCCCACCGGTCGGCAGGGACTCCAGCCGGGCCGCCGCGGCGTCCACCGAGGAGGTCGGCGGCAGCGCCAGCGCCGCGTCCCGCCCCCGGAAGGTGATCAGGCCGACCTTGTCCCGGCGCTGGTACGCGTCGAGCAGCAGCGACAGCACCGCACCCTTGACCGCGCCCATCCGCTGCCGGGCCGCCATGGAACCGGAGGCGTCCACCACGAAGAGCACCAGATTGCCCTCGCGGCCCTCCCGGACCGCCTGGCGCAGGTCGTCCCGGCGGACCACCAGGCCCGCGCCGTTTCGGCCGCGCGCCCGCTGGTGCGGTGCGGCGGCCCGCACGGTCGCCGCGAGGTGGAGCTTGGTCAGCCCGCCGCGCGGGCGGCGCGCGCCGGTGGTGCGGCCGTGCTCGCTCCGCGCCCGGGACCTGCGCCCCGCCGCGCCCTCGCCGAGCCCGGGGACGCTCAGCATCCGCGTCCGGTACGGCTCGGCGGCGCGCACCGGCTGCTGCTCGCCCGCGCCGCGCGGGGCGGCGGCAGGAGCGCCCCGGGGCTCGGAAGCGTCCGGCCGCTCCCCGGACTCCTCGGGGGGCGCGGTGTCCTCGGGGGCCGCGTCCGGGGAGTCGCCGGGGCCGTGGCCCTGCGGGGGTACGCCACCGCCCCCGCCGTCGGGGCCGGGACCGTCCGGCTCCGGGTCGGGATCGGGCTCCGGATCGTCGCCGCCGAACTCGTCCAGCGTCTCGTCGAGTGTGGTCTCGTCCAGCCCCGGCGCGTCGAAGGGATTGCGGCGCCGCCGGTGCGGCAGCGCCAGCAGGGCCGCCTGCCGGACGTCCTCCTCGGCGACCTCCTCCCGCCCCGCCCACGCGGCCAGCGCGGTCGCGGTCCGGGCCATCACGATGTCCGCCCGCATGCCGTCCACCTCGAACGCGGCGCAGGTGGCCGCGATCTGACGGAGCGCCACGTCACCGAGGGCCACCCGGGGCAGCAGGTCCCGCGCGGCCGTCACCCGGTCCCGCAGCTCCGCCTCCTCGCCCGCCCAGCGCGCCGCGAAGGCCGCCGGGTCGTCGTCGTACGCCAGCCGCCGCCGGACGACCTCCACCCGCTGTTCCGGGTCCCGGGAGGCGGCGACCTCCACGGTGAGGCCGAACCGGTCCAGCAGCTGCGGCCGCAGCTCGCCCTCCTCCGGGTTCATCGTCCCCACCAGCAGGAACCGCGAGGCGTGCCGCACCGAGACGCCCTCCCGCTCGACGTACGAGGCGCCCATCGCGGCGGCGTCCAGCATCAGGTCGACCAGATGGTCGTGGAGGAGGTTCACCTCGTCCACGTAGAGGATGCCCCGGTGCGCGTCCGCGAGCAGACCCGGCTCGAAGGCCTTCACGCCCTCCGCGAGGGCGCGTTCGATGTCGAGGGCGCCCACCAGCCGGTCCTCCGAGGCGCCGACGGGCAGTTCGACCATCCGCGCGGGCCGGGAGGCCGGGGCCGCGTCGGTGTGCGGGCCGCCCGGACAGGCCGGGTCGGGGGCGCCCGGGTCGCAGGAGAACCGGCAGCCGGCCACCACCGCGACCTCGGGCAGCAGATCCGCGAGGGCGCGCACGGCGGTGCTCTTGGCCGTGCCCTTCTCGCCGCGGACCAGCACACCGCCCACCGCCGGGCTGACGGCGTTGAGCAGCAGCGCCAGCCGCAGATCGTCCATCCCGACGACCGCGGTGAACGGGTACCGGGTGCTCATGACCACTCCTTCAGTTCGCTCGGGCACTTCGGTGACGGTTCACCCGGGCGGCCCGGTGACGGTGTGTCCGGGACGTCCGGTGGCGGGCCGGCGGGCGTCGCGCCGCCGCCCGGCCCGGTGGTACTCACGGCCGCGCTCACGGCGCACCCGGCGGCACGAACGGCAGCCCGTCCGGCGGCCCCTGCTCGATCAGCCGCAGCAGTGCACCGGTGTCCGCGTGCTCCTCGACCAGATCGCCCAGCCGGTCGAGCTGGTCCTCGCGCAGCGCGCCGAAGCAGGTGTCCGGCGCGGGCACGAACCGCCGCCCCGCCTGCGCGGCGACGCGGCGCAGGAACGCCCGCCGGAAGCCGTCGCTCTCCAGCGAGCCGTGCCAGTGCGTGCCCCACACGGCCCCCGTGCGGCAGCCGTCCAGGAACGGCTCCCCGCCCAGCACCTCCGCCACACCGTGGTGGATCTCGTAGCCGTCGACGTGCTCGCCGAGTGCCTTCCCGGACGGCCGGGCGAGGGTCTTCTCCCGGGCGAACCGCACCCGTACGGGCAGCAGTCCGAGGCCGTCGACGGATCCGGCGCGGGACTCCACCTCGTCCTCGATGTGCTCGCCGAGGACCTGGAAGCCGCCGCAGATCCCGAGCACCGGCCGTCCCTCGGCGGCCCGCCGCACCAGCGCGTCCGCCAGGCCCCGGGCACGCAGCCACTCCAGCGCCCGCACCGTGCCGCGGGTGCCGGGCACCACCACCAGGTCCGCGTCCGCCAGTTCCTCGGGCCGGTCCACGAAGCGCACCACGACACCCGGTTCGGCGGCCAGCGCGTCCACGTCCGTGAAGTTGGACATCAGCGGCACGGCGCACACCGCGACCCGCAGCAGCTCCTCGCCGACCGGCGGCGCGACCACCGACTCCCGCACGGCCCCGCGCAGGGACACCCGCAGACCGTCCTCCTCGTCGATGCCGAGCCCGTGCGCGAACGGCAGTACCCCGTAGGTGCGCCGCCCGGTGAGCCCGAGCAGCATGTCGAGACCCGGCTCCAGCAGGGAGACGTCGCCCCGGAACTTGTTGACGAGGTACCCGGCCACCAGCTCCTGGTCCTCCGGCGCCAGCAGCGCCGTCGTCCCGAAGAACTGGGCGAACACCCCGCCCCGGTCGATGTCCCCGACCACCAGCACCGGCAGCCGGGCGGCCCGGGCGACCCCCATGTTGACGATGTCCGTCCGCCGCAGATTGATCTCCGCCGGACTGCCGGCGCCCTCGCAGATCACCGCGTCGTACGTGTTCCGCAGCTCCTCCAGGCAGGCCATCACCGGTTCGAACAGCTCGCGTTGGCGGTTGCCGTGGTAGCCGCGGGCGCTCATCTCGCCGATCGGGCGGCCCAGCAGCACGACCTGGCTGGACCGGTCGCCGCCGGGCTTGAGCAGCACCGGGTTCATCTGCGCGGTCGGCTCGACCCGGGCCGCCTGCGCCTGCATCGCCTGCGCCCGCCCGATCTCCGCACCCTCCCGTGTCACGAAGGAGTTCAGCGACATGTTCTGGCCCTTGAACGGCGCGACCTTGACGCCCTGCCGGACCAGCCACCGGCAGATCCCGGCGGTGACCACGCTCTTCCCGGCGTCCGAGGTCGTCCCCGCGACCAGCAGCCCCCCACCGCTCATGCCGTCCTCCCGCCGCTGTCCGGCCCGCCGCGCCCCGACGCCCGGCGCCGGCCTCCGCCGAAGGCCCCCGCGGCCAGCCGCGCGCCCGCGCACACCGCCAGGGAGAGCGCGCCCACCCGGCGCGACAGCCGCACCGCGTGCTCGATGTCGCCCGGCTCCACCGCCCGGCCGCCCGCGTTGAGCACCGGCCGGTGCTCGACCCGCCCCCCGTACGCCAGCGTCCCGCCCAGCCGCACACCGAGCGCCCCCGCGAACGACGCCTCCACCGGGCCCGCGTTGGGGCTCGGGTGCCCGGCCGCGTCGGCCCGCCAGGCGCGCACCGCGCCCCGCGGATCGGGCCCGGCGAGGGCGGCGAGCACGGCGGTCAGCCGGGCGCCCGGCCAGCCCGCCACGTCGTCCAGCCGGGCCGAGGCCCAGCCGTAGCGCAGATGGCGCGGCGAGCGGTGCCCGACCATCGCGTCCAGGGTGTTGACGGCGCGGAAGCCCAGCAGGCCGGGCACACCGGCGACGGCGCCCCACACCAAGGCTCCGACGACCGCGTCGGAGGTGTTCTCGGCGACGGACTCCACGACGGCGCGCGCGATCCCGTCCGCGTCCAGCGCCTGCGGGTCCCGCCCGCACAGGTGCGGCAGCCGCGCCCGCGCCGCCTCGACGTCCCCGGCCTCCAGCGCTGCCCCGACGGCGCGGGCCTCCCGGCCCAGGGTCGTCCCGCCGACGACGGCCCAGGTGGCGGCCGCGGTCAGGGCGGTGGCGGCGGCGGGGGAGCGGCGCACGGCGCGCGCGGCGAGCAGTCCGGCGGCGGTCGCGCCCCCGGCGCACACCAGCGTGTGCAGGGCGCCCCGGGCGCGGTCGTCGCGCCACAGCACGCCCTCGACGGCGGCGGCCGCCCGTCCGAACGCGGCCACCGGGTGCCCGGTGCGCGGATCACCGACGAGCAGGTCGGCGAGGAGCCCCGCGGCGGCGCCGCAGGCGAAGATCCGGCCGCCGCGTGTGCGGCCGGCGTCCCGGGAAGGGGGTCCGGACGGCAGGGCTGGGCCACGGCCAGGCATGACGCAGAGTCCTCACTCAGGGTCCGCGCCCTGGCTCGACGTGAACGGCGGCGAGAGTTCCTGGCTCCCCGGACTCCGGGTGACAGTGGCGGGACCGCGCCGGATTCTCACCGGACTTCCTCTTCTGCCGCCGTATGGCCCCGGCAGTCCACCACGGCCGCCCACGCCCGTCAACTCACCCTTGACCTGCGGCGGGACAGTGTGCCGAGGCCCACACGAGGGCTCGTGCTGCGGGTGCACGGAGACGGCGCCCGGAGGCGGCGCACTCGGACGGCGCACGGGCCGGGCACCGCCCGGTGGCGGTACCCGGCCCGTGCCGGTGACGGATCGGTCGGCGGACGTCAGTCGACGATCAGAAAGATCCCGTACGCGACGGCCACCGCGCAGAGCGCGAAGCAGGCGTACGCACCCGTGCGGGCCATCACGGCGCTGCCGCCGGTCCGCACGGCGGCCTCGCCCTTGCTGAGGCCGATGATGCCGAGGGTGAACAGGCCCACGAGGGCCACGGTGGCGACGAGGCTCACGCCGAAAACGGAGCCGAGGGCTACCCAGTCGATCTTCATCTTGCTGCTTCCTTACACCGCGGCCGGTCGGGCCGGCTCGGTCTCGGCGGGGGCCGGGACGGTGGTCCTGATCTCACCGGCCGGCGGCGGGGTGACGGCCGCGATGGCGGTGGTGACGACGCCCGCGGGCTCCCCGGAACCCTCCGCGCCCTCGGCGCCGGGGGCCTCGGTGTCGTTGACGTTGGTGTGGTCGACAACCTGGCGGCGGGAGGCGATCCAGATCGCCAGTGAGGAGGCGACCAGGAAGACCGCGACCACGGCGACGCCCCAGTCACCCTGCTTGGTGACGAACTCGGAGGCGGCGGCGACCAGGCCGGCGGCCGGCAGGGTCAGACCCCAGGCGACGAACATCCGGGTCGCGGTCGACCAGCGGACCACACCGCCCTTGCGGCCGAGGCCCGCACCCATCACCGCGCCGGAGCAGGAGTGCGTGGTGGAGAGGGAGAAGCCCAGGTTGGAGGAGGCCAGGATGACGCTCGCGGCGCTGGTCTGGGCGGCGAAGCCCTGCTGCGGCTGGAGGTCGGTGAGGCCCTTGCCCATGGTGCGGATGATGCGCCAGCCACCGAGGTAGGTACCGAGGGCGATCGCGACACCGGCGGAGACGATGACCCACATCGGGGGGTTGGAACCCGGCGCGAGCACGTTCCCGGCGACCAGGGCCAGGGTGATGATGCCCATCGTCTTCTGGGCGTCGTTGGTGCCGTGGGCCAGGGAGACCAGGCCGGCAGAGGCGATCTGGCCGGCGCGGTAGCCCTTGGCCGTGTCCTTCTGATCGGTGTTCTTGCCGATCTTGTACGTCAGCCGGGCGGCGATCATCGCGCCGATGCCGGCGACGAGCGGGGCGGCGATGGCCGGGATCAGCACCTTGGTGATCACCACACCGCCGTTGACGGCGGAGAAGCCGGCCGAGGCGACGGTGGCGCCGATGAGGCCGCCCATCAGGGCGTGGGAGGAGCTGGACGGCAGACCCACGAGCCAGGTCAGCAGGTTCCAGAGGATGGCGCCGACGAGCGCCGCGAAGATGACTTCAGGAGAGATGCCTGATTCGTCGACCAGACCGCTGGAGATCGTCTTGGCGACCTCCACCGACAGGAACGCGCCGACGAGGTTCAGAACGGCGGACATGGCCACCGCGGTCTTGGGCTTCATCGCGCCGGTCGAGATGGTCGTCGCCATCGCGTTGGCGGTGTCGTGGAAACCGTTCGTGAAATCGAACACGAGAGCTGTCACGATCACAATCGCGAGCAGCAAGGTGATGTGTTCCATTTACCCAGGCAATCGTTTGACGTCATTGACGTGTGGACCGTAGGCAACCTGGATGAACGGAAGATGAACTGGGTCGGGCGCTGTGGTGTCCGCAAGTGGGGTCAACGGGTTCCGCTTGTGCCGGATCCGCGCCCCTGACCTCGGTGGGCAGTCACTCGAACACCCTCCGTCGCCGCGGGCCGCCCCGGACCGGCCCCGCACCGGCCCCTGGGCCCCTCGGAGCCCCGCTGACAGGATCGGCGCATGACCCATCACACAGAGCGGGACGCCCTCGCGGGGGCGTGGGCCGGACTCGTCGCCACCGCCCGCAGAACCGCCGCCGAAGGACTCGTCGTCGGTACCTCCGGGAACGTCTCCGTCCGCGTCGGCGACCTCGTGCTCGTCACCCCCAGCGGGGTCCCCTACGACCGGCTCGGACCCGGTGACACCGTCGCCACCGACCTCACCGGCCGACAGGTCCTCGGTGAACTGGCGCCCACGAGCGAACTCCCGCTCCACCTGGCCGTGTACACCGGCACGGCCGCCCGCGCGGTGGTCCACACCCACGCCGTCCACGCGACGGCCGTCTCCGTCCTCGTCCCCGAGCTGCCGCCCGTCCACTACATGGCGGCGGCCCTCGGCGGCCCGGTCCGGGTGGCGCCCTACGCCCTCTACGGTACCGAGGCCCTCGCCCGGAACATGACGGACGCCCTGCGCGACCGCACCGCCTGCCTCCTCGGCAACCACGGCACCGTCGCCTACGGGGACACCCTCGACCAGGCGTACGACCGCACCGCCCAGCTGGAGTGGATGTGCCGCCTCTGGCTCACCGCGGCCGCCGTCCCCGGGCACGCCCCCGCCCTCCTCACCGCCGCCCAGCTCGCCGAGGCGGCGGAGCGGTTCCGCGGCTACGGGCAGCCGGGCGCCGGCGAGGAGGGCTGACGGGGCGGGTAGCGGCGCGAAGGGGACGGCCACCCCGGTGCCGCGGCCCACTGGCAGCCGCCCCCCGCCCCGCGGACACTGGACGGGTGCGCCCGGCTACAGCGACGGCAGCGGCCGTCTCCTCACTGTTCGGCGTCGGCGCGGCCACGGTCGCCGCCGGCCGCTACGCGAGCTCCGCCGCCCTCAAGGTGCCCGCCAAACGGCCCCTGCCCGGCGAACCACGGCTCACCGTCCATCAGACGGCCACCACCACGGTGACCCTCACCCGCAGCCTCGCCTCCCTGCGGCGCGGCCTCTACGGCCTCGCCGGCTCCGGTCTCCGGGCCGTGGTCGGCCCCGTCCTCGACGGCGCCGCCGCCTCCGCCGACACCGTCGTCCGCCGACTGGAACGGGTCACCGGCGGTGGACTCGACAGCGGCACACGGGTCCGCTTCACCCCGCAGGTCCACAGCGGCGACCCGGCGACCGCGCTCGGCATCCCGTACCACGACGTCCGCGTCCCCGGCGAACTCGGCGCCCTGCCCGCCTGGTTCGTCCCCGGCCACCGCTCCACCTGGGTCATCACGGTGCACGGCCTCGGTGCCACCCGGGAACACCCGCTGAACATCCTGCCCCTCCTGCACACCCTCCGCCTCCCCGTGCTGAACCTCGCCTACCGGGGCGACCACGGCGCACCCCGCCCGCCGGACGGCCTCAGCCGCCTCGGCGACTCCGAATGGCGCGACCTGGACGCCGCCGTCCGCCACGCCGTACGCCACGGCGCCGAACGGGTCGTCCTCCACGGCTGGGGCAGCGGCGCGGCCATGGCCCTCCACGCGGCCGCCGGCTCCGGCCTGCGGGACCGCATCGCAGGGCTCGTCCTCGACTCCCCGGTCCTCGACTGGGACGCCACCCTGCGCGCCCTCGCCACCGCGCACGGCACCCCGGCGCTCCTCCTCCCGCTCGCCGTCCGCGCCGCCCACGGCCGCACCGGGCCGCACACCGACCGGCTGGCGGAGGCCGCCGACCCGGACGCGCTCAGGGTGCCGGCCCTGGTCTTCCACGGCCCGGACGACACCCTCGCCCCCTGGCAGTCCTCCCAACTCCTCGCCGCGGCCCGCCCCGACCTCGTCACCCTCCACACGGTGACCGGCGCCCCGCACACCGCCATGTGGAACGCGGACCCCCACGCCTACGAGGAGGCCCTCCGCCGCTTCCTGGTCCCGCTGTTCTGAATTCCGGGGCTCGGTTCGCCTCCGGCCCCTCTTCTGAGGCTCGGCTCGCCCCGGGCGCTTTCAGCGGGTGCCGGCGCTCGGCCGTGCTCGCCACCTGGTCCCTCGGGTCCTGCGCGCGGCCTCCCTTTCGGCACCCACGCGCCCTTCGGCTCACTCGCCGGCCCGGAACGGGGCGGACGCCGGGCCCGGAACGGGGCGGACGCCGGGCCCGGCGCGCGGAAGGCGCTCCCCTGCGCGGGCGCCCGTGTCCCGGGCCCCGGTCCGGAGGCTCCCGCCGTCCCCGCCCCGGCCGCTCCCGCCGTGCTGCCCGGGGCGGTTCGGAGGGCTCCGTTTGGGCTTTCGGGCCGACAGCGGGAAGACTGCTCCCTGTGACGTCCCGAAAGCCTGATGAGCAGTTGGCGCGCAACTCCAGACTCCGTCTCGTCCGCCCGCGGTCGCTGGCCACGGCGCGACGGGCCGTGACGACCCGGCGCACCCGTCCGGCGACCCGTCCACCCGAGGGCACCCCCGCCCCCGCCGAGCTGGCCCGACAGGCCCGCGCGGTCCTCGCCGACGCCGTGCGGATCGCCCGCTGGGCGGCGGTGGAACGCGGACCCGGCTCCGCCCGCTCCCTCCCCGAGGCGCGGCAGCGGGCCGCCGCCGCCCTGGACCTGACCCCGGACGAGGTGCGCGCGGGCTGGGACCGCGCCCGGCTGGCCGGACTCATCGAGATGCACGGCGAGACCGCGCGCCCCGGCTGGCGGCTGCGCGCCTGGGACCGCGACGACATGGCGGTCCTGCGTGGCTGGGTCGCCCTCTTCGACGCGTGGTCGCTGGCCCACCCCGCCGCCGAGGACCTGGTGCCCACCGGTGTGGCCGAGGTCGTCGAGGCCGTGCCCCAGGTGCTCTCCCTCCTCCAGCTCTCCGCCGGGCCCGTGCCCAAGCCCGCCCTGCTGGACCTCCTCCAGCAGCGCGTGGCCGAGCTGCGCGAGGAGCGCTGCGAGCTGCCCGCCCCGGACGGCCTCGCCGCTCCGGAGCCCGCGCCCGAGGACGTGCCCGTCTCCGTGCTCCTGGACTGGGCCCTGGACGGGCTCGCCTCCGTCGGCGCGCTGACCCTGGACCGCGGCCAGGCCACCCTCACCCCCCTCGGGAACTGGGCGGTCTGGGTCAAGCTGGAGCAGATCTGCGTGGCCGCGCAGAGCCCCGCGGGCAACATCGAGCAGTCCGCCGAGGACATGCTCCGCGGCTGCGCCCGCCTCACCCCCGGCCCCGCCCGCGCCGAGTACCGCGCCTGGCTCGCCGCCCGTACCGTCGCCGGCGCGGTCGCCGAACTCCTTGCCGTCGCCCGCGGCGAGGACGCCCTGCTGCGCGGCCTCGCCTTCGAGGCCCTGCGCGTCGTCGGCGCCCCCGCCGAGCCCGAGGTGCGCGCGGCCGCCGCCGAACCCTCTCTGCGGCCCTACGCCCTCCTCTGGCTCGCCGAGTACGAGGGAGCCGACCCCGAGGAGGCGGCCGAGATCCTCACCCGCGAGGAGGCCACCTGGCTCTGGGTCGACACCGCCGCCGCCGTCGCCGACCACGGCGAGCCGCAGCTGCTCCTGCGCCACCTGGACTCCGCCGTGCAGGGCACCGTGCCCGCCCTGATCGAGGAGGTCCGCGCCGGCGGCCACCCGCGCACCGTGCAGGTGCTCGTCGCCCTCGCGGCGGCCCACCCGGACCCCGCCCTGGCCAAGGCCGTCCGCCGGGCCGCCTTCCAGGTGCACACGGGCGGCGTCTGACCCCGCGCCACCGCGCACCCCCGGGGGCGCCCGGCTACGCCGCCCCCGGGGTGTACGTGCCGAAGCTCCAGACGTTCCCCTCGCGGTCCCGGGCCATGTAGTCCCGGGCGCCGTAGTCCTGGTCGGTCGGCGGCATCACGATCTCCGCGCCGTGCTCGACCGCTCTGGCGTGGTGGCCGTCCACGTCGTCGACATGGACGAAGATCCCCGCCGGGCCCGAGCCCCGCATCACCTTGTCGAACTCGCTGCCCGTGCCCCTGCTCCCCAGCATCACCATGCCGTTCCCGAAGGCGAGTTCGGCATGGGCGACGGAGCCGTCCTCGTTCTCGTAGAGCGCGTGGACGGTGAAGCCGAACGCCTCCTTGAGCTGCCCGACGGCGGCCTTGGCGTCCTCGTAGACCAGGGTCGGGCAGATGCCCGGCGACTGGGTCACGGCGATCACTCCTCACTTCCTCGGCGGCGTGATGTGATCCACGTCTCAGTCTGGCATCCGTCGGGCCGCCCCGCTCCGCCACTTCTTCCGGGGTGGCCGCGGGGGTCCAGGGTGGTGGTCCGTGGCACCCGTCACGGTGTGCCCGGACCCGGAAAAGTACTTGCCCCGTCCCGTTAGACTGGGCCGTATGGCATATCTCCCCGTGCATTAGACGGCGTCGAAGCGTCGCTCACCGTTCCTTCCGCCGTCCATCACGCCCTGGAGTATGTCCCCCGTGATCACCGCTTCCGGTATCGAGCTGCGCGCCGGTGCGCGCGTCCTCATCGAGTCCGCCTCCTTCCGTATCGCGAAGGGCGACCGCATCGGCCTGGTCGGCCGCAACGGCGCGGGCAAGACCACGCTCACCAAGTGCCTGGCCGGCGAAGGCATCCCCGCCGGCGGCACCATCAGCCGCTCCGGCGAGGTCGGCTACCTCCCGCAGGACCCCCGCACCGGCGACCTCGACGTCCTCGCCCGCGACCGGATCCTCTCCGCCCGCGGACTCGACGTCCTGCTGCGCAAGATGCGCCAGAACGAGGACCGCATCGCCACCGGCCAGGGCTCCACCCGCGAGAAGGCCCTCAAGCAGTACGAGCGCCAGGAGACCGAGTTCCTCACCAAGGGCGGGTACGCCGCCGAGGCGGAGGCCGCCACCATCGCAGCCGCCCTCGGCCTGCCCGACCGGGTGCTCACCCAGCCGCTGCACACCCTCTCCGGCGGTCAGCGGCGCCGCGTGGAGCTGGCCCGCATCCTCTTCTCGGACGCCGACACCCTCCTCCTCGACGAGCCGACCAACCACCTCGACGCCGACTCGATCGTCTGGCTGCGCGACTACCTCAAGACCTACCGCGGCGGCTTCATCGTCATCTCCCACGACGTCGATCTCGTGGAGACGGTCGTCAACAAGGTCTTCTACCTGGACGCCAACCGCTCCCGGATCGACGTGTACAACATGGGCTGGAAGCTCTACCAGCAGCAGCGCGAGGCCGACGAGAAGCGCCGCAAGCGGGAGCGCCAGAACGCCGAGAAGAAGGCCGCCGCCCTCAACTCGCAGGCCGACAAGATGCGCGCCAAGGCCACCAAGACGGTCGCCGCGCAGAACATGGCCCGCCGCGCCGAGCGCCTGCTCTCCGGCCTGGAGGAGGTGCGGGTCTCCGACAAGGTCGCCAAGCTCCGCTTCCCCGAGCCCGCCCCCTGCGGCCGGACCCCGCTCACCGCCGAGGGCCTCTCCAAGTCGTACGGCTCGCTGGAGATCTTCACCGATGTCGACCTGGCCGTCGACAAGGGCTCCCGGGTCGTCATCCTCGGCCTCAACGGCGCCGGCAAGACCACCCTGCTCCGCCTTCTCGCGGGCGTGGAGCAGCCCGACACCGGAGCCGTCACTCCCGGCCACGGCCTCAAGCTCGGCTACTACGCGCAGGAGCACGAGACCCTGGACCCGGACCGCACGGTCCTGGAGAACATGCGCTCGGCCGCCCCCGACCTGGACCTGGTCGAGGTCCGCAAGACCCTGGGCTCCTTCCTGTTCTCCGGCGACGACGTGGACAAGCCCGCCGGTGTCCTCTCGGGCGGTGAGAAGACCCGGCTCGCACTGGCCACCCTGGTGGTCTCCTCGGCCAACGTCCTGCTTCTCGACGAGCCCACCAACAACCTCGACCCCGCCAGCCGCGAGGAGATCCTCGGGGCGCTGCGCACCTACAAGGGCGCGGTCATCCTCGTCACCCACGACGAGGGCGCGGTCGAGGCGCTGGAGCCGGAGCGGATCATCCTGCTGCCGGACGGCGTCGAGGACCTGTGGGGCGCCGACTACGCGGACCTGGTCGCGCTCGCCTGAGCCCGCCGGACCGCCCTCCCGCCCTGCCGCGAGCTCGTTGATCCACTCCCTGTCGATCTCCGTATGGATCTCCGTATGGATCATTCGGCCTACCGGTGATCCGTCATCTGTGTGAGGCGGTCTCGTACCCCGGCGTGGCGGCTGGCGGACGGGATCACTCCGCTCTTGCCGTGGAGTTTTGCCAGGGCGGCGCTTCTGACCTGCCGTTTCGGTGGGACGGGCCGGTCGGGGCGTCCGGCGGCACGAGTGGAGGGACGCGTTCTGTCCGTGTTCGCCGCTGTGACCGCGCCCATACGTTCCGTACCGACCTTGTCGAATGGGTGGCCAGGACGGGCGGGAGGGGTGATCATGAGAAGTCCAGAGCGCACTTCCCATGAGGAGGCACGGGTGGCCGAGACTCTGAAGAAGGGCAGCCGGGTGACCGGCGCCGCGCGCGACAAGCTCGCGGCAGACCTGAAGAAGAAGTACGACTCCGGTGCGAGCATCCGGGCGCTGGCCGAGGAAACCGGCCGCTCCTACGGGTTCGTCCACCGGATGCTCAGTGAGTCCGGAGTGGTCCTGCGCGGACGCGGCGGAGCGACGCGAGGCAAGAAGGCCCCCTCGGCCTGAGCCTGGCGTCGGCGAGAAGCTCTCCGGTCGACGCGGTTCTCTCGCGGTGACCACCCGGTCGGTCCGATGGACCCCCGGGTGGTTACTGTGCAGTAGCCCGCCAGTCGCGGGCCTACCGCACCGAACCGGAGGCGTCTCATGACTTCGCTCGACCCCGTGCTGGACAAGGACGGCGTACGACTCACCGTCGACGGCGCCGTCGCCACGGTCACACTGGCCAGGCCGGACAAGCGCAATGCCCAGGACTTCGCGCTGTGGCGGGCATTGACGCAGGCGGGCCGGTCGCTGCCGGGCGACGTGCGGGTCGTGGTGCTGCGCGGCGAGGGCAAGTCCTTCTCCGCGGGCCTCGACCGGCAGGCCTTCACTCCCGAGGGCTTCGACGGCGAGCCGTCCTTCATCGACCTCGCGCGCAGCGCCGACGCCGAGATCGACGCCGCCGTCGCCGAGTTCCAGGAGGCGTTCACCTGGTGGCGGCGGGCCGACCTGGTGACGATCGCCGCTGTCCAGGGACACGCGATCGGCGCCGGCTTCCAACTCGCCCTCGCCTGCGACCTCCGGGTCGTCGCCGAGGACGTGCAGTTGGCCATGCGCGAGACCAGCCTCGGTCTGGTGCCCGACCTCACGGGCACCCACCCCCTCGTCTCCCTCGTCGGCTACGCCCGCGCGCTGGAGATCTGCGCGACCGGGCGCTTCGTCCACGCCGAGGAGGCCGAACGCACCGGCCTGGCCAACCTCGTCGTCCCCGCGGCCGAACTCGACGCCGCCGTCGCCGACCTGGCCGCAGCGCTGATCGCCGCCCCCCGGGACGCCGTGATCGAGACCAAGGCGCTCCTCCAGGGCGCGGCGGACCGCACCTACGACGAGCAGCGCGCCGCGGAGCGGGCCGCGCAGGCCCGCCGGCTGCGGGACCTCGCGGGCCTGTCCGACTGACCCGGAGCCCCCGGCCCCCGCGGCCGGTGCGGCCGCGCCCCGCCCGGGGCGCGGCCGCACCGGCCGTTCGCCGTTCCGGGGGGCGTTCCGGGGGCCGTTCCGCCCCGTGGCGCCCGGCTGCCGCATCCCCGGCGCGGGAGTGGGCATCCGCCCTTACTGTGGGCAGGGGGCGAACCCGTCAGGCAAGCCGGGACACACAGCCGGCCGCACACGGCGAAGAAGCCCGGCCCGGGGGAGGACACACCCGCCCGGAAAGGAAGACGCGATGAGCGAGGCAGGCGAGCGCAACCGACCGCAGCACAACTCCGGTGACCAGGGAGACGGCTCCCGCCGGAACGCCCTCAGCAAACGCGACGAATCAGGCGTGCGCGGCCGCACCACGATCGCGGACGGCGTCGTCGAGAAGATCGCCGGGCTCGCCGCCCGGGACGTCGAAGGCGTGCACGCGATGGGCGGCGGGCTCTCCCGCACCCTCGGCGCGGTCCGCGACCGTGTTCCCGTCGGCAGCAGCAAGGCCGGCGTCACCCGCGGCGTCAAGGCCGAGGTCGGCGAGGTGCAGACCGCACTGGACCTGGAGATCGTCGTCGACTACGGCTACTCCATCGCCGATGTCGCCCGGGACGTACGGGAGAACGTGGTCTCCGCGGTCGAGCGGATGACCAGCCTGGAGGTCGTCGAGGTCAATATCGCCGTCAGCGACGTCAAGTTGCCCGACGAGGAGGATGACGACGACACGGAACCTCGCATCCGATAGCGCAAGCCCACCCAGGAGAAGGAGCCCATCATGAGCATGGCCCTGGTCGGCATGCTGGCCGGCATGGCTCTCGCGTTCGCCGGGTACTTCGGCGGATTCGGGGCCTTCCTGCTGGTCGCGGCCCTGGGAGCGGTCGGCTTCGTCGTCGGCCGGCTCCTCGACGGCGACCTGGAGGTCGGCGACTTCCTCCGCGGCCGCGACCGCGACGGACGGCGGTGAGGCGGAGTGACCACCGGGGAGGTGTCCGCCGTGCCGCCGCGCCGGGTGCCCGCGGCCGAACGCGGGTCGACGACGATCGCCGACCGCGTCGTCGCCAAGATCGCCGCCCGGGCCGCCCGTGAGGCGCTGGACGCCGTGCCCCGGGCAGGCGCGGCGCCCAGCGCCATGGTCGTGGTGCACCACGACGTCGCCCGGGTCCGGGTCAGCCTCGAACTCGACTACCCCTCCGACATCGGCGGCCAGTGCGCCGCCGTGCGCGGCCGGGTGACCGAGCGCGTGAACGATCTCGCGGGGATGACGGTCCCGGAGGTCGTGGTGCAGGTCGAGCGGCTGCACTCGGCGCACTCGCGCGGCACGGCGAAGGAGAGGATCCGATGACCGGGCCCGCGTCCGGCGACGCCGCCGAGCGGTCCGCCGGCGACACCCTGGAGGTGGCCCCGCCCTCGTCGGCCGCCGCCCATGAGCCCGTCCCCGCGGCCGACGGCGGCGAGGGCGGGCGCACGGGTCGCTTCTGGTCGGCCCGCCGCGTCCCCGCCGCACTGCTCGCACTCGTCGTCCTCGGCGCCTCGGGACTGCTGCTCTACGACGTGGCCGCCGTGCGCGCCGACCGGCCCGCCATGGAGTGGCGCCGCCGGCTCGCGGACCATCTGGCGAGCCGGCACCTGGACGAGGTCGCGGTTCTCGCGGTCGCCGCGGCGGTGGTCCTCGTCGGCCTCTGGCTGATCCTCCTCGCGGCCACCCCCGGACTGCGCGCCCTGCTGCCGATGCGGAGCGTCCGCGGCGGGGTCCGGGCCGGACTCGACCGGGAGGCCGCCGCGCTGGCGCTGCGCGACCGGGCGATGGAGGTCTCCGGCGTGCAGTCCGCCCGCGTCAAGGTCGGCCGGCGCAAGGCGTCGGTGCGCGCCCTGTCGCACTTCCGTGAACTCGACGAGGTGCGCACCGACCTCGACGCCGCGCTGGCCGTGGGGCTGCGGGAGCTGGGACTCGCGCACCCGCCGGCTCTCGCCGTCCGCGTCGGGCGGCCCTCCGGGAAGAAGGGGTGAGCAGCGTGCGGCCTGTGGTCAACCGGATCCTGATCGGGCTCGCGGGGCTCGTCCTCGTCTGCGCGGGCGGCGCGGTGCTGGCGACCGGGGCGGGGCTCCCGGTGCCCTC
Source organism: Streptomyces sp. CNT372 (assembly GCF_000377145.1). Lineage (NCBI taxonomy): Bacteria > Bacillati > Actinomycetota > Actinomycetes > Kitasatosporales > Streptomycetaceae > Streptomyces > Streptomyces sp. CNT372. The sequence continues at coordinate 43,325 of NZ_KB897783.1, read as the reverse complement.
CTGGTGGCCCTGGTACGGGCCCGGCGACGTCCTCCTCAGCGACGCGGACCGGGCCCGGTGGCGCGAGGAGGGCTGGTGGTGGCCCACCGTCATCGCCGTCCTCGCGGTGCTCGTCCTGCTGGCCCTGTGGTGGCTGCTCGCCCAGGTGCGCCGCTCCCGCCTCGCCGAGGTCCTGGTGGACAGCGGCGACGGCGACGGGGCGCTGCTGCGGGGGCGGGCGCTGGAGTCCGTGATGACGGCCGAGGCGGAGTCCCTGGACGGGGTGTCCCAGGCGGCGGTGACGCTCGCGGGCCGCCGCACGGCGCCCAAGGCGCGGTTGCGCTTGCGCCTCGAACCGCATGCCGCGCCCGCGGAGACGCTGACGCGGCTGGTGGGCGAGGTCCTCACCCACGCGGAGCAGTCCACGGGACTCGCGCCCCTCCCGGCGGAGGCCCGCCTCCGCGCCTCCAGACACGGCGCGGAGCGCGTGACGTGATCTTTTGAGGGCTCGGTTCGCCTCCGGGGCGCTTTCAGCGGGTGGCGGCGGCCGTGCTCGGCACCTCGTTCCCCGGCGCCTGCGCGGCCTCCCTTTCGGCACCCGCGCGCCCCTTCGGCTCACTCGTCGGCGCACACGGGGCGGACGCCCGGCCCGGGACAGGCCGGGCGAACTCCCGGGCGGGAGGGCTCGGCTCCGGCCGGGCTCGGGGCGGGTGCCTAGAACCCACTCCTCGCGCCGCCGTCGACCGGGAGCATCACGCCCGTCAGGTAGGAAGCCGCCGGGGACAGCAGGAACGCCGCCACCGTGCCGAACTCCTCCGGAGTGCCGTAGCGCCGCAGCGGGATGCGGGACTCGTTCGCGGTGCGCGCCGCCTCCGCGTCGCCGGAGAGGGCGTCCAGCTCGCGCACGCGGTCGGTGTCGATGCGGGCCGGGAGGAGGCCGACGACGCGGATGCCGCGCGGGCCCAGCTCGTCCGAGAGGGATTTGGCGAAGCCGGCGAGGCCCGGGCGGAGGCCGTTGGAGATGGTCAGTCCGGGGATGGGTTCGTGCACCGAGCCGGAGAGCACGAAGCCGATCACCCCGCCCTCGGACAGCTCCGCGGCCGCCGCGCGGGCCAGGCGTACCGCCCCGAGGAAGACGGACTCGAACGCGGACCGCCACTGCTCGTCCGTGTTGTCCGCGACGAAGCCGGGGGCCGGGCCGCCGACGCTGATCAGTACGCCGTCGAAGCGCCCGAAGTGCGCCCGGGCCGCGGCGACCAGGCGCTCCGCGGCGGCCGGGTCGGCGTTGTCGGCGGCCAGGGCCACCGCCCCGGCGCCGAGTTCGGCGGCGGCGTCCGCGACGGTCTGCTCGTCCCGGCCGGTGACGACGACCTTCGCGCCCTCGGCCACCAGCGCCCGGGCGGTGGCGTTGCCCAGGCCCCGGGAGGCGCCGGTGACGACGTAGACACGGTCCTTCAGTCCAAGATCCATGGCGCTATCCTGCCGTGTCGCGGTGCTGGAGCGCGAGGGCCGTGTTCACCAGTCCGATGTGGCTGAAGGCCTGCGGGAAGTTGCCCAGCAGCCGGCCGGCGACCGGGTCGTACTCCTCGGAGAGCAGCCCCACGTCGTTGCGGAGCGCCAGGAGTTGTTCGAACAGATCGCGTGCCTCGTCGTGGCGGCCGGTCATGCACAGGGCGTCCGTGAGCCAGAACGAGCAGGCGAGAAACGTTCCCTCGCCGCCGGGGAGGCCGTCCACCGACCCGGCCGCGGTGCTGTAGCGGCGTACCAGGGGGCCGTCGGACAGCTCCTCCTGGACGGCCTTGATGGTGCCGAGGACTCTCGGGTCGTCGGGCGGCAGGAAGCCCGAGTGGGGGATCAGCAGGGTGGCCGCGTCGAGTTCCCGGGAGCCGTAGTACTGGGTGAAGGTGTTGCGCTCGGGGTCGTAGCCCTTCTCGCACACCTCGCGGTGGATCTCGTCCCGCAGCGCCCGCCAGCGTTCGGCCTCGCCGTGCAGGGACCGGTCGTTCTCCAGGGTGCGCACCGCGCGGTCGGCGGCCACCCAGGCCATGACCTTGGAGTGGACGAAGTGGCGGCGCGGCCCGCGTACCTCCCACAGGCCCTCGTCCGGTTCGCGCCAGGTGGACTCCAGGAAGCCGAGCAGGCTCAACTGGAGGTTCCAGACGTGCTTCTCGGGGGCCAGGCCGGCCTGCCGGGCGATGAACAGCGAGTCCATCACCTCGCCGTAGACGTCCAGTTGGAGCTGGCTGGCCGCGTCGTTGCCGACGCGGACCGGGACCGAGCCCTCGTAGCCGCCGAGCCAGTTCACCTCGAACTCGGGGAGCCGGCGCTCGCCCGCCAGACCGTACATGATCTGGAGGTCGGCGGGGTCGCCCGCGACGGCGCGCAGCAGCCAGTTCCGCCAGGCCGCCGCCTCGGCCAGATAGCCGACCGCGACCAGGGAGCCGAGGGTGAGGGTGGAGTCCCGCAGCCAGCAGAAGCGGTAGTCCCAGTTCCGCACCCCGCCCAGTTCCTCCGGCAGGGAGGTGGTGGGCGCGGCGACGATACCGCCGGTGGGGGCGTACGTGAGGCCCTTGAGGGTGATCAGGGAGCGCATCACCTGGGCGCGGTAGGGACCCTCGTAGGTGCATTGCGCGGCCCAGGACGCCCAGTCCTCCAGGCAGTGCCGCAGGGACTCGTGCGGGTCGATCCGGCGGGGCCGCTCCTCGTGGGAGGGGTGCCAGGTGAGGACGAAGGCGACCGACTCGCCCTCGGCCACGGTGAACGCGGAGCAGGTGCTGAACTGCTGCCCCCAGGTCTTGACCTCGGGTTCGCTGCGCAGCCACACCGAGTCGGGCCCGGCGACCGCGACCCGGTGCCCGTCCACCCGCCGCATCCAGGGGACCACCGAGCCGTAGTCGAAGCGCAGCCGCAGGGTGCCGGCCATCTCGACGCTGCCGCTGACGCCCTCGACGAGGCGGACCACGTCGGGGGCGGTGTCCCGCTGGGGCATGAAGTCGAGCACCCGGACGGTGCCCGTGCGGGTCTCCCAGACGGTCTCCAGCACCAGGGAGTCCCCGACGTAGCCCCGCCGGGTGCAGCGGCCGGCTCCTTTGGGCGCGAGCCGCCAGTGGCCGTTCTCCTCGTCGCCGACGAGTGCGGCGAAGCAGGCGGCGGAGTCGAACCGGGGCAGGCACAGCCAGTCGATCGAACCGTCCGCGCCGACCAGGGCGGCTGTCTGCAGGTCGCCGATGACGGCGTAGTCCTCGATGCGTTGGGTCACGCTGAGGCGTGTTCCCTGCTCAGTCGCCCGTTAAGCAGCGGCGGGGGCGGACTCCGGGGCGCTCTTCCCGGGCGCGGCGGCGCGGTCCTGCTTCTCGCGGCGGACGAGAATCACCCAGCCCACGGGCACGGCCGCCGCGAACAGCCACCACTGGACGGCGTAGGCCATGTGCGCGCCGATGGAGGCGTGGTCGGGCTCGGGGATCTGTTCGGGGCCCTCGGCGCCGGCCGCGGGAGCGGTCTGCTCGACGTAGCCGCCGAGAACCTCCCGGTCCAGGAGCTCGGCCTGCTGTCCGCTGTTGATCAGCATGACCTGGCGCGGCGGGAGGCCGGCCAGGTCCTTGATGCCGCTGGCGCCGGTGGTCTCGTCGGCCTTGAGGCGGCCGGTGACGGTCACCGTGCCGGCGGGCGGGGCCGGGACCTCGGGGAAGGCGCGCTGGTCGGCGGCGGCGGGGACCCAGCCGCGGTTGACCAGGACGGCCCGGCCGTCGGCGAGGACCAGCGGGGTGAGCACATGGAAGCCGACCCGGTCGTCGGCGTTGGTGCGCCGGCGCACCACGACCTCGTGCTCGGTGTCGAAGGTGCCGGTCGCCCGCACGGTGCGCCAGTAGTCGGCGCGCGGCACGGTGTGGCCGGGGGAGGTGAGATCCGCCACGGGGACGGGCTTCGCTTCCAGGCTCTTCGCGATCAGCTCGTTCTGCGCGACCCGGCGCTCGTGGCGGTGGAACTGCCAGAAGCCCAGCTCGACCATGGTGGGGATGAGCACGAGGGCGAGCAGGGTGAGGATCACCCACTGCCGGGTCAACAGGAAGCGGTACACGGCGTCGACCGTACCCGCACTCCCGGGCGGACCGGACAACGGGGTCGGGTCGCCCCCGGCCCCGCTGCCCGGTCCATGCGGTCCATGCGGTCCTTCCGGTCCATCCGGTCCGTCCGGTCCGTCCGTTTCACACCCGGTCCACGATGCCCGCCCTCCCCTCCGCCCGGGCGCAGTGCGCCCCGCAGTACCAGTGGCCCTCCGCCTCGACGCCCTGGCCGATGATCTGGACCCGGCAGTGCTCACAGATGGGCGCCATGCGGTGGATGGCGCAGGAGAAGCAGTCGAAGACGTGCACCGCGCCCTGCGCGTGCACCTCGAAGGACATGCCGTAGTCGTTTCCGCAAACCTCGCAACGTGCCATGCGCCACAGGGTGAAACGGTTCCGCGCGGTGGACGGGCGGCCCGGGGCGAGTCGCCGCGCAATTCACTCCGATGCGGGTGCCGGGCCCTCGCCCGCGGGCTTCGCCGGCGTGGACGCGGCGGCGCCCGGCGCCGGGGCCACGTCCGCCAGGAGCTGGGTGAAGGCCGCCTCGTCGACGACCGGGGTCCCGTAGGACGCGGCCTTCACCGACTTGGACGTGGCGGCCCCCGGGTCGTTGGTGACCAGCAGGCTCGTCAGCCGGGACACGCTCGTGGCGATGTGCAGGCCCGCCTCGACCGCCCGGTCCTCCAGCAGCTCGCGTGCGGTCGAGGTGTCGCCGGAGAACGCCACCCGCATGCCCTGCACCAGCCGCTTGCCCGGTTCGTACCGCCCGGGGTTGGGGTACGGGCAGGCGGGCCGCCGGCGCGAGGGCCGCCAGGTGCGGTGTCCGTAGGAGGACTGGTAGCCGACGCGCGGGGCGGCGGGGGTCTCGGACCACTCGGTGAGCGGGCGGCACTCCAGCAGCGGCAGCCGGACGCCGTCCCGCGCCGCCGCGTGCAGACTCGGGCGGAACGCCTCGGCCAGCACCCGCGCGTCGTCCAGGGCGTGGTGGGCGCGCCGCTGCACCACCCCGAAGTGCGCCGCCAGCGACTCCAGCTTGAGATTGGGCAGCGGCAGGCGCAGCTCCTTGGCCAGGGCGATGGTGCACAGGCGCTGCCGGGTCGGGGCCTCGCCGCGCGAGCGCGCGTACTCCCGCGAGATCATCCCCCAGTCGAAGCCGGCGTTGTGCGCGACCAGGACCCGGCCCTCCAGCCGGGCGGCGAACTCGGCCGCGATCTCGCCGAACAGGGGCGCGCCCGCGAGCACATCGGAGGTCAGACCGTGGATCCACACCGGGCCCGGGTCCCGCTCCGGGTTGACCAGGGTGTACCAGTGGTCCTCCACCGCGCCCCGGGCGTCGAGCCGGTAGACGGCAGCGGAGACGATGCGGTCGTCCCGGGCGAGGCCGGTGGTCTCCACGTCGACGACCGCGTACCCCTCGGGGTAGGCGGCCGGCCATGTCGTCGCTGCGGTCGTACGGTCGTCGAGCATGGTCACAGAGAATACGGGCCGCCACCGACAGCGTCCGCGCCCGGTCGCCGGCCGGGGTGCGGGAGCCGTGGCCGGGCGGGGTGCGGTGGCGACCACCCCCAAAAGGGTTCCGCGGACGGCGGGTTGACGCCCGGTCGGGTCCGGCACGGGCTCCCGCACCCGGGTGCGGGAGCGGGGCCGGGCGGGGGACCACTGTCGGGAACGCACAGAATCCGGCGGGCCAGGAGACTGCCTACTTGTCGGTGAGAACATCTGTCCACCGGGTGGACGGCGGCTCTGCCGTGCACGCATGCCGAACCCGCCCCACGTCGTGCTGTGGCCGATCCCCGCCTTCGTCCTGCGCGCCGCCGTGGAGGCGGTGAGCTGCCGCCTGCGTCCCGACGAGGACGCCGCCGGGTACGCGGCCGGCCGGGCGGCGGCCCGCCGCGGACGCCTCAGCCGAGCCAGGCGGGCGGGTCCGCGCCGAGCAGCCCGGAGGGGGACGCCCAGCCGGCCGGGCCGCCGTCGTAGGCGACGGCGGGGAGCGCGTGGCGGAGCCGGCCCCGCGGGGTGTCGGTCTCGGTGAGCCACTCCTCCGGCTCGAAGCCGGCGTCGGGAGCCGGGCGGTCCGTGCGGTCCGGAGTGCGGCGGAAGGGGCCGCCGGTCAGCCAGGCGGCGGTGCCCGCCAGCGACACGTCCACCACCCGGGCCCCGCCCCGCCGGTGCTGGTCCGTCAGCGCGCGCAGCACACCCGCCGCGAGCAGATACCCCGACCCGTGGTCCAGGGCCTGCGCGGGCAGGGCGCCGGGCATGTCGGGGCCCGTGCCTTCCGTGACCGCGATCCCCGAGGCCGCCTGCACCAGGCTGTCGAAGCCGCGCCGGCCGCCCCACGGCCCGGTCCGGCCCCAGGCGGAGATCCGGCCCACCACCAGCCCGGGCCGCCGGGCGGCCAGTTCCCCGGGGGACAGCCCGAACCGGTCCAGCGCGCCCGGGCGGTAGCCGGTCACCACCACGTCGGCCGAGGCGAGCAGCTTCTCGAACACCGCCCGGTCGCCGGGCCGGGCCAGGTCCAGCAGCGCGGACCGCTTGCCGAGGCCCGTGTCGTCGTGGATTTCCTGGGCCTCGGGCAGCGCGGGCGGGTCCAGGCGGAGCACGTCCGCACCGAGGAGGGCCAGGGTCCTGGTGGCCACCGGCCCGGCGAGGACCCGGGTCAGGTCCAGAACGCGGAGCCCCGCGCAGGGGAGCGCGGCCGGGGCGGGGACGACGGCCCGCGGTGCGCACTCCGCCCCGGCCGTCCGCAGGGCCGGCAACGGGTGCGCGGCGGCCGCGGCGCCCTGCGGGTGGGCCGCCCACTGCTCGGGGGTGCGTACGGCGACGGCGAGTCCGCCCGCCGCGCAGACGGTCTCCTCGACCTCGGCCGCCGGCAGCCCGGCCAGCGCCGCCGCGAGGGCGTCCGGGTCCGCGTCGGAGGGCAGGCGGAGGGCGCCGAGCAACCGGGCCCGGTGGTGGGGGTAGTTGGCGTGGGTGCGCACCCAGCCGTCGGCGGTGCGCCAGAAGCGGGACAGGGGCGCGAAGGTGGTGGGCGCCCGGCCGTCGACCCGTACCAGCCGGTCGCCGAGGAAAGCGGTCGCCACGGCGGCGTCGTCCACGCGGACGGCCGGGACGGGGCCGCCGGTGCGCAGCGCGGAGAGTTCGGCGGCGGCCAGTGAGCAGACCGCGACGCAGGAGCGGGCGAGCGCCTGCGCGGGCAGTCGCCCCGGCAGACCGGCCCGGCCGGTGACGGCCGGTCCGGGTGGCGGCCCGGGGCTCCCGCCGAGCGCGGCCCAGACCTCGGCCACACCGTCCACCGGTGCCCGGCCGTCCACGGCAGAGTGATCGTCGCTCATGCGGCCAGTGTCCCACCGCACCGCCGGGCCCGGGGCCGCGGGCCGCCGGCGGACGGCACGGCGGCGGCCCGCGCGCCAAGTCCCCCTGCACGGAAGCGAATCGGGCCTGCGCCGGTGGTCCCGGCACGGGGAAGCCTCGCGCACGGCAGAGGGCCCGGCGCGCGGACGCGCCGGGCCCCTGGGGCCGAGTGGGTCAGCCGGGAACGACTACCAGCGGACCGCGTCCAGGGCGTCCGTGACACCCGTGCCGTAGAAGCCGTTGTCGCGCTTGCCGCCCTCGCAGACCGCGTCGACCGTCCCGTCGTTGTTGATGTCGTACGGGTTGGTGCACGCCCTGTCGTCGGCCTGGGCGTACAGCAGGCCCTTCACCAGCGCCGGGGGCGCGTACGGGTGGGTCGACTTCACCAGCGCGGCGACACCCGCGACATGCGGGGAGGCCATCGAGGTGCCGCCCTTGTAGCCGTAGCCCCCGCCGGGCAGCGTGGACAGGATGCGGCCGTCGACCGCCGGCCCCTCCGGCGGCTGGAACGCGGTCGAGTCGCCACCGGGAGCGGAGATGTCGACGACGCCCTTGCCGTAGTTGGAGTACGAGGCCTTCAGGCCCTTCGCGCCGAGCGCGGACACCGTGACGACGCCCGGGATCTGCGTCGGGATGTCCAGGCACTCACGCGGGTTGACCGTCCGCTCCACCGGGGTGGAGTCGTTCGGGCTGGTGGTGTCCTTGAGCTCCTTCGCGGCGAGGTCCATCCGCGAGTTGCCCGCCGCCGCGACGTTGACCGCGCCCTTGCGCTCCGCGTAGCCCGCGGCGCGCGAGACGGCCTCCACGAGGGCCTTCTGGTCGGCGTCGTTCTTGCAGGCGAACAGCCACGGGTCGGTGTAGTAGCTGTTGTTGGTCACGTCCACGCCGTGCTCGGCCGCCCACACGAAGCCGCAGACGACGGCCTCGGTGTAGAAGAACCCGTCCGGCTGGGAGACCTTGATGCCGGAGACCTTCACGCCCGGCGCGACACCCGTGATGCCGACGCCGTTCTTCGCGGCGGCGATGGTGCCCGCGACATGCGTGCCGTGGTCGGACTCGCCCGGGCCCGGACGCCAGGCGCCGTCGGCCTTGTTCGGCACGCCGCCGACGCAGCTCACCGACGCCTTGCGGTCGAAGTTCGGCGCGAGGTCCGGGTGGGTGTCGTCCACGCCCGTGTCGATGACCGCGACGGTCACCTTGCTGCTGCCGAGCGACTTCTTGTGCGCCTTGTCCGCCTTGATGGCGGGCAGGTCCCACTGCAGCGGCTCCAGCGGGTCCTGGCCGTCCACCGCCTTCTCGGCCGCGGCCTTCGCCTCGGCCGACGCCAGCGGGCGCTCCGACTCGATGGCCATGTCCTTCGCGGGGGCGATCGGCGCCGTGCGCGTGACACCCGCCGACTGCACACCGCGGGCCTTGCGGACCGAGTGCGCGAACGCCGGGTTCTGCGAGTGGACGACGATCACGCCTATCTGGTCGTACGCGTGGACGACCGTGCCGCCTGCCTTGGCTATCGCCTTCCTGACGGCCTTCTTGTCGCCGCCCTTCTTGACGTTCACCACGTAGGACAGCTTCGGGCCGTCCGTCGAGACCGCGGCGGGGACATCCTCGGCGACGGCTGCCGACGCCGTACCCGTCGGCAGGAAGCCCAGCGATGCCGTGAGTGCCAGACCGACGGGGAGCGCGAGTGCGCGCCGTCGTCCGGATCCCAGATGAGCCATGGGTTCTCCACATCATCCGTGACAACCGCCCAGACACCCCTTGCGAATGGGCGGGTTCATGACGAGTGAAGCTATCGCCGATCATGTCGGCTCTTCAATGGATCCGGGAAGGCAAACAACTCGGCGGACACGGAACGCGAAGGAAAAAGACCGGACGTGAACCGGTTCGCCTCGGCCGCCGTGCCGTTGTCAGGGAGTGGAACGTCAACAGGCCACCCCCGCAGGCATCACGTCCCTGACCACCGTCACTTCCGCGTCGCGAGGAGATTCCGTGACCACCGAAGCGCCGCCGCCGCCCCCGAGCGGCCCGGTCCCCGGCCCGGCCCAGCCCACGACGGAGCAGTTCGTCCAGGCGCAGGAGAGTCCGGAATTCGGCGAACTGCGCCGCACCTACCGTTCCTTCGCCTTCCCGCTGACCGTCGCGTTCATCGCCTGGTACCTGCTGTACGTCCTGCTGTCCAACTACGCGGGCGGCTTCATGGGCACCAGGCTCTTCGGCAACATCAACGTCGCCCTGGTCCTCGGGCTCGCCCAGTTCCTGACCACCTTCCTCATCGCCTGGTTCTACTCGCGGCACGCGTCCGCGAAGCTCGACCCGAAGGCGGACGCCATCAAGTCCCGTATGGAGGCCGACGTATGAGCCCCGTGGTGCAGCTCGCGGCATCGAACGCCACCACCGAGCACCGGCCGCTGATCATCACCCTGTTCGCGGCCTTCGTCGTCGCGACCCTGTTCATCACCGTCTGGGCCGGCCGCCAGACCAAGGACGCCGCCGACTTCTACGCGGGCGGCCGCCAGTTCACCGGCTTCCAGAACGGCCTCGCGATCTCCGGCGACTACATGTCCGCCGCCTCCTTCCTCGGCATCGCGGGCGCCATCGCCCTCTTCGGCTACGACGGCTTCCTCTACTCCATCGGCTTCCTGGTGGCCTGGCTGGTCGCCCTGCTGCTGGTCGCCGAACCGCTGCGCAACTCCGGCCGCTACACGATGGGCGACGTCCTCGCCTACCGGATGCGCCAGCGGCCCGTCCGCACCGCCGCCGGCACCTCCACCATCGTCGTCTCGATCTTCTATCTGCTCGCGCAGATGGCGGGCGCGGGTGTCCTCGTCTCCCTGCTGCTCGGCATCACCAGCGACGCCGGGAAGATCGCGATCGTGGCCCTGGTCGGCCTGCTGATGATCGTCTACGTGACCATCGGCGGGATGAAGGGCACCACCTGGGTGCAGATGGTCAAGGCCGTCCTGCTGATCGCGGGCACCCTGCTGATCACCTTCCTGGTGCTGTGGAAGTTCGACTTCAACGTCTCCGACCTGCTCGGCAAGGCCGCCGAGAACAGTGGCCACGGGGCGTCGTTCCTGGAGCCCGGCCTCAAGTACGGCGTCTCCGAGACCTCCAAGCTGGACTTCATCTCCCTCGGCATCGCCCTCGTCCTCGGCACCGCCGGTCTGCCGCACATCCTGATCCGCTTCTACACGGTGCCCACGGCCAAGGCCGCCCGTAAGTCCGTGATCTGGGCCATCGGCATCATCGGCGCCTTCTACCTGATGACCATCGCCCTCGGCTTCGGCGCCGCCGCGATCGTCGGCCCGGAGACCATCACCGAGTCCAACAAGGCGGGCAACACCGCCGCCCCGCTGCTCGCGCTCCATCTGGGCGGCACCGACTCGGCGGCCGGCGCGATCCTGCTCGCCGTGATCTCCGCCGTCGCCTTCGCCACCATCCTCGCCGTGGTCGCGGGCCTCACCCTCGCCTCCTCCTCGTCCTTCGCGCACGACATCTACGCCAACGTCATCCGCAAGGGCCAGGCCACCGAGCAGGAGGAGGTCCGGGCCGCCCGCTGGGCCACGGTCTTCATCGGCGTCGTCTCCATCGCCCTGGGCGCCCTCGCCCGAGACCTCAACGTGGCCGGCCTGGTCGCGCTCGCCTTCGCGGTCGCCGCCTCCGCCAACCTGCCGACGATCCTCTACAGCCTGTTCTGGAAGCGTTTCACCACCCGGGGCGCCCTGTGGTCCATCTACGGCGGCCTGGCCACCTCGGTCCTCCTGGTGCTGTTCTCGCCGGTGGTCTCCGGCAAGGCCAGCTCGATGTTCCCGGACGTGGACTTCGCCTGGTTCCCGCTGGAGAACCCCGGCCTGGTCTCGATTCCGGTCGGTTTCCTGCTCGGCTGGCTCGGCTCGCTGCTCTCGAAGGAGGAGCCGGACAAGGGCAAGTACGCGGAACTGGAGGTCAAGTCCCTGACGGGCGTCGGCGCCCACTGACCCTCCCCGCGCGACCCGCATCCCGCCACGGCCGTGTCGTAGGGTCCTACGACACGGCCGTGCCGTGCCTCGTGCCAAACGTCCCGGCCCGCCGACGGACCACTGGCGTAGGCTCGAACACGTCAGTTACGCGAACCAGGGGAGGGGGCCCACCGTGCTCATCGACACCTACGGCCGTGTGGCCACCGACCTGCGGGTCTCCCTCACGGACCGCTGCAATCTGCGCTGCACCTACTGCATGCCCGAGGAAGGGCTCCAGTGGCTGGCCAAGCCCGATCTCCTCACGGACGACGAGATCGTCCGGCTGATCCGGATCGCGGTCGCCGAGCTGGGGATCGACGAGGTGCGCTTCACCGGCGGCGAGCCGCTGCTCCGCCCCGGCCTCGTCGGCATCGTCGAACGGGTCGCGGCCCTGGAGCCCCGCCCCCGGATGTCCCTGACGACCAACGGCATCGGCCTGCGCCGTACCGCCGAGGCCCTGCGCGCCGCCGGCCTGGACCGGGTCAACGTCTCGCTGGACACCCTGCGCCCCGAGGTCTTCAAGACCCTCACCCGCCGCGACCGCCACCGCGACGTCCTGGACGGCCTGGCCGCCGCCCGCGACGCGGGCCTCACTCCGGTCAAGGTGAACGCCGTCCTGATGCCCGGACTGAACGACGACGAGGCCCCCGACCTGCTCGCCTGGGCCGTCGAGAACGACTACGAGCTGCGCTTCATCGAGCAGATGCCGCTCGACGCCCAGCACGGCTGGAAGCGCGACGGCATGATCACGGCCGGTGACATCCTCGCCTCCCTGCGCACCCGCTTCACCCTCACTCCCGAGGGTGACGAGCAGCGCGGCTCCGCCCCCGCGGAGCGCTGGACGGTCGACGGCGGACCGCACCGCGTCGGCGTCATCGCCTCGGTGACCCGCCCCTTCTGCCGCGCCTGCGACCGCACCCGGCTCACCGCCGACGGACAGGTGCGCACCTGCCTCTTCGCCACCGAGGAGACCGACCTGCGGGCGGCGCTGCGCTCCCAGGCGCCGGACGAGGAGATCGCCGGGATCTGGAAGCGGGCGATGTGGGGAAAGAAGGCCGGATCCGGTCTGGACGACCCGTCGTTCCTCCAGCCCGACCGCCCGATGTCCGCGATCGGCGGCTGACCGCCGCACCGGCCCCGGCCCGCCGGGGCGCGTGCCCGTGGGGCGTTGCGGGGTGTGCGCGGCGCTACGGAGCGTCCTCTGCCTGCCGGCGCTCCCACTCCGGCAGCGTCACCACGTCCTTGAGGAAGCCGCGCACCCCCAGGAACTGCGACAGATGCTCGCGGTGCTCCTCGCACGCGAGCCAGGTCTTGCGCCGCTCGGGCGTGTGCAGGGTGGGGTTGTTCCAGGCGAGGACCCATACGGCCGGCACCCGGCAGCCCTTCGCAGAACAGATCGGCGTCTCGTCGTTCACCCGGTCATTGTCCCCGCATGGCGACGCCGGGCAGCCACGGGGGGAGCTGCCCGGCGTCGGTCCGTCGCCCCGACGGGGGATGCGGAGCGCGTACGAAGTATGTCACGAGCAACGGCTCGGCGTGCACAGGAACTTCATGATTGATCTGAGGTTTTCTTGAGGTTCTCGAAGGGCTCGTTTTCCGCCGTGGCGTCCGCCCCCGCCGGGGCGATCATCGGCGGCAGCGGGGCGGCCGTCACATACGCAGAGGGCAGCGAAGGGGCGTTCTCCCGGCCCGCGTTGGCGATCACCACCGCGATGTACGGGAGCAGGATGCCGAGGGCCAGCGCCACGACGGCGACATAACGCTCCACGTCCCACAGCGCCGCCGCGAGGATCACGGAGACGGTCCGCACGGACATCGAGATCACATAGCGCCGCTGCCGCCCCCGCACGTCGTCGGCGAGCCCCTGCCGCGCGCCCGTGATCCGGAAGACCTCGGCCTCGCCGCGCTTGAGCATCACGCTCCACCACCTCGTGTCCCGTGCCGGGCGTTCCCGGACCAGCCGCCCTGACCGCCTCCACGGTACGCCGCGGCCCCGCGCCCCACGAGAGGGGCCCCGTCGGGTGGCCGGCACGGGACCGGGCCCCCGCCGGGCGGCCGTCCCCGGGCGGCCGTCGCGCCGCCCGGCGGCGCCCCGAGGTGCGGCGCAGCGTGAGCGGCACGACACTGGCAGGCGTAACTGCTCACGCGGAGCCGTACAAGGAGGCAGCCATGGGCTGGTTGTGGGCGATCATCGTGGGATTCGTGCTCGGTCTGATCGCGAAGGCGATCATCCCGGGCAAGCAGCACAGTCCGCTCTGGCTGACCACCATCTTCGGCATTCTCGGCGCCATCGCGGGCAACGCCCTGGCCAGGGCGTTCGGCATCGAGTCCACCCCCGGCATCGACTGGGGCCGGCACATCTTCCAGCTGGGGGCGGCGATCGTGATCGTCTTCCTCGGCGACATGGCCTACACCTCGATCAGGGGCAACAAGCGCGAACGCGCCTAAGGCCTGTCTGACACATGGCGTCGTTCGCCCGGAGGGCGGGGCTGCGGTGTCCGGTGCGTGCGATCGCAAGGCGGAGGGTGGGGGCACCTCCCGCGCCGCCAGGCGCAGGGGGAGAGAGCGCAGCGGGCTGCGCCGACGACCGACAACGCGGCATGGGGGCACCGCCCGGCGAAGCCAGGGGGAGTGCGTGCAGGGCGCCGCAGCCCAGACGGGATGTGTCAGACAGGCCTTAGCGTCCACCCCACGGAACCGGCGGAGGCCGGGCGGACACCTCGTCCGCCCGGCCTCCGCCGTTCACCCGTCCGGGCTCAGCCGGCCGCGACCTCGACCGCCGCCAGGTTCCGCTTGCCCCGGCGCAGCACCAGCCAGCGCCCGTGCAGCAGGTCCGAGGCGGCCGGGACCGCGTCCTCGGCGGTGACCTTCACGTTGTTCACGTAGGCGCCGCCCTCCTTGACCGTGCGGCGCGCGCCCGACTTGCTGGGCGCCAGACCGACCTCGGTCAGCAGGTCCACGACCGGCAGCAGCTCCGTGACCCGGGCGTGCGGCAGCTCGGAGAGGGCGGCGCGCAGCGTCGCCTCGTCCAGGTCGCCCAGCTCGCCCTGGCCGAACAGCGCCTTCGACGCGGCGACCACCGCCGCGCACTGGTCCGCGCCGTGCACCAGGGTGGTCAGCTCCTCGGCCAGCGCCCGCTGGGCGGCGCGCGCCTGCGGACGCTCCTCGGTCTGCCGCTCCAGCTCCTCCAGCTCCGCACGGGAGCGGAAGGACAGGATCCGCAGGAAACGGGAGATGTCCCGGTCGTCCGTGTTCAGCCAGTACTGGTAGAACGCGTACGGCGTGGTCATCTCCGGGTCCAGCCACAGCGCGCCGCCCTCGGACTTGCCGAACTTGGTGCCGTCCGCCTTGGTCATCAGCGGCGTCGCCAGGGCGTGGACATGGGCGTCCGGCTCCAGGCGGTGGATCAGGTCCAGGCCGGCCGTCAGATTGCCCCACTGGTCGCTGCCGCCCTGCTGGAGGGTGCAGCCGTAGCGCCGGTACAGCTCCAGGAAGTCCATGCCCTGGAGCAGCTGGTAGCTGAACTCGGTGTAGCTGATGCCCTGTTCGGACTCCAGCCGGCGGGCGACCGAGTCCTTGGTGAGCATCTTGTTGACGCGGAAGTGCTTGCCGATGTCCCGCAGGAACTCGATCGCCGACATGCCCGCGGTCCAGTCCAGGTTGTTCACCATGACCGCCGCGTTCTCGCCCTCGAAGGAGAGGAACGGTTCGATCTGGCTCCGCAGCCGGGTCACCCACTGGGCGATGGTCTCCGGGTCGTTCAGGGTGCGCTCCGCGGTCGGCCGCGGGTCGCCGATCTGGCCCGTCGCCCCGCCGACCAGCGCCAGCGGACGGTGCCCGGCCTGCTGGAGGCGGCGCACGGTCAGCACCTGCACCAGGTGCCCGACGTGCAGACTGGCCGCGGTCGGGTCGAAGCCGCAATAGAAGGTGACGGGACCGTCCGCGAGAGCCTTGCGCAAAGCGTCCTCGTCCGTGGACTGGGCGATCAGCCCGCGCCACGTCAGCTCGTCGACGATGTCCGTCACGGTTCTTCGGTCTCCTCGGGTGCGCGCACGCGTGCGTGGATCGACGTGCGTGGATCGACGTGCGCGGATGGGTGGGTGGATCGGTGGGTGGATCGTGGCAGCCAGTCTATGACCCCGCCGGGCCGGGCCTCGCGGCCCGGCCCGGCCAGGTGTCAGACGCCCTGGCTCACCGAGCTCATGTTGAAGTCCGGCACCCGCAGCGCCGGCATCGCCGCCCGGGTGAACCAGTCGCCCCACTCGCGCGGCAGCGTCTTCTCGGTGCGCCCGGCTTCCGAGGCCCGGCCCAGCAGGTCCACGGGGGACTCGTTGAAGCGGAAGTTGTTCACCGCGCCGACGACCTCGCCGTTCTCCACCAGGTACACCCCGTCCCGGGTCAGGCCCGTGAGCAGCAGGGTCGCCGGGTCCACCTCGCGGATGTACCAGAGGCAGGTCAGCAGCAGACCCCGCTCGGTGGCCGCGACCATGTCCGCGAGCGAGCGCTCGCCGCCCGCGTCCAGGATCAGGTTGTCCGCGGCCGGGGCCACCGGCAGGCCGGTCAGAGCGGCGCTGTGCCGGGTGGTGACCAGGCGCTCCAGCTTCCCCTCGCTCATCCACCGGGTCGGCGCCAGTGGGAGCCCGTTGTCGAAGACCGAGGCGTCGTCGCCGGAGGAGTGCGCGATCACGAACGGCGCGGACTCCAGACCCGGCTCGTGCGGGTCGCTGCGCAGGGTCAGCGGCAGCGGCGACAGGCTCTCGCCGACGCGGGTGCCGCCGCCCGGACGCGAGAAGACCGTACGGCCCTCCGCCGCGTCCCGGGCCGCCGAGGACCAGAGCTGGTAGATCAGCAGATCGGCCACGGCGGTCGGCGGGAGCAGGGTCTCGTAGCGGCCGGCCGGCAGCTCGATCCGGCGCTCCGCCCAGCCGAGCCGCTCGGCCAGCTCCGCGTCGAGGGCCGCCGGGTCCACGTTCTTGAAGTCCCGCGTCGAGCGCCCCGCCCACGCGGACCGGGCGCGGTCCGGGGACTTGGCGTTCAGCTCCAGGGTGCCGCTGGGCTGGTCGTGCCGGAGCCGCAGACCGGTGGAGGTGCCGAGGTAGGTCGAGGTCAGCTCGTGGTTGGCGAAGCCGTACAGCTCCCGGCCGCCCGCACGGGCCCGGGCGAACGCCTCGCCGAGGGCCGGTGCGAAGTCCGTGAACACGGCGGACGAGGTCTCGGCAGGCGCGTCCGTGAAGTCCGGGGAGGCGGGCACCCCGGTCACCAGGGGCCGGGCGTCCTCGGCGGGCCCGGCACCGCGCGCGGCGGCCTCGGCGGCCCGCACCAGCGGCTCCAGCTCCTCCGCGGTGACCGCCGACCGCGAGATCACGCCGGAGGCGGTGCCCTCGGCGCCGTCCACGGTGGCGATCACGGTGAGGGTGCGGCCCCGGGTGACGCCGTTGGTGGTCAGCGCGTTGCCCGCCCAGCGCAGGTTCGCCGAGGACTGCTCGTCGGCGACGACGACACAGCCGTCCGCCGTGGACAGCTCCAGGGCGCGCTCGACGATCTCGTGCGGCTTGGTGGTCCGGGGGCTCATCGACCCGCCTCCTGCGTCGTGTTGAGACTGTGCTTGCCCGGGGGGCGACCCCCGGACCCCCGGCAGGGGTTCCTGTGGTCCGTGCGCCCGCTCATCGACCCGCCTCCTGCGTCGTGTTGAGGCTGTGCTTGCCCGGGGGGCGACCCCCGGACCCCCGGCAGGGGGCCCTGTGGTCCGTGCGCCCGCTCATCGACCCGCCTCCTGCGTCGTGTTGAGGATGTTGACACCCCGGAAGAGGGCGGAGGGGCAGCCGTGGGAGACCGCCGCGACCTGGCCCGGCTGGGCCTTGCCGCAGTTGAACGCGCCGCCGAGGACATAGGTCTGCGGGCCGCCGACCTGCTCCATCGAGCCCCAGAACTCGGTGGTCGTCGCCTGGTACGCCACGTCTCGCAGCTGGCCGGCCAGCCGGCCGTTCTCGATCCGGAAGAAGCGCTGCCCGGTGAACTGGAAGTTGTAGCGCTGCATGTCGATCGACCAGGACCGGTCCCCGACCACGTAGATCCCGCGCTCCACGCCCCCGATCAGGTCCTCCGTGGACAGCCCGCCCGGGTCCGGCTGGAGGGAGACGTTCGCCATCCGCTGCACCGGGACGTGCCCGGGGGAGTCGGCGAAGGCGCAGCCGTTGGAACGGCCCAGGCCCGTGAGCTTCGCGATCCGGCGGTCGGTCTGGTAGCCGACCAGGGTGCCGTCCTTCACCAGGTCCCAGCTCTGCGCCGCCACTCCCTCGTCGTCGTAGCCGATGGTCGCGAGCCCGTGCTCGGCCGTGCGGTCGCCCGTCACGTTCATCACCGAGGATCCGTACGCCAGCTTGCCCAGCTGGTCGAAGGTGGCGAACGAGGTCCCCGCGTACGCCGCCTCGTAGCCGAGCGCCCGGTCCAGCTCGGTGGCGTGGCCGATGGACTCGTGGATGGTCAGCCACAGGTTCGACGGGTCCACGACCAGGTCGTAGCGGCCCGCCTCGACGCCCGGCGCGCGCATCTTCTCCGCCAGCAGCCCGGGGATCTCCTCCAGCTCCGCATCCCAGTCCCAGCCGGTGCCGGTCAGGTACTCCCAGCCGCGGCCCGCCGGCGGCGCGATGGTGCGCATGGAGTCGAACTCGCCGGAGGTGCCGTCCACGGCGACGGCCGTGAGCTGCGGATGCAGCCGCACCCGCTGCTGGGTGGTCACCGTGCCGGCGGTGTCCGCGTAGAACTTGTTCTCCTGGACGGTGAGCAGCGAGGCGTCCACATGCGCCACGCCGTCCGCGCGCAGCAGCCGCGCGCTCCAGTCGGCCAGCAGCCCGGACTTCTCCTCGTCGGGCACCTCGAAGGGGTTCACCTCGTACGAGGAGATCCACGTCTTCTCGGCGTGCACCGGCTCCTCGGCCAGCTCGACCCTCTCGTCCGAGCCGGCGGCCGCGATCACCTGCGCGGAGAGCTTCGCCATCGCGACCGCCTGCCCGGCCACCCGGGCCGCCGCGTCCATGGTCATGTCCACCCCGGAGGCGAACCCCCACGCCCCGCCGTGCACCACCCGCACCGCGTACCCGAGGTCGGTGGTGTCGGACGAGCCCGAGGGCTTGGCGTCGCGCAGCCGCCACGAGGCGCTGCGCACCCGCTCCAGGCGGAAGTCGGCGTGCTCGGCCCCGAGCGCGCGGGCGCGGGCGAGCGCCGCGTCGGCCAGCGCGCGCAACGGCAGCGCGGTGAACGCCGCGTCGATGGAATGAGGCACGGAATGTCTCCTGTCGTCGAGACGGAACGCCCCGATCATGTCGCGTCGCGGGGTGCCGTTGCCAGCGGGTTCGACGCGGAAGCGGCCCGCCGGGTTCTGTAGGGACCCGACAGCGGTGGCCGTACGGCGCTGTCAGGGCCCGATTCCCCGTCCGGTGGCCGGTACCGATAGTTTGCAAGGCGTACCAGACCGAACAGGGAAAGGGTGATCCGTTGAGCCGCTCGGTTCTCGTCACCGGAGGAAACCGGGGCATCGGCCTCGCCATCGCCCGCGCGTTCGCCGACGCCGGCGACAAGGTGGCCATCACCTACCGCTCGGGGGAGCCCCCGGCGGTCCTGACCGAGGCGGGCTGCCTCGCGGTCAGGTGCGACATCACCGACGCCGAGCAGGTGGAGCAGGCCTACAAGGAGATCGAGGAGAAGCACGGTCCCGTGGAGGTGCTGGTCGCCAACGCCGGCATCACCAAGGACCAGTTGCTGATGCGCATGTCCGAGGAGGACTTCACGTCCGTCCTCGACACCAACCTCACCGGCACCTTCCGCGTGGTCAAGCGCGCCAACCGCGGCATGCTGCGGGCGAAGAAGGGCCGCGTCGTCCTCATCTCCTCCGTCGTCGGGCTGCTCGGCTCGGCCGGCCAGGCCAACTACGCCGCCTCCAAGGCCGGTCTCGTCGGCTTCGCGCGTTCCCTCGCCCGCGAGCTGGGCTCGCGCAACATCACCTTCAACGTCGTCGCCCCCGGTTTTGTCGACACCGACATGACCCAGGTGCTCACCGACGAGCAGCGCGCCGGGATCGTCTCGCAGGTGCCGCTCGGGCGCTACGCGCAGCCGGAGGAGATCGCCGCCGCGGTGCGGTTCCTCTCCTCCGACGACGCCTCGTACATCACTGGAGCCGTCATCCCCGTTGACGGCGGATTGGGCATGGGTCACTGATCACATGAGTGGAATCCTCGCCGGCAAGCGCATCCTCGTCACCGGTGTGCTGATGGAGTCCTCCATCGCCTTCCACACCGCGAAGCTGGCCCAGGAGCAGGGCGCCGAGGTCGTCCTCACGGCGTTCCCGCGGCCCACGCTCACCGAGCGCATCGCCAAGAAGCTGCCGAAGCCCGCCAAGGTCATCGAGCTGGACGTCACCAACGACGAGCACCTGGACCGGCTGGCCGGTCTGGTGCGCGACGAGCTCGGCGGCCTCGACGGCGTCGTGCACTCCATCGGCTTCGCCCCACAGGACGCCCTCGGCGGCAACTTCCTGAACACGCCCTTCGAGTCGGTCGCCACGGCGATGCACGTCTCGGCGTTCTCGCTGAAGTCGCTGACCATGGCCTGCCTGCCGCTGATGGAGGAGGGCGGCTCCGTCGTCGGCCTCACCTTCGACGCGCAGTTCGCCTGGCCGCAGTACGACTGGATGGGCCCGGCCAAGGCCGCCCTGGAGGCCACCAGCCGCTACCTCGCCCGCGACCTGGGCAAGCAGGGCGTGCGCTGCAACCTGATCTCCGCCGGTCCGATCGGCTCCATGGCCGCCAAGTCCATCCCGGGCTTCACGGACCTGGCCAAGGTCTGGGACGACCGCTCCCCGCTCGCCTGGGACATGGCGGACCCGGAGCCCACCGGCCGCGGTGTGGTCGCCCTGCTCTCCGACTGGTTCCCGAAGACCACCGGCGAGATCGTCCACGTCGACGGCGGCGTGCACATCATGGGCGCCTGACCAGCACCGACGCACTTCCGGACGCCCCGTCCCCCGCCCTGCGCGGAGGGCGGGGCGTCCCCCGTTCGGCCCTACGGGTGAGCGGTGGCCGGGGGCGGCGGTGATGCTGGAGGGGCAATCTTCCTTGTGGTGCTTTTGCGGCGCACGCGCCGCAGTTCGGCCGAGGGGGTGTCCTGCCGATGGTGACGAACTGGCGCAACGCCACCGTGCTTGCCGCGGCGACGGTACTCCTCTGGGCGACCCCCACCGCCACCTCCCATCTGCTCCCCGGCGCCGGCGGCCCCCAGCAGCCCCCGCCGAAGAAGGAGCCCGTCTACGAGGCCGTCTGCCGGACCGTGGTCGACGGCTCCCGGGTCACCGCGCACTGCCACAACCCCTTCCCCAACGCCGACCGCATACGGCTGCACGTCGAGTGCGAGCGCTGGTGGGACCTGGACGCGGACACCACCCCCGTCGAGCTGCTCCCCGCCGGGTACACGGAGCTGAGCCAGCGGTGCTGGAAGGAGATACGCGCGGTCTGGGTCAGCCACCAGCCGGTTCCGGCCGCCGCAGGCACATGAACGGATAGCCGGCGGCCTCCGCGGCGGCCGTCTCCCCGTCGCCCGCCCGGATCGCCTCCACCATCCGCGCGTGGTCCATGTGGTGCTCCGGCCGGAGCTCCTGCCCCACGTCGTCGCGGAGCCAGTCGCGCAGCAGGTCCGCCAGGTCCGCGTACAGCTCCGTGAGGACCTCGTTGTGCGAGGCGGCGACCACCGCCAGGTGGAAGGTGGCGTCCGCGGCGACGAAACGCTCCGCGTCACCGGACGCCCACGCCTCCTCGCGCCGCGCCAGCAGCGCGTCGAGCTGGGCCAGGTCCTTGTCCGTGCGCCGCTCCGCCGCCAGCCGGGCGCCCGAGGACTCCAGGGTGGAGCGCAGCTCGGCCACATGGCGCGGGTCGGCGCCGGCGAAGCGGCGGTGCATCACCCCGGCCAGCTCGCTGGTCGCCACGACATAGGTGCCCGAACCCTGGCGGATGTCCAGCAGACCGTTGTGCGCCAGCGCGCGCACCGCCTCGCGGACCGTGTTGCGGGCCACGCCGAGCTGCTCGACGAGCTCCGGCTCGGTCGGGATGCGCGAACCGACCGGCCACTCGCCCGAGGTGATCTGGTTCCGCAGCTGTGCGATCACCTGGTCGGAGAGCGCGGAACGGCGGGGTGAGGACAGCGCCATGGTGCTCCTCTTCGTCGGGCGCGGGTGGGGCGTGCGCGGGGAGGGGGTGGGACCGGTCGGGACCCGGTGGGGACGCGGTGGGGACGCGGGTGGACAACCAATCATCCCATGATTCTATGATGGGTACCATGCGTGACGAGATCCGAACCCTGCGACCCGCCCACCCGGCACCCCGTACCTCCGCCGATTCTCCCGCCGCGCCGCCGGCCGGGCGTCAGGCGCCCCGGGGAGCGGCGGGGCGCGTGGTGGGCCCGGCGGCTCGGGCGGACCTGGCCGGTCCGCCGGACCTTGCGGGTCCGGCGGCCTCGGTGTGGACCGTCCGGCTCGTGGTGCTCGGCATCGTCCTCGCGGCCCTCAACCTCCGGCCCGCGATCACCAGCCTCGGCGCGCTCCTCGAAGAGGCCCGCGTCGGCCTGCACATGAGCGGCACGGTCGCCGGACTCCTCACCTCCGTGCCCCCGCTCTGCTTCGCCGTCTTCGGTATCGCCGCGCCCCGGCTCGCCCGCCGCTTCGGGCCGGCCGCCGTGGTGTGCGCGGGCATGGCGGCCATCGCCCTCGGCCTCGCCGTCCGGCCCTTCGCGGGCGGCTCCGCGGGCTTCCTCGCGGCCAGCGCCCTCGCCCTCATGGGCATCGCCGTCAGCAATGTGCTGATGCCGGTGATCGTGAAGAAGTACTTCCCGGACCGGGTCGGCTCGATGACCGGTCTCTACTCCATGGCCCTCGCCCTCGGCACCTCCCTGGCGGCGGCCGCGACGGTCCCCGTCACCTCGGCCCTGGGCGGGAGTTGGCGCACCGGGCTCGCGGTCTGGGCGCTCCTCGGCGTCCTCGCCGTGCTGCCCTGGCTCGCCCTGGTCCGCGACCGGAACGGGGCAGGGGAGCGGCCCGCAGGCGGGCAGGCGCGCGCGGCTCGGACCGCCGGCCCGGCGCCGCGTATCACCCGCAGCCCCACGGCCTGGGCGCTCGGCTGCTTCTTCGGCCTCCAGGCCACCGGCGCGTACATCACCATGGGCTGGATGCCGCAGATCTTCCGTGACGCGGGCGTCTCCGCCTCCACGGCGGGCGTGCTGCTGGCCGTCACCATGGTCATGGGCGTCCCGCTCGCCTTCGTCATCCCGCGCCTCGCGACCCGGCTGCGCAACCAGGGCCCGATCGTCGTCGCACTCGGCCTCTGCGGACTCACCGGCTACCTCGGCCTGCTGCTCGCCCCGGCCGCCGGGGCCTGGGCGTGGGCGCTGCTGCTCGGCATCTCCAACTGCGCGTTCCCGCTGGCCCTCACCATGATCGGCATGCGCTCGCGGACGGGGGCGGGGGTGGTGCGGCTCTCGGCCTTCGCGCAGTCCACGGGGTACCTGATCTCCATTCCGGGCCCGCTGCTCGTCGGCGTCCTCTACCAGCACAGCGGAGGCTGGACCGTACCGCTGCTGCTGATGGCCGGGCTGCTGGTGCCACAGATGATCGTCGGCACGCTGGCGGGACGGGACCGCACGATCGAGGACGAGAAGGGTCTGCGACACTGAGCGCATGGTGCTCGACCCGAACCCCCAGAACGGCCAGAAGAAGCTCCTCGGGATCTTCGGCCTCATCCTCCTCATCGGCGTGGTGATCTCGGTCATCGCCACCATCGCGGCGCCGTGATCTCTCAGGGGCTCGGTTCGCCTCCGGGGTGCTGCCAACGGATACCGGGGCCCCACCCCCGGCCTCGGTAGGGGATTCCCCCTACCCCCTAGGGGGCCAGGGTCAGGGTCGAGTGGGTGGGTCTCCGGATGGGGCCCGAGCCCCAAGATCCGTACGGTTTCCGTATACACAGGAAACCGACCCACGGAGGCGGCGATGCCGGCCCGCACACGCACCCGGTCCCACCCGCAGACCCCGGTCGTCGGTGCCCGCGCCGCGCGGTTGCCGTGGTGGGCGCTCGCCCTCCCCGTCGTCGCCTTCGCCGCACTGCTCGCGCTGATCGCCGGGGCCGGTGACGCGCACGCCGCCGGGAGCGCGCCGGTGGTCCCCGAGCTGCTGGCGCACCTGCGGGACATGCTGGTCCGCTGAGGCCCTCCTCCTTCGAGGGAGAGACGTCAACACCCTGCGCCCGATGGCGCGTTTCATGCGAAGCTGGGATGCATGAGCGCCGCTGTGTCATCCGGAGGGAAAGCCCCCGGATCTCCCGAGTCCCGCAGGATCGTTCTTCTCCGGCACGCCAAGGCCGACTGGCCCCAGGTCGCCGATCACGACCGCCCGCTCGCCGAGCGCGGCCGCATGGACGCCCCCGTAGCCGGACGCCGGCTCGCCGAGACCGGCATCCCCTTCGGCCTCGCCCTGTGCTCCACCGCCGTCCGAACGCGAGAGACGTGGAAGCTCGCCGTCCACGAGCTGCCCGAGCGCCCGCGGACCGTCTACGAGGACCGCTTGTACGAGGCCTCGCTCGGCGAACTGATCGCCCTCCTCAACGAGACGCCCGACGACGTGGCCGATCTCCTCGTCATCGGCCACAACCCCGGTATGCACGCGCTCTCCGACGCCCTCTCCGGCAGCGCGGAGGGTGACGCGCACAACCGGATGACCCGTTCCGGCTTCCCGACCGCCGCGTTCGCCGTGGTGTCCTTCACCGGCTCGTGGAAGTCCCTGGAGCACGGCGTCGGCACGCTGCTCGACTACTGGGCCCCGCACGACTGACCCCGCCCGGCCCCCGCCCGGAAGCCGAGGTCCCCGGCGCACCGGTCAGGTGCGCCGGGGACCTTCGGCGTACGGGGGCGTCAGTGCTCCTCGGTGCCG
Organism: Streptomyces sp. CNT372; assembly: GCF_000377145.1. Lineage (NCBI taxonomy): Bacteria > Bacillati > Actinomycetota > Actinomycetes > Kitasatosporales > Streptomycetaceae > Streptomyces > Streptomyces sp. CNT372. Next base: position 18,972 of record NZ_KB897783.1, on the reverse strand, counting down.
TCGTCCGCGGCCTCGACCTCTTCGCGGGTGACGCCCAGCAGATACAGCACGGTGTCCAGGAACGGCACGTTCACCGCCGTGTGCGCGGCTTCGCGGACCACCGGCTTGGCGTTGAAGGCGACGCCCAGGCCCGCCGCGTTCAGCATGTCCAGGTCGTTGGCGCCGTCGCCGATGGCCACCGTCTGGGAGAGCGGCACCCCGGCCTCCGCGGCGAAACGGCGCAGCAGCCGCGCCTTGCCCGCCCGGTCCACCACCTCGCCGATCACCCGGCCGGTGAGCTTGCCGTCGACGATCTCCAGGGTGTTGGCGGAGGCGAAGTCCAGGCCCAGGCGCTCCCGGAGGTCGTCGGTGACCTGGGTGAAACCGCCGGACACCACGCCCACTTGGTAGCCCAGGCGCTTCAGCGTGCGGATCAGGGTCCGGGCGCCGGGGGTGAGGCGCACCTCGGCGCGCACCTTGTCCACCACCGACGCGTCCAGGCCCGCGAGGAGCGCCACCCGGGCGTGCAGCGACTGCTCGAAGTCCAGCTCGCCGCGCATCGCCGACTCGGTCACCGCGGCGACCTCGTCCTCGCAGCCGGCGTGGGCCGCGAACAGCTCGATGACCTCGTCCTGGATCAGGGTCGAGTCGACGTCCATCACGACCAGGCGCTGGGCGCGCCGGTGCAGGCCCGCCGAGACGACGGCCACGTCCACCCCGATGCCGTGCGCGAGGGGCGCGAGGGCGGTGCGCAGCGGTTCCGTCTCGACGCCGGAGACCGCGAACTCGACCGCCGTGACCGGATACTTCGCCAGCCGGAACACCCGGTCGATGTTGGCGCCCATGTCGCTCATCCTGGCCGCTATGGCGGCGGTGGACTCGGCGGTCAGCGGGTTGCCCAGCACGGTCACATGGGAACGGCCGCTGCCGCGTGGCCGGTTGTCGCCGGTGCCGGAGATGATCTCGGCCTGGAGCTTCAGGGACTCGGCCCAGCTGTGCACGGTCGCCCGCAGATCGCCCTCCGAGGCTCCCCGCGGCGCGGTCACCAGGGCGCACAGGACGAGGCGTCCACGGGAGACGACCTGCTCGATGTCGACCACGTCGACCGCGTAGGCGGCCAGGGTGTCGAAGAGCCCGGCGGTGATACCGGGGCGGTCCTTCCCGAAGATCTTCACGAGAAGGGTGGGGACGTCTGTGCCCGGAGGGGTCTGCGCTGCACTCATGGTGTTCCCACCGTATCCGGCGCGGGCCGGGCCCGGGCCCGCCGTCCCGCCTGACGGACAGCCCCGGCGGGCGGGCCGGGCGGACAGGCCCGGTGGGGGCCCGCGGGCCGGAGCACCGTCCGGGAGGAATCGGAGTTTTGGTTCCGTTTGGGTGCGTTCGGCGGTGTTCCGACCGGATAGGCCTTCCTTCGCGTCGCCGGTCGGCGTCCCCGGTCGGCGACGAAGGTCCCAACTCCGTGACGAAGGCGGTCTTCACCGGGCCTGACTTTCGGATACGGGACCGGGCCTGAAATAGTTCCCCACGATGTTCGCCATCCCTAGACTCCCGGCGACGGGGGAAGTTCGGGGGACAACTAGTGGGGCATGGAGTGCCGGAACTCGTACTGGAATTGAACGGAAGCACCTGGACCCTCGATCCGGCCAGGGCGTACTCCCTGGGCCGTGATCCCCAGGGTGATGTGGTGGTCGACGACGCCAGAGTCTCGTGGCGGCACGCCACGATCAGCTGGAACGGCCGCAGTTGGGCCATCGAGGACCACGGCAGCACCAACGGCACCTATGCGCAGGGCCGGCGGATCCAGCAGCTGGAGATCGGCGCCGGCTCCGCCGTGCATCTGGGCAACGCCACCGACGGCCCCCGGCTGAATCTGACCGCCGCGGCCGGAGCCTACAGCGCGCAGGCCGCGGCCCCGCAGCAGGCCGCCGCCCAGCAGGCCGCGCCCCAGGCGCCGCAGGCGGCTCCCCACCAGGCCCCCCAGCATGCCCCTCAGCAGGGCTGGCAGGGCGCCCCCGCCCCCGGGCAGCCGCCCCAGCAGCAGGGCTGGCCGCAGCAGCCGCCGGCCGCGCAGCCGCAGGTCCCGCACCAGCAGGGCGGCCAGGGCCACCACGGCGGCGGCTTCGTCCACGGCGACCGCAGCCCGACCACGTTCCACCAGCTCGCCCTCGGGCGTGTGATGCGCATCGGCCGCGCCCTGGAGAACGAGCTGGTCGTCTCCGACCTCCAGGTCTCCCGGCACCACGCGGAGTTCGTCGCGACGCCCGACGGCCGCTTCGAGATCCGTGACCTCGGTTCGCACAACGGCACCTATGTCAACGGCCAGCCGATCGCCAAGTCCTCCACGGTCCTCATCGGTCCGAACGACATCGTCGGCGTCGGCCACTCCACCTTCCGGCTGGTCGGCGACCGGCTGGAGGAGTTCGTCGACACCGGCGAGGTCTCCTTCTCGGCCCGGCACCTGACGGTGACCGTCGACGGCGGCAAGCAGATCCTGCGCGACGTCTCCTTCGGGGTGCCCGAGAAGTCGCTGATCGGCGTCATCGGCCCGTCCGGCTCCGGAAAGTCCACCCTGCTCAAGGCGCTCACCGGCTACCGGCCCGCCAACCAGGGCGACGTCCTCTACGACAACCGCAGCCTCTACAAGCAGTTCGCCGAGCTGCGCCAGCGCATCGGTCTGGTCCCGCAGGACGACATCCTGCACAAGGAGCTCACCGTCCGTAAGGCGCTGAAGTACGCGGCGAAGCTGCGCTTCCCCGCGGACACCACCGAGGCCGAGCGCGAGGCGCGCATCGGCGAGGTGCTGCGCGAGCTGAAGCTCGACATCCACAAGGACAAGAAGGTCACCGCCCTCTCCGGCGGCCAGCGCAAGCGCGTCTCGGTCGCCCTGGAGCTGCTGACCAAGCCCTCCCTGATCTTCCTGGACGAGCCGACCTCGGGCCTCGACCCGGGCATGGACCGCGATGTCATGCAGCTGCTGCGCGGCCTCGCGGACGACGGCCGCACGGTCCTGGTGGTCACGCACTCGGTCGCCGAGCTGGCGCTCTGCGACAAGCTGCTGGTCATGGCGCCGGGTGGCGCGGTGGCGTACTTCGGGCCGCCCGAGGAGGCGCTGAACTTCTTCGGCTACAGCACCTGGGCCGATGTCTTCTCCGCCTTCGAGAACTACCGCGACTACGACTGGGCGGGCCGCTGGAAGGGCTCCCAGCACTACCAGATGTACGCGGCGGACCTCGACGCGGTCGCCCCGCAGGCGGTGAGCATGCCGTCCGCGCAGCAGATGCGGCCGCCGAAGCCGCAGAGCTGGGGCTCGCAGCTGTTCACCCTGATCCGGCGCTATGTCTCGGTGATCGCCTCGGACAAGGGCTTCATGGCCCTGATGCTGATCCTGCCGGCGGTCCTGGGAGCGGTCAGCCTGGTGATCGACCCGGACAAGGGCCTGCTGGTCAACGTGAACGAGCAGACCGGGCGGGTCATCCCTAACGGCACGGCGACCACGGTCCTGCTGATCCTGGTGGTGGGCGCCTGCTTCGCGGGCGCCGCCAACTCGGTCCGCGAGCTGATCAAGGAACGGGTGATCTACGAGCGGGAACGGGCCACCGGCCTGTCGCGCTCCGCCTACCTGATGTCCAAGGTGATCGTCCTCGGCGCGATCACCGTCCTCCAGGGCGCGCTGGTCGGCGCGATCGGCTTCGCCACCCGTGAGCTGCCGGAGGAGGGCCTGATCCTCGGCAGCGCGGTCCTGCTGGAGCTGTCCCTGCCGATCATGGCGCTGGGCTTCACCTCGATGATGTTCGGCCTGATCATCTCGGCCCTGGTCAAGACCGCCGAGAAGACCATGCCGCTGCTGGTGATGTTCGCGATCGTCCAGGTCGTCTTCACCGGCTGCCTGTTCATCCTGCACGGCACCGTCGGCGTCAACGAGTTCTCGTATCTGATGCCCTCGCGCTGGGCGGTCGCCGCGGCCGGCACCACGCTGGACTTCAACCGGATCAACCCCAACACGGACGACCCGGCCAGCACGGACCCGCTCTGGGACCACGACGCCGGGGCCTGGATGCTGGACATGGGCGCACTGCTCGCCCTCGGCGCGCTCTGCGCCTTCCTGGTGGCGCGCTTCCTGCGCCGCCACGAGCCGGAGGTCATGCGCAAGTGACCCGTGCGGGCCCGGGCCCGCAGGCACCGCGCGACGCCCGGAGGGCGCACCCGTGTCGGGTGCGCCCTCCGGCGTATGTCGTGGCGCGCGCTCCGCTCCGTCGCGGGGCCGCGGGTGCTGCCCGGTGGCAGGTCCGCGCAGGCTCAGTAGGCGCTGTTGACGTTGTCCATGGAGCCGTAGCGGTCGGCCGCGTAGTTGCAGGCGGCGACGATGTTGGCGACCGGGTCGTACTGGTCCTTCTTGGTGCCCGGGACGTGGTAGGCGTCGAAGGTGGGCTTGATGACCTGGAGCAGGCCCTTCGACGGGACGCCGTTGATGGCGTTGATGTCCCAGTTGTTGATCGCACGCGGGTTGCCGCTGGACTCACGCATGATGTTGCGGTGGATGCCCTCGTACGAGCCGGGGATGTCGTGCTTCTTCATGATGGACAGGGCCTCGCGGATCCAGCCGTCCAGGTTGTTCGGGTAGGTCACCTTGGCGGGCTTCGCGGCGGCGCGGGCGGACCGGTCGGCGGCCGCCTTCTCCTTGGCGCGCTTCTCCGCGGCGGCCTTCGCCTCGGCCTTCTTCTTGGCCTCGGCGGCCTTCTTCGCGGCCTCGGCCTCCGCCTTCTTCTTCGCCTGCGCCGCCTTGAGCTGGGCCTCGAAGGACGTCTGCTGCGTGGCGATGCTCTCCTGCACCTTGGCGGCCTGCTCGGGGCTGGCCTTCCAGGCGGCCGGGGCGGCCGCGACCTCGGCGGTCGTGCCGGCCTCGGCGTCGGCCGGCGCGAGGGAGAGCGCCACGGCGGCGGAGGCGGCGACGGCGACACCGGTGACCGCGGCCTTGCGCGATCGGAGACGACGGAGAGCGGAAGTGTTGAACGCGGACATACAGATGTACCTCTTCGAATAGCGGGGAGTCGCTCCAGGGCCGGTTCGGCTCTGCGCTGTTCGTGGAAGCGACGTCGGCAATTCTTAGCGGCAGCAAAATCCCGTGGCAAAGGTGTGACGTACTATCCGTGGTAGTGGATCACCCTTGCCCCATACGTCCGTTTCACCCGCGCTGTCCGTGCTCACATGCCCCTTATGTATCCACTAGGGCGGTTCGTAAGTGACCCACGCCCTATGCGCGGGCTCACACGGGGCGCCCCTCCGCCTCACCGTCTGTTGCATCAGCAACCCACACCGTGAGTGCCCTCATCCGGGAGGAGGAGATGCGTGTCCCCGAACTCGTGCCAGAGGTAGCGCAGCCTCAGCGCCTCGGCGTACGCCGAGGCCAGTGCCCCTTCCCCGTCCTGCTCGCCCGTCCCCGCGACGGCCCCCAGCATCAGCAGATGGGACGCCTCCGGCTCGTGCAGCCCGGTCAGCAGCCCGTCCACCACCCGCACCCCGCGCCTCGGGGTGACGACCAGGTCCGTCCACCCGGACGCGGGCGCCACCACCCCCGAAGGCGCCGCCGCCGACTCCAGCGCCCGCACCGCTGTCGTCCCCACCGCGACCACCCGCCCGCCGCCCGCCCGGGCCGCGTTCACCAGCCGCGCGGTCGCCGCCGGCACCGCGAAGGGCTCCGGGTACGGCGGCTCGTGCGCCTCCGCCGACGCCACCCCCGTGTGCAGCACCACCGGCGCGAACTGCACCCCCCGGCTCACCAGCTCCGCCACCAGCGGCGCCGTGAACGGCCGCGCCGCGCTCGGCATCTCCGCCGACCCGGCCCCGTCCGGCGAGGGCCGCGCGAACACCGTCTGGTACGCCGCGAGCGGCTGGTCCCGGGCCGTGTACCGGTAGCGGATCGGCCGCCCGTACCGCGCCAGCAGCCCCGGCACCGGGACCGACACCGACGCCCACCACAGCCGGTCCGCCCCCGGCGCGAGCCGCTCCTCCAGCACCAACCGCGCACCGCCCCGCAGCCGCACCACCAGACCCGGTGGCCCGCCCGGACGCGGCCCCGTGGTCCCCGACCCGTCCGGCGTGCGCAGCTCCACCGCCCACTGCCGCCCGCCGTCCCGGCGAGTCGAGAAGTGCACCACCACCGGCTCCGCGCCGATCCGCCCGTCGACCGCGGCGGCCAGGGTGGGGGAGGTGTTCACCACGAGCACGTCCCCCGCCCGCAGCAGCCCGCCCAGGTCCCGGAACGCGTGGTGCGTCACCCGCGCGCCCCGTGAGACCAGCAGCCGCACGTCGTCCCGGCCCGTGCCGCGCTCCTCCGCGGGCACCCGGGCCGACAGTCCCTCCGGCACCCTCAGCGACTCCAGCGCCGGCAGCGCCGCCACCGCCCTCACCGGGACCCCAGCAGATCCCGGGCGGTGCCCCGGCCGCTCGCCGGCCGCTCCGCGACCAGCCGCGCGAAGTCCGGCGCCACCTGCGCCGGCGAGGGCCGCGGCTCCTCGTCGTCCGGCACCGCCGCCGCGTACAGATCCGTCGCCATGTCCCCCGGGTCCACGCTCCACACCCGCAGCTCCGGCTCCTCCACCGCCAGCACCCCCGCCAGCAGGTCCAGCGCCGCCTTCGACGCCCCGTACCCGCCCCAGGTCCCGTACGCCTCCACGGCCGCATCCGAGCTGACCGCCAGCACGGCGCCCCGCGCCGAGCGCCGCAGCAGCGGCAGCGCCTCCTGCACCAGCCCCAGGGCGGCCACCGCGTTGGTCTCCAGCGCCGCCCGGAACCCGTCCAGCGGCAGTTCCGCCAGCCGCACCAGAGGCTCGGCCCCCAGCGCGCTCGCGTTGCTCACCAGCAGATCGAGACCGCCCAGCGCCCCCGCGGCGGCCACCAGCTCCGCCCGGTGCGCCGGGTCCGTGACATCACCCGCCACGGCCACCACCCGCGTCCCGTGCGCCCCGGCGGACGCGGCGCTCTCCTTCAGCACCTCCCCGGTCCGCGCCCCGAGCACCAGGTCCCAGCCCTGCGCCGCGAGCCGCTCGGCCAGCGCCCGGCCCAGCCCCTTCGACGCCCCTGTGATCACCGCAACCGGCATGACGACCGCCCCTCTCCCTCGGGTCTCGGGGTGAGCGGCATCATCTGCGCCGCCACCTGTGCCGTCACCGTAGGAACGCCCGCCGGGCGGCCGCCTCGTGCGCCGGACCCCACCGGCCAGGGCACTTCGGCCTACGACCAGCGACCCGGGCCGGGGCCGTCCCCGGCCCGATACGGACCGTCACAACCCACCGGTACGGTGAGGTCATGAGTCACCGACCGAGCTCCGGCCTGGCCGCCGTGAGCACCGCGCTCCTCGCCATGAGCAGGCATCTGGAGGTGCGCGACGTGCTCAAGACGATCGTGGCCTCCGCCCGGGACCTGCTGGACGCGGAGTACGCGGCGCTCGGCGTCCCCGACGACCACGGCGGCTTCGCCCAGTTCGTCGTCGACGGCGTCAGCGACGAGCAGTGGAAGGCCATCGGCCCCCTCCCGCGCCAGCACGGCATCCTCGCCGCGATGCTCCAGGGCGCCCGGACCGAGCGGCTCGCCGACGTGCGCGAGGACCCCCGCTTCGAGGGCTGGCCCGCCGCCCACCCCGACATGTCCGACTTCCTCGGCCTGCCCATCAAGGACGGCGAGGACGTCATCGGCGCCCTGTTCCTCGCCAACAAGCGCTGCCCCCGCCCGGCCGGCAGCTGCGGTTTCACCGAGGACGACGAGGAACTCCTCGGCATCCTCGCCCAGCACGCCGCCATCGCCCTCACCAACGCCCGGCTCTACGAGCGCAGCCGCGAGCTGACCATCGCCGAGGAGCGCTCCCGCCTCGCCCACGAGCTGCACGACGCCGTCAGCCAGAAGCTCTTCTCCCTGCGGCTCACCGCCCAGGCCGCGGCCGCCCTGGTCGACCGCGACCCGGCCCGCGCCAAGGGGGAGCTCCAGCAGGTCGCCGCGCTCGCCGCCGAGGCCGCCGACGAGCTGCGGGCCGCCGTCGTCGAACTCCGCCCCGCCGCGCTCGACGAGGACGGGCTGGTCAACACCCTCCGCACCCAGATCCAGGTCCTTGACCGGGCCCACACCGCCCGCGTCACCTTCGAGACCCGCGGGATACGGGCCCTGCCGGCCGCCCAGGAGGAGGCCCTGCTGCGCGTCGCCCAGGAGGCCCTGCACAACGCCCTGCGGCACGCGGAGGCCGGGCGGGTCGAGGTGAGCCTCGCCCGCCGGGGCCAGGGCGCGGTCCTGCGGGTCAGCGACGACGGCAAGGGCTTCGAGCCGGGCTCGGTGCGTCGCGCCGGGCGCCACCTCGGCCTGGTCTCCATGCGGGACCGGGCGGGCGGCGTGGGCGGCGGCCTCACGGTGGAATCGGCGCCCGGCAAGGGCACCACGATCGAGATGGAGGTCCCCGGTGGCTGAGGACAGGATCCGCGTGCTGCTGGTCGACGACCACCAGGTGGTCCGGCGCGGGCTGCGCACCTTCCTGGAGGTGCAGGACGACATCGAGGTCGTCGGCGAGGCGGGCGACGGCGCGGAGGGCGTGGCCCGCGCCGAGGAGCTGAAGCCCCACGTCGTGCTGATGGACGTCAAAATGCCCGGCACGGACGGCATCGACGCCCTGCGCAAGCTGCGTGAGCTGGAGAACCCGGCCAAGGTGCTGATCGTCACCAGCTTCACCGAGCAGCGCACCGTCGTCCCCGCCCTGCGCGCCGGGGCCTCGGGCTATGTCTACAAGGACGTGGACCCGGAGGCGCTCGCCCGGGCCATCCGCTCGGTGCACGCGGGCCATGTCCTGCTCCAGCAGGAGGTGGCGGGGGCGCTGCTCTCGGACGACGCCCCGGGGCCGGGCACCGGCCGGGGCCCGAGCCTGACCGAGCGGGAGCGCGAGGTCCTCGGCCTGATCGCGGACGGCCGCTCCAACCGGGAGATCGCCCGCGCGCTGGTCCTCTCGGAGAAGACGGTCAAGACCCATGTCTCGAACATCCTGATGAAGCTCGACCTGGCCGACCGCACCCAGGCGGCGCTCTGGGCGGTGCGGCACGGGCTGACCGGCTGACCGCCCGCGCGCCGCCCCGGGTGGCCGGACGGCCGGAACAGGCGTCCGTACGAGCAGGCGTGCGGAACGTCACGCTCCGATCCGAGATTCATACTGTCGGGTGGACGTCACTCACATGGCGCATCCCCGTGCGCCGTGCGGCGTTCTCCAGTGCGAGCCGCGGCGGCCGGCCGCGGCGAACGCTCAGGAGGATGACAGCAGTGAAGAACGTCAAGAAGGCCGCGGCCCTCACCATGATCGCCGGCAGCCTCGTGGCCGTGAGCGCGGGCGCCGCCTCCGCCACCAGCGGCGGCGCGCACGCCCACGGCGAGGCCGTGAAGTCCCCGGGCGTCGCCTCCGGCAACCTCGTCCAGGTCCCGGTCCACGTCCCGGTGAACCTCGTCGGCAACTCCGTCAACGTCATCGGCCTGCTGAACCCCGCGTTCGGCAACGCCGGCCTCAACGGCTGACGCCCCGCACCACGCGTACGCGCCCGGCCCCGCACACCGCGGGACCGGGCGCGTGACCGTGCGGCCGGCCGCTCAGCCCCGCCGGCGCTCCTGCTCCTCGACGAACGCGTTGTACGCGGCCACCCGCGCACGCCGGGCCACCCGCTCGACCGGACGCAACGCCTCCGCCCGCGCCGCCATCTGCGAGGCGCTCACCGCCCCGCCGTGACCGTTCTCGTACGCCACCGAGATCAGCAGCCCGACCCGCTGCGCCAGCTCCAGCACCCGCACCGACCGAGGCGGATACCCGGGCGCCAGCCGCTCGGCCGCACCCCGCTCCGCCCGCGCCCGGTAGGCGTCCACCGCCGCCTCGGCCACCGGCCCGGACCCGGCGACGTCCAGCCGGGTCAGCACCGTCGTCGCCTCCCGCAGCGCCTCGGCCAGCTCCCGTTCCGCCTCACCGAGGGAGGGCACGTCGGCGGGCGGCCCCTCGCGCACCGGCAGGCAGTGCCACACGACCTCGGTGTGCACGTCCCCGTCCGGACCGGCCTCGTGCACCTCCGGCACCAGACCCCACGCGGCCCCCGTCCCCACCACGGCCTCCTCGGCCTCCAGGGCCCGGGCGTTGAACTCCGGCGGGCCGCTCAGCCCCAGCGGATGCCCCGGCGCGGGCAGCGCCACCCGGAACCCGGTGACCCCCAGCGCGCGCAGCCGCCCCAGCGCCAGCGTCAGCCCGACCCGGCCCGACTCCCCGGGCAGATCCTCGACCCGGTGCCGGACGTCGTCGCCGACGATCGCCTCCACCGCGTCGTCGGGTGCGACGAGCCCGGCCAGTACGGCGTTCCCCCAGGCGGCCAGCCGCCCCGAACGTGGTTCCCACAGCATGGCGACCAGCGTAGGCGTTCCCGCGAGCCCGGGGACCGGGCACCGGGCCGCCCGGCGGGTGGCGTAGGTTTTCCCCTGGGCGCTGTGCCCGCAGCTGTCCCGTACGAGCACCGCCGCCCGCAGCACCCGGCAACACCTCGTAACATCTCGCGGCACCGCGAGGACGCAGACGACGCAGACGACGCAGACGACGCATGGGGAGACAACGCGCTCATGAGCGATGTACTGGAGCTGGTGGACGTATCCGTGGTCCGCGACGGACGCGCTCTGGTGGACGACGTCTCCTGGTCGGTCAAGGAGGGCGAGCGCTGGGTCATCCTCGGCCCCAACGGCGCCGGCAAGACCACCCTCCTCAACCTCGCCTCCAGCTACCTCTTCCCGACCTCCGGCACCGCCCGGATCCTCGGTGAGCGCCTCGGCGGCGTCGACGTCTTCGAACTGCGCCCCCGCATCGGCATGGCCGGCGTCGCCATGGCCGACAAGCTCCCCACCCGCCAGACCGTCCTGCAGACCGTCCTCACCGCCGCCTACGGCATGACCGCCACCTGGCACGAGGACTACGACGACGTCGACGAGCAGCGCGCCCGCGCCTTCCTCGACCGCCTCGGCATGACCGAGTACCTCGACCGGCGCTTCGGCACCCTCTCCGAGGGCGAGCGCAAGCGCACCCTCATCGCCCGCGCGATGATGACCGACCCCGAACTCCTCCTCCTCGACGAGCCGGCCGCCGGACTCGACCTCGGCGGCCGCGAGGACCTGGTCCGCCGCCTCGGCCGCCTCGCCCGCGACCCGTACGCCCCCTCCATGATCATGGTGACCCACCACGTCGAGGAGATCGCCCCCGGCTTCACCCACGTCCTGATGATCCGTCAGGGCAAGATCCTCGCGGCCGGCCCGATGGAGACCGAGCTGACCTCCCGCAACCTCTCCCTCTGCTTCGGACTGCCGCTCGTCGTCGAGCGCACCGGCGAGCGCTGGAGTGCCCAGGGCCTGCCCCTCGGCTGACCGCCGCCCGCACCCGGCGGCCGAACCCCCGACCGCCGTAAGCCCGTTGCGAGCCCAGCAGCGCCCCGGACCCCCGACGCCGGTCCGCCACGCCCCCTGTCCCGAGCACGACCGGCGGACCTACCATGGGCGGCGTGGACATCGACGCATGGGTGTGGTGGCTGATCGGCGCGGTCGCACTGGGCATTCCCCTGGTGCTCACCGCGATGCCCGAATTCGGCATGTTCTCGGCGGGAGCGGTCGCCGGAGCCGGCACCGCCGCCCTCGGCGGCGGAGTGGTGGCGCAGGTACTCGTCTTCGTGGCGGTCTCGGTGGCGCTCATCGCCGTCGTCCGCCCCCTCGCCGCCCGCCAGCGCGCGCAGAAACCCGGATTCGCCAGCGGTGTCGACGCCCTGAGGGGCCGTCAGGCCGTCGTCGTCGAACGCGTCGACGGCCAGAGCGGGCGCATCAAGCTCGCCGGCGAGATCTGGTCCGCCCGCGCCTACGACGAGACCGCCGCCTTCGAGGTCGGTCACCAGGTCGACGTCGTCGAGATCGACGGTGCCACCGCCCTCGTCATGTGAGGCCCGCGCGGCCGGAGACCCGCACCGGACCTTCGGCCGCGGCCGAAGACGCGGAACGGCCCGCACCACGGCCCCAGTTCTGGGAAACTGATCATCCGTTCTGGGAAACTGATCATCGACCGGCCCCCGGCACGGTCCACCGAGGACATCCGCAGCGAAGGGCACAGGGAACGCGATGCAACCGATCATCATCGTCCTGATCATTCTGGTGGTGCTGGTCTTCATCGCCCTGATCAAGACCATCCAGGTCATCCCGCAGGCCAGCGCCGCCATCGTCGAACGCTTCGGCCGCTACACCCGCACCCTCAACGCGGGCCTCAACATCGTCGTGCCGTTCATCGACTCGATCCGCAACCGCATCGACCTCCGCGAACAGGTCGTCCCCTTCCCGCCGCAGCCGGTGATCACCCAGGACAACCTCGTCGTCAACATCGACACCGTCATCTACTACCAGGTGACCGACGCGCGCGCCGCCACCTACGAGGTCGCCAGCTACATCCAGGCCATCGAGCAGCTCACCGTCACCACCCTGCGCAACATCATCGGCGGAATGGACCTGGAGCGGACCCTCACCTCCCGCGAGGAGATCAACGCGGCCCTGCGCGGCGTCCTCGACGAGGCGACCGGCAAGTGGGGCATCCGCGTCAACCGCGTCGAGCTCAAGGCGATCGAACCGCCCACCTCCATCCAGGACTCGATGGAGAAGCAGATGCGCGCCGACCGCGACAAGCGCGCCGCGATCCTCACCGCCGAGGGCATCCGCCAGTCCCAGATCCTCACCGCCGAGGGCGAGAAGCAGTCCGCCATCCTGCGCGCCGAGGGCGAGGCCAAGGCCGCCGCCCTCAAGGCCGAAGGCGAGGCCCAGGCCATCCGGACCGTCTTCGAGTCCATCCACGCCGGAGACGCCGACCAGAAGCTGCTGGCCTACCAGTACCTCCAGATGCTCCCCAAGATCGCCGAGGGCGACGCCAACAAGCTCTGGATCGTCCCCAGCGAGATCGGCGACGCCCTCAAGGGCCTCAGCGGAGCCATGGGCAACTTCAACCCGATGGCCGGCATGGGCGGCGGCAACAGCGTCCCCAAGCAGACCGGCGGCACCGAGCGCCGGGAGCAGCCCCCCATCGACTGACCGGCACGGCCGTCATGCATGATCGGTGAGGCCCCTCGACCCCTCGACCTAAACGGCGGGGAGGCCCCACCGAACATGAGGAGATGGCTTTGTCCCTCTGGGAGTCACTGGCGGTCTTCGCCGCGGGCATGGGCGCCGGCACGATCAACACCATCGTCGGATCCGGGACCCTGATCACCTTCCCCGTCCTGCTCGCCACCGGCCTCCCCCCGGTCACGGCCACCGTCTCCAACGCCCTCGGCCTCGTCTCCGGTTCCATCAGCGGAGCCATCGGCTACCGGGCGGAACTCAGAGGCCAGCGCCGCCTGGTGCTGCGCCTCGGCGCCGCCGCCGCGATCGGCGGCCTGAGCGGCGCGATACTGCTCCTGCTGCTCCCCGAGACCGCGTTCGAGACCATCGTCCCCGTCCTGGTGGCCCTGGCCCTCGTCCTCGTCGTCCTCCAGCCGCGCATCTCGGCCGCCGTCCAGCGGCGACGGGAGCGCCGGGGCACCGCCGTCCGGGGCGACGGCGGGCCCGTCCTCTTCGGCGGACTCCTCCTGGCCAGCGTCTACGGCGGCTACTTCACCGCCGCCCAGGGGATCATCTACCTCTCCCTGATGGGCACCCTGCTGGACGACACCCTCCAGCGCCTCAACGCCGTCAAGAACGTCCTCGCCGCCGTCGTGAACAGCATCGCCGCGCTGTTCTTCCTCTTCGTCGCCGACTTCGACTGGACCGCCGTCCTCCTCATCGCCATCGGCTCCGCCATCGGCGGGCAGATCGGCGCGAAGGTCGGACGGCGGCTGCCGCCGACGGTTCTGCGCGTCTTCATCGTGGTCGTCGGCGTCTCCGCGATCGTCCAGCTGCTGCTGCGCTGAGCCGCCGGCCGACCGGACCGGGCCTCAGGCGGCGGCCCGCGCCGTCACCAGCCAGTCCGGCAGCACCTCCCGCTCACCGGCCCGCAGCCCGAGCAGCATCGCCTGCGCCGGCGACGGCTCGAACGGCTCCCGCAGCAACGGCATCCCCGCCTGCTCCGGAGTCCGGTCCGCCTTCCTGTGGTTGTCCGCGGCACAGGACGCCACCGTGTTCAGCCAGGAGTCCGCGCCACCGCGCGACTTCGGCACCACGTGGTCCACCGTGGTGGCGCGCCCACCGCAGTAGGCGCACCGGTGCTGGTCCCGGACCAGGACACCCCGCCTCGACCACGGGGCCTGTCTTCGGAAGGGCACCCGTACGTACCGGGAGAGCCTGATCACCCGCGGCACCGGCAGATCGAAGGCGGCGGCACGGACACGCAGACCGGGGTGCGCCTGCTCGACGACGGCCTTGTCCTGGAGCACCAGCACCACCGCACGGTTCAGCGTCACCGTCGACAGCGGCTCGAAGCTCGCGTTCAGCACCAGCGTGTCCCGCATCATGCCCACCTCCCGTTCACCGGCCCGGCCGGCCCAGTCGACGGGCTCGGGCTCGCATCAACTCTGGCCGGGCGCGCCGGGATGGACAACGCAATATCCGTGCCGGCCCAAGGAGCGAACCCCCGGCCACGGCAACAAAAAACTGCCCTGCCCTGATCTCTCCAGGACCAGGGCAGGGCAAACGGGAAACGAACAATCAGCCCGCCGCGGGCTCCTCGAACTCGGCGACCAGATGCGCCCGGCCGAGCGTGTGGAAGCGGAGATTGAAGCCCACGACGGCCGGCGAGGCGTCCTCGTCCGGGCCCAGCTTCTCGCTGTCCACCGCGTAGACCGTGAACACATAGCGGTGCCGCTCACCCGCCGGGGGAGCGGCACCCCCGAAGTCCTTCGTCCCGTAGTCGTTGCGGACATGGAGCGCCCCCTCGGGCAGCCCCTCGAACTTCCCGCCGCCGGCGCCCGCGGGCAGCTCGGTCACCGACACCGGGATGTCGAACAGCACCCAGTGCCAGAACCCGCTGCCCGTCGGCGCGTCGGGGTCGAAGCACGTCACGGCGAAGCTCCTGGTCCCCTCGGGGAACCCCTCCCAGCGCAGGTGCGGCGAGGTGTTGCCCGCGGCCTGTACCTGGGCGTCCGCCAGCTCGGCCCCGTGCTCGATGTCGTCGCTCACCACGGTGAACTCGTGCACCGGCGGGTGGAAGTCGTGCGGAAGGGGCGCCCGCTGCTGCTCGGCCACGTCGAAAACCTCCGGGTTCGGCTGTGTCGTGTCCTCGGACCCTCTGTCCGCGGACCCGGACACCAGGGGCTCCGGGCCCCGGTGTCCTAGAACCAGTTACGGCGCCCGCCGACGTCGGCGAGCCACTGGTTCAGGAATCCTGCCCAGTCGGTGCCGGCGAAGTCGTGGTGACCCACCGTGAACGCCTTGTAGGAGTCGCTGCCCTCGGTGAACAGACCCGGCTTCTTGTCCATCTCCAGGATCACGTCCATCTCGCGGTCGTCCGCGACGAACGTCAGCTCGACCTCGTTCAGGCCCCGGTACTGCTGCGGCGCGTAGAACTCGATCTCCTGGTAGAACGGCAGCCGCTGACGCGTCCCGCGGATGTGGCCGCGCTCCATGTCCGCGCTCTTGAAGCGGAAGCCGAGCTGGATGAACGCGTCGAGGAGCGCCTTCTGCGAGGGCAGCGGGTGCACGTTGACCGGGTCCAGGTCACCCGAGTCCACGGCCCGCGCGATCTCCAGCTCCGTGGTCACACCGATGTGCATCCCGCGCAGGATCTGCCCGTCGATCGCGGTGACCGGCGTCTCCCACGGGATCTCCAGCCCGAACGGCACGACGTGCACCGCACCGGCCTTCACCTCGAACGCGCCGCCGAGCCGCAGCTTGGTGAACTCGATGTTCTGCTTGACCTCCTGGTCGCCGCTCTCGACCTCGACCTTGGCCTGAAGTCCGACGGACAGCCCCTCGATCTGCTGGTCGACGGACCCGCCCTGGACACGGACCTCACCCTGCACCACGCCGCCCGGAACGACGTTCTCCTCGGACAGCACCGTCTCCACGGACGCGCCGCCGGCGCCCAGGCTCGCGAGCAGCTTCTTGAAGCCCATGTCCCACTCCTAGATCGATCTTGTCGGTCCCGTCGGTACCGGTAGCGATTACGCCGACGGGCCCGCGGTCGGTTCCCGGTCACCTCGATGCGGTGACCGGGACCACCGACCGTACGCCGTGGGCGAGCAGGGCCTCGCTCCGGCCCGGCCCGCCCCGGTTCCCAGGTGGGGCGCCCAGCGGCCGACCGGGGGCGCGACGGCCGCGGCGCCCGGCGCCCGGACCGGAAACCGCCCCGCGCACGCCCAGCTGCTCGTCGCCGGGGCCGGACTCGGCTCCCGCGCCGGCGCCCTGCCCCGGTAGACGAAGGCGCCCCTGTCCACCCGGAAGAGGTACAGCGCGTCGGTGTTGTGGGCCCCGGCCCCGGGGTCGTAGTGCAGCACCTTGGTGATGCCCTCGTAGCGGATCCTGCGCAACTGCCGCACGAGACCGCCCCGTTCGAGCCGGCCGCACCCAGTTCGGTGATGGCCCGTACGAGGAACAGCGCCGCGTCGTACGCCTCGGCCGCGTACCAGGGCGGGTCGGCGCCCTCGAAGCGCTCCCGGTGCGCGGCGGTGAACGCCTCGGCGGACTTCTCCCTCCGCGGGTCCAGGAAGGGCGCGGCGAAGACCCAGCCCCGCGCCTCGTCCCCGGCGAGGTCGAGGAACCCGGGCGCCATGGCGTGGTGCGTGCCCAGCCGGGCGCCGGTGAACCGGCCGAGCCGAGGGCGCGCGCCAGACGCGCCGCGGGCTCCGTACCGCCCGCGAAGACCACCGCGTCCGCGCCGCTCGCCACGACCTGACCGGCCACGGCACCCCAACCCCCGGGACCGCCGCCGCCCGCGACGGTCCGCAGCCCGGTGCGGACCTTTCCGCCCAGCGCCTCGGCCGTGTGCCGGCACAGGAACCAGCCGGCATCGCCCAGGGCGGCGTCCGCGAGCAGCATCGTGTGCCGGGTCCGCACGGTGCGGGAGAGATGGGCCACCAGCGGTGCGGCCAGGGGGTCGTCGCGGGGGCGGGTGGCCACGAAGACGCGGTGGGTGCCCACCGTCCGTGCGAGAGGGCGTCCCAGGGACACCGACACCATGGCGAGCAGGGCCTGCTGGTACCGGTCGACCGCGGCCGCCGCGCAGGTGTCGTCGCTCGGCCCGAGCACGGCGAGGACCCGCTCGTCGGCGGAGAGCCGGCCCGCGACGGCCCGCGCACGCTCCGGTTCACCACCGTCGTCGTGGACCACCAGGTCCAGGAGGAACTCCTCGGAGGCGGCGGAGTTGAACTGGTCCACCGCGAGGCGGACGCCCCGAGCATGGGCGGACCACCGGGCCGGTACACCTCGCATCGAACGCGACACTCCACGCGCCGCATGGCTGATCGCACGCAGCCGCTGGGGCCCTGCCGCCGGAGCCGGTGCCCGGCGGGACGACGGTAAGGTGTCGTGCGGCAGTGGGCGTCAAGGCCCCCGGTCCAGGACCCGGGTGGCCGGGTGCGGCCTCGGTCTGACCGGCCCGACCGGACGGTCGAACCGGACGGTCGTACCAGTTGCCGAGGCCGGGGGTGCCCCACAGGTGCGGAACGTGCGTCGGCGGAGATCTTCGAATGTCTGATGGGGCTGGCACATGCTCTCCACGAACGGCGTTCCGGACCGCGGGGCGAAGCCACGGCGTCCGACGGGGCCGGCACGCCCGGGCCCTCAGGGGCGGTGGCTGTGAACGGTGAGGCCCTCGCCCGTCCGGCCGAGGAGGTCGCCCCCGCACTGCTGGGGAGCATCCTCAGCAGCACGACCCCGGAGGGGGCCGTGAGCATCGCCATCACGGAGACCGAGGCGTACTCCGGTGCGGAGGACCCGGCCTCCCACGCCTACCGGGGCCGCACCCCCCGCAACGCCGTCATGTTCGGACCCGCGGGACACCTGTACGTCTACCTCTCCCACGGTCTGCACTGGTGTGTCAACGTCGTCACCGGGACGGACGGCATCGCCTCGGCCGTCCTCATCCGTGCAGGCAGAGTCATCGAGGGCGAGGAACTGGCCCGCAACCGGCGAGGGGAGAGGGTCGAGAGCCCACGTCTGGCCCGCGGTCCGGGGAACCTCGGCCAGGCACTCGGCATCACGGCGGAGCACAACGGCGTCAACCTCCTGACAGGTATGGCGGTCACGCTGTCCGAGGGGGAACCCGTACCCGCCGCCCTCATCCGGGTCGGGCCTCGGGTCGGCGTGAGCAGGGCCCACGACTGGCAGCACCGTTTCTCCCTCGCCGGTGATCCGACGGTCTCGGCGTACCGGCTCAGCCGGAGGGCCGGGCCGTCCGCCGGCATCTGAGCGGCCGTGGGCCCGGCACGCGACAACCCACGTCCCGGGACGTCGCCGGACTTGACTCGTCCCGCATGGGCCCCTAATGTAGTCCGAGCCGTTTGAACGGGACGCTGCTGATCGGCAGCCCCGGAGCGGCCACCCACTACTACAAGACGAAGCCCGGACGGGTCTTGTTTCGGCATGCCGAAATACAGTCCGAATGACTCGATTATGAGTCGCCCGGGAAATCGGCTAACGTAGTGACCACGCCGAAAGGGAAACGCGAAAGCGATTCCTTTGAAGCATTCCCGCCGGCCGGGAATCGGACACGAAAGAGTCTGATAGAGTCGGAAACGCAAGACCGAAGGGAAGCGCCCGGAGGAAAGCCCACAGAAGTTCTGGGGGTGAGTACAAAGGAAGCGTCCGTTCCTTGAGAACTCAACAGCGTGCCAAAAATCAACGCCAGATTAGTTGATACCCCGTCCAGCCGACGTGAGTTGTTGGTTGGTCGAGGTTCCTTTGAAGAAACACAACAGCGAGGACGCTGTGAACCGTCGGGTATTTTCCGCCCGGCTGGTTCCGCTCCCTGTGATGTGTCGACCCGATCACGGGTAAACATTCATGGAGAGTTTG
>NZ_KB897782.1:2151-438847 GCF_000377145.1 Streptomyces sp. CNT372 | reverse complement strand
CCGTTCCGCCCTGGCGGAACAGTTGCCCACAAGGGGGGCGTGGCCGTGCCCGGGCCCTCGCGACCGCGCGACGCCTCCGGGGCAGGTCGGGCTCATGCGGGCGGCGGTCTCCGGGGCCCGACGGGGAGGAGTGGGGCCGTGCCCGTGCGCCTCGGCCCTCGCGGGCGGCGTGGGCCCGGGTGGCCGTCACCACCCCCGCGTCCGCGCGACGCCCACCCGGGGGCGGTCTCGCGAGCGTGGCGGGCTCCTGTTCCGCCCTGGCCCGGCGGAACAGTCGCCCAACCAGACGGCGCGACTCCGGTCCGCGGAGCGGTACCGGAGTCGGCAGGCCCGGCAGGCCCGGCAGGCCCGGCAGGCCCGGCAGGCCCGGTCGCGGGCCCCGCAAGCCGCCCGCCGCGCCGGTGCGGGTCGGCGCCGGACAGGGGTGGGGCCCCGGAGGCGATGCCTCCGGGGCCCCACCCCTGTCCGGTCCTACTGTGCCGCGCGGGCCGCGCGGTTCTCGCGGCGGTTGTCGCGGAAGGTGTTCACCCGCCGTGCCGTCGCGAACAGCGGAATCGTCGCCGCCATCACGATCTGGAGGGCGCAGCCCGTCTGCAGGAGGACCTGCCCGCCCGGCGCGTCGAAGGCCCAGGCCGCGAGCATGCCCATCGCCGAGACGATCCAGCCGAGCATCGCCACCGCGAGGACACCCCGCGGCTTCGGGTACTCGACCCGGCTCACCATCAGCCACGCCGTGCCGACGATCGCCAGCAGCGTCGGGATGAACGGCAGTTCGAGCAGGACGATCGAGACCACGGTCAGCGCGCCGAAGGGGCTCGGCATGCCCTGGAACATGCCGTCCTTCACGGACACGCACGAGAATCTCGCAAGCCGCAGCACCACCGCCAGCAGCACCACGATCGCGGCGACCGCCGACACCCGCTGGTGGGCGTCGTCGGCGACCATCCCGTAGACCAGTACGAAGTACGCCGGCGCGAGGCCGAAGCTGATCAGGTCGGAGAGGTTGTCCAGCTCCGCGCCCATCGGCGAGGACCGCAGCTTGCGCGCCACGAGCCCGTCGCAGAGGTCGAAGATCGCCGCCAGCAGCATCAGGATCACGGCGGTGGCGGCGCTGTGCCGCGCCATGCCGGTCTCCTGGCTGCCCTGGAGGTGCGGGATGAGGATGCCGGTGGTGGTGAAGTACACCGCCATGAACCCGCACGTCGCGTTGCCGAGGGTGAGGGTGTCCGCTATCGACAGACGCAGACTGAGCGGCATCTCCTCCGCTTCGTCGTCCCCGTCCTCGGTCCAGTTCGACGCCCGTGTGTCGGGATCAATCACGGTCAATGCGAGTCACCCCCGCGGTCGTGGTCTGTCCGACCTCGACGGCGACGTCCACACCTTCCGGAAGGTAGATGTCGACGCGCGACCCGAAGCGGATCAGCCCGATGCGGTCGCCCTGCTCGACCTTGGTGCCCTGCGGGATGTAGGGGACGATGCGCCGCGCGACCGCGCCGGCGATCTGGACCATCTCGATGTCGCCGAGCTCGGTGTCGAAGTGCCAGACGACGCGCTCGTTGTTCTCGCTCTCCTTGTTGAAGGCGGGAACGAAGCCACCGGGCACGTGCTCCACGGACGTCACCGTGCCGGCCAGCGGCGCGCGGTTGACGTGGACGTTGAGCGGGCTCATGAAGATCGCGACGCGGGTGCGCCCGTCCTTCCACGGCATGATGCTCTGCACCACGCCGTCGGCCGGCGAGATGACCCGGCCCTGGGCGATCTCACGCTCCGGGTCGCGGAAGAACCAGAGCATGCCCGCCGCGAGCGCGGTGGTGGGCACGGCCAGGGCCGCGGCGCGCCGGGAGCGGCGCGAACGGGCCAGGCTGAGTGCAGCGGTGGCGACGGTCGGCAGAAGCCACGGCGATGCTCCGCGAGCGATACGTACGCCACGGAGGCTGTCGCGAGATGCAGAGGTTTGGCTGTGGGGCATGGATGACCTTCGTAGCGGATGATGCCGCGCTGGCAACGGGGGACGGCGGCTTTCCGATCGATGTTATCGGTTACGACCCGCAACTGGGAAAGCCAGAAGCCGAGTCGACGGCCGGAAGATGATGACAGGGTGTGATCATCTTCCGGCCGTTACCGACCCGAATCCGACATTCAGCCCTGCGCTCGGTACTCTTCCAGCAGCCGGCGGCCAATGATCATTTTCTGGATCTCGGCGGTACCTTCGCCGATCAGCAGCATCGGCGCCTCGCGGTAGAGGCGCTCGATCTCGTACTCCTTGGAGAAGCCGTAGCCGCCGTGGATACGGAAGGCGTCCTCGACGACTTCCTTGCAGTACTCGGAGGCGAGGTACTTCGCCATCCCTGCCTCCAGGTCGTTTCGCTCCCCGGAGTCCTTTTTGCGTGCCGCGTTCACCATCATGGCATGTGCGGCCTCGACCTTGGTGGCCATTTCGGCCAACTTGAACTGAATCGCCTGGTGGGCGGCGATCGGTTTGCCGAAGGTGTGGCGCTGCTGGGCGTAGCTCACACCCAGTTCGAAGGCACGCTGTGCGACACCGCAGCCACGGGCGGCGACATTCACCCGGCCGACCTCGACGCCGTCCATCATCTGGTAGAAGCCCCGGCCGGTGACCCCGCCGAGGACTCGATTGGCCGGAATGCGCAGCCCGTCCATGATGAGCTCGGTGGTGTCGACCCCCTTGTAGCCCATCTTGTCGATCTTCCCGGGGATGGTGAGGCCGGGCCGGACCTCGCCGAAACCGGGCTCCTTCTCCACCAGGAAGGTCGTCATCGACTTGTGGGGCGCACTCCCCTCGGGGTGTCCTTCGTCACTCCGGCACAGAACCGCCACCAGAGTCGACGTGCCGCCGTTCGTCAGCCACATCTTCTGGCCGTTGAGGACGTACTCGTCACCGTCCTTCACGCCCTTGGACGTGATGGCCGACACATCCGAGCCGAGCCCCGGCTCCGACATCGAGAAGGCGCCCCGCACCTCGCCCAGCGCCATCCGCGGGAGGAAGGTGTCCTTCTGCTCCTGGGTGCCGTGCTGCTTGAGCATGTACGCCACGATGAAGTGCGTGTTGATGATGCCGGAGACCGACATCCAGCCGCGGGCGATCTCCTCCACGCACAGCGCGTACGTGAGCAGGGACTCACCCAGGCCGCCGTACTCCTCCGGGATCATCAGCCCGAAGAGGCCGAGTTCCTTCAGGCCCTCGACGATCTCGGTCGGGTACTCGTCCTTGTGCTCCAGCTCGGTCGCGACCGGGATGATCTCCTTGTCGACGAAGTCCCGGACCGTGGCGAGGATCTCCTGCTGCACATCGGTCAGACCGTGGGTCTGGGCGAGTCGCGCCATGACTACTTCTCCGCCTTCTTCGTGGGCTCGACGAGCTCCGGCCGGCCGGGCTGCTCCCCGCCCCGCTCCTTGATGTACGTCTCGGTCGGGACCATCACCTTGCGGCGGAACACGCAGACCAGGGTGCCGTCCTGCTTGTACCCCCTGGTCTCGACGTAGACGATCCCGCGGTCGTTCTTCGACCTCGACGGGGTCTTGTCGAGGACCGTGGTCTCGCCGTAGATCGTGTCGCCGTGGAAGGTCGGCGCCACGTGCCGCAGCGACTCGATCTCCAGGTTGGCGATGGCCTTGCCGGAGACGTCCGGCACCGACATGCCGAGCAGCAGCGAGTAGACGTAGTTGCCCACGACGACGTTCTTCCCGAAGTCCGTCGTCTTCTCCGCATAGTTGGTGTCCATGTGGAGGGGGTGGTGGTTCATGGTCAGGAGACAGAAGAGGTGGTCGTCGTACTCGGTGACCGTCTTCCCGGGCCAGTGCTTGTACACGGCCCCGACCTCGAACTCCTCGTAGGTGCGTCCGAACTGCATGGCTCAGGCCTCCGGGATCTCGAACGTGCTGGTGCGCCGCATCCCGGCGGCCCGGCCCTTGCCGGAGATCACCAGCGCCATCTTGCGGCTGGCCTCGTCGATCATCTCGTCGCCGAGCATCGCCGAGCCCTTCTTCCCGCCCGCCTCGGACGTGTAGTAGTCGTACGCGTCCAGGATCAGCTCGGCGTGGTCGTAGTCCTCCTGGGAGGGCGAGAAGATCTCGTTGGACGCCTCGACCTGGCCCGGGTGCAGCACCCACTTGCCGTCGAAGCCGAGGGCGGCGGCCCGCTGGGCGACCTCGCGGTAGCCGTCGGTGTTGCGGATCTGGAGGTAGGGGCCGTCGATCGCCTGGAGGTCGTTGGCGCGGGCGGCCATCAGGATCTTCATCAGGATGTAGTGGTAGGCGTCGGCCGGGTAGCCGGGCGGCTGCTCGCCGACGACCAGGGACTTCATGTTGATGGAGGCCATGAAGTCGGCCGGGCCGAAGATGATGGTCTCCACCCGGGGCGAGGCCTGGGCGATCGCGTTGACGTTGTTGAGCCCCTGCGCGTTCTCGATCTGCGCCTCGATGCCGATGCGCCCGACCTCGAAGCCCATGGTCTTCTCGATCTGGGTGAGCAGCAGGTCCAGCGCCACGACCTGCTGGGCGTCCTGCACCTTCGGCAGCATGATGCAGTCGAGGTTCTGGCCGGCGCCCTCGACCACGGTCACGACGTCCCGGTAGGTCCAGTGCGTGGTCCAGTCGTTGACCCGCACCACGCGCGTCTTGCCGGTCCAGTCGCCCTCGTTGAGGAACTTCACGATGGTGTGGCGGGCGTCCGGCTTGGCGAGGGGCGCGCAGGCGTCCTCCAGGTCCAGGAAGACCTGGTCGGCGGGGAGGCCCTGGGCCTTCTCCAGGAACCGCGGGTTCGAGCCGGGAACGGCCAGGCAGGAGCGCCGCGGGCGCAGGCGGTTGACCGGGTGCACGGGCGTGCTCATGCGGGGACCTCCGTACTTTCAAGGGGGCTGAGCTTGTTCGCTTGGCGGATCTCGTCGACGATACGGCCGATGATCTCCGTGATGCCGAAGTCCTTCGGCGTGAAGACGGCGGCCACGCCGGCCGCCTTGAGGGAGACGGCGTCGGCGTTGGGGATGATGCCACCCACGATCACCGGGATGTCTCCCGCACCCGCCTCACGGAGGCGGTCCAGCACATCGGGCACCAGCTCGGCGTGCGAGCCGGAGAGGATCGACAGGCCCACGCAGTGCACGTCCTCCGCGAGGGCGGCGGAGACGATCTGCTCCGGGGTGAGCCGGATCCCCTGGTAGACCACCTCGAAGCCGGCGTCGCGGGCCCGTACCGCGATCTGCTCGGCGCCGTTGGAGTGCCCGTCCAGGCCGGGCTTGCCCACCAGGAGACGCAGCCGCCCGGTGCCGAGTTCATCGGCCGTCCGGGCGACCTTCTCGCGGACGACGGCCAGCGGGGTGCCGGCCTCCGCCGTGACGGCCACCGGGGCGCTGCTGACGCCCGTCGGCGCGCGGAACTCGCCGAAGACGTCACGCAGCGCCCAGGCCCACTCGCCGGTGGTGACGCCCGCACGCGCACACTCGACGGTGGCCGCCATCAGGTTCCCGGTGCCCGCCGCGGCCTTCTTCAGCGCCGCGAGGGACTCGGCGGCACGGGACTCGTCCCGTCCCGCCCGCCACTCGTGCAGCTTGGCGACGACCCGTGCCTCGTTGGCCGGGTCCACGGTCATGATCGCCGTGTCCAGGTCCGCGGTGAGCGGGTTGTCCTCGGTCGTCTCGAAGATGTTGACGCCGACGATCTTCTCGTCGCCCGCCTCGATCCGGGCCCGGCGCTCCGCGTGCGAGGAGACCAGCTGCGACTTGAGGTAGCCGGACTCCACGGCGGCCATCGCGCCGCCCATCTCCTCGATGCGGGCCATCTCGGCCAGGCACTCCTCGACCAGGGCGTCCACCTTGGCCTCGACGACGTGCGAGCCGGCGAAGATGTCCTCGTACTCCAGCAGGTCGCTCTCGTGCGCGAGGACCTGCTGGATGCGCAGCGACCACTGCTGGTCCCAGGGCCGGGGCAGGCCCAGCGCCTCGTTCCAGGCGGGGAGCTGCACGGCCCGGGCGCGGGCGTCCTTGGAGAGGGTGACGGCCAGCATCTCCAGGACGATCCGCTGGACGTTGTTCTCCGGCTGGGCCTCGGTCAGGCCCAGGGAGTTGACCTGGACGCCGTAGCGGAAGCGGCGCTGCTTGTCGTTCTCGATGCCGTACCGCTCGCGGGTGACCCGGTCCCAGATGCGGCCGAAGGCGCGCATCTTGCACATCTCCTCGATGAAGCGGACGCCCGCGTTCACGAAGAACGAGATGCGGGCGACCACGTCACCGAACCGCTCGGCCGGGACCTGGCCGGAGTCGCGCACCGCGTCGAGCACCGCGATCGCGGTGGACATCGCGTACGAGATCTCCTGGACCGGTGTGGCCCCGGCCTCCTGCAGGTGGTAGCTGCAGATGTTGATGGGGTTCCACTTGGGGATGTTGGCCACCGTGTACGTGATCATGTCGGTGGTCAGGCGCAGCGAGGGACCGGGCGGGAAGACGTGCGTCCCGCGCGACAGGTACTCCTTGACGATGTCGTTCTGCGTCGTGCCCTGGAGCCTGGTGATGTCCGCACCCTGTTCCTCGGCGACCACCTGGTACAGCGCCAGCAGCCACATGGCGGTGGCGTTGATGGTCATCGAGGTGTTCATCTGCTCCAGGGGGATGTCCTGGAACAGCCGGCGCATGTCGCCCAGATGGGAGAC
Organism: Streptomyces sp. CNT372; assembly: GCF_000377145.1. NCBI lineage: Bacteria > Bacillati > Actinomycetota > Actinomycetes > Kitasatosporales > Streptomycetaceae > Streptomyces > Streptomyces sp. CNT372. The sequence continues at coordinate 432,183 of NZ_KB897782.1, read as the reverse complement.
CGGCACGCCGACCCGGCCGACCTCGCCGCGGGCGAGGATGTGGTCGGGGTCGTAACCGGTCTGGGTCGGCAGGTCGAAGGCCACCGACAGACCCGTCTGGCCCTTGGCGAGGTTGCGCCGGTACAGCTCGTTGGACGCCTCGGCCGTGGAGTGGCCGGCGTACGTCCGCATGAGCCAGGGCCGGTCCTTCTTGCGCTCGGTCATCGGTGGACCTCAGACATTCCTGAAGCGGTTGATGGCGTCGATGTGCTTCGCCCGCAGCTCGGGGTCGCTGACGCCGAGGCCCTCCTCCGGGGCCAGCGCGAGGACGCCGACCTTGCCCTGGTGGAGGTTGCGGTGGACGTCGTACGCGGCCTGCCCGGTCTCCTCCAGGGAGTAGACCTTGGAGAGCGTGGGGTGGATCTTGCCCTTGGCGATGAGGCGGTTGGCCTCCCACGCCTCGCGGTAGTTGGCGAAGTGGGAGCCGATGATGCGCTTGAGCGACATCCACAGGTAGCGGTTGTCGTACTCGTGCATGTAGCCCGAGGTGGAGGCGCAGGTGGTGATGGTGCCGCCCTTGCGGGTGACGTAGACGCTGGCGCCGAAGGTCTCGCGGCCGGGGTGCTCGAAGACGATGTCGATGTCCTCGCCGCCGGTGAACTCGCGGATGCGCTTGCCGAAGCGCTTCCACTCCTTCGGGTCCTGGGTCCGCTCGTCCTTCCAGAAGCGGTAGTCCTCGGCGTTGCGGTCGATGATCGCCTCGGCGCCCATGGACCGGCAGATCTCCGCCTTCTGCGGAGAGGAGACCACACAGATCGGGTTGGCGCCGCCCGCGAGGGCGAACTGCGTGGCGTAGGAGCCGAGTCCGCCGCTGGCGCCCCAGATGAGGACGTTGTCGCCCTGCTTCATCCCGGCGCCGTTGCGGGAGACGAGCTGGCGGTACGCGGTGGAGTTGACCAGGCCGGGGGCCGCCGCCTCCTCCCAGCTCAGGTGCTTGGGCTTCGGCATCAGCTGGTTGGACTTGACGAGCGCGATCTCTGCCAGGCCGCCGAAGTTGGTCTCGAAGCCCCAGATGCGCTGCTCGGGGTCGAGCATCGTGTCGTTGTGGCCGTCGGAGGACTCCAGCTCGACCGAGAGGCAGTGCGCGACGACCTCGTCACCGGGGTTCCAGGCGTTGACGCCCGGTCCGGTGCGCAGGACGACGCCGGCCAGGTCGGAGCCGATGACGTGGTACGGCAGGTCGTGGCGCTTGGTCAGCTCGGAGAGCCGGCCGTAGCGCTCCAGGAACCCGAAGGTGGAGAGCGGCTCGAAGATCGAGGTCCACACGGAGTTGTAGTTGACGGAGGAGGCCATCACGGCGACGAGGGCCTCGCCGGGGCCGAGCTCCGGGACCGGCACGTCGTCCAGGTGGATCGACTTGCGGGGGTCCTTCTCGCGGGTCTCGAGGCCCGCGAACATCTCCGTCTCGTCCTTGTGCACGGTGATCGCGCGGTAGCTCTCGGGGAGCGGCAGAGCGGCGAAGTCCGCGGAGGTGGCCTCCGGAGACTGGATCGCGTCCAGGATGTCCTTCACGGTATTGCCTCCAGGATGCCCCCGGGAGGGACCGGGGGAGGGGAGCGCCCCAGGGGACGCCGAGGGGTGGGTCGTACGCGTTGCTGCTGTGGAGGTGTGCCGTCGGTTCGGCGGTGGTGCTTCTGGCGGCGCTGGTGTGCGCGGGATGCCTGTGACGCAGGCGTCCGGGCGGGCAACCGCGGAGGGTTGCTGGGACAGCCGGCGTACGAGTGTGCCCTGCACGCCGGCCGCCCGGACACCTTCAACGTATGGCACCCCGTGCCAGCCCGCAAGACACTCCGTGCCAAGAATTTCTCTCAGATGCAATCCGGTGGACACATATGAGCGATGATCGATCGCGGTTGTCCGGGAGCCCCTGGGAAAAGGGGTGCGGAACGGCTGATGGCCACCCGAACCGGGTGGCCATCAGCCGTTCCGCCCACGAGACCCCCCGGTCGGCGCCGGGCGTGATGTCAGGCTTCCTTGAGGGCCTGCTCGATCGTGCGCATGACCTCGGTCAGCGGGGCGTCCGTGCGCGCCACCGCCACCAGGACCTCGCCCTCCGAACCCTCGGAGCGCACCGCGGCGGCCGCCACGGGCGCCGGCTCGGCGGGCTGCCGCCCCGCCTTGCGGCCCGCCCCGATCCCGGTGCCGAAGGTGTCCCGGACGATCGCGAAGGCGTGGTCGAGCTGCGCCTCCACGTCCCCCTGGCCCCCGGCGCGCAGCCAGCGGCGCAGAACGTGGTTGTGGGCCGTGACGACCGCGGAGGCGGCCACCTCGGCCAGCAGCGGGTCGTCATTGCCGTCGTGGTGGTCCCGCTCGTCGAAGTGGCCCAGCAGATAGCGGGTGAACAGGCGCTCGTAGCGGGCCACCGAGGCGATCTCGCGCTCGCGGAGGGTGGGCACCTCGCGGGTGAGGCGGTAGCGCTCCACCGAGACCGAGGGGGCCGCCGCGTACATCTTCATGACTTCCTTGATGCCCCGGCACACCGTGTCCAGCGGGTGCTCGTGGGGCGGGGCCGCGTTCAGCACGGCCTCCGCGCGGACCAGGGTGTCGTCGTGGTCCGGGAAGATCGCCTCCTCCTTGGACCGGAAGTGGCGGAAGAAGGTCCTGCGGGCGACCCCGGCCGCCGCCGCGATCTCGTCGACCGTGGTGGCCTCGTAGCCCTTGGTCGCGAACAACTCCATGGCCGCCGCGGCCAGTTCACGGCGCATCCGCAGGCGCTGCGCGGCGGCTTTCGACCCTGCCGCGCTCTCGCCGGCGTCGGGGACGGAACCGGCGCGGACGGGACGGCGGACGGCGGGATCAGCAGGCTGCGGCATGACTTGAACGTACTCCATCCCCGGCCCCTCACGCTCTCGCGGGCCGGGCCCGTCGTACGCCGGTGCCCGGGGCGGGCCGCCCGGACCGAGCAGCCCGCCCCACCCCGCGCCGTGATCAGCGACGGGCATGCTCGCGGAAGCCCCGGCCCGTCTTGCGGCCCAGGCAGCCCGCGGCCACCAGGTGCTCCAGCAGCGGCGCCGGAGCCAGGCCCGGGTCGCGGAACTCCCGGTGCAGCACCTTCTCGATGGCGAGCGAGACGTCCAGGCCGACCACGTCGAGGAGTTCGAACGGGCCCATCGGGTAGCCGCCGCCCAGTTTCATCGCCGCGTCGATGTCGTCCAGCGAGGCGTAGTGCTCCTCGACCATCTTGATCGCGTTGTTGAGGTACGGGAAGAGCAGCGCGTTGACGATGAACCCGGCCCGGTCGCCGCAGTCCACCGGGTGCTTGCGGACCTTCTCCGTGACCCCGCGGACCGTGGCGTGGACCTCGTCCGAGGTCAGGACCGTGCGCACGATCTCGACCAGCTTCATCGCCGGGGCCGGGTTGAAGAAGTGCATCCCGATCACGTCCTGCGGGCGCGAGGTCGCGCGGGCGCAGGCGATCACCGGCAGCGAGGAGGTCGTGGTGGCGAGCACCGCGCCCGGCTTGCAGACCTTGTCCAGGGTCTGGAAGAGCTGCTGCTTGACCTCCAGGTCCTCGGCCACCGCCTCCACGGCCAGGTCGACGCCGGCGAAGGCGTCCAGCGAACCGGCCGGGGTGATCCGGGCGAGCACCGCGTCCCCGGCCTCCTCGGTCAGACGGCCCTTGGCGACCGAACGCGCCAGCGACTTCGCGATCAGGGCCTTGGCGTTCTCCGCCTTCTCCGCGCTGCGGGCGGCGAGCACGACCTCGTAGCCCGCCTTGGCGAAGACCTCGGCGATCCCGCTCGCCATGGTGCCCGAGCCGGCCACGCCGACCGAGGCCACCTCGCGGGGCGCGGCGGTGCCCGCCGCGCCCGGCAGCGGCGTCAGCGCGTCCGGGACCACCTCGGCGGAGCCGGGCCCGGCGTACGTGTAGAAGCCGCGGCCCGCCTTGCGGCCGGTCAGGCCGGCCTCGGCGAGCTGGCCGAGGATGGGGGCCGGGGCGTGCAGGCGGTCGTGGGAGGAGGCGTACATCGCGTCGAGGACCGTGCGGGCGGTGTCGATGCCGATGAGGTCGAGCAGGGCGAGGGGGCCCATCGGGAGGCCGCAGCCCAGCTTCATCGCCGCGTCGATGTCCTCGCGGGAGGCGTACCGCGACTCGTACATCGCCGCCGCCTGGTTGAGGTAGCCGAACAGCAGGCCGTCCGCGACGAAGCCGGGACGGTCGCCGACCGCGACCGGCTCCTTGCCCAGCTCCCGGGCGAGGGCGGTCACCGACTCCACGGCGGCGGGCGAGGTCAGCACCGAGGAGACCACCTCGACCAGCTTCATGGCCGGGGCCGGGTTGAAGAAGTGCAGGCCGAGCACCCGCTCCGGGCGCTGCGACTCGGCGGCCAGCCGGGTCACCGACAGGGCGTTGGTGCCGGTGGCGAGGACGGTGTCGGGGCGGACCACCGCGTCGAGCTCGCGGAAGACCTGCTGCTTGATCTCGTAGGACTCGGGCACGACCTCGATGACCAGGTCGGCGTCGGCCGCGGCCCGCAGCTCCGTGAAGGTGCGGAAACGCGCCAGGATGTCGCCGCGCTCCTTCTCGGTGAGCCGCTCGCGGTCCACGGCGCGGGCGGTGGACGCCTCCAGGGCGGCGGCGGCCCGGCGGGCGGCGGCATCGCTGACGTCGATGCCGATGACCTCGCGGCCGGCCCGGGCCAGGACCTCGGCGATGCCGGTGCCCATGGTGCCGAGGCCGACCACGGCGACGGTGTGGAGAGGGGTGTCCATCACGGGACTCCAGAGTGAGTGACGGCTGAGGGGAGCGCGCGAGGGAGCGCGACGGGCTCCGGCACCGGCGCCGTGGACCCGGTGCGAGGGACACCGGGCGGCGCGGGGCACGTGAGCGTTCACAAGAGCCGACGGACTCTGTCCCCAGTCACGTCGTACTGCACGGCAGAACTGCCGAACCGACCAGCCCCCGCGTGCGGCTGCGTCACCAGGCCGCTGCGGGGCGCGGGGTTGACCCGCTCACATGAGGTTAACTCGCGGGTATTGAGCGCGCCAGCCCCGTGCGGAAGCCGTCCGATGTGATCTGCGTCGCCCTCCGCGCCGATACCCTCGGTCCATGGACAGGGCCAGGGACGAAGAACTGCGGTCGCTCGCGGACCGGTTACGCGAGGAGTCGGGTGGCGGGCCCGGCTATGAGCGGCTGTTGACCACCGCCGACCACGAGGAGCTGGCCGGCGTCCTCACCGTGCCTCAACAGCCCCTGTGGGCAAGGGAACTGGCCGCCTTCCGTCTCGGCTGCGCGGGCGACCGGCGTGCCTTCGAGTCCCTGGTCCTCCTCCTCAACCACCGCGACCCCGAGCGCTGCGTCTCCGCCGCCCACGCGCTCTACCTCCTGGCCGACCCGCGCACCCCGCGGGCCGCGGCCGCCCTGGCGACCAACGAACTCCGCGTCGCCTACGCCCTCACCCCGATCCGGCTGCTGACCCGGCTGCGCGCCCCGGAGTCGGCCCCCGCCCTCGCCACCGTCCTCGGCCGCCGCCTCGCCCCCGGGGACGCGCACTGGCGGGTGGCGCTCGCCTGTGTGGAGGGCCTGGGCGCCCTCGGCGCCCGGGACGCGGCCCCGGCCGTCCGCGCGGCGCTGCCCCACCCCCGGCTGGCCGCGGCCGCGTCGGCCGCGCTGGCCCGGCTGGAGGGCTGAGGGCCTCTGGTCCCCGGCCCCGCACCGGGCCGGGCAGCACCGGTGGGGCGCCCGGACGCTCAGGCCAGGTGACGTGCGTAGCGGACCTCCGGAACGGGCGTCCCGTCCACGTCGAAAGGTGCCTCCGTGCCGTCCGGCAGGAAGCCCGCGCGCTCGTAGAAGCGCCGGGCCCGGGCGTTCTCCTTCAGCACCCACAGCTCCATCCGCGCGAAGCCGGCGGCGCGGGCGCGGCCGGTGACCTCGGCCATCAGTGCGTGCCCCACGCCCGAGGAGATGCGCTCCGGCAGCACGTAGATCGCGTACAGCTCGCAGGTGCCCGGACGGGCGCCAGGGGAGCGGGACGGGCCGAAGCAGGCCCAGCCGATCACCTCGCCGTGCTGCTCGGCCACCACGTTCACCGAGCCCGAGCCGTCGGCCAGATAGGCGCGGTGGCGGGCCGCGTCGGCCGCGGCGTCCATCCCGTCCAGGTACGGCTGGGGCACGAGCCCGGCGTACGCGTGCCGCCAGCCGCCCACTCTGATCGCGGCGACCGCCGCGCAGTCCGCCGGGGCCATGTCCCGTACCTTCACCGTCATCTCCGCGCCCCTCCCCGCACCGGTGGCCACCACCCTGGCCCCGCGGATTTGTTCACGCTACTGAGAAAAGCTACTGGACCGGCCGTCGGTGTGGCGTGAACGCTTCACGGACCCCTGGTGGCACACCGGTCACAGCAGCGTGAGTGGTGCCCGCGTCCTCGTCTGCCGGGTGGCGCTGGACGAGATCGATCGCGTGACCGGGTGTGACCCGGCGCGGTCGGCGGGTGCGGGGTGCCGGCCCGTACCGGCGCGACGGTCCCGGTCCGGTCGCACCGGAGCATGTACGGAGAAACACTGAGAAAGGTGACGAAAGGGAGTCCGGGCGAAGGGAAGCAGTGAGATGGAATGGTGGATCTGGCTCATCATCGCGCTCGCGATCCTCGCGGCTGTCGCCGTCGGCGTCGCGGTGCTTCAGGCCCGGCGCCGGTCCGGTGGCGTGATCGCGCAGGGGCGGCGGCCCCCGGAAGGAGGTGGCCGGTCGTCATGACCGTCTACATGCGAGCCGGCGAGATCGCCGGGCGACCCGTGGTGACCCTGACCGGTGAGGATCTCGGACAGATCAAGGACCTCGTCTTCGACGCGTCCACAGGCGGCATCCGGTGCTTCACCCTGGCCGGCCGCGGCCTGCTGTCGGGTCCGCTCCACCGCGCCCTTCTGTGGGAGAACGTCCACGCCCTGGGACCGCACGCGGTCATGGTGCGCGACGTGAACGCGCTGGAGGAGGACGACGCCGCCGCCAGGCCGGGCGAGGAGGAACGTGCCGGGGTCAACGTGCTCGGTGTCGCGGTCACGACCCGCGGCGGCGCGCAGCTGGGCACCGTCACCGACGCCGTCGTCTCGACCGGCAAGGAGCCGGTCGTGGCGGGCTACGAGGTGGAAACCGCCGAGCACCGACGGGTCCTGCTGCCGGTCGCCGGGCCGGTCACCGTCTCCGGCGAACGCGTACTCGTCCCCGATGCCACCGCGGAGCACAGCGCCGGCGACCTGGCAGGGTTCGGCACCGCCGTGGAACGCCTCCGCGACCACCTCGGGGACGACCGGCAGGAAGGATGACCGATGCTGCTCAGCAGGACACAGGGCGAGGCCGTCATGGACCTCGTGACGGCCGAGACGGTCGGAACGGTCGCCGCGTGTACCGTCGCCCCCTCACCGGCGCGCATCGCCGGTCTGCGCCTGAAGACCCGGGGCCGCGGAAACTACACCCTCGCCTGGGAGGACGTGCGGTCGTTCGGACCGGACGCGGTCGCCGTCGAAGGGGCCGACCGGATCCGCGACGAGAAGGACATCGATCCCGGCGATCCCGCCAGTGCCGTGCACGACCCGGTCGGGAAGGCCGTACTGACCGACACGGGGCGTGAGAAGGGCACAGTGGTCGACGTCGAGTTCGACGAGCAGACAGGACACATCGGCCACCTGCTGACCAGCGAGGAGCAGATCCCGGGCGACACTCTCCTGGCAGTCGGCAGCTACGCGGTCGTCGTCTCCGCCCCGGACTGACAACCCCGCCGAGGCACCACCGTCTCCGACCGGGCCGACGGCTCCGGACCCGGGGGACCCGCATGGGAAGGCCGGGAGCGGGAAAGCGGAGAGTCCGGGCCGGGGAGTACCCGGCTGCCAGAAACGTCTCACGCCCCTGCGAGGGAGACATCATGCAATCCGGCGACATTCCCGTCCTGACCAGGCTCTCCGACTCCGATCACGCGATCCCCGCCGCCGACGAGGACATCCGGGGCCGGAAGGTCACCGACCGCTCGGGCAACGAACTCGGCAAGGTCGGCGATCTGGTCATCGACGAGGAGGAACACAAGGTCCGCTTCCTGCTGCTGGAGCACGGCGGGTTCCTGGGCGTCGGCAAGGAGAAGAGCTACGTACCCGTCGACGCGGTGGCAGAGGTGAGCGAGGACCGGGTACGCATCGACCGCACCCGCGACCAGGTCGTCGACGCACCCGAGTACGACCCGGAGCTCGTGCAGCAGGACGAGTACTACGACCGCCTCTACACCCACTACGACTACCCGCCGTTCTGGATGCCCGGCTACGTGTACCCGCACTGGCCCTATCTCCGCTGAGCACCGGGCCGCTGCGTGGGAGAGCCCCGCACCTGGCCCGGGCGGGTGCGCGTCAGACGGCCAGGACCGCGACCGTGATCGCGTAGATCACGATGAGCAGGATCCCCTCGAACCCGAGCCGCCACCAGCCGCGCCGCTGCCGTACCAGCAGACCGCCGAGCAGGACGGCCGTCATCACCAGCGCACCGGCCGTCAGGAACAGCAGATCGGGCTGCGCCGCGTGGTACAGGGAGCCGCCCCGGTAGGCCACGTCCCCGACCGCGAGATTGAGTACGTCGAGGCAGTTGCCGCCGACGACGGCCGCGATCGCCAGAGTCAGCGCGCCACGCCTGACCGCGGCGACCGCGGTCACCGTCTCGGGCAGGGCGTTGACCAGACCCATGAAGGCCGCACCCACCAGCCCGGCCCGCAGTCCGGTGGCCGCCACCAGACTCTCCGCGGCGTGCGCCACCGCCCAGCCGCCCACCACCACGACGGCCGCCACAACCGTGAACTCGGCCCACAGTCCCGGGGCGCGCCGGCGGGGGAACGAGGGGGAGCGGTCGGGGACGTCCGTCACCGTGTCCTCGGTGTGCACGGCGCGCCACAGTGGCCTCTTGGTGCTCCGGATGAGTCGCACGGCCGCGAGATAGAAGGAGATCAGCACCGCGGAGGCCGGGTGCACGCCCAGGACCGTTGCCCCGGGTCCGAGGGAGGCCATGAGTGCGACGCCGAGCAGGGCCACGAGCAGGCAGCCGAAAAGCAGGTTCTGCGACGACGCCGCCGCGTGTTCGAGATTGGCTCCGCGGTAGGCCGCGTCGGCGACGGCCACGGCGAGGGTCTGGGCCGCGATGCCCCCGACGGCGTTGCCGTAGGCCAGTTGGGGGTGTCCGTCCGCCGCGCTGACGGCGGTCATGACGATGCCCGACAACGACGTCGCCAGTCCGAAGAACACCGCCCCGAACAGGGCCTCGCCCCAGCCGGTGCGGTCAGCCAGCGTGTCCCCGAGGGCGGTGAGCCGCACCCCGCAGACGACCGTGGCCGCTCCGGCGAGGAGGAGCGCCGCGACACTCCAGCCCACCGACCACGGGCCGGTCACCTGATCGAGCACCGGGGGACTCCCTCCGTGCGCTGTCGCAACACCTGCACTCTCCTCGCCACGGCGTCGACGCGGGCGACGGCCCGACGCCCTGCCCGCCAGCCTGCCGCACCGCCTATACGCACGCCACCATCGACAACACCGCTGAAGGAACGTGCCGCCGTGCTCGCTCAGCCCGCCCGCGGTCGCCTGCCGCGCCGCCGGCCGCGCGCAGGAGAGCTGGGCCCGCCGGGAAGTCATCGCGCCCGGAACAGAACACCTGTCCCGTGGTCGACGCACGGCGGATTTGGGCGGGGGTGGGCGAGGTGGTTGGGTTGGGGGCGACCCGCTGGAGCGAGTGCTGGAGGAACAGGAATGGCGCAGGTCGAGGCGACCACGGAACGGATCATCCCGGCGGACGCGGAGACGGTGTTCGACGCACTGGCCGACTACGCGGGCACCCGCGCGAAGGTCCTCCCCGAGCACTTCAGCGAGTACGAGGTCCGTGAGGGCGGCGACGGCGAGGGCACCCTCGTCCACTGGAAGCTCCAGGCCACCAGCAAGCGCATCCGCGACTGCCTGCTGGAGGTCACCGAGCCCACCGACGGCGAACTCGTCGAGAAGGACCGCAACTCCTCGATGGTCACCACCTGGCGGGTCACCCCCGCCGGTGAGGGCAAGGCGCGCGTCGTCGTCACCACCGTCTGGAACGGCGCGGGCGGTATCGGCGGCTTCTTCGAGAAGACCTTCGCGCCCAAGGGCCTCGCCCGGATCTACGACGCGCTGCTCGCCAACCTCGCGGCGCACGTCGCCCGGGGCTGACGGGAGCTCGGGGCGCGCCGGGCCCGAGTGAGTGCCGGGCCCGGGTGCGCGCCGCACACCCGGGCCCGGCGCGCTCCCGGCGCGCGTCGCCGGGCCCCGGGTGTGCGCCCTCGCCGGATCGGGTGGTTCCGCGGCGGCCCAGGCGTCTGCCCCTCCGCCGCCCCGACGTCCGCCGCCCCGCCGTCCGTCCCGGGCGTGCACCCCGGCCGGTGAGCCCTGATGTGCGCCCTCAAGAGAGCCCCCGCGCGGCCCTGTTGAGCGGTCGGCCCCTCGGCCCGGCCCGAACGGAGAGACCCACGCCATGAACCACAGGCCCCTGTCCTTCGACGACCTCGACCGCAGGATCGTCGCCGCCCTGGTGGAGAACGCGCGCACCAGCTTCACCGAGATCGGCGCCGCCATCGGCCTCTCCGCCACCGCCGTCAAACGCCGTGTGGACCGGCTCCGCGAGGACGGCGTCATCACCGGCTTCACCACCACCGTCCGCCCCTCGGCCCTCGGCTGGCGCACCGAGGCGTACGTCGAGGTCTACTGCGAGGGCGCCGCCCCGCCCCGGCGCCTCGCCGAGGTCGTGCGCGACTACCCGGAGATCATGGCCGCGATGACGGTGACCGGCGGCGCCGACGCCCTGCTGCACGTCCGGGCCCGCGACGTCGAGCACTTCGAGGAGGTCCTGGAGCGCATCCGGACCGAGCCGTTCATCCGTAAGACGATCAGCTACATGGTCCTCTCCCATCTGCTCACGGCCAGCCCCGAGGCGGGCGCCGCCCAGGCCGCCCCCGCGGACCCGGCGGCAGGTGAGCCCGCCGCCGGGACCCTCTGACCCGACCCGGGACGGAATCCTTCGCGGCACGCCCGGAGGACGCAGCATTCCTGCGCGAACGCGCAGTCGTCGGCTCTTGTCGCCCCTCCGCTCCGATTCCTACCGTTGAGCTGTCACCGGACATGCGTCACCGGATATCGAGTCGAGCAGGAGGATCCCTTCGGTGTCTCCCATGCGTGTGCCCCGTGCCAGGCGCTACCTGGTCTGCGAACCCCGGTACTTCGACGTGCAGTACGCCATCAACCCCTGGATGAGCGAGGACTCCCCGGTCGACCGGGCCCTCGCCCGCACCCAGTGGGAGACCCTCGTCAACACCTACCGCGACCTCGGCCACACCGTCGAGCACGCCCGGCCCGAACCCGGCCTGCCCGACATGGTGTTCGCCGCCAACTGCGCCCTCGTCCTCGGCGGGCGCGTCTTCGGCTCCCGCTTCCACGCCCCGCAGCGCCGGGGAGAGGAGGCGGCCTTCGAAGCGTGGTTCAAGAACGCCGGCTACGTCGTCCACCGGCCCGAGTCCGTCTGCGAGGGCGAGGGCGACCTCGTCCCCGTCGGCGGCTTCGTCCTCGCCGGCCACGGCTTCCGTACCACGCCCGACGCCCACCGCGAGGCGCAGGAGTTCTTCGGCACGCCCGTCGTCGGGCTGACCCTGGTCGACCCGTACTTCTACCACCTCGACACCGCGCTGTTCGTCCTCGACGACGGCCACGGCGACGGGCAGGCGAACGTCTGCTACTACCCGGACGCCTTCTCGCCGGGCAGCCGCGAGGTGCTGAAGCGCATGTTCCCCGACGCCGTCACCGCGACCCGCGAGGACGCCATGGCCTTCGGGCTCAACTCCGTCTCGGACGGCAGGCACGTCATCGTCGCCCCCCAGGCGACGGCCCTGTCCGACCGGCTCGCCGAGCACGGCTACGACCCCGTCCCCGTCGACCTGTCCGAGTTCCACAAGGCCGGCGGCGGCATCAAGTGCTGCACTCAGGAGATCCGCGCATGACCCTCACCCCCGACCGCACCCGGCGCTCCTCCGCCGAGCTCATCCGCGCCGAGGAGGACGTCCTCGCGCACAACTACCACCCGCTGCCCGTGGTCGTCGCCCGCGCCGAGGGCGTCTGGGTGGAGGACGTGGAGGGCCGGCGCTACCTGGACCTCCTCGCCGGGTACTCGGCCCTCAACTTCGGCCACCGCCACCCCGGCCTGATCGCGGCCGCCCACCGCCAGCTCGACGAGCTGACCCTCACCTCCCGCGCCTTCCACAACGACCGCCTCGCCGGCTTCGCCGAGGGCCTGGCCGCCCTCACCGGCCTCGACGTGACCCTGCCGATGAACACCGGCGCCGAGGCCGTCGAGAGCGCCGTCAAGATCGCCCGCAAGTGGGCGTACGAGGTGAAGGGCGTCGCCCCCGACCGGGCCACGATCGTGGTCGCGGACGGCAACTTCCACGGCCGCACCACCACCATCGTCAGCTTCTCCACCGACGAGACCGCGCGCGCCGGTTTCGGCCCCTTCACCCCCGGCTTCCGGGTCGTCCCCTACAACGACCCGGCCGCGCTGGAGGCCGCGATCGACGAGACGACCGCGGCCGTCCTCATCGAGCCCATCCAGGGCGAGGCGGGCGTCCTCATCCCCGACGACGGCTACCTCGCCGCCGTACGGGAGATCACCGCCCGGACCAGCACCCTGTTCATCGCCGACGAGATCCAGTCCGGCCTCGGCCGCACGGGCACCACCCTCGCCGTCGACCACGAGTCCGTCCGCCCCGACCTGCTCCTGCTGGGCAAGGCCCTCGGCGGCGGCATCGTGCCCGTCTCCGCGGTCGTCGGCCGACGGGACGTCATGTCCGTGCTGCGGCCCGGCGAGCACGGCTCCACCTTCGGAGGCAACCCGCTCTCGGCGGCCGTCGGATCCGCCGTCGTCGACCTGCTGGCCACCGGCGAGTTCCAGGCCCGCGCCGCCGGACTCGGCACCGGCCTGCGCGAGGGGCTCACCGCGCTCCTCGGCCGGGGTGTCGTCGGCTTCCGCTCCCGGGGGCTGTGGGCGGGCGTCGACATCGACCCGGCCATCGGCACCGGCCGCGAGGTCAGCGAACGCCTGATGGCCGAGGGCGTCCTCGTCAAGGACACGCACGGCTCCACCATCCGCATCGCCCCGCCGCTGACCATCACGGCGGAGGAACTCGCCTCGGCGCTCGCCGCCCTGGAGAAGGCGCTGCACTGACCCGCCCGGTGCGGTCCGGCCACCCGGGCCGGACCGCACCACCCGCCACCCGCGCCTCACTCACCTCACCCGTGTTCCGGGCCCGGCTTGTGGATCAGGCCCTAGACTCGCCGTTCGGAGCACCGTCGAACGGAGAGCGAGCCGTGAGGATCCTCATCAGCGCCGACATGGAGGGCGCCACCGGTGTGACCTGGCCGGCCGACGTGCTGCCGGGCACCCCCCAGTGGGAACGCTGCCGCGCGCTGTTCACCTCCGACGTCAACGCCGCCGCCCTCGGGTTCTTCGACGGCGGCGCCGACGAGGTCCTCGTCAACGAGGCGCACTGGACCATGCGCAACCTCCTCCTCGAACAGCTCGACGAGCGCGTCCGGATGCTCACCGGCCGGCACAAGGCCCTCTCCATGGTCGAGGGCGTGCAGCACGGCGACGTCGACGGCATCGCCTTCGTCGGCTACCACACCGGCGCCGGCGACGAGGGAGTCCTCGCCCACACCTATCTCGCCAACTCCGTCACGGGCGTCTGGCTGGACGGCGTCCGCGCCAGTGAGGGCCTGCTGAACTCCCGTGTGGTCGCCGAGTACGGCGTCCCCGTGGTCCTGGTCACCGGGGACGACCTGACCTGCGAGGACGCCCTCGGCTACGCGCCCGGCGCGCTGAAGGTCGCCGTCAAGGACCATGTCTCCCGGTACGCGGCCGTCTGCCGCACCCCCACCCGGACCGCCGCCGAGATCCGCGCCGCCGCCCGGGAGGCCGCCGCCCTGGCGGTCCGTCACGAGCCCGTCAGCGAGGGCCCGTTCACCGTGGAGATCGAGTTCGACGCGGCCCACCTCGCCGCCGCCGCGACCGTCGTCCCCGGGGTCGCGCCCGCGCCCGGCGAGCGGCGGGTCGCCTACACCAGCCCGACCATGTACGAAGGCATCCGCACGTTCAAGGCGGTCACCACGATCGTCTCCGCAGCCGTGGAGGAGCAGTATGGCTGAGCCGACGACATCCCCGACCCCGTCCGCGGACCCCGTGGACGCGAGGGCGCTGGACGAGGCGGTCGCCTTCACCTCCGAGCTGATCCGCATCGACACCACCAACCGCGGCGGCGGCGACTGCAAGGAGCGCCCGGCCGCCGAGTACTGCGCGCAGCGGCTCACCGACGCCGGACTCGACCCGGTGCTCCTGGAACGCACCCCCGGCCGCGCCAACCTCGTCGTCCGCGTCCCCGGCACCGACCCCTCCGCCGACGCCCTCCTCGTCCACGGCCACCTCGACGTCGTCCCCGCCGAACCCGGCGACTGGAGCGTCCACCCGTTCTCCGGCGAGGTCCGCGACGGCATCGTCTGGGGCCGGGGCGCGGTCGACATGAAGAACATGGACGCCATGGTCCTGGCCGTCGTCCGGGCCTGGGCCCGCCACGGGGTCCGGCCCCGACGGGACATCGTCCTCGCGTACACCGCCGACGAGGAGGACAGCGCGATCGACGGCTCCCGCTACCTGGCGGGCGAGCACGCGCACCTCTTCGAGGGCTGCACCGAGGGCATCAGCGAGTCCGGCGCCTACACCCTGCACGCGGGCGGCATGTCCCTCTACCCGATCGGCGCGGGGGAGCGCGGCACCGCCTGGCTCCGGCTCACCGCCGACGGCCGGGCCGGGCACGGCTCCAAGGTCAACCGCGCCAACGCGGTCACCCGGATCGCCGCCGCCGTCCACCGCATCGGCGAGCACCGCTGGCCGGTCCGCCTCAGCCCGACCGTGCGCGCCGCCCTCACCGAACTCGCCGCCCTGTACGGCCTCGACGCCGACCCGGACGACCCCGCCTTCGACGTGGACGCCCTCCTGGAACGCCTCGGCCCCGCCGCCCGGATCGTCGAGAACACCGTCCGCAACAGCGCCAACCCGACCATGCTGGACGCCGGATACAAGGTGAACGTCATCCCCGGCCACGCCCGCGCCCATGTCGACGGGCGCATGGTCCCCGGCGGCGAGGAGGAGTTCGCCGCCACCATGGACGAACTCACCGGCCCGGACGTCGACTGGGACTACTACCACCGCGAGATCCCCCTCCAGTCGCCGGTGGACACCCCCACCTTCGCCAGGCTCCGGGCCGCCGTCGAACGCTTCGACCCGGACGCGCGCACCGTCCCCTTCTGCATGGGCGGCGGCACCGACGCCAAGGCCTTCTCCCGGATCGGGATCACCGGCTACGGCTACACCCCGCTCAAGCTGCCGCCCGGCTTCGACTACAACGCCCTCTTCCACGGCGTCGACGAGCGCGTCCCCGTCGACGCCCTCCACTTCGGCGTGCGCGTCCTCGACCACTTCCTCCGGTCCGCTTAGGAGCCCCCTTGGTACCCACCGGACCCTACGGAACCTGGCCCTCCCCGATCGGCGCGGAACTCGCCGCCGCGCACGACGGCCGGCCCGACCACCTCGGCACGGTCGGCGAGGAGGTGTGGTGGACCGCGCCCCGCCCCGACGAGGGCGGCCGGCGCACCCTGGTGCGGCTGCGCGCGGACGGACGCGAGGAGACCGTGCTGCCCGCGCCGTGGAACGTGCGCAGCCGGGTCCACGAGTACGGCGGCCTGCCCTGGGCGGGTGTGCCCCGCGCCGGGTCCGGCCCGCTGGTGGTCTTCGTCCACTTCCCCGACCAGCGCCTCTACGCGTACGAGCCCGAAACCCCCGGCGCGGTGCCCCGCCCGCTCACCCCCGTCTCCGGCACCGGGGGCGGGCTGCGCTGGATGGAGCCGCTGGTGCTGCCGGAGCGGGGCGAGGCGTGGTGCGTCCTGGAGGAGTTCACGGGCGAGGGGCCCACCGACGTACGCCGGGTCCTCGCCGCCGTCCCGCTCGACGGCTCGGCCGCCGCCGACCGGTCCGCTATCCGCGAACTCACCGACGAGCGGCACCGGTTCCTCACCGGGCCCCGGCTCTCCCCGGACGGCCGGCGTGCCGTCTGGCTCGCCTGGGACCACCCCCGGATGCCGTGGGACGGCACCGAGGTGATGACCGGCGACCTCGCCCCCGGGGGAACCCTCACCGCCGTGCGCGCGGTGGCCGGGGGCGCGACGGAGTCCGTCTGCCAGGCCGACTGGGCGCCCGACGGCTCCCTGCTGTACGTCTCCGACGCGGGCGGCTGGTGGGAGGTCCGCCGCGCCCGCCCCTCGGGCGACGGCTTCGCCCCCGCCGAGGCCCTCTGCCCCGGGCGGCAGGAGGAGTTCGGCGGGCCGCTGTGGCAGCCGGGCTCGCGCTGGTTCGCCGTCCTGCCCGGCGGACTGCTCGCCGTCGTCCACGGCCGGGGCGCCACCGCCCTCGGCATACTGGACCCGGAGAGCGGCGAACTCGTCGACGCGCCGGGCTCCTGGACCGAGTGGGCCGCCACCCTCGCCGTCTGCGGCGACCGGGTCTTCGGCGTCGCCGCCAGCCCGCGCAGCGCCCCCGAGGTCGTCGAACTCGACACCCGCACCGGGCGGGCCCGCGTCGCCGGCAGCCCGCACGCGGACCCCGTCGACCCCGCGTACTACCCCGAGCCGCAGATCCGCGCCTTCACCGGCCCCGGCGGCCGGGAGATCCACGCCCATGTCTACCCGCCGCACAGCCCCGACCGGGTGGCGCCCGGCGAGGAGCTTCCGCCCTATGTGGTGTGGGCCCACGGCGGGCCCACCGGCCGGGCCCCGCTCGTCCTCGACCTGGCGATCGCCTACTTCACCTCGCGCGGCATCGGCGTCGCCGAGGTCAACTACGGCGGCTCCACCGGCTACGGGCGTGCCTACCGGGAGCGGCTGCGCGAGCAGTGGGGCGTCGTCGACGTGGAGGACTGCGCCGCGGTCGCCCGCGCCCTCGCCGACGAGGGCACCGCCGACCCGGCCCGCCTCGCGATCCGCGGCGGCAGCGCGGGCGGCTGGACGGCGGCGGCCTCCCTGACCGGCACCGACGTGTACGCCTGCGGCGTGATCGTCTACCCGATCCTGGACCTGTACGCCTGGGCCACGGGGGAGACGCACGACTTCGAGTCCCACTACCTCGAATCCCTGGTCGGCCCGCTCGCCGAGGTCCCCGGGCGCTACCGGGAGCGCTCGCCCATCAGCCACGTCGACCGGATCACCGCGCCGTTCCTGATCCTCCAGGGCCTGGACGACGTGATCTGCCCGCCCGAGCAGTGCGAGCGCTTCCTCGCGGAGACCGCCGGGCGGGGCGTCCCGCACGCCTACCTCGCCTTCGAGGGCGAGGGCCACGGGTTCCGCCGGGCGGAGACCATGGTGCGTGCCCTGGAGGCGGAACTCGGCCTCTACAGCCGGGTGTTCGGGCTGGCGCGTGGGGACGTGCCGGACCTGGAGCTGCGCACATGACCCGACCGCCCGCCCCGGGTGCCTCCTCCGCCGGTCCCGGCCCCGGTCCCGTGCCCGCGCTGCTCCGGCCGCCCCGGCTCGTCCCCGGCGACCGGGTCGCCGTCGTGGCGCCCAGCGGGCCCGTCCCCGCGGACCGGCTCGACGCGGGCCTGGACATCCTGCGCGGCTGGGACCTCGACCCGGTCGTCCTGCCGCACGCCCGCGACACCCACCCCCGCCTGGGCTACCTCGCGGGCGACGACGCGGCCCGCGCCCGCGACCTGACCGACGCCTGGTGCGACCCCGCGTACGCGGCCGTGCTCTGCGCACGCGGCGGCTACGGCGTCCAGCGCATGGTCGACCTCGTCGACTGGGACGCGGTCCGCGCGGCCCCGCCCAAGCCCCTCGTCGGCTACAGCGACATCACCGCCCTGCACGAGGCGTTCGCCGTCCGCGCGGGCGTCGCCACCCTGCACGGGCCGATGTGCGGCACCGCCGTCTTCCTCAAGGACGCCCCCACCCAGGAGGCCCTGCGGGCCACCCTCTTCTCCCCCGAGACCGTCCGCACGATCGAGGCCCTGCCCGGCGCCCGCACCCTGACCCCCGGCCGCGCCACCGGCGTCACCCTCGGCGGCTGCCTCGCCCTCCTCGCCGCCGACCTCGCGACCCCGCACGGCCGCGCCTCGGCCCGCGGCGGGCTGCTCCTCCTGGAGGACGTCGGCGAGGAGGACTACCGCGTGGACCGCATGCTCACCCAACTCCTGCGCGCCGGCTGGCTGGAGGGCGTCGCGGGCGTCCTCCTCGGCTCCTGGGCCGACTGCGGCCCCTACGAGGAGTTCCGGGCCGTCCTCGCCGACCGCCTCGGCCCGCTGGGCGTCCCCGTCGTCGAGGAGTTCGGCTTCGGCCACGGCGACCGGTCCCTCACCGTCCCCCTGGGCGTCCGGGCGGTCCTGGACGCGGACGCGGGGACGCTGACGCTGGACCAGCCGGCCCTGAGCTGACGGCGCGGCGGCGGCCGTTGTGCGGGCGAGCCGTTCGCTGTACGGGTCGGCCCGTTCGTTGTACGGGTCCCGCCCCGTGACGGACGCCCCGCGCCCGGCGTTCCCTGACCGGAGACAACACAGGCGTCGGAGCGTGGACACGGTGGGGACGTGACACATGGCGAACAGCCGCAGGAACAAGCGGGGCAAGGACAAGGAAGACGACCGCCCGGTCATCTGGGTGGGTTACGGAAAGCTGCTCAAACTCTTCCGCGAACGGGCGAACGTCACCCAGCAGGCGCTGGCCGTGGCCATCGGCTACTCGCTGGAACAGACCGCCTCCGTGGAACAGGGCCGCCGCCCGGCGAAGTCCGCGTTCACCGACGCGGCGGAACGCTTCCTGGACGCGGGCGGCGCGCTCGCCGTCCTCCAGGACGACGTGGACCGGGCCAAACTGCCCGCGTTCTTCCAGGACTTCGCCCTGATCGAGACCGAGGCGGTGAGCCGCTTCGCCTACGACCCGCTGCTCGTACCGGGCCTGCTCCAGACCGAGGAGTACATCCGGGCCCTCTTCGCGGGCCACTGCCCGCCGCTGCACGAGGAGATCGTGGAGCAGCACACCGAGGCGCGGCTGAGCAGGCAGAAGATCCTGACGCGGACGCCGCTGGTCGAGGTGTCCTTCGTCATCGAGGACGCGGCGCTCACGAACCCGGTCGGCGAGCCGGAGCTGATGCGCAGGCAGATGCGGCATCTGCTGGAGGTGGGCGCCACGCGCAACGTCGAGATCCAGGTGATGCCGTCCGGCCGGGGCTTCCACCCCGGGCTGAACGGCGGGTTCGTCCTCGTGGAGTCGGTGGAGCACCAGCATGTGGGGTACGTCGAGTCGCAGGAGACCGGGATCGTTGTCAGCGACCCGGCAATGGCCAGCGCGCTTTCCCTGCGGTATGGCAAGCTGCGGTCGCAGGCTCTGAACGCGGAGGAGTCCGCACGTCGTATCGAGCACCTGGCAGGAGTGGCATGAGCACCGAGGAGTCCGCACGGCCGCGGAAGTCTCTCGTCTGGCACAAGGCCAGCTACAGCGGATCGGGTGGCGGCGACTGCGTCGAGGTCGCCGTCACTCCCGGCACCGTGCACGTCAGGGACTCCAAGGACACCGCGCGGCGGGGCCTGGCCGTGTCGCGGGACAGCTGGGCGTGCTTCCTGGACGGCGCCGTCCGCCCGCCGCGTTGAGCGCACGCCTCACGGTCATCGGCGAGCGGGTGGGGCTGCGGCCGTTCACCCTCGCCGACGGGCCCGAGTTCACCGCGCACGCGCGCCGCAGCACCGAGTTGCACCGGCCGTGGCTGTTCCCGCCCCAGACGGACGAGGCGTACGCGGGGTACGCGTCCCGGCTGACCGAGGACCCGTCGCGGGCCGGGTTCCTGGTGGTCGAGCGCGCCACCGGCCGCATCGCGGGCTTCGTCAACATCAACAACATCGTCGAGGGCGCGTTCCAGTGCGGGGCGCTGGGCTACGGCGCGTTCGCGCACGCGGCGGGCCGGGGGCTGATGGGGGAGGCGCTGGGGCTGGTGCTGGACCACGCCTTCGGGCCCATGGGCCTGCACCGGCTGGAGGCCAACATCCAGCCGGGCAACACCGCCTCCCTCGCCCTCGTCCGCTCGGCCGGGTTCCGGCTGGAGGGCTTCTCGCCCGACTTCCTGTTCATCGACGGCGCCTGGCGGGACCACGAACGCTGGGCGATCACCGGGAAGATGCGCACCTGCGTGCGCTGAGCGCGGGCCGCTCAGCCGATCGGATCGATCCGCGAACCGGTGCGCCCGAACGGCCTCTGAGCCGCCGTCGGTTCGGTGATCAGCTTCGCAGGGGAGCTGACGTCGGCCGACTGCCCGCGAGCAGCACTTCGCCAGGCCCGGTGTATTGATCCACAGACAAGCGCGGGAGCTCAAATCACACGGGATCTCATGCGTCAATATGACATCTCACACAATTGACGAGCGAGTTCGATCAACACATGATCAACACGGTGTGATGGAAAACTTAAGGGGGGCGCGTGTTCACGCGAAGACGGCGGCACGGCTGGAGCCAGGCGCTGCGGAGTGGAGCGATAGCCATCGCGCTCTTGGGGAGTGTGATCCCGGCTGTTGCGATCGGCGCTCCGTCGGCCGTCGCCGAAAACGGGGCTGCTTCGGCGACTGGTAAAACTGCGGAGTCTCAGGCGAGTGCCTTGGCGGCCGAGACCGGTGAACGGGTGGCCGTGGAGACGAAGACCAACGAGTCTTCGCAGGTCTTTGCCAACCCAGACGGAACGTTCACACAGGAGATGAACGCGGCGCCGGTCCGCGCCCGGACGGACAGCGGCACATGGTCCCCTATCGACACCACTCTTGTGCGCGAGGCCGGCGGGTTCGTGCGGGCGAAGAACACAACGACTGGCCTGACGCTCTCAGGCGGCGGCAACGGTGATGAGCTGGTCACGTTGGAGGACGAGGGACACGAGCTGCAACTCGGCTGGCCAACCGCACTTCCCGAGCCTCGGCTCGACGGAGCCACCGCAACGTACGCCGGAGTCCTTCCAGACGTCGATCTCAAGCTGACCGCCCTGAGTTCGGGCTACACCTCGGTGCTCGTGGTCAAGACCGCGGAGGCCGCACGTAACCCAGCACTCGAAAAGATCAGGATGACCGTCTCCGGGGAGGGCGTGAACATCGCCCCCACGGCTGACGGAGGCTTCGTCGCACGCGACGGCGAGGGCAGCCCGGTGTTCGAGAGCCCGGCCGGGCGGATGTGGGACTCGGCCGGAGACACGCCGACCTCAGCCGCTGCCCCAGCCCCCACCGTGACCGCGCAATTCGCCGGCACGAGCTCAAGAGCGTCCGAAGGGGGGAACGGGGAGCCGGAGGCGACGGACTCGACTCCGCTACCGGAGGCTGAGGGCGAGCCGTCGCCTTCAGACGGCCCTGGCAGCGGTGATGCGACGGCTGAACTCCCGCTCAAGGTCACGGACACTGCCCTGGAGATCACACCCGACTTGGCGATGCTTCGCGGCGAGGGCACCGTTTTCCCGCTCTACATTGACCCGCCGACCAAGGGCATCGCACTGGGTGACTGGACCGCGCTGGCGTCCAACGGCACCAAGTACTGGGAGTTCGACGGAGACAAAGGCGTGGGGCGCTGCTCCAACTACGGCGGGTACCTCTGCTCCAACAGCCCCTACACCCAGCGCATGTACTTCGAGTATCCGTTGTCATCGATCCATGGCAAGAAGGTCCTGGACGCGACGATGGAGGTGTACCAGGAGTGGACGTTCACCTGTGAGCCGCGCTGGTACGACCTGAGTCGGGTGGATAAGAGCATCTCCTCCAGTACCGCTTGGTCATCACGCCCCAACGCGGTGGACCTGATGGGTGACCGGAACGTCGCCTACGGGCGGGGCGGCCTGTGCACTCCTCCGCAACCGGCGAACTGGGTGCGCTTCAGCGACAACGTGGGAGAGGAGACCAACGAGAACCTCACCACCACTCTTGCCTCCCACGCCGCGAACAAGGCACCGCAGATCACCTTCTCCCTGACCGCACACGACGAGTCCAACGCTGCGGCCTGGGCGCGGTTCCGCAATGATGCCAAGCTGTCGGTTACGTATATTTCGTACCCGTCGAAGCCGACCTCGTACGGCGTTCAGCAGGGCACCACCGGGCGGTCCTGCAACGCCTCGGCGCAGCCGTTCGCCACCAGTGACACCACCCCGAAGATGCTCGCCACCGTGCAGTCGGCGGACGGCTCCAACTCCCAGCTGCGCGCTGCCTTCGAGGTGTGGAAGGCCGACGGCTCCAGTCGTGCCTGGTCCGCCGCCTCACCGGGCAGTACCTGGGTGGCCGATAATGCCCCTCGCACCGCGACGTCCGGCACGCTCCCGGCGCAGACGGACTACCGGATGCGGGTCAAGACGCAGGCCTACTACAAGACGGACCGGGGCGCCACCGGTGTCCTGGACTCGGCTTGGTCGTCATGGTGCTACTTTCGGATCGACACCGACTGGCCTCCTCCTCCGACAGTGAGCAGCGCGGACGGCATCTACATGCCCGCTGAGAGCGATCCGGCCTCCGGTGGTGTGGGTACGCCCGGCAAGTTCACCTTCACCCCAGGAGACGCCAACCCCAACGCGGCCGGCATCCAGTCGGACGTGGTCACGTACAGGTTCAAGTTGAACAGCGGTGTTGTCTCCCCGGCGATCCCCGTTTCGAAGGGTGCGGCCACCACTCAGACGATCACGCCGAACCAGGCCGGTGAAAACACCATCCAGGTCTGGGGCTACGACGCGGCCGGTCACAGCTCACTTACCGGCTACTACAGCTTCCTGGTAAAGGGCGCCGACAAGCCCTCGGGCATCTGGCACCTGGACAGGTCCCTCACCGACGCCACTACGGCCGCCCAGCACCCGCTGACCTCATCTGGTGCCACCTGGGACTCACTGGCTCGCAGCGGATCCGCCGCGGCGAAGTTCAACGGCACCAACGCCTACCTCTCCACTTCCGGTGCTGTGCTTGACACCACCAAGTCCTTCACCGTCTCGGCCTGGGCACGCCTGGAGAAGAAGGATGTCAACTACACCGTCCTGTCACAGGCGGGAACGAACGCCTCCGGCTTCCAGCTGTACTACTCGACTGCTTACAACGCTTGGATCTTCAACCGCCACCAGACGGATGTCAGCAATCCCACGATCGTCCGCTCCGTCGGCGCCAATCCGCCGGTCCTGAAGGCATGGACACATCTGGCGGGCGTCTACGACAGTGCGGCGCAGAGCCTGCAGCTCTACGTCAACGGTGTGCCGCAGGGCAAGCCCGTACCGTTCACGGCAACCCCGTGGAAGGCGTCCGGCGGACTGCAGGTCGGGCGGCTTTGGCACGACTCGGCAGGCAAGGAGAATTTCGCCGGAAGCATCGACGAAGTGCAGGTCTGGTCTCGCGCGCTCGCCGACGCCGAGGTCACCCATGAGGCTTGGCTGGAGGACGAGGACCTCAGCGATGGCACGGCCGGCGATCCGGTCCCAGCGCTCGTCGCCAAGTGGGACGCCACCGACATGGCCAACGCATCCGGCACCACGGTCAAGGACACGAGCGGCTTCGGCCGGAACCTCACCCTCAACGGAGCAACGCTCACCCACGTGAACACTGGTGATCCGGAGATCGGCGAAGAGGTCACGACCACGCAGACGATGACCCTGAACGGCACCAGCGCGTACGCCACGGCCACCGGCCCGATCGTTGACGACTCCGGCTCGTTCACTGCGACTGCCTGGGTAACGCTGAACCCCGCCAAGCTGGCTGACACCAGCAAGTCCTATGCGGTGCAGGTCTTCGGCCAGTCCGGGACAAGCCAGTCCTCCTGGGGCGTCTGGTACAAGCAGCCCGCCGGCAGCACACAGGGGCGTTGGACGTTCGGCCGCCCCGGCAAGGACGGCACCGGGGCGGCTTGGACCGAGAGCGAGTCCGTGGCGTTCACGACGTCACAGTTGGGCGTACCGGTCATGCTGACGGTCGTGTACGACGCCCAGGCGGCCGCGGACCCCGATGACAGCTCTCGGCTCGGCGCGCTCAGACTCTACGTCGACAGCGCGCAGATGGGGGACGAGGACGGCGTTCCCTACTCCGCGCCGTGGCAGGGCAGCGGAGCGTTCGAGATCGGCCGGGCGAAGATCAACGGTGTCGCCGCGCGCTACTTCCCCGGGACGATCGACAGCGTGCGGGTCTGGGCCGGAGCCACCTCGACTGACGTGATTGCCAACCGGCGCAACACCGAGCAGCAGTAGGGGGAGAGGGCGGGCAGGCCTGCCTGTCCCGCCCTCCACTCAGCTTCGGTGCTCGAACGGGTGCGGCATGCCACCGCCGACGCGTCGAGATCCAGCACCCGGGCACCGAGGCCCGGGGGTGCCTATTCCTATTCCTTTCCTAGAACCGGGAAGTCATTGTGTCCTCAAGACCCCTCCACAAGCGGTTGCCAGGGGCGGTCGTGCGCCGCTGGCTTGGCCGCGGCGCGGTCGTCGCCTCGCTCTCTCTGCTGCCACAGGTCGTGGTTCCCTCGGGATACGACTTCGCGGCGCAGGCCCAGTCCGCGGCTGCACGCAATAAGCTCGAAGACCGGCCTGAGGCGAAGATCGACAAGGTGGGTGTGCTCAAGCCCGGCACGTCCAAGGCTCCGAAGGACGAGTCCCCCTCAGCGTTCCGCAAGACTCGTGAGCGACTGAAGGAAGCCGCCTGGCCGAAGCCCGGGAAGGTCACCGCGGAGGTCAAGGCAACAACCGAGGTTGCGGTCACCGTCGGCGGGATAGGGGTGGAGCTGGCTCAGGAGCCAGTTGCGTCATCATCGAAGTCCCTGAAGACGAGCAAGACAAAGACGCGGTCGAACAGGAAGGCTACGGGGCCCGCCGAGAGGGTGGCGGTCCGCGTCCACCCCAGGGATGCTGCTAAGAAGGCGGGCGTCAACGGCGTCCTGCTCACAGTCGATCCGGCACGCACAACGTCCGAGGGCTCGGCCGGGGACACGGACAGTCTCCGGGTCTCCCTGGACTACTCATCCTTCTCCGACGTGTACGGCGGAAACTTCGGGCCCCGCCTGAGCCTCGTAGCGCTTCCGGCGTGTGCGCTGACCACCCCGGAGAACAAGGCCTGCCGCACCCAGATTTCCGTGGCGGGCGCGGACAACGACGCCGAGACCCAGACCCTGACCGGCACTCTATCCGCCCGCAGCCTCAAGACCGGCACCCCGATGCTGCTGGCCGCCACAGCTGACAGCTCGGGCAGCGGGGGCGACTTCGGCGCCACCCCGCTGTCCCCGACAGCGACCTGGGAGGCCGGCGGCAGCACGGGTGACTTCACCTGGAACTATCCTCTGCGAGTTCCTCCGGCCACGGCCGGCCCATCACCGAATCTGTCCATCTCCTATAACTCTGCCTCTGTGGACGGCCGCACAGCAGGTGAGAACAACCAGACCTCCGTGATCGGTGAGGGGTTTTCGATCACCGAGTCCTACGTTGAACGCAAATACGGGTCCTGTAAAGACGACGGCCATTCCGGTAAGGGCGACCAGTGCTGGAAATACGCCAATGCCACGCTGGTCCTCAACGGTAAGGCCGTCGAGCTGGTAAATACCTGTGCTGATAAAGCGGCCTGCGACACGGCAGCCAAGAGCGAGGCGTCCGGCGGGACGTGGAAGGTGAAGAATGAGGACGGCAGTCGCGTCGAGCATCTGACGGGCGCCACCGGCAACGGCGACAACAACACCGAGTACTGGAAGGTCACGGACGCATCCGGCACTCAGTACTTTTTCGGGAAGCACCGGATGCCCGGCTGGAGCGACAACGGCACCGCGGCGGACGACCCGGTCACCAACTCGGTTTGGACCGTCCCGGTCTTCGGTGACGACTCCAGCGAGCCTTGCTACAAGTCCACCGGTTTCACCGACTCCTTCTGCACCCAGGCATGGCGCTGGAACCTGGACTACGTCGTGGACACTCACGGCAACGCCTCTACCTACTGGTACGGCCGGGAGACGAACTACTACTCCAAGAACGCCGATACCACTGTCAACGGCACCAGCTACACCCGCGGCGGGTACCTGAACCGCATCGACTACGGTCTGCGCAGCGACCTGATCTACAGTAGGCCCGCCGCCCAGCAGGTCCGCTTCACCTACGCCGAGCGTTGCGTCGCTTCGGGCGGCTGCAGCAGCCTGACGGAAGACACCAAGGCCAACTGGCCGGACGTGCCCTTCGACATGATCTGCGCAGCCGGGACCAAGTGCACCACTCAGATCGGCCCTGCCTTCTTCACACGTAAACGCCTCACCGACATCACCACCTCGGTGTGGAACGGCAACGGTACGACCCGCCGAGACGTAGACACTTGGCGTCTGGAGCAGAGCTTTCCCGATACCGGTGACGCCTCCTCGCCAAGCCTATGGCTGAAGTCCATCCAGAACACCGGTAAGGCCAACACAACCTCGGCTTCTACACCGCCTGTCGTCTTCGGCGGCATACAGAAGCCGAACCACGTTGAAGGCAGCGGCCCGGACAACCTGCGCTACATCAAGTGGCGTGTTCGCACCATCAAGTCCGAGACCGGATCGACCCTCACCGTCAACTACTCCGCCCCTGACTGCATCTGGGGCAGCAGCATGCCCTCGGCGGTCGACAAGAACATCCGCCGCTGCTTCCCAGTCAAGTGGTCTCAATCGGGGGCGACTCCGACCACCGACTGGTTCCACAAGTACGTAGTCACCTCCGTCTTCCAGGACGACCCCTACGGCCACAGCGACCCCACCGAGACGTATTACGACTACCAGGGTGGTGCCGGATGGGCCTTCTCCGACGATGAAGGTCTGACTAAGGCATCCAGCCGCACTTGGTCGCAGTGGCGCGGCTACGGCAAGGTCGTCGAAATCTTGGGTAACTCCGAAGGGCCGCGCTCCAAAAAGTCCACCCTTTACATGCGCGGTCTGAACGGGGAGAAGGAACTCGACGGTACCCCCCGGAAGGAGGAGGTCACTGACTCCGTAGGTACCGTCCTTGACGACGATCGCCAGTACGCTGGCTTCGTTCGCGAGACCATTGTGCTCAATGGCGCCGATGAGGTCAGCGCTACGATTAACACGCCCTGGGCCCACAAGACCGGAAGCCGTATCTACAACTGGGGCACCACCGAATCCTGGATTGTCCAGCCCGGCGAGACTGCCACTCGCACCAAGACCCTCGCCGGCACCCGCACGGTCAAGCAGAAGACCACGTACGACACTAGCTACGGCATGCCGATGACCATCGAGGACAGCGGAGACGCCGCCAAGGCCGGTGACGAGACGTGCACACGGACGACCTACACTCGCAACACGACGAACTGGCTGGTAAACAAGGTCAGCCGCGTTGAGGTCTACTCCGTCTCCTGTGCGACCACTCCATCGGCACCTCGCGACGTCGTCTCCGACACGACTACAGCCTATGACAACCAGGAGATCGGGGCGGAGCCTATTAAGGGGGACATCACCGCCACGTATCGGGTCGCAAGTCACAACCCTGCGGACAAGACCCCCGTCTACCAGAAGGTCTCCGGAACCACGTACGACAAACTGGGCCGTCCGCTCACTGAGACCAACGCTCTGAACCGCACGGTCAAGACTGCATACGTGCCGGACGACACCGGATACGGCCCGCTGACGTCCAAGACCAGCACTGACCCCAAAGGATTCAGCTCCACCAGCTGGGTAGACCCTGCCTGGGGCACGGCCACAAAGACAGTCGACGCCAACGGGAATGTCACCGAGTGGTCACTGGACGCACTCGGCCGACTTCGCTCTGTCTGGAAGCCGGATCGCTCCCGCATGCTCGGTGACGCCGCGTCAGTCGTCTACGCGTACAGCATCAACAATGACAAGGAGACCTGGGTACGCACCGACGCCCTAAAGGCCGACGGACAGACGTATAACAGCTCGTACGAGATCTATGACAGCCTCCTGAGGCCCCGCCAGAAGCAGGTCCCCGCCCCAAGTGGCGGCCGAGTGATCTCTGAGACGCTGTACGACGACCGCGGGTTGGCGCACGTAAGCAACGAGCAGGTCCACGACAACGTCGAGCCCTCGGGCACCCTGGCCAACACATTCCCCGGCTCCGTCCCGGCCTCCACCGAGACGGTCTTCGACGCCGTAGGCCGCGCCACTGAGTCGATCTTCCGGGTCTATGGTCAGGAGAAGTGGCGTACCAAGACCGAGTACCAGGGCGACCGCACCGCCGTCACCGCCGCCGCTGGCGGCAGCGGCACGCTGAGTATGACCGACGCTCGAGGGAGAATCGTCGAGCGGCGGGAGTACGCCGGCCCGATCCCGACCGGCACGGACTATACCCGTACGCTATTTGAGCACGACGCTTCCGGTCGACTGAGGAAGATGACAGGACCGGACAATGCTGTCTGGTCGTACGGTTATGATTTGCGCGGCCGAAAGATTACCTCGACTGACCCTGACAAGGGGACCGTTACCAGCACCTACAACGACGCCGACCAGCCGGTGACCGCCACGACGAAACTCGGAGAGATTAACCGCACGCTGATCACCGATTACGACGAGCTGGGCCGCAAGATCGGAACGTGGGACGGGGTCAAGGAAAACGCCCATCAGCTCACCAAATTCACTTACGATTCCTTGGCCAAGGGACAGGTGACCGCGGCCATCCGGTATGTCGGCGGCACTACCGGAAAAATCTACTCCCAGGCCGTCACCGGCTATGACGCGCTCGGCCGCGCCAAGGGCACCAAAACCGTCGTTGCTTCCGGCGACCCCCTGGTGGCTGCTGGTGCGCCGCAAACCTTCACCACCTCTACCTCGTATAACATCGATGGCACCGTCCAGTCCACCTCGATGCCAGCGGTGGCCGGTCTGCCCGCCGAGACCGTGACTAACAGCTATAACAGTCTCGGCATGCTTACCGGGACTGATGGAATGACCGACTATGTCCAGAACATTGGCTACTCCCCGTACGGGGAGATAGAGGAAACCCGCCTGGGTACCTCCACCGGTGCCAAGCAGCTCCAGATTCTCAATCGCTACGAGGAGGGCAGCCGTCGTCTGGCTAAGATGCGTACGGTCGATCAGACCAACGTCGGCTACACCAGCGACGTTGACTACGTTTACGACGCCACTGGCAACGTCAAATCGATCACTGATAATGCCAACAGCAAGGACACCCAGTGCTTCGCCTATGACGGCTACCGTCGCTTGATCGAGGCCTGGACTCCGTCTTCCAACGACTGTGCCACCGTGCGCTCGGCCGCCACCCTCGGAGGGCCGGCCCCGTACTGGACGAGCTGGACCTACAA
Source organism: Streptomyces sp. CNT372 (assembly GCF_000377145.1). Taxonomy (NCBI): domain Bacteria; kingdom Bacillati; phylum Actinomycetota; class Actinomycetes; order Kitasatosporales; family Streptomycetaceae; genus Streptomyces; species Streptomyces sp. CNT372. The sequence continues at coordinate 402,806 of NZ_KB897782.1, read as the reverse complement.
GCCCGGCGGCCTACGTAATAGCCAGATCGAGCACAAGGCCACTGGTAATACTACGACGGCATATGGCTACCCAGCCGTCAACGCCAATGGCGGCGGCCAGCCACACACCCTGACTTCGCTCACGGTTAATGGTGGCGCCGTCAGGTCGCTGACGTACGATGAGCAGGGCAACACCACCAAGCGGTACGGTACCGGTGGTGTCGCACAGAGCCTCACCTGGGACATTGAGGGGGAGTTGGTTCGCCTCACGGAGGGCGCGAGGACTACCGACTACCTCTACGACGCGAACGGTGATCTCCTGATCCGCCGCGGCCCAGGCAAGACGGTTCTCTACCTGGCTGGTCAAGAAATGCACTACGACACAGCCGCCAGCAAGTTCACCGCGCAGCGTTACTATGCGGCCGGTGATGTGACAGCCGTGCGCACGGAGACCAGCCTGACCTGGATGGTCGACGACCATCACGGCACTGCATCCATGGCGGTGGATGCCACCAGTCAGGCCGTCACCCGCCGCTACTCCAAGCCGTTCGGTGAGACTCGAGGCGCCACCCCCTCGATGTGGCCCGACGACAAGGGGTTCCTAGGCAAGCCCGTTGACTCCGATACCGGTCTGATCCACGTGGGCGCCCGCGAGTACGACGCGGCTACAGGCAGATTTCTCTCGGCCGATCCAATTCTGGTGCCTGAGGACCACGAGTCAATCAACGGCTACGCCTACGCCAACAACACCCCTGTTACCAAGGCGGATCCCACCGGTCTGCGCCCTGACGGCGCGTGCGGTGGCTCCTCAAGTTCCTGCAATGGCGGTACCGAGACCTGGACCAAGAGCAAGAGCGGGTGGACCTGGTCACACACGAAGACCTACACGACGAAAATCCCCGGCACGTCCAGCTCGTACATCAGCGCGACGGTGATTACCCGCGTCGGCCATACGACTGCGGTTGACGTCGCCGTCTTCAAGAAGCCGAGCTTCAAGAAGGGGCCGAACCCCGAGCCTGAGCGTAAGGAGGGCAAGAAGGGCGAGGCCGTTGACCTTGCGGCCGACTCGTTGGTCATGTTGTGGGCGGCGGGAGGGCCGTCCGAAGTAACACTCCCTCCAGACGGAAAATTCGTGCGGCAGTTGCGTACAGAGGACCACTTCCGGTCCTTCATTCGAAAGATGCAGGGCATGATCAAGGGTGGCGTGTACGCGGCGAGAGGATCCTTCGACAAGTCCCATGGAGGGCGCACTGACGGTGAGAAGATCTGGGAAGGTCTCACCGATGGTCTTGGATTCCTGACCGATGGCATCTACGGTGCCAGCCCAGCGAGCATGGCGCTTGGTTCCTATCAACTTGACTACGAGTTGGTCGGCGTGGCCTGCGAGCCGGCTGGCACCGACTCCGAATGGGACAAGGGAGCTTTGGTGGGACAGGTGAACGTGTCGATCTCCAATACCATGACGGTAGCCTCAGCCACGCGCAGCCTTTCGGACGATGGGTACAAGAACGGGGAAACTAATCCGGTAATGGAGGCGGGATCTAATCTGCTCAAGCGAATCTGGCCTGATGGTCAGAGAGATATCACTGTGAAGATCAACTGGACCGAGGAAATTTATGTGCCGTACTAGGGGGATGTGGGTACCTTATTTTTTCGTCCTTGTCTCCTTCGTTTTCGTGGCCGGTGTCTCCGCCTGTGGAGAGGGTCGTGACCTTCCTGTTCCGTCCGAGAGTCAAATCGTCGGCTCCTGGAGTAATTCCGAGGGTGACTGGATCCTCTTCGAGGAAGGTGGGCAGGGGGTCATCTCTCCTGGTGCTCAGCTCCAGCTCAGTGAGATTATGAAAAAAGACGACATCAAGTCGGAATGTTCTTTCTCCTGGAGGGTGGAAGCTGTGCCTGCTGGGGGTGAGGAGTGGGTCTCCCTCACCTTCGCGACCGGACAGTGTGGATTCTCGGGGCCGGGGGAATTTGGGCTCTATTTCTACCGTCGCGAGGAATCTGGTGAACTGCGTCTGTCGCCGGCTGTCGAATTCCCGAAGCCTGAGGAAATCTATACGCACGCGGCTGTAACTAGGTAGGGGGCGGGGCCAGGGGCGTTTCAAAGTCCCGGTGAGTACGTGAGTCCGCAGGTCGCGGCGGTGCGAGGGGTGCAGGCCCGACCGTCACGAACGCAACGAAGCTCCGGTTGAACGGGGTGATTTTCCCAAGTCGCCCTGAACCACCGGAGCTTCGATGTGCCGCCAGTCTGCCACCGTCTGCCTGATCAAGTCGCCCGCTGTGAACAGCGTGGCGGGATTGTCGCTGGTGGAACGGCTGCGGCTGCTGCCCGATCCGCCTCGGCGCCGAGGGGTTCGTCACCCGTTCGTGGCGGTGCTGCTGGTCGCCGCCTCGGCGGTGGCCGCCGGTGCACGCTCGTACGCTGCCGTCGGCCAGTGGTCCGCGAACGCTCCGCAGCACACCCTCGCCCGCCTGGGCGCCCGGGTCGTGGGTGCCCTGGGCGTGCGCGTCGCACCGAGCGCCGCCACGATCCGCCGGGTCATCCTTCGGGTCTGCCCCGGTGGCCTGGCCGACTTGACCGGCACCGATCCGGTCGGCTCGGACTCGTTGGCCGTGGACGGCAAGACCGCCCGCGGCTCCCGGTACGGAACCTCGCCCGCCGCTCACTTCCTGGCCGCGACGACCGGCGGCGGCCGGAACGTCACCCAGCTGCGGATTCCCGGAAAGACCAACGAGATCACCTGCTTCACCGCCCTGCTGGCGCCTTACGACCTGACCGGCATCACCGTCACGGCCGACGCCCTGCACACCCAGCGCGACCACGCACGGTTCCTGGTGGAAGAGGAGAGGGCCCACTACCTGCTCGTGGTCAAGGCCAACCAGCCCGAACTACACCGCCGGCTGCGGTCACTGCCGTGGAAGGACTGCACAGCGCGCAGATACGACCGCGAGAGGGGCCACGGCCGCAGGGAGACCCGCGCCACCAGGGCCCTCACCGTCACCGGCCTCGGTCTGGACCTCCCTCACGCCGCCCAGGCCGCGCGCATCCTGCGTCACCGCACCGACCTCACCACCGGCAGATGCAGCCGCCAGACCGTCTACGTGATCACGGACCTGACCTCGCAGGAAGCCTCGCCCGAGCGGCTCGGCCGCCTCGCCAGGTCGCAGTGGACCATAGAGAACCGGCTCCACTTCGTCCGTGACACCGCCTTCGGCGAGGACGCCTCGAAGATCCGCACCGGCTACGGCCCCGAGAACATGGCAACCCTGCGCAACCTGGCGATCAACACGCTCCGCGCTGCCGGACACCACAACATCGCCGCCGGCCTCCGGCATGCCTCCTACGAGCCCTTCACACGCCCGCTCGACCTCCTGGGCATCGCCTGACCAGCGGACTCACAAGATCAAGAGACTTTGCAACACCCCTGGGGTCGAGGGTGCGGCGGGACCTTCGGGCGCATAGCCGAGGTAGTAGGCGATCTCGTCCGGCTGGCACAGGCTGCGCCGTGCCAGCGCCCACCGCCGCCGGATCAGGACGTCGAGACGCTGCCGGCCAGCAGCGAGGCGATGATCCGGTGGTCGATGGTCACGCGGATGAGCCGGCGTCTGGCACGGACGCGGGCCGCCGGCCGGCACTGAACGCCCCCGACGCCTCCAGCAGGAGCCACCCCACGCTCGGCCAGCCGCCGGGCCTTCGAGCGCACCCCCTCGACCTTCGCCGACGATGTCTCCAAGCCCAGCCGCGCCGTGATCTCCCTGGCCTTCAACGGCTGCCCGCCCGCGAACCGCCGCTCCTCCAGCACGCCCAGGATCCGCTGGTAGTCCAGCGCCAGCACCGTCACCGGCAGTCCCTCGCACCACGACGGCACGACCGAGCCCGGCACCGGCGCGGGCGCGGACACGGTTCCCGCCTCCACCACCGCCTCGGTCGCGGCGGTGGTCTCGGCAGCCGAGGCCGCCAGGGCCTCAACCAGTTCCTCCCGCGCGATCACCCGCCGGTCCAACTCGATCTCCGCGGCCTCCAACACCCCAGCCAGCCGCGCGGCTTCCTCCCGCAATCCCTCCACCCGCACCCGGGCCGCCCTCTCCCGCTCCTCCAGCATCCCCAGCACCGACGCCATCGCGCACCCCTCGATCACGAAGCGGAAACAAGACGCCGCACGCCTCCCTCATCCCGCGCCAGACCATGCCTGACCAGCGGAAATCAAGCGATCACGTTCGGTTGAGATACGGCTTCTGAGGGAGTTGCTCGTTCTGGCTGGTCTGAGAACCTGCTGAGGGCCGCGCATCACCGACCGCGTGAGGCAGCGCGTCAGGCCTGAAGCCGCTCTTGGTCGAGGCAGGCCTCAACAGGAATTCGTCTCAGCTCGGAGCTGCTCCGACGTGGGCCTTCACGACCTGGTTCAGGCCTTGAGGGCCAGGCGTTGCAGCATGCGAGGCCGGACAACCAGGGCTTCGGCTTCGCGATGCCCTGGGCCCGGCACGCGGCCGCAGCCAAGCTGTCGAGCCCCCCTGCGCCCGGTCAGTCGGCGGGACCAAGACCGCGGCGCGGACCCGCGTGCGCTGAGCGCGGGCTCGCCGGCGCGTCACTCCCCCTTGCGGTCCACGTACTCGAAGACCGAGCCGTCCGGGTGCAGGGCGACCAGGTTCCGGCCCACGGGGGTCGGGACGGGGCCCGCGAGGACGTGGGCGCCGTTGGCGGTGAGGGTCCGGTGGGCCTCGTCCACGTCCGTCACCGCGATGGTCGCGGACACCTTGCGCAGGATCTCCAGTTCCTCAGCCGGGCCGCTCATCAGCAGGAAGCACCCGACGGCGGCGACGGACACCCCGCCGCGCTCGAAGCGCAGGGGCGGGGCACCGGTCAGGCGTTCGTAGAAGGCGGCCGAGGCGTCCAGGTCGTCGACGCAGACGCGGAGCGTGGTTCCGAGGATCTCCATACGGGCGAGGGTAGTTGGCCGGGCGCGTGAGGGACACGGGCGGTCGGGGAGACCCCGGGCAGGGCGCGACCCGGCTGCACAGCGCCGGGGTGGGCGCACCGGGACCCGTCGACCCGGCCGGCCGGGCTCAGCGGCCGAAGGCGGCCCGGCAGAGGGCCGTGACGGAGGGGTCGGTCATGCCGTCGGAGGCCCGGCACAGTTCGCGCATGGTGGAGTCGTGGCCGGTGCGCGGCTGCTGTCGCGGTGGGGTGCGGCGCGGTGGGGTGGGGGCCGGTGGCGGAGCGGGACGGGCGGCTGGCCGTGGGGGCGGGGTCCAGGCCGGTGGGGGAGCGGCCCGCCGGGCGGGCGGGGGCGTGGGCCTCGGCTCGCGGGGCGCCGTGGACAGCAGGGCCTCCCGGGCCGTGGCCTGGGTCGGCGTCCGCCAGGAGGGCGAAGGGGACGGCGAGGGCGAAGGGGGCTGCGAGGCCTTGCCCGCGCGCTGGTCCGGCGTCGGGAGGGAGACGCAGCCGGTGACCGCCGTGCCCAGGACGAGCACGGTGAGCACGGCGGCGGGGATCGCGGGCGGTAAGGGTGAGCGGCGCATCCGCCCACCCTGGCGCAGGAACGCCCCCACAGGCGGCGGGATCGGGCCCGGACCACCGGCACAGGTGAACACCGGGGCGGGGTGTGGACCGTGCGGAAACGTACCCGCGCGCGGACGCGTCCCGTCACACCCGGCAGAGGATCTCGCCGTGCGGGACCATGAACCACCCGTCCTCGTCCGCGCCCCACGCCCGCCAGGCGTCCGCGATCGCGGTCAGGCGTGCCGGGTCCGTGTGGCCGCCGTCGACCGCGAGGCGCGCGTAGACCGAGGCGGTGGTGCGGTCCGCCCACAGGCCGCTCCACCAGGCGCGTTCCTCCGGGGTGGCGAAGCACCAGTTCGTCGCGGTGGCGGTGATGTCGGTGAAACCGGCCGCCCTCGCCCAGGACTTCAGGCGGCGTCCGGCGTCCGGCTCTCCGCCGTTGGCGCGGGCGACCGTCCGGTAGAGCTCCAGCCAGCCGTCGAGCACGGGGGACCGGGGGTACCAGGTGAACGCGCCGTAGTCGCTGTCGCGGGCCGCCACCACCCCGCCCGGCCGGCACACCCGCCGCAGCTCGCTCAGCGCCCGCACCGGGTCGCCGACGTGCTGGAGGACCTGGTGCGCGTGCACCACGTCGAAGGAGTCGTCCGGGAACGGCAGCGCGTGGACGTCCGCGACGTCGAACCGGACCCCGTCCAGGCCGCGTTCGGCCGCGGTGGCACGGGCCACGCGGAGCACGTCCTCCGCCGCGTCGACACCCGTGACGCTCCCGCCCGGCGCCACCAGCGCGGCCAGGTCCGCGGTGATCGTCCCCGGGCCGCAGCCCACGTCCAGGACGGCCAGCCCCGGGCGCAGTTCGCCGAGGAGGTACGCGGCGGAGTTCCGGGCGGTGCGCCAGGTGTGCGAGCGCAGCACGGACTCGTGGTGCCCGTGCGTGTAGACGGCGGTCTCCCGTGCGCCTTCCACGGCTTCTTCCGGCATGGCGGAGGTACCCCTTCCCGGGGAGGTGTCCGGCGGGCGCGCCGGGCGGCGGATTCCACCGTACGCCCGCGTATCGCGATACGAGACCTGTGTATCGCATGGTGGACTGACAGGATGAGGTCATGGCGGAGGAGCGTGCGGTGGTTGAGACCTGGGACCCGGCGGGGGACGGGGTGTTGGCGCTGCCCTCCGGCCGCACGGTGAGGGGGCGCGGGCTGCGGCGGCCGCTGCCGGACGGGCCGGAACCGCAGTTCGCCGTCCATCTGCTGGGCAAGGAGCCGCCGCCCGTGCCCTGGGAGGCGCGCCGGCTGCCGTGGCCCGACTTCCGGCTGCCCAAGGACCGCGCCCTGGCACGGGAGTTGTTCACGGAGGCATGGCGGCGGTCGGCGGCGGAACGCGTCGAGTTCGCCTGCGGCGGCGGCCGGGGACGCACCGGAACGGCCCTCGCCTGCCTGGCGGTTGTCGACGGCGTCCCGGCCGCGGAGGCGGTCGCGTACGTCCGCCGGCACTACGACCGGCACGCGGTGGAGACGCCGTGGCAGCGGCGGTACGTCCGCGCCTTCGGGGCGAGCGGGCGAGGCGAGGCGTGAACCTCCTGGCCGCACCAGGCGCCGGTGACGGGCGGGCCGGTGGGCCGGCGTCGAGGATGGGGCCGGTCAGGCCGAGCCCCGCGGGCACACGGCCGCGCGGGACACCACCGGGCGACCGGCACCCCCGTGGCCGGCCGCTCCCGGCGGTACGGACATGGTGAAGGGGGTGCCGCCCCCGCGTCGATCCGTTTTCCGCCGGTCCGGGCCCGGACCGGCGCCGACGGCTACAGCAGCCGCAGCGGGCGGTAGACGGTCAGCCCGTCCACCAGCTTGTCCACGACCAGTTCGCGCGGGGCCTCGGCCACCTCGCCGTCGAAGGCGAGCAGGGTGCCCGGTTCGAGGCCGCCGATCCGCAGCTCCTGCAACTGGCGGGCCGCGTGCACGGGCGAACGCTGGAGCTTGCCCGCCACCGCCGCGCCGAGCAGCCGCAGCCCCGGCAGCCGGCCGCCGTGCACGATCCGCACGTCGAGCAGCCCGTCCGCGAGGTCGAGACGGTGCCCCGGGGTCGGCCCGACGCCCTTGTAGACCCCGTTGCCCGCGAAGATCAGCCACATCGGGCGGCGCTCGCCCTGGACGTCGGCCGTCAGCGGGTGCTCGCCCCGCAGCACCCGGCTCGCGGCCAGCACCCCCGCCGGCCAGGCTCCGATCCGCGGAGACCAGCGCTCCCGGATGCGCACCAGCTCCGGGTAGACGCCCAGGCTGAACGTGTTGAGGAAGTAGCCCGCGTCGCCGCGGCCGGCCGGGCCGGGCCGGAAGCGCCCCAGGTCCACCCCGACCGCCTCGCCCGCCGACACGGCGCGGCAGGTGTCCACGACATCCTCTATGCCGAGGTCGTAGGCGAAGTGGTTGAGCGTGCCGCCGGGGAACACGGCGAGCGGCAGACCGCGGGTCACGGCCACGGAGGCGGCCAGGTTGACCGTCCCGTCGCCCCCGACGACCCCCAGCGCCCTCGCTCCCTCCGCGGCCTTCGCCAGCCGCTCGGACAGCTCGTCCGGGGCGCACTCGACGACCTCGGCCAGGGGCAGCGCCGACCGGACCGCCGAGGCGCAGCCCGCCGTCCCGGACTCGCGGTTCACGACGACCACCAGGCCCTCGCCCTCCGGCAGCGCGGGCGCGCTCTCGCGGGGGCGGCCCGGCGGCGGAAGCTGGGACCGGGTCGGGAACAGGCCGCGCACCGCGAACGCGGCCCCCACCCCGAGCGCCGCGCCCGCCAGCACATCGCCCGGATAGTGCACGCCGGTGTAGACGCGGGAGAAGGCCACGGACGCGGCGACCGGGGCGACGACCGCGCCCCACCCCTTCGACTCCAGGGCCACGCCGGTCGCGAACGCGGCGGCGGAGGCGGAGTGCCCGGACGGGAACGAGGTGGTGATCGGCTGCCGCTTGAGCTGCCGTATCACCGGCACGCCGTCGAGGATCGGGCGCGCCCGGCGCACGGAGTGCTTGCCGACGGTGTTGATGACGGCGGAGGCGACGGCGAGCGAGGCCACGCCGCGTACGGCCGCGCGCCGGGACCGGGCACCGCGCCCGAGCGCGGCGATACCGGCCGCCGCTCCGAACCACAGCAGCCCGTGGTTCGCACCCCGGCTCAGCCGCGGCAGCACCGGCTCGGCACCGGGCCACTCCCGGCTCGCCACGGTGTGGAAGACGGCCCGGTCCCATGCGCCGAACAGCGCGGATGCCCGGGCACGCAGTGACGGCGGCGGCGCGGGCTGTCTACGGAGGGTTGCCATGCGAGCCGCCTACCCCGGCAGGCCCGGGGCTACGCGGAGGGGGCGGCGGGTGGGGCCGTCCGTGTCGACACGGCGCCGGGCCCGCCCCGGGGCGCGTTGCCCCCGCCTTGGGAACGTCCGGACCCGCCCCGGGCACGGTCGCGCCCGCCCCCCGGGGTGGGCCGGTGCCGCCGCCTGCCCGGGGCACGTCGTGCACGTTCCTGGCGGGTCCGGGACGATCCCCGTCGGTGACGGGGAGTCGCCGGGCGAGGCTGCCCCGGCCCCGGGTGGCCGCGGCCCGTCCTGCTTGCCCGCCCCTGGCGCTGCCGCACGCGCCCGCGCCCGCCGGCCGTCCGGCGACGGCGCGGGCCGGACGGCCCCGCGGCTCGGGAGGCCCGGGGGGCCGGGCTCGGCCCCGCTCCCCCGGGCGATCACCGGGGAAGCTCCGTATAAAGGGCTTCGGGGGCCGGGCGCCGAAGCCCGCCCGGCGCCTCGGTCGGGCGGGTCACGGAGGTGGCGGATGCAGGGCAGGGAGCCCGCCGGGCGCGGGCCCGTACGGTACGGGCCGCCGGTGCCGCCGACCGGGCTGCCCGTGGACGACGGGAGCGCGGCGGTGCTCGCCTCGGCGGCGGGCGTGGTCCGGGGCGAGCCCCCGGGCGGCGGGGCGGCGCTGCGGGAGGCGGCCTGCGGCTACTGGGCGCGACGCGGACTGCACAGCAGCCCGGACGAGGTGGTCGCCGCCTCCGGCGCACAGCCGCTGCTCTTCGCGCTGCTGGGCGCGTACGACGGCGATGTGCTGGTGCCCCGGCCGTGCCCCGCGTGGTGGGTGCCGCAGGCCCGGCTGCTGGGGGGGCCCGCGTACCACGTGCCCACACCGGCCGAGTGCGGCGGTGTACCGGACCCGTTCGCCCTGCTGGAGACCGTGCGCCGGGTGCGGGCCGAGGGCGGGCGGCCGCGGATCCTGCTGCTCTCCGTCGCCGACGACCCCACCGCGACCGTCGCCCCGCCGGAGACCCTGCGGGAGACCTGCGAGGCGGCCGTCGGCGAGGGACTGCACATCATCAGCGACGAGACCTGGCGGGACACCCTGCACGCCCCGGCCGCGACCGTGCTGCTGAGCCCCGCCGAGATGTGCCCCGGGGACGTGACCGTGATCAGCGATCTCGTCGGCGCGCTGACGCCCGAGTCGTGGCCCGTCGCCGTGGCCCGGTTCCCGCAGGGGGCGGCCGCGGCCGCGCGGCGCGCCCGGACGCTGGACTTCCTCACCGCGCTCGGCGCGGTCGTCCCGGCCCCGCTCGCCGCGGCCGCCGCATACGTCCTCGGTGAGCCGGAGGCGGTGGCCGAGCGGGCGGTACGGGCGGTCGCGGTGCACGCCCGGCTGGCCGCCGCCGTGCACCGGGCCGTCCTCGCCGCCGGGGCGCTCGCCCTCCCGCCCCAGGCCGGCCGGCACCTGTACGCGGACCTCGGCCCGCTGCGCGCCGAGCTCGCGGAGCGGGGCGTGGGGGACTCCATGGAACTGGAGGACCACCTCGGCGGCCTCCTCGGCACCTCAGCCCCCGGCGGCCACCGCTTCGGCGACGAACTCGGCGCGCTGCGCGTCCGGTTGTCGACCGGCCCGCTGCTGGGCAGCACCCCGGACGAACAGCACGCGGCCCTGACCGCTCCGGACGTCCTCCGCCTCCCGCACGTGGACGCGGCGCTGGGGCGGCTGGCGGGTGTCCTCCGCGAGCTGGGCGACGCGGCGGGGTCCGGGCCGCCGGAGGGTCACCCGCCGTTCCCGGAGCGCTGACCGCCCGCCCGCGCGGCCGGGCCCGCCGCGCCCGGTCCGGGCGACCGGCTCCGCGCCCGGGGGCGCACCGCGCCGGACCAGGTGCCCGCCGTCCCGGGGCCGCGGACCGGCCCCGTCACCCCGCGCGGCCCGGCCCCGTCACCCCGTGTGGCGTGGGCGGCGGACGCGGCGCCAGACCGTGGGGGCGGCGCTGACCAGGATGGTCAGAGCGACCGCCGCGACCACGCCCTGCCAGGGTTCGGGGAACAGCGAGCCGCCCAGGATGCCGATGAGCGCGTAGGCGGCCGCCCAGGCCAGGCACGCGGGCGCGTCGCCGCGGACGAAGTCGCGCAGGCGCATCCGGGCCAGCAGGCACGCCAGCATGACCGGGATGCGGCCGGCCGGGACCAGGCGGGAGAGGACCAGCACGGTCACCCCGTGCTCCGACAGCTTCCGCTGCGCATGGTCGAGGTGGTCCGGCGCGGCGCGGGACCGCAGGGTCTCCAGCCAGCGGGAACCGTTCTTCGAACGCACGCCCCGGCTGCCGAGCCAGTACAGCACCACATCGCCCGCGAACGCGGCCAGCGAGGAGACGAGGAAGACGAAGAGAAGCGCCAGCGGCGCGGTCTGGTGGAAGGCCACCACCGCGGCCGAGCTGACCACCGCCCCCGTGGGCACCACCGGCACCAGCGCGCCCAGGGACACCAGAAGGAACAGGGACGGGTAGCCGACCGCCTGCTGAGTCGACTCCGGGGGCAGTTGAGCGGCCGCCGCCTCGCCCCACCGGCCGACCAGATCGGAGAGTTCCGCGATCACCGGTCCGCCTCCGGTCTGACGCGCTCGCCGTGGCCGAGCCGGTGCACGGTCACCTTCGGCGCGAGCAGCGCGGCCTTGCGCACGAACTCGTCGCCCGGCGCGTGGAATTCGTGCGGCCGGATCGCGTCCATCCCGATGGGCCAGTACGTGCCGTAGTGCACCGGCACCGCGGCCCGCGGCGACAGCGCGGCGAGCGCCTGCGCCGCCCGGCCCGCGTCCAGATGCCCGTGGCCGAGGTACGGGCCCCAGCCGCCGACCGGCAGCAGCGCCACGTCGACCGGGCCGACCTCCTCGGCCATCTGGTCGAACAGCCCGGTGTCGCCCGCGAAGTAGGTGTCGGCCTCGCCGCTGATCACATAGCCCAGCGCGGGCGAGCGGTGCGGGCCGACGGGGACGCGGCGCCCGTCGTGGGCGGCGGTCACCGCCCGTACACGCAGGCCGTCCACGCGCACCTCGTCCCCCGGCACGACCTCGGTCACCGCGAGAGCGCCGGCCGCGGCCACCCTCCGTAGCCCCCGGACCGCGCGCAGCGCGCCGTGCGGCACGACCAGCCGGGTCCCGGGCGCGAGCCGGGCCAGGGACGGCAGGTGCAGATGGTCCGAGTGCAGATGCGAGACGAGGACCGCGTCCGCGACCGTCGCCTCCGGCGGCGGCAGATCGCCCCGGCGGCGGCGCAGATGCGCGAGGCGCCGCACCAGGAGCGGGTCGGTGAGCACCCGCACCCCCGAGTCCTCGACCGTGCAGGTGGCATGACCCCACCAGGTGACTTCCACCGGCACCGTGCGACCTCCTCGCCGTCGTCGGGCGGGGCGGCCCCGGGCCCGCCCCTCGGCCCGGGGCCGCCCCGCCCGCCTCTTGGCCGGAGACTGCCCGCCCCGCCCCGCCGTACGCGTCCGAGGGTAGTTGGCCGCCGAGTGCAGGTGCGGGCGCGGCGCCACCCGCACGGGGGACCGGGCCCGGGGCCCCCGGTCCCCGCCCGGCCGCTGTGACAGGCTGGGTGCCTGGTCGGAGGGGTTCCGGATGGGTGAGGTGAACGCGCGTGGCCGAACGGCCGTGGCGGTGGCGGTGGCGCACCGCGGGGAGCGCGGTCCTGCGGGTGGTCGTCGTGTGGGCGGTGTCCACGCTGACCATGCTGGTCCTCGCCGGAGCGCTGCCCGACTTCCGGCTCCAGTCCGGCGACGGCGAGTCCATCACCCGGACCGCGCTCACCGCGGCCTGGGGCGCGGGCGCCTTCGGCCTCCTGGGGGCCCTGGTCTGGCCGGTAATCGTCCGCGCCCTGCTGCTCGTGCCCGCCCTCGTCCTCGGGCTGCTGGTGTTCTTCCTCAACGGCTCGCTGCTGCTGATCGCCCTGTGGCTGATCCCCGACGGGCGCGGCACGGCCAACCCCGAGACCGCCGTCGTGGTCGCCGCCGTGATGTCCGCCGTCGCCTCCGCCACCTCCACCGCACTGGCCGTGCGCGACGACGACGCCTACCGGCGGCGCCTGTCCCGGCTCGCGGAGCGCCGCCGGCGCGGCCGGGGCCGGGGACCCGACGGGGCACGCGTCACCACGCCCGGCACGGTCTTCGTCCAGCTCGACGGTGTCGGCCACGAGGTGCTGCGCGACGCGGCCGGGAGCGGGGTGATGCCGACCGTCGCGAGCTGGCTGGGCGACACGCACCGGCTCACCCCGTGGCGCACGGACTGGTCCAGCCAGACCGGCGCGAGCCAGCTCGGCATCCTGCACGGCACCAACCACGACGTGCCCGCCTTCCGCTGGTACGAGAAGGACACCCGCCGGATCGTGGTCAGCAACCGCCCGGCGAGCGCGGCCGAACTCCAGCGCAGGGCCGTCGCGCGCACCGCCGACGGCGGACTGCTGACCCTCGACGGCGCCAGCCGGGGCAACCTCTTCAGCGGCGGTGCCGACCAGCTCGCCCTGGTCCTCTCCGTCGCCGCCCGTCGCGGCCCGGGCCACCGCTCCCGGGCCGGCTACTTCGCCTACTTCTCGGACCCGGCCAACGCGGTGCGCACCGCCGGGTCGTTCGCCGCCGAGGTGTGCCGCGAGATCGGCCAGTCGGTGCGCGCCCGGGTGCGCGGTGACCGGCCCCGGGTGGGCCGGGGCGGGCTCTACCCGTTCATCCGGGCCTTCGCGACCGTCGTCGAGCGGGACGTGGTGGTCGCCGCCGTCATCGGGGACATGCTCGCCGGCCGGGCGGCCGTCTACGCCGACCTGGTCGCCTACGACGAGGTGGCCCACCACTCCGGCCCGCACAGCCGGGACGCGCAGGCCGTGCTGGCACGCCTGGACCGGTCCCTGGCCCTGCTCGCCAAGGTCGCCGACCACGCGCCCCGCCCGTACCGGATCGTGCTCCTGTCCGACCACGGGCAGAGCCCCGGGACCACCTTCGCCGCCGCCTACGGGCTGACCCTGCGTGATCTGGTCCGGGCCGGCTGCGGGCTGCCCGTGCCGCGCAGCGCCCGGCGCTCCCGCAGCGGCGCGGAGGCCCGGGACGCGGCCCGGGACGCGCTGCGCACCGCCCTGCACCGGGAGGTCGGGGAGGACGGCGAGGAGGTCGTCCCGGACAGCGGGTCCGAGCCGATCGTGCTGGCCTCCGGGAACCTCGCCCTGATCTCCTTCCCGGACGTGCCGCACCGGATGAGCCGGCAGGAGATCGACCGCCGCCACCCGGCCCTGCTGCCCACCCTCGCCGGCCACCCCGGCATCGGCTTCCTGCTGGTCCGCGACGAGGAGCACGGCGCGGTGGTCCTCGCGGCGGACGGCGCGTGCGTGCCGCTGGCCGATCTGAAGGACGGCGACGGCGGCCCGCTGGCCGCCTTCGGACCCGGTGCGGCGGACGCGGTGCGCCGCACCGACGGCTTCGAGCACGTCGCCGATGTGATGGTGAACTCGATGCACGACCCGCGCACGGGAGTGGTGCACGCCTTCGAGGAGCAGATCGGGTCCCACGGCGGGCTCGGCGGGGAGCAGGGGCGGGCCTTCCTGCTCTCCCCGTTCGAGCTCTCGCCGCCGACCGAGCCGGGTCGCGACCTCGTGGGCGCGGAGCAGGTGCACCGGGTGCTGCGGCGCTGGCTGCGGGAGGGGCAGGGGCCGCAGGTCCCGATCGGCGCGCCGGACCGGGCCCGGCCCGCGGGCGGACCCGTCCCCGGCCCGCCCGCCTGACCCGACCGGGGCGGGCGGCGGTACGCGCGGAACGGGCGCGCTCGTGTGCCGGGGCGGGCGGCGGCATTACCCCGGACGTCATCGACCCGCGCCGCCGTGCCCGGCAGGCTGAGGGGCACCGGGAACCGGGCGGCGCACTCCGTCCGGTCCCCGGGCCCACACCACCGCCGGACGCCGTCCGGCCACTCCCGCCGGAGGTCGATCCGCCATGTCCCAGGCCCTGCTCGCCGGTCTCTCCCGCACCACCGAGCCCTTCACCGCGCTGCGCCGCGTCCTTGCCCTCGACGCGGTCGTCACCGTCGCGGGCGGCCTCGTCTGCGCCGTGCTGCCCGGACCGGTCGGGCGGCTTCTCGGCGTGGACGCCGGGCTGCTGTTCGGGCTCGGGCTCTTCCTCACCGTCTACGGGGCCGCCCTGGGCCTGCTCGCCTCCCGCGCGGAACCGCCCGCGCTGCCGGTGCGCCTGGCCGGGGAGGCCAATCTGCTCTGGAGCGTGCTGAGCGTGGCGGCCGTGGTGCTGTGGCTGGAGCCGACGACCGCGGGCGCGGTGTGGATCCCCGCCCAGGCGCTGGTCTCCGCCGCCTTCGCCGCCGCGTTCTTCGCCGCCCACCGGGCGGCCGAGGCGGTCAGGCGCTGAGGGTCCGCAGATACGCGACCGTCTCCGGGTCGGCCGGGAGGAAGGTCTCGATGGCCAGCTCGGCGACGGTCACGTCCAGCGGGGTGTTGAACGTGGAGATGGACGAGACGAAGGACAGGACCCGGCCGTCGTGCTCGATCCGCAGCGGCAGCGCGAAGTACGGGTACGGCCGCTCGTCCGGGGAGTCCTCCTCGCCGCGCTCATGTGCCCCTTCCGCCGTCGCGGGCAGCGGGTAGGCGGCGACCTCCTCGTAGAGCGCGCGGAGCGCGGCCGAGCGGGAGAGGGCGATCTGGCGTTCCATCTGCTCCAGCAGGTGCCCCCGCCACTCCCGCAGGTTCCGGATGCGCGGGGCAAGCCCTTCGGGGTGGAGGGTGAGGCGCATCGCGTTCAGGGGCGGCGCGAGGAGATGGGCGGGTACCTCGTCGAGCATCATGGTGATGCCCCGGTTGGCGGCGACGACCGTGTAGGTGCCGTCCACGACCAGCGCCGGATACGGCTCGTAGCCCGTCAGCAGCTGGTCGATGCCCTCCCGCAGGGCGCCGAGGGCGGGCGCGTCGACCGGGGTCTCGGCGTAGCGCGGGGCGTAACCGGCCGCCAGCAGCAGGGCGTTGCGCTCCCGCACCGGTACGTCGAGATGTTCGGCGAGTCTGAGGAGCAGCTCCTCGCTGGGGCGGGAGCGGCCGGTCTCCACGAAGCTGATGTGGCGGGCGGAGGAGTCGGCGCGCAGGGCCAGTTCGAGCTGGCTGACCCGGCGGCGCTCCCGCCAGCCGCGCAGCAGCGGGCCCACCTCCGTACGGGGCACGGCAGTTGTCATGGGGCGACCGTAGTACGGCCGCCGGGCCGGTGGACGCGGACGGGGACCGGTCGGCGCTCGCCGGGTCAGCCCTTCGCCTCGCCGAACAGCGCCGCGAGCGCCCGTTCGACGTCCACGCCGGTGCACTCCTGGGCGGCGGGCACGGCCGCGTAGGAGTGGAGGAGGAAGCGGCTCAGGCTCTCGGTGCCGAACTGGAGGAGCGCCACCCCCTCCGGTGAGCGCAGCTCGATCATCGTCTGCGCCGGTCCGCAGGGCCAGATGTGCACATCGCCGTCGCCGGCCGGGGCGCGCAGCCCCGCGTCGAGCAGGCTGCGGGCGAAGGTCCAGGTCACGCCCGCGTCGTCGAGGCAGACCTCGGGCGGGAAGACCAGACGGACCGCGAGGGGGTCGGCGCGGTGGTAGCGCAGGACCACCGGCACCGCCGAGGGATGGGGCGCGTCGCTGATGAGACGGGCCAGGACGGACTGCTCGACGGATCGCTCGATGGAGGGTGACATCGCTCGCTCCTCCTGCTGCGGTGCGGTGGTGCTCCTTCTGCACGTCTTCTGCACGACGACGACGTCACGGCAGGGCTCACCCGGACGCGAGCTACACCAGTGGCGTGTGTGACCTGCATCACCCACCTTCGAACTCTCCGCGCCGAATGGCCAGACCTTTGCGCCCACGGATTTCACCGTGTAGCGATCCGATGCCCGTGCGTGTCCGCCGGGTGGGGTGCTGCCGCCTGTTCGTGTGGATTCCGCTCGGATACGGAAAGGGCCGGGCGGGGATTCCCGGGGGATCGCGCGTTCGAGGCCGCTCCGCGGCCATCGGGGGCCGGTCCGGGCAGTGAGAAGCCCCGGCCGAACGGGGGTTTTCGGCCGGGGCGATATATGAACGGTAAATCATCGATCCGCATGGTGGGACACGCGGCCCCCTGGATGTGACCCACCTAACAGAAGGTGAGGCTTTGGGTACGGCTACGGCTGGGCGGCGCCCCGCGGGACGACCAGGGAGAGCACCGAGGGCAGCCGAGACCAGTCGGAGGACACCACGCTCGCGTGCCGGTCCGCCAGCAGCGCCACCCGGTCGGCGGCCTGCGCCTCGGTCGGGTTCCGCGCGTCGATCGCCGGGGCGACGGAGTGCGCGCCCGTCATCACGACGAGGTAGTTGTTCCGCGCGTACCAGGAGGTGTCCACGGTGCCGCCCGTGTAGGCGACCGCGTCCCCGTCGAAGACCACGAACCAGGGGCGGATCGAGGCGTCCGCGTACCGGGTGCGCGGATCACCGGGCGCCGCCTTCAGCACGGCCGGGAACGCGCCCGCCTCGCCGATCCGGCCCGCCGCCTTCAGGTCGCGCAGATGCTGCGCGTACTCCCGGTCGGTCCACAGCGTGTCGAAGGGGTTGTCCTGCTCCAGAGTGCCCGGGATCAGCTCGACGACGAACTTGCCCGCCATCGCCGGGCGGGCCGGCCAGCCGTCCGCCCGTACCGCCGTGTCCAGGTCTCCGTGGCCGCCCAGCAGATCGGCCGGCCGGAACAGGGCGTCGCCGAGCCGCGACCGCAGCAGCGCGTCCAGCTCGTCCGGCCCCCGGCGGGAGGTGTCCAGGAAGCCGTCCTTCAGCTCGATCTTCACCAGGACCGGCCGGTGGCCCGGGTTCGCGTCGTGCCAGACGCGCATGTCCGCGAGGCAGCCGGCCAGATCCCGGTTGCGGGACTTCGTCCGCAGCTCCCCGGGGTTCGCCGCCCCGACGCAGTTGTTGGCGTTGCCCAGCGGGTTGCTGTGCGAGACGCGCCACGAACTGCCGAAGGCGTTCGTCCAGACGTCCAGCTCCAGCATCCCGGCGCCCGAGTCCAGGGCGTCCGCGAAGTAGGGGAAGGTGGCCCGCTCGTAGGCGTTGTGCACCCCGACCGAGGTGGTCGCCGAGTACGGCGCGGCCCCCGGATCCGGTGCGGCGGGCGCGGCCCCGGCCGGTGCGAGGGCCGCGCCGAGCAGTCCGGCGGAGGCGGCGAGCACGGCCGTGGCGCGGGCGAGTTTCCCCATGGATGCGTCCCCTGAAGTGGTCGACGTGGTCAAGTCGCCTGCACATTAAGGGAGTTGCGTGAACGTTGGGGAGGGCGCGACCGGCCGTCCGGTGTCCGGGAGGGGCCGCCGGGGGACGGCTGCCCTGCTCCTGTCCCGCACCGCGGCGCCGCGTGCCGCGCTGCGCGACCGGGACGGCCGGGGCACCATGGCCGCATGCTGCTCGCCCGCGTCGCCGCCGTGTCCCGCGAGGTCGCCGCCACCTCCGCCCGCTCCCGCAAGACCGAACTCCTCGCGGACCTCTTCCGCGAGGCCAGGCCCGAGGACGTGGCCACCGTCATCGCCTACCTGTCGGGCCGGGTGCCCCAGGGCCGGATCGGCGTCGGACGGCAGCTGCTGCGCCAGGACGTGCCGCCCGCCGCCGAACCCGGGCTCACCGTCACCGAGACCGACGCCGCGCTCACCAGCCTCGCCGCGCTCACCGGACCCGGCTCGGCGACCGCCCGCAAGCAGGCCGTCCGGGCCCTGCTGGCCGCCGCGACCGAGGAGGAGCAGGGCTTCCTCGCCCGCCTGCTCACCGGCGAGGTGCGCCAGGGTGCCCTGGACGCCGTCGCCCTCGAAGCCGCCGCCCGGGCCTCCGGCGCGCCCGCCGCCGACGTACGGCGGGCCGTGATGCTGGACGGCTCCCTGCCGCGCGTCGCCCGCGCCCTGCTCGCGGACGGGCCCGAGGCCCTGGCCCTGTTCCGGCTCCGGGTCGGCAACCCCGTGCAGCCGATGCTGGCCCACACCGCCCGGTCCGTGACCGAGGCCGTCGAGACGCTGGGGGAGCCCTGCGCGGTGGAGCAGAAGCTCGACGGCATCCGGGTCCAGGTCCACCGCGACGGTGACGCGGTCCGCGTCTACACCCGCTCCCTCGACGACATCACCGACCGGCTGCCCGAAGTCGCCGACGGCGCGTGGGAACTGGCGGGGGACCGGTTCATCCTGGACGGCGAGGTCATCGCCTTCTCCCCGGAGGGGCGGCCCGTCCCCTTCCAGGACATCGCCTCCCGGGTCGGCTCGCGTGTCGACGTGGCCGCCGCCCGCGCGACGCTGCCGGTGGCGCCCGTGTACTTCGACGTCCTCGCCGCCGGCGGCGAGGAACTCCTCGACCTGCCCGGCCGCGAACGCCACGAACGGCTGGCCCGCCTGGTGCCGGAGACGATGCGGGTGGGCCGTACGACCGTCACCGACCCGGGAGCGGCGGCACAGGTCGCCGAGGCCGAGGAGTTCTTCACCCGGGCCCTGAGCACCGGCTACGAGGGCGTCGTCGTCAAGGCGCTCGACGCCCCCTACAGCGCGGGGCGGCGCGGCCGGTCCTGGCTCAAGGTGAAGCCCGTGCACACCCTGGACCTGGTGGTGATCGCGGTCGAGCGGGGCAGCGGGCGGCGTACCGGGCTGCTGTCGAACCTCCACCTCGCGGCGCGCGGCGAGGACGGCGGCCTCGTGATGCTGGGCAAGACGTTCAAGGGGCTCACCGACGAGATGCTGCGGTGGCAGACGGACCACCTGGGCGGGCTGTCGGTCGGTGACGACGGCTGGACCGTCACCGTCCGGCCCGAGCTGGTCGTCGAGATCGCCTACGACGGCCTCCAGCGCTCCTCCCGCTACCCGGCGGGCGTCGCCCTGCGCTTCGCCCGGGTGGTCCGTCACCGCCCGGACAAGAGCGCGGCCGAGGCCGACACGATCGGGCAGGTGCTGGCCGCGTCGGAGCGGTGAGAGGCCGGGCGCCGGGCGGGACGCGGGGCGCCGGCCGGCGGTTCCACCCGGTGGAACGCACCCGGAGTGTCCCGGTGGGAACCCCCGGTTCCGCGGGCACCGGACCTATGGTGTCCCCGTCCGTCGCCCGCTGCCGCCCGTCCGGAAGGATCACGGTCATGCCCACCGAACCGCTGTCGCAGAAGGAGATCGAGGACCGGCTGAGGGAGCTTCCCGGCTGGTCCGTGACGGACGGGCGGCTGACCCGCGCCTACCGTCTCGGGTCGCACTTCGCGGCGACCGCCCTGGTCGTGCACATCGCGCAGATCCAGGAGGAGCTGAACCACCACTCCGACCTGACCCTGGGCTACGACTCGGTCGGCTTCGCCGTCCACTCGCACGACGCCGACGCCCTCACCGAACGGGACTTCGCCCTCGCCAAGCGGGTGGCGGACATCGCCCCGGGGCACGGCGCGAGCTGAGCCGCGCGGGCCAGCCTCACCGCAGGCCACCGCCGGTGCCGGGAACGCGCGGACGGCCCCGCCCGCCGGGGGACTCCCCGGCGGGCGGGGCCGGAGCGGGCGGAGGGTCAGGCGACCTCGAACCGGGCCGGGTCCGGGCCGAGGCGCTTGCCCTCGTCCAGGGCCGCGAAGGCGGCGAGGTCGTCCGCGTCCAGCTCGAAGCCGAAGACGTCGATGTTCTCCGCGATCCGGGACGGCGTCACGGACTTGGGGATGACCACGTTCCCCGTCTGGAGGTGCCAGCGCAGGACGACCTGCGCCGGGGTGCGGCCGTGCTTGCGGGCCACCGCGACCACCGTGGGCACGTCCAGCAGGCCCTTGCCCTGGCCCAGCGGCGACCACGCCTCGGTGGCGATGCCGTGCTTGACGTGCGTCTCGCGGGACTCGGCCTGCTGGAGCTGCGGGTGCAGCTCGATCTGGTTGACCGCGGGCACCACCGAGGTCTCGCCGATCAGGCGCTCCAGGTGCTCCGGAAGGAAGTTGGAGACACCGATCGCCCGGGCCCGCCCGTCGGCAAGGATCTTCTCGAACGCCCGGTAGGTGTCCACATAGGTGTCCGCGGCGGGCATCGGCCAGTGGATCAGGTACAGGTCGACATGGTCGAGGCCGAGCTTGTCCAGTGAGGCGTCGAAGGCGCGCAGCGTCGCGTCGTACCCCTGGTCGCTGTTCCACAGCTTGGTGGTGACGAACAGCTCCTCACGGGGGACGCCGGAGGCGGCGATGGCCCTGCCGGTGCCCTTCTCGTTCTCGTAGACGGCCGCGGTGTCGATGCTGCGGTACCCGGCCTCCAGGGCCGTGGCCACCGCCTGCGTCGCCTCGTCGTCCGGGACCTGCCAGACGCCGAAGCCGAGCTGCGGCATGGCGACACCGTTGTTGAGGGTGATGGAGGGGACCTTGCTCACGAGGGGTCGATCCTTACGTCGTCGTCGATGGGTCGCATCGGACTGGTGGGCTGCTCCACGGCACAACGATCACACAGCGGCACACATTCCCGCACGTCAGCACTTCATGCCGGGCACCACGCGGACCGGCGCTCAGCTGTAGAGCGCGTCCACCTCGACCGCGTACGCCTTCTCGATCGCCCGGCGCTTCAGCTTCAGCGAGGGCGTCAGCAGGCCGTGCTCCTCGCTGAACGGGTGGGCGAGGATGCGGAAGGTGCGGATCGACTCCGCCTGCGAGACCAGGGTGTTGGCCGCGACGACCGCCCGCCGGATCTCCGTCTCCAGGTCCGGGTCGCGCACCAGGTCCGCCGGCGCGAGCGGGGCACGGCCCTGGAGCCCCAGCCAGTGGTCCACCGCCTCCTGGTCGACGGTGACCAGGGCCGCGATGTACGGGCGGTCGTTGCCGACGACGATGCACTGGGCCACCAGCGGGTGCGCCCGCACCCGCTCCTCCAGGCCGGCCGGCGAGACGCTCTTGCCGCCGGAGGTCACCAGGATCTCCTTCTTGCGGCCGGTGATCGTCAGATAGCCGTCCTCGTCGAGGGAACCGAGGTCCCCGGTGGCCAGCCACTGGTCGTGCAGGACGGCCTGGGTGGACTTCGGGTCGTTGAGGTAGTGGGAGAAGATGTGCGCGCCGTGCAGCCACACCTCGCCGTCCTCCGCGATGTGCACCGTGGTGCCGGGGATCGGTAGCCCGACCGTGCCGAAACGGGTGCGTTCCGGCGGGTTGGCGGTGGCCGCCGCGCTGGACTCGGTCAGTCCGTAGCCCTCGAAGATGGTGACGCCCGCGCCCGCGAAGAACAGGCCGAGCCGCCGGGACATCGCCGAGCCGCCCGACATCGCGTGCCGCACCCGGCCGCCCATCGCCTCCCGCACCTTCGCGTACACCAGCTTCTCGAAGAACTGGTGCTGGACGCGCAGGCCCGCCGACGGCCCCGGACCGACGCCGAACGCGCGCTGCTCCAGCGCCTCCGCGTACCGCACCGCCACCTCGACCGCCTTGTCGAACGGGCCCGCGCGCCCCTCGGACTCGGCCTTGCGGCGGGCCACGTGGAAGACCTTCTCGAAGATGTACGGGACCGCGAGGACGAACGTCGGCCGGAACGCGGCGAGGTCGGGCAGCAGTGCGGACGCCTGGAGGGCCGGCTGGTGGCCCAGCTTGACCCGGCTCCGGATCGCGGCGACCTGGACCATCCGCCCGAAGACGTGCG
Source organism: Streptomyces sp. CNT372 (assembly GCF_000377145.1). Lineage (NCBI taxonomy): Bacteria > Bacillati > Actinomycetota > Actinomycetes > Kitasatosporales > Streptomycetaceae > Streptomyces > Streptomyces sp. CNT372. Next base: position 380,445 of record NZ_KB897782.1, on the reverse strand, counting down.
AGAGGGGCAGGAAGAGCAGGGTCGACGCCTCGTCGCCCGGCCGGGACCGGAAGACCGGCTCCCAGCGGGTGGACATGGTGTCGGCCTCGAACATGAAGTTGGAGTGGGTGAGCACACATCCCTTGGGGCGGCCCGTGGTGCCCGAGGTGTAGATGACCGTGGCGACGGAGTCGGGGGTGACCGCCCGGCGGTGCCGGTGGACCACCTCGTCCTCGATCTGGGCACCCGCCGCGGCGAGTTCGGTGACCGCGTCCGCGTCGAGCTGCCAGAGGCGCTTCAGCCTCGGGAGGCGGTCGATCACCGAGCCGATCGTCATCGCGTGGTCCTCGTGCTCCACCATGCAGGCGGTGACCTCGGCGTCGTGGAGCATCCAGTAGACCTGCTCGGCCGAGGAGGTCGGGTAGACCGGGACCGGCTGGGCGCCGACCGTCCAGAGCGCGAAGTCGAACAGGGTCCACTCGTAGCGGGTCCGGCTCATCAGGGCGACCCGGTCGCCGAACCGGACGCCGTGCGCCAGGAGCCCCTTGGCCAGGGCGAGCACCTCGTCGCGGAACTGCGCGGAGGTCACGTCCCGCCAGACGCCGGACGCGTCCTTGCGGCCGAGCACCACCCGGTCCGGGTCGTCGAGGGCATGATCGAAGACCGAATCCGCCAGACCGCCGACCTGAGGCGCCGCGGCCATGGGTGGGACAGTGAACTCGCGCAATGGCCTGCTCCTTGTGGCGCTCCGCACAGCGCCGGTGACGGTACCCCACCGCCCGCCTGTGCGGGAGGGGACGTGCGAAGAGTGGACGAACGGCATCGGCACTGGTCAAAGGAGGTGACCACATGACGGGGAAGCACGGTTGAGGGGAAAACTGACCCCAGGGTAAGTACAGTCGGCCCGAATCTGCACCGAATCTGTACCGGGCGGTCACCTTCGCTCTACCCGGTAGGGGCGCCGGTCCGGACCAGGCGGGGGCCCGGTCCGTGGCCGAGTCGCGTCCGAGCGGTCATTTCAGGTCACCCGCCGCCAGCAGCGCCCGGGCCAGGGCGTCGGCGGCCTCCTGCGCGGCCGGCCGGCGCCGCCCGTGCAGCAGGACGAAGTCCACCGTCCCCAGCTCCGGCAGCCCCGCCCGGTCCGGCAGCTCGGTGAGCCCCGGCGGGATCAGCCCGCGCGTGTGCGCCATCACCCCCAGCCCGGCGCGGGCGGCGGCGACCAGGCCGCTGAGGCTGCCGCTGGTGCAGGCGATCCGCCACGGGCGGCCCTCCCGCTCCAGGACGTCGAGCGCGCGGGCGCGGGTGACCGCGGGCGGCGGGAAGAGGATCAGGGGGACCGGCCGGTCGGCGGGCGGCAGGCGCACACCCTCCGCCGCGATCCACACCATCCGGTCCCGCCACACCAGCTCCCCGTGGCTCGCGCCCGGCCCCCGCTTGGCGAGCACCAGGTCCAGCCGCCCCGCCTCCAGCCTCCGGTGCAGCGTCCCCGACAGCTCCACCGTCAGCTCCAGGTCCACTTCCGGGTGCTCACGGCGGAAGGCCTCCAGGATCTCCGGCAGCCGGGTGAGCACGAAGTCCTCCGAGGCGCCGAAGCGCAGCCGGCCGCGCAGCCGTGTACCGCCGAACCAGGCCGAGGCGCGCTCGTGGGCCTGGAGGATGGTCCGGGCGAAACCCAGCATCGCCTCGCCGTCGTCGGTCAGTTCGACGCTGTGGGTGTCCCGGGTGAACAGGGGGCGGCCGGTCGCCTCCTCCAGCCGGCGGACGTGCTGGCTCACCGTCGACTGGCGCACCCCGAGCCGGCGCGCGGCCTGGGTGAAGCTCAGCGTCTGCGCCACGGCGAGGAAGGTCCGCAGCTGGGTGGGGTCGTACACGGTCCCGAGCCTACGGCGGCACGGGGCGGGGGTCATCGCGAAACGTGATGACAGTGAGACGGGCGTGCGGGATTCCCGATCGTCAGGCCGGGGCGGATCATGAGCCCATGAACCGCCGCCCCCGCAGCCGTCCGCCCCTCCGCCTCCGACTCCGTGTCCCCGTCGATCCCTACGTCCTGGCCCTGCTGGCCACCGTGGGCCTGGCCGCCCTGCTGCCCGCGTCGGGCGGGGCGGCCGAGGCGCTGGGCGGGGTCGCGACCGGGGCCGTCGCGCTGCTGTTCTTCCTCTACGGCGCACGGCTCCCCACCCGCGAGACCCTGGACGGGCTGCGCCACTGGCGACTCCATCTGACCGTGCTCGCCGCCACCTTCCTGGTCTTCCCGCTGCTGGGCCTCGTTGCCCGGGGACTCGGCTCGCCCCTCCTCACCCCGGAGCTGGCGAACGGGCTCCTCTTCCTGTGCCTGGTCCCGTCCACGATCCAGTCCTCGATCGCCTTCACCTCGATGGCCCGGGGCAACGTCCCCGCCGCGATCTGCGCCGGCTCCTTCTCCAGCCTCGCGGGCATCGTCCTCACGCCGTTGCTCGCGGCTCTGCTGCTGGGCGGCGCGGTGGGCGGACTCGCGGCGGACGGGCTGCTGCGGATCGTCCTCCAGCTCCTGGTGCCGTTCCTCGCGGGCCAGTTGCTGCGCCCGCTGGTGACGGGCTTCCTCACCCGGCACCGCCGGGCGCTCGGCCTCGTCGACCGGGCGTCGATCCTGCTGGTCGTCTACACGGCCTTCGGCGAGGGCGTCACGGCCGGGGTCTGGGGGCAGGTCACCCCGTCGCGGCTGGCCGGGCTGCTGGGTGCCGAGGCTCTGCTGCTGGCGCTGATGCTGGCCCTGACCTGGTACGGCGCGAAGCGGCTGGGCTTCGGGCGGGCCGACCGGATCGTCATCCAGTTCGCCGGGTCGAAGAAGAGCCTCGCGGCGGGGCTGCCGATGGCGGCGGTGTTGTTCGGGGCGGAGGCGAGCCTGGCGGTGCTGCCGCTGATGCTGTTCCACCAGATGCAGCTGATGGTCTGCGCGGTCATCGCCCGCCGCCGGGCGGCGGAGCCGGGGGAGCCGGCTTCTCCGGCCGGGCCCGCGCCGGTGGGCCGGGCCGCGCCCCCGGACCTGGCGGTTCGGGTCTCCGCGGTCGCCGCCGAGGGTGTGGGGCCTGAGCCGCCCGCGCGCTCGACCCTGCCCCCGCCGCCCCGTGGGCGGCCCCGTGACGAACGCCTCCTCCCGCGGGGGCCGTCCGGCTGAAAGGATCACCGGGTGACGACGCTCGCGATACGCCCCTTCGGCCCCCGCCCCTGCACCCTGGTCGTCTGCCGGGGCTGCTGCTGCGGTGACGCCCGCAAGCACCCCGGTACCGACCACGCGGGTCAGCTCGCCCGGCTGCGGCGGGCGGCCGAGGGGTCGGACGGGCGGTTCGCCGTCCGCACCACCGACTGCCTCGGGCCCTGCGGCCAGGCCAATGTCATCGTCGTGCAGCCGTCCGCCGAAGGGCGCCGGCGCGGCGCCCGGGCCGCGTGGATCGGCTGGGCCCTCGACGACGACGCCACCGGCGACGTGATCGACTGGGCCGAGGCCGGCGGCCCGGGACTCGCCGAACCACCCGCCACGCTCACCCTCCAGATGATCGCGCCGCCCTCGGACGCCCGCCGCCGTATGCGCTGAGTGCTGCTCCTACGCCGGGCCGTGCCGGGCCGCTCCCGCGCCGGGCCGTGCCGGGTCGTTCCCGTGCCCGGCCGCGTTCGCGGGCGCGCCTCAGACCGCCGCGTCCAGCGCGATCCGCTCCGCCCCCGCGTACACGTTCATGTCCGCCCCGCGCAGGAAGCCCACCAGGGTCAGCCCCGTCTCCGCCGCGAGGTCGACCGCCAGGGAGGACGGTGCCGAGACCGCCGCGAGCACCGGGATGCCCGCCATCACCGCCTTCTGGGCCAGCTCGAACGAGGCCCGGCCGGAGACCAGCAGGATCGACCGCGACAGGGGCAGCCGGTCGTCCTGGAGGGCCCGGCCGACCAGCTTGTCGACCGCGTTGTGCCGGCCCACGTCCTCCCGGACGTCCAGCAGTTCGCCGTCCGGGGAGAACAGGGCGGCGGCGTGCAGACCGCCCGTGCGGTCGAAGACCTCCTGGGCCGCGCGCAGCCGGTCGGGCAGCACGGACAGCAGCCCGGGCGTCACCCGCAGCGGCGGCTCGTCGGCGATCGGGAAACGGGCCGTGGTGCGTACCGCGTCCAGGCTCGCCTTGCCGCACAGCCCGCAGGAGGACGTCGTGTAGACGTTCCGTTCCAGGGTGATGTCCGGGACGGGGACGCCCGGGGCGAGGGACACGTCGACCACGTTGTACGTGTTCGAGCCGTCCGCCCGCGCCCCCGCGCAGTACACGATCGACGTCAGGTCGGCGGCCGAGCCGAGCACGCCCTCGCTCACCAGGAACCCGGCCGCCAGCGCGAAGTCGTCGCCCGGCGTCCGCATGGTGATGGCCAGCGGCTTTCCGTTGAGGCGGATCTCCAGCGGTTCCTCCGCGACCAGGGTGTCCGGCCGGGTGTTCACGGCTCCGCCCCGGATCCGGACGGTACGGCGGCGCTCGGTGACCCGGCCCATGGTGATCACATCCGATTCTGAAACGGGGGCGGTGCAGGCGGTTCCGCCATTGTCCGGCACGCGAGGGGCCGGCGAGTGCGGCTCCGGCGCGTCCGGGACCGGCGCGTCCGGGACCGGTGCGGCACAGGGGGCGGAGGGGAAGCCTCCAAAAGGCGCGCCGCGAAGCTGTGGGATCACCTGTCCCCGTACCCGGTGGTAGCAGCCAAGACTGTTTGGTTCCTGGCATGTCACCCGCAGTACCGAGGAGAACCACCATGACCGGCTCCCGCGTCGTCGCCGTCGGCCACTACCAGCCGTCCAAGGTGCTCACCAACGACGACCTGGCGGGCCTGGTCGACACCAGCGACGAGTGGATCCGCAGCCGCGTGGGCATCGTGACCCGCCATCTCGGCGGTCCCGACGAGCCGGTGGACGAGCTGGCCGCGCACGCGGCGGCCAAGGCCCTCGCCTCCGCGGGCCTCACCCCGGCCGACATCGACCTGGTCCTCGTCGCCACCTCCACCGCCGAGCACCGCTCGCCCAACATGGCGGCCCGGGTCGCCGCCCGGCTCGGCATGGGCTCCCCGGCCGTGCTGGACCTCAACGTCGTCTGCGCCGGGTTCACCCACGCCCTGGCCACCGCCGACCACACCCTGCGCGCCGGGGCCGCGCGCCGTGCGCTGGTCATCGGGGCGGACAAGATGGGCGACATCGCCGACTGGAGCGACCGCACCACCTGCGTCCTGGTCGGCGACGGCGCCGGGGCGGCTGTGGTCGAGGCCGTCGAGGAGGGCCAGGAGGCCGGGATCGGGCCCGTGCTGTGGGGTTCGGTGCCCGAGATGGGGAACGCCGTGCGCATCGAGGGCACCCCGCCGCGCTTCGCCCAGGAGGGCCAGTCCGTCTACCGGTGGGCCACCACGCAGCTCCCGCCGATCGCCCGGGAGGTGTGTGCGCGGGCCGGGCTCACCCCCGAGGACCTGGCGGCCGTCGTGCTCCACCAGGCCAACCTGCGGATCATCGAGCCGGTGGCCCGGCGGATCGGCGCGGTGAACGCGGTCGTCGCCCGGGACGTCGTGGAGTCCGGCAACACCTCCGCCGCGTCCATCCCGATGGCCCTCTCCAAGCTGGTCGAACGCGGCGAGATCTCCTCGGGCGACCCGGTGCTCCTCTTCGGCTTCGGCGGGAACCTCTCGTACGCGGGACAGGTCATCCGCTGCCCCTGACACGCCCCCGCCGCGTCCCCTGACGCCCCCCGCCGCGTCCCCTTCCGGCGCCCCCGCCCGCCCCCGCGCGCCCCGCCGTGCCGTCCTGACGGGGCCGGCGGACGCGGCCACACTGGTGGCCATGACGACGAAGCGAAGCGCCGGGCTCCTGCTCCACCGCCGCCGGGGCGACGGCGCCCGGGAGGTGCTGATCGGGCACATGGGCGGTCCGCTCTGGGCCTCCCGGGACGAGGCGGCCTGGTCGATCCCCAAGGGCGAGTACGCCGAGGACGAGGAGCCCGCGGCGGCCGCGCGGCGGGAGTTCGAGGAGGAACTCGGGCTGCAGCCGCCCGCCGGGGACTGGTCCCCGCTGGGCGAGATCCGGCAGGCGAACGGCAAGCGCGTCGTGGTCTGGGCGGTGGAGGGCGACCTGGACACCTCGCTGGTGGTGCCCGGGACCTTCACCATGGAGTGGCCGCCCGGCTCCGGCGTCCGGCGGGAGTTCCCGGAGATCGACCGGGCCGAGTGGCTGACCCCGGCGGCGGCCCGGCCCCGGCTGGTCGCCGGGCAGCGGGAGTTCCTGGACCGGCTGGCCCGGCTGCTGGGCGAGTGAGCCGGGGCCGGGCCCCGCGGGTCAGCCGGTCCGGGCGGGGTCCCGTTCCACCGGGATCCACAGCTCGGCCTCCGCCTCCGTTCCGTCGTCCGAGAGGCGGGCCGCGAGCATCTCCGGCCCCGGCCGGCTGCGGTACGGGTTGGACGGGAACCACTGCGTGAACACGTCCCGCCACAGGTGCTGCACGGTCTCCGGGAACGGGCCCGAGCCCGAGAAGACCGCCCAGGTGCCCGCCCGCACCGGCAGCCGGTCCAGGTCCGCCGGGGCCTCGGTGCCCGTCACCGCCCCGAGCCAGTAGTCGAGCTCCGTTCCCTCGGCGCGGCTCTCGTCCAGGTTCACGCTGATGTTCACCGTCCCGCGCGGCTCCTGGTCCGACAGTGCCTCGATCCGCCGGACGGTCTCCTTCGGCAGGCCCCGGACGAACGAGACGATCGCCGGGTTCATCCCCTCGTGCACCAGGGGCACCCGGGCCACCTTGCCCACCACCGAGAACGCGTCCTTCTCCACGACGCGGTACCGCATACTGCTGCTCCCTTCGACGACGAGACGGAAGGACAACCGGGACTGGGTGGTCAGCGACGCGCCCACCCGGCGCGCCTCGGCCGGTCCGACGCCGTGCATCGCGCGGAACGCCCGGGCGAACGCCTCGTGGGAGCCGTAGCCGTACCGCACGGCGATCTCCAGCAGGCCCCGCCGGCCCTCCAGCACCTCGGCAGCCGCCAGCGTGAGCCGGCGGCGCCGCACGTACGCGGAGAGGGGCATGCCCGCCAGTGCCGAGAACAGCCGCCGGAAGTGGTACTCCGACGTGAGCGTGACCCGCGCCAGTCCGGCCACGTCGACGGTGCCCCCGGGTTCCGCGAGGTCCCGCTCGACGATCTCCATGGCGTCGTTCAGCCGGTCCAGCACTCCGGTCTCCTTTCCTTGTGTCCGCCACGCTAGGGAGGGGCGGGCCCTGAGGACCCGACCGTCCCTGCCCGCTCCGGTCGGCTCCGCCGCGCCCGCCGGGTCGCCCCACCATCCTTTGTCCCGAGTGTGGAAAAAGTAGCGCCGGAACTCTGCGCAAGTTCTTCCCCGCCCGGCAAAGCGCTGCTAGGTTCCCCTGCGAAAGCGACGGACGAGGCCGGGGTTCCCCACGCCGAAGGCCGCAGGCCGGCGGGCGAGGGCCTGTTCCACCGGACCGACCCCGGCCGACACGGCACCGGGACCCCGGGGCCGCGGAACGGACCGCAGGGGAGGGGAGGGGTACGTGAGACGCATGACAGCTCGACCCGCGAACGCGCACCAGGCGCGGCTGCTCCGGCTGCTGCGCGACGGCGGCCCCAACTCCCGGGCGCAGCTCGGGGACCTGGTGGATCTGTCCCGTTCCAAGCTCGCGGTCGAGGTGGACCGGCTGCTGGAGACCGGGCTCGTGGTCGCCGACGGGCTCGCCGCCTCGCGCGGCGGCCGCCGCTCCCACAACATCCGGCTCGCCCCTGCCCTGCGCTTCCTCGGCGTGGACATCGGCGCGACCTCCGTGGACGTGGCCGTGACCAACGCCGAACTGGAGGTCCTGGGGCACCTCAACCAGCCGATGGACGTGCGTGAGGGCCCGGTCGCGGTCTTCGAGCAGGTCCTCGCGATGGCCGCGAAACTCAAGGACTCCGGGCTCGCCGAGGGGTTCGACGGCGCGGGCATCGGAGTGCCGGGCCCGGTCCGGTTCCCCGAAGGCGTGCCGGTCGCGCCGCCGATCATGCCGGGCTGGGACGGCTTCCCGGTACGCGAGGCGCTCAGCCAGGAACTGGGCTGCCCCGTGATGGTCGACAACGACGTGAACCTGATGGCGCTGGGGGAGCAGCACGCGGGCGTCGCACGCTCGGTGGGCGACTTCCTCTGCGTCAAGATCGGCACGGGCATCGGCTGCGGCATCGTCGTCTCCGGAGAGGTCCACCGGGGGACGACGGGCAGCGCCGGGGACATCGGGCACATCCAGGTCGACCCGGACGGCCGGCGCTGCGCCTGCGGCAACCGGGGCTGCCTGGAGGCCCACTTCAGCGGGGCCGCGCTGGCCCGTGATGCGGAGGACGCGGCGCGCGGGGGCCGGTCGGCCGAACTGGCGGCCCGGCTGGAGGCGGCCGGGGTGCTGACGGCGGCGGACGTGTCCGCGGCCGCGGCCGCCGGGGACGCCGCCTCGCTCGACCTGATCCGGGAGGGAGGCAACCGTGTCGGCCAGGTGATCGCCGGGCTGGTGAGCTTCTTCAACCCGGGACTGGTCGTGATCGGCGGCGGGGTCACCGGGCTCGGGCACACCCTGCTGGCGAGCGTCCGCACCCAGGTCTACCGGCGCTCGCTGCCGCTGGCCACGGGCAATCTCCCCATCGTCCTGGGGGAGTTGGGCCCGACGGCCGGAGTCATCGGCGCGTCCCGCCTGATCAGCGACCACCTGTTCTCGCCTGCCTGAGCATCAGGCGAGCTGCCCCTGATCCCCCCGATCCCTCTGATCCACCGGCCCGGGCCCGGGCCGGGAGAGCACCACCCGCACCACCGGTACCGGCACCACGCGCACCACCCGCACGGTCCGTACGGCCCCGCACACGCATCACCGCACCCGTACCCGCATCGCGCGCCGGCACGGCCCGTAACCGACGCGCGCCCGCACGCCACCCGCACGCCGAGTGCACCGCGCACGCCGGGCGCACCACCGCACCACCGTCCCGCGCACCACCGTCCCGCGCACCACGGCACCACCGTCCCGCACGCCTCCGGCGCACCGCCGGAGGCGCCCCGGGCACACCCTCGTACACCCCGCACCCGCCGAGGGGATTCGTCATGGCACCAGAACCACCCCTGCTCACCATGTCCGGCATCACCAAGTCGTTCCCGGGCGTCCGTGCCCTGGACGGCGTGGACCTGGAGGTCCGGGCCGGTGAAGTCCACTGCCTCCTCGGCCAGAACGGCGCCGGCAAGTCCACCCTGATCAAGGTCCTCGCCGGGGCGCACCAGCCCGACGGCGGTGAGATCACCTGGCGCGGCGAGACGGTCTCCCTCGGTTCCCCGATCGCCGCCATGCGGCTCGGCATCGCGACCATCTACCAGGAACTCGACCTGGTGGAGGGCCTGTCCGTCGCCGAGAACGTCTTCCTCGGCCATGAACCCGTCGCCGCCGGCTTCGTCGTCCGCGGCCGGGCGGCCCGGGAGTCGGCCGCCGCGCTGCTGAAACGTCTCGGCCACAGCGAGATCGACCCCGCCCGGCTGGTCGTCGACCTCTCCGCCGCCCAGCAGCAGATCGTCTCCATGGCCCGCGCCCTCTCCCACGAGGTCCGCCTGATCGTCATGGACGAGCCCTCCGCCGCCCTCGACCCAGACGAGGTCGACAACCTCTTCCGGATCGTGGGCGACCTGACCGACGACGGCGTCGCCGTCGTCTACATCTCCCACCGCCTGGAGGAGATTCGCCGGATCGGCGACCGGGTCACCGTCCTCAAGGACGGCCGCGCGGTCGCCGGGGGACTGCCCGCCGAATCCACCCCGACCCGCGAGGTCGTCGCCCTGATGACCGGCCGCAACGTCGAGTACGTCTTCCCTGACCGGCCCCCGGCCGGTGCGGCAGGCGGCCGGGAGCCCGTGCTGCGGGTCGAGGGGCTCACCCGGGAGGGCGAGTTCGCGCCCGTCGACCTGGAACTGCGCCCCGGCGAGATCGTCGGGCTCGCCGGACTCGTCGGCTCCGGGCGGAGCGAGATCCTGGAGACCGTGTACGGCGCCCGCAGGGCCGACGCCGGGCGCGTCCTCGTGGACGGCAGCCCCCTGCGGCCCGGCAGTGTCCGCGCCGCCGTGCGCGCCGGGATCGGGCTCGCCCCCGAGGAACGCAAGGCCCAGGGCCTGCTGATGCTGGAGTCCGTGACCCGCAACGTCACCGTCTCCACCCTGGCCCGCTTCGCCCGCGGCGGCTGGCTCGACCAGCGGCGCGAACGTGCCGCGGCCCACCAGGCGGTCCGCGAGCTGTCCCTGCGCCCCGACAACCCCGACGCCCCCGTCCGCACCCTCTCCGGCGGCAACCAGCAGAAGGCGGTCCTCGCCCGCTGGCTGCTGCGCGGCTGCAAGGTGCTGCTCCTCGACGAGCCCACCCGAGGGGTGGACGTCGGCGCCCGCGCCGAGCTGTACGCCGTGATCCGCGGGCTGGCCGACGAAGGGCTCGCCGTCCTCCTCGTCTCCAGCGAGGTGCCCGAAGTCCTCGGCCTGGCCGACCGGGTGTTGGTGCTGCGCGAAGGCAGCGTGGTGCACACCGCGGACGACGCCCGGGAGCTCGACGAACACCGCGTACTCGACCTCGTGATGGAAGGAAGCCCGACGGCATGACGCAGCCCGCCACCCCGGCGCAGAAGGACCCGCCGGCCGCACCCGCCCCGGCCGCGCCGGGCAAGAGCAGCCCCCGACCCGCGCTCGGCTTCCGCTCGGACGTGCGCAACCTCTCCCTGCTGGGCGTCCTCGCCGTGCTGATCGCCGTCGGTGGCGTCACCAAGCCCGACGAGTTCCTGGCGACCAGCAACCTCCAGCTCGTCCTCACCCAGGCGTCCGTCATCGGCGTGGTCACCGTCGGCATGACCTTCGTGATCACCAGTGGCGGCATCGACCTCTCCGTCGGCGCCATCGTCGCCCTCGCCTCGGTGTGGGCGACCACCGTGGCCACCCAGGAGTACGGCTTCGCGGGCATCCTCTTCACCGCGGTGATCGTCGGCATCGGCTGCGGCCTGGTCAACGGCCTGCTCATCGCCTACGGCGGGATGGTGCCGTTCATCGCCACCCTCGCCATGCTCGCCTCGGCGCGCGGGCTCGCGCTCCAGATCACCGACGGCAACACCCAGATCGTCACCGTGGAGCCGGTCCTCGACCTCGGGGTCAGGGACGCCTACATCCTCGGCATCCCGCCGCTGGTCCTGGTCTTCGCCGCCGTCACCGGCGTCGGCTGGCTGGTGCTCAACCGCACCACCTTCGGCCGCCGCACCGTCGCCGTCGGCGGCAACGCCGAGGCCGCGCGCCTGGCCGGTATCGACGTCCGCCGCCAGCGCCTCTGTCTCTACCTGCTCTCCGGACTCTGCTGCGGCATTGCCGCGTTCATGCTCATCGTCCTCGCCGGGTCGGGCCAGAACACCAACGGCAACCTCTACGAGCTGGACGCCATCGCCGCGGCCATCATCGGCGGCACCCTGCTCAGCGGCGGCCGGGGCACCATCATCGGCTCCGTCCTGGGCGTCCTCGTCTTCACGACGGTCACCAACATCTTCGCCCTCAACAACCTGGAGACCGCGGTGCAGCAGATCGCCAAGGGCGCGATCATCGTCGCCGCCGTCCTCGTCCAGCGCCGCACCCTGCGCGGCGGCGAGGGCTGACCCGCCGCGCCGTCCCCACGTCCGCCCCCGCCCGTCCCCCTCCAGTCCCGTCCGCACTGCCCGCCCGCACCTGTCGAAGGGTTGACCCGCCATGCCACACATCCCCGCACCCAGCCGCAGAGGACTGCTCTTCGGGACCGCGGCCGTCTCCGCCGGCGCCCTGCTCACGGCCTGCACCAGCAACGAGCCCGCCAAGAGCGAGGAGAAGGCGCCGGGCAACGCGCCCGTCGCCGACAAGCCCGGCAAGGCCGTCACCATCGGCTTCGCCGGCCCGCAGGCGGACCACGGCTGGCTCAACGCCATCAACCAGAACGCCAAGGCCCGGGCCGGGAAGTACCAGGACGTGACCCTGGAGATCACCGAAGGGTCCAACGACACCGCGGCCCAGATCGGCCAGGTCCAGACCCTGATCAACAAGAAGGTCGACGTCCTCGTCATCCTGCCCGCCGACGGCAAGGCGCTCACCCAGGTGGGGCTCCAGGCCATGCGCGCCGGCATCCCCGTGGTCAACCTCGACCGGATCTTCGCCTCGCCGCAGGCCTACCGCTGCTGGATCGGCGGCGACAACTACGGCATGGGCCTCAACGCGGGCAACTTCATCGGCGAGCGGCTCAAGGACAAGCCCGGCGCCACCGTCGTCGAACTCGCCGGGCTGGACAACCTCGAACTCACCAAGCAGCGCACCAAGGGCTTCGACGACGCGCTCAAGAACTACCCCAACATCCGCAAGGTCGCCCGCCAGGCCGCCGACTTCACCGTGGAGTCCGGCCAGGCCAAGATGGCGCAGCTCCTCCAGGCCCAGTCCTCGTTCGACGCGCTCTGGAACCACGACGACGACCAGGGCGTCGGCGCGCTGCGCGCCATCGCGCAGGCCGGACGGGACGACTTCCTGATGGTTGGCGGCGCGGGCGCCAAGTCCGCGATGGACGCCATCAAGGCCGACGACAGCGTGCTCAAGGCGACCGTCCTCTACCCGCCGACCATGGCCGCCTCCGCTGTCGACCTCGCCCGCGCGCTGGGCCAGGGCAAGGGGGTGGGCGGGCTCGCCGAGCTGGAGATCCCCGCCTCGCTGACCCTCTACTCGGCCGTCGTCACCAAGGACAACGTCGACGAGTACCTGCCCACCGGCTTCAACTGACGGGCGCCGCGCGGCCCGTCCGGGCGCCGCCGCGCCCCGGCGGCGCACCGGCGTCCGGGCCGGGCCCGGCCCCACCGTGCACACCGACGAGGAGGATCCGTATGGAACAGAGGGACAGTGGCGTCGCCCCGCCGGCACTCGGCGTGGGCATGATCGGGTACGCGTTCATGGGCGCCGCCCACTCGCAGGGGTGGCGCACCGCAGGCCGCGTCTTCGACCTGCCGCTGCGGCCGGTCCTCGCCGCGATCGCCGGGCGGGACCGGGACGCGGTCCGCGCCGCGGCCGCCCGGCACGGCTGGGCGGCGGCCGAGACCGACTGGCGCGCCCTGATCGCCCGGGACGACGTGCGGCTCGTGGACGTGTGCACCCCGGGCGACAGCCATGCGGAGATCGCCGTCGCCGCCCTGGAGGCGGGCAAGCACGTCCTGTGCGAGAAGCCGCTCGCCAACTCGGTCGCGGAGGCCGAGGCGATGGCGGCCGCCGCCGAACGGGCCCGGGAGCGCGGCCAACTGGCGATGGTCGGCTTCAACTACCGCCGCGTCCCCGCCGTCTCGTACGCCCGGCGGCTGATCGCCGACGGCCGGATCGGCGCACTGCGCCATGTGCGGGTGACCTACCTCCAGGACTGGCTGGTCGACCCCGACTTCCCGCTGACCTGGCGGCTGGAGCGGGAGCACGCCGGGTCCGGGGCGCTGGGCGACCTCGGCGCGCACATCGTGGACCTCGCGCAGTTCCTGGCGGGGGAGCCGCTGGTCGGGGTCTCGGCGCAACTGGAGACCTTCGTCCGGGAGCGGCCGCTGCTCGCGGGTGCGTCGGCGGGGCTGAGCGCGTCCGGCGGCACCGGCCGGGGGCCCGTCACCGTGGACGACGCCGCCGTCTTCACCGGCCGGCTCGCCTCCGGCGCCCTCGCCGTCTTCGAGGCCAGCCGGATGGCGCCCGGCCGCAAGAACGCCCTCCGGCTGGAGATCAACGGCGAACTGGGCTCCCTCGCCTTCGATCTGGAACGCCTCAACGAGCTCCTGTTCCACGACCACGCCGAGCCCGCGGCCACCGCCGGGTTCCGCCGCATCCTGGTCACCGAGGCCGAGCACCCCTATCTGGAGGCGTGGTGGCCGCCCGGCCACGCGCTCGGCTACGAGCACACCTTCGCGCACCAGGCACGCGACCTGGTGGTGGCCATCGCCGCCGGCACCCAGCCGGTGCCCTCGTTCGCCGACGGGCTCCAGGTGCAGCGGGTGCTCGCCGCGGTGGAGGAGAGCGCCGGGAAGAACGCCGTCTACACGCCCGTACCGGTCCTCGAAGCGGTACCGGCACACGGTCAGGCCCACGCACGGGCACAGGTCTGAGGAGGAGGTCCGATGCCACGTCCGTTCACGCTGTTCACCGGCCAGTGGGCCGATCTGCCGCTGGAGGAGGTGTGCCGCCTGGCTCGCGAGTTCGGCTACGACGGCCTGGAACTCGCCTGCTGGGGCGACCACTTCGAGGTCGACAGGGCCCTCGCCGACCCGTCCTATCTGGACGGCCGGCACGCCCTGCTGGAGAAGTACGGCCTGAGGTGCTGGGCGATCTCCAACCACCTCGTCGGCCAAGCCGTCTGCGACCATCCGATCGACGAGCGCCACCAGGGCATCCTGCCCGCCCGGATCTGGGGGGACGGGGAGGCGGAAGGGGTCCGGCAGCGGGCCGCGGCCGAGCTGAAGGACACCGCACGGGCGGCCGCCGCCTTCGGCGTCGATACCGTCGTCGGCTTCACCGGCTCCTCCATCTGGCACCTCGTCGCCATGTTCCCGCCCGTCCCGGAGCGGATGATCGAGCGCGGCTACGAGGACTTCGCGGAACGCTGGAACCCGATTCTGGACGTCTTCGACACCGAGGGGGTCCGCTTCGCCCACGAGGTCCACCCCAGTGAGATCGCCTACGACTACTGGACCACCCAGCGGGCGCTGGCCGCGGTGGACCACCGGCCGGCCTTCGGGCTCAACTTCGACCCCAGCCACTTCGTCTGGCAGGACCTCGACCCGGTCGGCTTCCTCTACGACTTCCGGGACCGGATCTACCACGTCGACTGCAAGGAGGCCCGCAAGCGCCTCGACGGACGCAACGGGCGCCTCGGCTCCCACCTCCCCTGGGGCGACCCGCGGCGGGGCTGGGACTTCGTCTCCGCCGGACACGGCGACGTGCCCTGGGAGGACGTCTTCCGGATGCTGCGCTCCATCGGCTACGCGGGGCCCGTCTCCGTGGAGTGGGAGGACGCCGGGATGGACCGGCTCACCGGTGCGCCACAAGCGCTTGCCGACCTGAAGAAGTACGACTTCGACCCGCCCAGCGCCTCCTTCGACGCCGCCTTCTCGGGCGGCGAACAGTAGAACACGCAGGTCCGGGCCCGGCGGGACAGCAGCCGCCGGGCCGGTCCGGCATGCCCCGGCACGACTTTGTCCTGCATCCGGAAGAAGTTCAACTCCCCTCTGCGTAAGGGCTTTCCGTGCCGGACGAACCCGGATACCGTCCCTTCACGCGTACATGACACAGGTGGTGCGGGAGTGACGGCGCACTCCGGTTCCACGGCACCGAGCCCACGGCGGCCCGGCCGCGTCCGCCCCGGCCCGCACCGCGAGAGGCGAGCGCGGTACACGGGGACACCCCCAGCGCTCCACGGCAACCCGCCCGTTCGACCGGCCACTACCGGAGGACATTCGTGCACAGAAGACGGCCACGAGCCCGCAAGGCTCTCGCGCTCCTCACCGGAAGTCTCCTCGCGGCGACCTCCCTCGCCCTCACCGCGCCGACCGCGGCCCAGGCCGCTGACCCCGAAGCGGCGGCCGCCGCGGCGGAACCCGAGTTCCAGCAGGTCACCCTCGCCAAGGGCGCGGAGGAGACCGGCGAGCCGATGTCCCTCGCGGTCCTCCCCGACCGCAGCGTCCTGCACACCTCCCGCAACGGCGAGTTGCGCATGACGGACGCCGGCGGCGAGACCCGCGTCGTCGGCACCGTGCCGGTCTACTCGCACGACGAGGAGGGACTCCAGGGCGTCGCCCTCGACCCCGCCTTCGAGGAGAACCGCGCCATCTACCTCTACTACGCGCCCCCGCTGGACACCCCCTCCGGCGACGCGCCCGACCAGGGCAGTGCCGAGGACTTCGCGGCGTTCGAGGGCGTCAACCGGCTGTCCCGCTTCGTCCTCGACGAGGACGGCACCCTGGACAACGCCAGCGAGAAGAAGGTCCTGGACATCCCCGCCACCCGGGGCATCTGCTGCCACGTCGGCGGTGACATCGACTTCGACGCCGAGGGGAACCTCTACCTCTCCACCGGCGACGACTCCAACCCCTTCGCATCCGACGGCTTCACGCCCATCGACGACCGCCAGGGCCGCAACCCCGCGTACGACGCCCGGCGCACCTCCGGCAACACCAACGACCTGCGCGGCAAGATCCTGCGCATCAAGGTGGCCGAGGACGGCTCGTACACCGTCCCGGAGGGGAACCTCTTCGCCCCGGGCACCGAGAAGACCCGGCCCGAGATCTACGCCATGGGCTTCCGCAACCCGTTCCGCTTCAGCGTCGACAAGAAGACCGGCATCGCCTACGTCGGCGACTACGGACCGGACGCCGGCACCGCCGATCCCGAGCGCGGCCCCGCCGGCCAGGTCGAGTTCGCCCGGGTCACCGGACCGGGCAACTACGGCTGGCCGTTCTGCACCGGCGACAACGACCCGTACGTCGACTACGACTTCGCCACCAAGACCTCCGGCGGGACCTTCGACTGCGCCAAGCCGGTCAACGACTCCCCGCTCAACACCGGGCTGACCGAACTTCCCCCGTCGCAGCCCGCGTGGATCCCCTACGACGGCGGCTCCGTGCCCGAGTTCGGCAGCGGCTCCGAGTCCCCGATGGGCGGGCCGGTCTACCGCCACGACCCCGACTCCGACTCCCCGGTGGCCTTCCCCGCCGAGTACGACGGCGACTTCTTCGCCGGTGAGTTCGGCCGCCGCTGGATCAAGCGCGTCGAGCAGGGCGAGGACGGCTCCGTCCAGTCCATCAACCCGGTCCCCTGGACCGGCACCCAGATCATGGACATGGCCTTCGGACCCGACGGAGCCCTCTACGTCCTGGACTACGGCACCGCCTGGTTCGGCGGCGACGAGAACTCCGGCCTCTACCGCATCGAGAACGCCACCGGCGGACGCTCCCCGGTCGCCGAGGCGAGCGTGAACAGGACCTCCGGCACGGCGCCCCTGAAGGTCGCCTTCTCCTCCGCGGGCACCACCGACGCGGACGGCGACGAGCTGGCCTACCGCTGGGACTTCGGCGACGGCAGCACCTCCACCGCCGCCCACCCCACCCACATCTACCGCGTCAACGGCACCTACACCGCCACCGTCACCGCCGAGGACCCGACCGGCCGCACCGGCTCCGCCAGTGTCCGCGTCGTCGTCGGCAACACGGCCCCCAGGGTGACCCTGGAACTGCCGGCCGAGGGGGCCCTGTTCAGCTTCGGTGACGAGGTCCCGTTCAAGGTGAGGGTCACCGACCCCGAGGACGGGCAGATCGACTGTGCCGAGGTCAAGGTCAGCTACATCCTCGGCCACGACAGCCACGGCCACCCGATCACCTCGGCCAACGGCTGCGAGGGCACCATCAAGACCTCCTCCGACGGCGGCCACGACCCCAACGCCAACATCTTCGGCGTCTTCGACGCCGAGTACACCGACGGCGGAGGCGGCGGCCAGGCCCCGCTCACCACGCACGACCAGGCCCAGCTCCAGCCCCGCCACCGCCAGGCCGAGCACTTCGACGACTCCGCCGGCGTCCGGATCTACGACAAGGCCCCGGCCCACGGCGGCAGGACCGTCGGCGACATCGACAACGGCGACTGGATCTCCTTCTCGCCGTACAACCTGGCCGGCAGCAAGAAGCTGACCGCCCGCATCTCCTCCGGCGGCTCGGGCGGCTTCCTGGAGGTCCGCACCGGATCCGCGAACGGCACCCTCCTCGGCTCGGCGCATGTACCCGTGACCGGCGGCTGGGAGACCTTCCAGGACGTCGAGATCCCGCTGCGGAACGTCAACAGGAAGACCACCGAACTGTTCCTGGTCTTCAAGGGCGGTGCCGGGGCCCTGTTCGACCTCGACGACTTCACCTTCTCGGCCACGCCCGTGGACCGCACCGCCAAGCGCGTCCTGGTCTTCTCCAAGACGGCCGGCTTCCGCCACGACTCCATCCCGAGCGGTGTCGCCGCCCTGAGGGAACTGGGCGCCGAGAGCGGCATCACCGTCGACGCGACCGAGGCCGCGGGCCAGTTCACCGCCGGCAACCTCGCCCGCTACGACGCCGTCGTCTTCCTCTCCACCACCGGCGACGTCCTCGACGCCGAGCAGCAGAAGGCGTTCGAGAACTACGTGGCCGGCGGCGGCGGGTACATGGGCGTCCACGCGGCGGCCGACACCGAGTACGACTGGGAGTTCTACGGCGGCCTGGTCGGCGCCCGCTTCGCATCACACCCGCACATCCAGCAGGCCACCGTCCGCGTCGAGGACCACGACCACCCGGCCACCGCTCACGTCGACGGCCCCTGGGAGCGCACCGACGAGTGGTACAACTACCGCACCAACCCCCGTGAGCAGGCACGCGTTCTCGCCACCCTGGACGAGACCACCTACGAGGGCGGCACCATGAAGGGCGACCATCCGATCGCCTGGTGCCAGGCCTACGAGGGCGGCCGCTCCTTCTACACAGGCGGCGGCCACACCAAGGAGTCCTACGCCGAACCGGCCTTCCGCCGGCACCTGCTGGGCGGCCTGCGCTACGCCACCGGCCAGGTCAAGGCCGACTGCAAGCCGAGGAGCGGATACCGGCCGATCTTCAACGGAGAGACGCTGGACGGCTGGAAGCAGGCCGGACCGGGGAAGTTCAACGTCGTCGACGGCGAACTGCGAACCGAGGGCGGCATGGGCATGCTGTGGTACCAGGCCAAGGAACTCGGCTCGTACTCCCTCACCCTCGACTGGAAGACGGAGGGCGACGACAACTCCGGGATCTTCGTCGGCTTCCCCGCCTCGGACGACCCCTGGTCGGCCGTGAACAACGGCTACGAGGTCCAGATCGACGCGACCGACGCGGCCGACCGCACCACCGGGGCCGTCTACGGCTTCAAGTCGGCCGACATCAAGGCCCGTGACCAGGTCCTGCGACCGCCGGGGCAGTGGAACAGCTACGAGATCCGCGTCGACGGCGAGCGCCTGCGGGTCTTCCTCAACGGTGTGAAGATCAACGACTTCACCAACACCGACCCGGTCCGCAGCCTCAAGGACGGCTACGTCGGCCTCCAGAACCACGGGGCCGACGACCAGGTGTCCTTCCGGGACATCCGGTTGAGGGAGCTGCCCTCGTAGGTCCCCCGGGGCCGCGCACGAGCCGGCGGCGGGCGGGGAGGCGCCGTACCCCCGCCCGCCGTCCTCCACCCCACCTGAACAACCGATCGGCAGGGAGGCAGCCCGTGAACGACGGGAACGCGAGGGAGACCGGCGGGCGTGCGCCGGCGCACGAGTCCGGGACTGTGGCAGACGGGGCCGCGGGTGTGGACGCGGGGGCCTCGGGGGCGCGTGGGTCGTCGGAGGTGCGTGGGTCCTCCGGGGTGCGCGGGGCATCGCGGACGCATGGGTTCTCCGGGGTGCACGGGGCCGGGCCGGGCCTCCCCGAGCGGACCGGGGTCTGGTTCGTCGGGGCGCGCGGCTCCGTGGCCACCACCGCCGTCGCCGGCTGCGCGGCCGTCACCGCGGGACTCCACCCACCGACCGGCATGGTCACCGAGACACCGCCGTTCACCGGCACCGGACTGCCCGCCCTCGCCTCCCTCGTCTTCGGCGGGCACGACGTCACCGACTGCCCGCTGCCCAAGCGCGCCGAGCACCTCACCGGAGCGGGCGTCCTCCCGCACGGCCTCGCCACCGCCGTCGCCGCCGAACTCACCCGCGCGGACGCGGAGATACGGACCGGAGGACCGCTCCCCGGCGACACCCGCACCGACGAGGAGCTGATCGCCGCCTTCGCCACCGACCTCACCTCCTTCCGCGCGCGCCACCACCTGGTCCGCGTCGTAGTCGTCAACGTCTCCTCCACCGAACCCGTCCCGGGCCCGGACGACGAGCGCCTGCCGCCCAGCTCCCTCTACGCGGCCGCGGCCGTGCGCACCGGCTGCCCCTACGTCAACTTCACCCCCTCCACCGGGCTGCGTACCGCGGCCCTCACCGACGCCGTCTCGGCCGGCGGGCTTCCCCACGCCGGCCGAGACGGAAAGACCGGGCAGACCCTGCTGCGCTCCGTCCTCGCGCCGATGTTCGTCCAGCGCGCGCTGGACGTGCGGGCCTGGTCCGGCAGCAACCTGCTGGGCGGCGGGGACGGCGCGGCCCTGGCGGACCCGGCGGCCGCCGCGGCGAAGAACGCCGGCAAGGAGCGCGTCCTCACCGACACCCTCGGGCACACCCCCGAGGGCGAGGTGCACATCGACGACGTCCCGGCGCTGGGGGACTGGAAGACGGCGTGGGACCACATCGCCTTCGACGGCTTCCTCGGCTCCCGGATGGTCCTCCAGACCATCTGGCAGGGCTGCGACTCCGCCCTCGCGGCGCCCCTCGTCCTCGACCTGGCCCGCCTGGTCGCGCGGGCCCACGCGGTGGGCATCTCCGGGCCACTCCCCGAACTCGGCTTCTACTTCAAGGACCCGGACGGCGGCGGCCCGGCGGGCCTGGCCGACCAGTTCACCGCCCTCCTCGCCTTCGCGGCCCGCCTCCGCGAGGAGACCCCCCGATGATCCGCACGCTGATCACCCGTCTCGCCCCGCCTCCCGCGCGCCCCGGCCCCGCCAGGGTTGCGGGCGGGCCACGCCCCGGCAGAGCGGAGCCCGGGCCCACGCCTGCGGGCATGCCCGCCTCCGGCCCGGGGGCCGTTCCGGGCCGCTCGGCGGTCGTGGGCGCAACCGCTCGGGGACAGGCCGCGGCCGGGGAGGGACCGGCGTCGCCCGGAGAGAGCCACCGCCGGGCCGACGGGCCTGCCGCAGGCAGCGGTTCGGGTGCGGAGGGCTTCGGGGCCGTTCCCGCCGGGGCCGTCGACCCCGCCGCGTCCCGGCCCCGTGGGCGGACCCGGCTGCGGGCGTGGGGCGAACTGCTGCGCGTGTCCGCGCTGTTCTCCGTGCCCGGGGACGCCCTCGCCGGTGCGGCCGCCGCCGGGGCACGCCCCAACCGGGGGACCGCGTACGCGGTCGGCGCGTCCCTGTGTCTCTACGAGGCGGGCATGGCCCTCAACGACTGGGCCGACCGGGACGAGGACGCCGTCGAGCGCCCCCACCGGCCCATCCCCTCGGGCCGCGTCCGCCCGGCCGCGGCACTCGCCGCGGCCGGGGCGCTCACCGCCGCCGGGCTGGCTCTCGCCGCGCGGGCCGGACGCCCGGCCCTGGCCGTCGCGACAGCGTTGTCGGCGACGGTCTGGGCGTACGACCTGCGCCTGAAGCACACCCCCGCCGGCCCGGCCGCCATGGGCGCGGCCCGCGCGCTCGACCTTCTCCTCGGCGCCACGGCCACCCTCGCGGCCACCTCGGCCCCGCCGGGCGGCCCGTCCCGGAGTCGGGCGCCGGGACGCCCGCCCACGGAAGCCACCGGCGCGGCCCGCGCTCGTACCTCGCCCGGCGCGGCCCGCGCTCGTACCTCGCCCGGCCCTGCCCGCGCTCGTACCTCGCCCGGCGCGGCCCGCGCTCGTACCTCGCCCGGCGCGGCCCGCGCTCGTACCTCGCCCGGCGCGGCCGGTCCGTGCGGCGTCGCCTTCGGTACCGGGCCCGGCGCCACCGTAGCCACCGTTCCGGGCGCTCGGGTGGGCCGAGAGTCCTTGGGGCCCCGGCCCCGGGCCCGCGGGGCCGGGGCAGCAGCCACCGTCCGCCTCGGATCAGGCACGGCGCACTCCGCGCTGCGGGCCGTGCGCAGCGCGGCCCCCGCGGCCGGGGCGCTCGCCGCGCACACCTTCGCCGTCACCTCCGTGTCGCGCCACGAGACCCGGGGCGGCTCCACGGTCGCGCCGCTCGCCGCCCTCGCCACGGCCACCGCTCTGGCCGCCGCCGTCAGCAGCCGCACGGGCGCGGCGCCCCGACAGCGCGGCGGCCCGGCCCGGCACACCGGGGCCCGTCGCCCGGGTGCCCCGGTCCCGGTCACCGCGGCCCTGTCGGCCGCCCCCGCCCCCGTGCTGTTCGCCGCCGCGTATCTGCGGACCGCCGGACGTCCCCTGCTGCACGCCGCCCTCAACCCCTCCCCGGAGCTCACCCAGCGCGCCGTCGGCGGGGGGATACGGGCGATGATCCCGCTCCAGGCGGCGCTGGCCGCGCGTGCCGGTGCGACGGGCTCCGCGCTCGTCGTGGCCGGGCTCGCACCGGCCGCGCGCCGTCTCGCACGGAAGGTGAGCCTCACGTGAGCACCCCACCCACCACCCCGCTCCGCCTCGGCTACGGCACCAACGGGCTCACCGACCTCCGGCTGGACGACGCCCTCGGTCTGCTCGCCGACCTCGGCTACGACGGGGTCGGTCTGACCCTCGACCACATGCACCTCGACCCCCTCGCCCCCGACCTCGCCGCCCGTACCGCCCGGGTGGCCCGCCGGCTCGGCGAACTCGGCCTCGGCGTCACCGTGGAGACCGGCGGGCGCTACGTCCTCGACCCCCGCCGCAAGCACGGCCCCTCCCTTCTCGACCACGACCCGGCCGCCCGGGCCGCACGCACCGGACTGCTGCTCACCGCCGTGCGCACTGCCGCCGACCTCGGCGCGGGCGCCGTGCACTGCTTCAGCGGCACCACCCCGGCCGGTACCGACCCGGGCACCGCCTGGAAGCGCCTCGAAGAAGCCCTCTGGCCCGTCATCGACGCCGCCGCGGCCGCCGGAGTGCCCCTCGCGGTGGAGCCCGAACCCGGCCATCTGCTGGCCACCATCGACGACTTCCACCACCTCCGCACCGCCCTCGGCAACCCCACCCCCCTCGGCCTGACCCTCGACATCGGCCACTGCCAGTGCCTGGAGCCCGCCTCCCCGGCCGACTGCGTCCGCGCGGCAGGACCCTGGCTGCGGCACGTCCAGATCGAGGACATGCGCCGGGGCGTGCACGAGCATCTGCCGTTCGGGGACGGCGAGATCGACTTCCCGCCCGTCCTGGACGCCCTCGCGGACACCGGATACCGGGGGCTCACCGTCGTCGAACTGCCGCGCCACTCGCACGCCGGACCCGAACAGGCGGCGCGCTCTCTCGACTTCCTGCGGACCGCCGCCGCCGAGGGACGGGGAGGCGCCGGATCGTGACCAGCACCCCCGGGCCCGAACGCACCGCCCTCGATGCCCGCCTCACACCGGCCGCCCGCACCTGGCTCGGCGAAGCCCTCACCGAGGCCGCGGCCGCCGCGGCGGCCCCCGCCGCGCCCTCCGCGTACATCGCGCACACCTGGGAGCTGCTTTTCGCCGCGGCCGGGCGGTACTGCGGCCGGGAGCACGCCGACACCGCCCGCGCCCTGCTGCTCCGCGAGGCGCGCGCCGGCCTGGAGACCCTGACCCGGCTCTACCAGCACGGCAGCGCCGCCGAACGCCGCGCCGTGCTGCTCGCCCTGCCCTCCCTCGTCCCCGGACCGGGCGCCCTCCCGCTCGTCGAAGACGCGCTGCGCACCAACGACACCCGGCTCGTCGCCGCCGCCGTCGGCCCCTACGCGGCGGCCCACCTCGACCGGCACACCTGGCGGCACGCCGTCCTGAAGTGCCTGTTCACCGGGGTGCCCCTGGACGCCGTCGCCGACCTCGCCCGGCGCGCCGCCGGGGACACCGGACTCGGCCGCATGCTCACCGACTACGCCGCCGAACGCACCGCCGCCGGCCGGGACGTCCCCCACGACCTGAGACGCGCCCTGGCCCTGACCCGCGAGACGACGACCACGCGGCCCGAGGGCCCGTCCGAGGAGTCCTGAATGCGTATCTTCGACCCCCACATCCACATGACCTCCCGCACCACCGACGACTACGAGGCGATGTACGCGGCGGGCGTGCGGGCCCTGGTGGAGCCCGCCTTCTGGCTCGGCCAGCCCCGCACCTCCCCGGCAAGCTTCTTCGACTACTTCGACGCCCTCCTCGGCTGGGAGCCCTTCCGCGCCGCCCAGTACGGCATCGCCCACCACTGCACGCTCGCCCTCAACCCCAAGGAGGCCAACGACCCTCGCTGCACACCCGTCCTGGACGCACTGCCCCGCTATCTCGTCAAGGACTCCGTGGTGGCCGTCGGCGAGATCGGCTACGACTCCATGACCCCCGCCGAGGACACCGCCCTCGCCACCCAGCTCCAGCTCGCCGCCGACCACGCTCTGCCCGCCCTGGTGCACACCCCGCACCGGGACAAACTCGCCGGTCTGCACCGGACCCTGGACGTGATCCGCGAGTCCAGCCTGCCCCCGGAGCGGGTGCTGCTGGACCACCTCAACGAGACCACCGTCGGCCCCGCCCGCGACAGCGGCTGCTGGCTCGGCTTCTCCGTCTATCCCGACACCAAGATGGACGAGGACCGCATGGTCGGCGTGCTGCGGACCCACGGCACGGAGAAGGTGCTCGTCAACTCGGCTGCCGACTGGGGCCGCAGCGACCCCCTGAAGACCCGCAAGGTCGCCGACGCGATGCTCGCCGCGGGCTTCGACGAGGACGACGTGGACCAGGTCCTGTGGCGCAACCCCGTCGCCTTCTACGGGCTCAGCGGCCGGCTCCAGCTCGATGCGCCCGCCCCGGACGGCCTCCACGAGGGCAACTCCATCCTCCGCGGCGGGGAATGAGAGGAGCCCCGGATGCGCTTCCGCCACCCGGGCGGGTCCCTCGTCCACCTCTCCTACTGCACCAACGTGCACCCCGCCGAGACCCTCGACGGCGTTCTCGCCCAGCTCCGCGACCACTGCGAACCCGTGCGCCGCCGCCTCGGCCGGGACCGCCTCGGCATCGGCCTCTGGCTCGCCAGGGACGCCGCCCGCGCCCTGGTCGCCGACCCCGCCGCCCTGCGCGGCCTGCGCGCCGGACTCGACCGCCGAGGACTGGAGGTCGTCACCCTCAACGGCTTCCCCTACGAGGGCTTCGGCGCCGAGGAGGTCAAGTACCGCGTCTACAAACCGGACTGGACCGACCCCGAACGCCTCGCCCACACCACCGACCTCGCCCGGCTGCTCGCCGCCCTGCTGCCCGACGACGTCACCGAGGGCAGCGTCTCCACCCTGCCGCTCGCCTGGCGGACCGGCTTCGGACCCGAGCAGGCCGAGAGCGCGCGCACCGCCCTGACCACCCTCGCCCGGCGGCTGGACGCCCTGGAGGAACTGACCGGGAGGTCCGTCCGGATCGCGCTGGAACCCGAACCGGGCTGCACCGTGGAGAGGACCGCCGACGCGATCGCCCCGCTCACCGCCGTCGGCGCCCCGCACCGTATCGGCCTCTGCCTCGACACCTGCCATCTCGCCACCTCCTTCGAAGAACCCGGAACCGCCCTGGCCGCACTCGCCGCGGCCGGCATCACCATCCCCAAGAGCCAGCTCTCCGCGGCCCTGCACGCCGAACACCCGCACCTGCCCGAGGTCCGCGCGGCCCTCGCCGCCTTCGCCGAACCCCGTTTCCTCCACCAGACCCGCACCCTCGCCGGCCCCCTCCGGGCGGGGCAGCCCCCCTCGGCCGCCGGACTGCTCGGCACCGACGACCTCGACGAGGCCCTCACCGCGGGCGCCCTCCCCGACACCGCCCCCTGGCGCGCTCACTTCCACGTCCCCCTGCACGCCCCGCCCGCCCCGCCCCTGACCTCCACCCTCTCCGTGCTCCGGGACACCCTGGCCCACCTGGTGGGCGGGCCCGCACCCCTCACCCGCCACCTGGAGGTCGAGACCTACACCTGGCAGGCCCTCCCGCCCGAGCTGCGGCCCCGCAACCGCACCCAGCTCGCCGACGGCATCGCCGCCGAACTCACGCTGGCCCGCGACCTGCTGACCGATCTCGGCCTCAAGGAACTCCCATGACCGACCCCGCCCGCCCCACCCCCCTGCTCGTCCTGGACGTCGTCGGCCTCACCCCCCGGCTCCTGGAGCACATGCCCCGCCTGGCCGCCCTCGCCGACGAAGGCTCCCGGGCGCCCCTGACCACCGTGCTCCCCGCCGTCACCTGCGCCGCCCAGTCCACCTTCCTCACCGGCGCACCCCCCTCCGAGCACGGCATCGTCGCCAACGGCTGGTACTTCCGCGAGCTGGGCGACGTCCTCCTGTGGCGCCAGCACAACGGCCTCGTCTCCGGTGACAAGATCTGGGACGCCGCCCGCCGCGCCCACCCCGGTTACACCGTCGCCAACATCTGCTGGTGGTACGCGATGGGCGCCGACACCGACATCACCGTGACCCCCCGCCCCGTCTACTACGCCGACGGCCGCAAGGAGCCCGACTGCTACACCCGGCCCCCGGCCCTCCACGACGAACTCACCGAGAAGTTCGGCACCTTCCCCCTCTTCCGCTTCTGGGGCCCCGGGGCCGGCATCGCCTCCAGCCGCTGGATCGCCGACGCCACCCGCCACATCATGCGCACCCGCGACCCCGACCTGACCCTCTGTTACCTGCCCCACCTCGACTACGACCTGCAGCGCTACGGCCCCGACGACACGCGCTCGTGCCGGGCCGCCGCCGACCTGGACGCCGTCGTCGGACCGCTCCTCGACGACGCCCGGGCACAGGGGCGCACCGTCGTCGCCCTGTCCGAGTACGGCATCACCTCCGTCAGCCGCCCGGTCGACATCAACCGGGCCCTGCGGCGCGCCGGACTCCTGGAGGTGCACACCCAGGACGGCATGGAGTACCTCGACCCGATGGCCTCACGCGCCTTCGCCGTGGCGGACCACCAGCTCGCCCATGTCTACGTACGCCGCCCCGAGGACCTGGACGCCACCCGCGAAGCGCTCACCGGCCTGCCCGGCGTCGACCAGCTTCTCGACGACGAGGGGAAGAAGGCCGCCGGCCTGGACCACCCCCGCTCGGGCGAACTCGTCGCCGTGGCCGACCCCGACGCCTGGTTCACCTACTACTACTGGCTGGACGACGCACGCGCCCCCGACTTCGCGCAGCTCGTCGAGATCCACCGCAAACCCGGCTACGACCCCGTCGAACTCCTCATGGACCCCGAGGACCCCTATGTGCGGCTCAAGGCCGCCGCGGCCGTGGCCCGCAAGAAGCTCGGCATGCGCTACCGGCTCGCGGTGGTGCCCCTGGATCCCTCGCCTATTCGGGGCAGCCACGGCCGCCTCCCGGCGGGCGACGAAGAAGGTCCGCTCATCCTGTGCTCCACCCCCCGTGCGATCGCAGGCCGCGTCGCGGCCACCGATGTGAAGTCCCTGCTCCTTCAACTGGCTGGTCTCCACTGAACCACACCCCACCGACAACGAGGAGTTATCCACAGTGAGCCGCAACAGCAAGGCGAACGACCCCGAACTCTCGCAACGCCTCAGCAGACGGAACATGCTCGGCGTCACCGCGGGCGCGGGCGCCGCCGCCCTCCTCGGCCTCGGCGCGGCCGCCTCCCCGGCCGCCGCCCGCGGCAGGGACCGGGGCCGCCCGGTCCTGCCCCCGGG
Source organism: Streptomyces sp. CNT372 (assembly GCF_000377145.1). NCBI lineage: Bacteria > Bacillati > Actinomycetota > Actinomycetes > Kitasatosporales > Streptomycetaceae > Streptomyces > Streptomyces sp. CNT372. The sequence continues at coordinate 353,031 of NZ_KB897782.1, read as the reverse complement.
CCGGCTCGGCATCCAGCTGTACTCGCTGCGCGACAAGGTCTCCACCCTCGGCTTCGCCAAGGTCTTCGCCGAGCTGGAGCTCTACGGCTACGACGAGGTCGAGTTCGCCGGCTACACCCAGGGCTCCGGGGGACCGATCACCCTGGAGCAGCTGCGAAGGCTCGCCCGCGACCACGGCCTCAGGCCCATCGGCAGCCACGTCAACTACTACGACGACGGCAACCCGAACGCGTACAGCTTCGCGCAGAACCTGGAGAAGGTGCTCGACGACGCCCAGGCCCTCGGCCTCAAGCACATCGGCACCGCCTCCGGCCCCTGGCGCTACGGCGCCACGGTCGACGGCTGGAAGCGCTGCGCCGAGGACTTCAACCACTACGGCGCCGAGGCGCGCAAGCGCGGGATGAGGTTCTACCAGCACAACCACGCCGAGGAGTTCTCCTTCGCGACCGACCGCCCCGAGGTGCGGCTCTACGACGTGCTCCTGAAGGAGACGGACCCGGACCTGGTGTTCCTGGAGATGGACATCTACTGGGCCTACGCGGCGCAGTTCCGTTTCAGCAGGCGCGTGGACGGAACCCCCGCGCCGCTGGACCCGCTGGCGTACGTGCTCGAGCAGCCCGACCGCTATCCGCTCTTCCACGTCAAGGACGGCGAGCACGACGCCTCCACCCGGGACGGCTACCGGATGGTCGACGTCGGGGACGGCGACATCGACTACAAGCGCTTCATCTCCGCCGTGACGAAGACCCGCGGCGGGCGCAGCGACCACCACTGGCAGGCCGAGCACGACAACCCGGTGGAGTCCTTCGCGTTCGCCCGCAAGTCCAGCGCCCATCTGCACGCCCTGCGCGAGCGCGACTGCTGACGCGGCGCGCGGCCGGGTGCGGCCGTTCGCGGCGTGTGCGACGCGGCGTGTGCGACGTGGTGGGGGAGGGGGCGGGCGGCGAGTGGGGCGGGGGCGCGGCGCCCGCCCCCGCTCCGTCCGGCCTGCGCCGCCCCCGTCCCGGCGCCCTCGCCGACGCGCCCCGGCGGCCCGGGCCCGCCGGGGCGTTCACTCACCCGCGGTGAACAGTCCGCCGAAAATCTCGCTACCGGCCAGTAGTCCTCGCGACGCCTTCCGTCCATCATTAAGCGCGAGCATGACAACCCGTTCGTTCGACCAGGCGAGCGGGCCATGAGCAGGTTCCACACCAGGAGACCCCCCATGCATGCACGCGCAACGACCATGCGCACCGCCGCGGCGCTCGCCGCGTCCGCCGTCCTTGTCGCGGGCCCGGTCACCGCCGCGGCCGCCGCGGAGACGGCGCCCGACCGGCGGACCCCCGCCGCCACCCCCGCGGCCACGGCCGGCGTCGACTACGCGACCTGGAAGCGGGACGTGGCCGCCGTCGTCGCCGAGGCCCGGCCCTACCTGGAGGCGCGCACCGCGAACGCCGGGAAGGAGCGGCAGGCGATCGTCCTCGACATCGACAACACCTCCCTGGAGACGCACTTCCACCCCTTCTGGGAGCTGCCCACCCCGGCCGTCACCGGCGTCCGCGACCTCGCCCGCTTCGCCGACTCCCGCGGTGTGACGGTGTTCTTCGTGACCGCCCGGCCGGGCATCATCCACCACCTCACCGAATGGAACCTGAAGAAGGCCGGCTACCCCGTCGACGGGCTGTACGTACGGAACCTGCCCGACCTGTTCGCCGAGGTCAGCGCCTACAAGACGGAGAAGCGCGCCGAGATCGAGGCCAAGGGCTACAAGATCATCGCGAACATCGGCAACAACACCACGGACATCGTCGGCGGCCACGCCGAGCGCACCTTCAAGCTGCCCGACTACAACGGCCAGCTGTCCTGACGCACCGCTACGGGCGCGGCCACCCCGCGCCCGTGGCATCCGCCCGTCTCGTCCGTCCCGTCCGTCCCGTCCGTCCCGTCCGTCCGGGGCACCCGGTCACCCGATGCCCTGCCGGTCCGGCTCCAGGGAGAACGTCCGGTCCACGGCCTCCGGCACGGTCCGTTCCACGGCCCTTACCAGCAGTGTCCGGTGGCGTTCCACCGGCTCCCGCCGCTCCGGCGGCACCAGCCGCAGCAGATCGTCGAACCCGGCCATCAGCCGCCGGGACACCTGCGGGGACCCCGCCGCGAGCTGACGGAGCTCGGTGAACCCCAGATCGACCAGGTCGTCCCAGACGGGGCCGTCCTGCACCAGCCGGACCGCGCCGCTCCGGTCGCGGTGGTGCAGCACGCCGAGAGGGCGGTCTGCCGCGGCCGCCAGGAAGCGCACGATCCGGTCCGCGCACTGCACGGCAGTGGTGGGATCGTTGACCGCCGGGGACAGCGCCCGCAGCGCGATGTCCGACAACTGTCTCAGCCCGAAGCCCAGGTCCTGATGGAAGGTGCGCTCCACGCCCACGGAGACCGCCGATGCCAGGACGGTCGCCGAGGGGATCCCCCTCCGGTCCCCGTGCACCGCCAGGACCGGTGTCCCCGGCACCACGAAGTCCCCGACGCGCGGGATCAGCCGCAGCACCACCCCCCTGCGCCGCGCCGCCCGCACCAGCCGGGCCACGTGCACGTCCCGCAGCGTCCCCGACCGCCCCCGGTGCCCGAGCCGGGCGACCTCCGGGGGGAGTACGGCCGGGTCCAGTTCCTGTGCCGGCACCCGGTTCAGCACACCCATCGCCTCCCGGGTGATCCGGTCCACCACCGGGCCCACCTTCATGAGCTGGAGCGTCTGCGTCACATAGGCGATGAACAGCAGCAGGCTGAGCACCATCATCAGGAGCGTCACACCGCTCTGCACGAACGGCACCGAGGCGACCCGGCGGGGATCGGTCTCGCTGTCGTAGCTGCCGAGGACGAGCAGGGCCAGCACGAAGGTGGAGAGGAACACCGAGAAGGTGAGCTTGCTGGTCCTGCTGCGGATGAAGATGCGCACGACCCGGGGGCTGAAGTTCCCGGCGGCCATCTGGACGGCGACCAGCGAGATGCTGAAGACGACGCCGATGAAGGTCATCATCGCGGAGGCGATGGTCGTCACGATCACCTTGGCGTCCTCGGCCCAGGTGCGCAGGACCCGCACCGAGTCGAAGTCCCCGTCGTCGCGGAGGGCGTTCAGGAGCAGGGTGTCCACGGAGTCCGCGGCCAGCCAGACCACCACGACGAGGAAGAGGGAGAAGGTCGGGGCGAACCAGAAGGTGTCCCGCAGATGCTCGCGCAGCGGCGAGAGCGGGCGGGGCCGGAGGTAGGTGCGAGAGCTCACGTCCCGACGCTAGCCTCACGCTGGGCTTACGCACGGGCACGCAGCGCGGTGACGCTGCCGCGGGTGTCGGGAAAGCCGCTGACCACGCAATATGTGGGTGAGAGGCACCTCGAACCCCTGGTATTGTTGTCCATGTCGCCGCGGGAGACCGCGGCCGATCACCTGGTCCGGGTGGCGGAATGGCAGACGCGCTAGCTTGAGGTGCTAGTGCCCTTTATCGGGCGTGGGGGTTCAAGTCCCCCCTCGGACACCAGCTGAGACCCCACTCCATGTGGGGTTTTCTGCTTTTCTGAGCAGTGGCGTGACCAACCACGTGACCAACGGCCCAGAGATTCCCCAGGTCAGACCAGGGATGACACGCCGAGTCGGCCCGCACCGGAGGCGGCCAGTCGGCGCGCTCCGTGCTTACGTGAGTGCCCGTACCGGGCCATCGTGTAGCCCGGCGAGTGGTGCCGGACGTTCGTGGAGACCTCTACGGGGTTCTCCCCGGCCTCCACATCGTTCGTGACCTTGCTGTGCCTCCAGTCATGAATCCGGAAGTCCTCCGGCAGGTATAGCCGGCTCCGGAGGGTCCGCCACCGCGCCGACACCGACCAAACGAATGCGTCCCCGGCCTATCCAGGGCGGGGACGCATTCGTTGCTTCGACTACTCCAGCGGACAGGGCAGTTCGGGACTGGAACGGTTCGGGGAGCAGCTCACCAGCGCGACCGAATGGAACTGGGTGCCGTTCAGGTAGTGCCCCAGCGACACATCCCCGCCCCAGGTCAGCCGCTCCACTGCCGCCTTGACCATGAGTACCAGCCGGATCGCTTCCCGGTCCGCTTCCGAGGCGAACCGGGGAGCGGCCTCCGCCAACTGGAGGCCGAGCCATTCCCCCGCCTCTTTCGGTTCCTCCCACGTGCCCTTGACCGCCCCCGGCGGCTTCATGAGCCAGTGAGCCGTCTGTATGGGCGGCAGCCCCGTCACGCCGAACTCCGCAACCACTTCCCGATACCGTTCCAACAGCCGCTGAGCCGCCACGTCCTCCTTGGCCGCAGGCGGGGGCGGATTGGGATGCGGGGGCCGCCGCAACGCTTCGTTGTCGAACGCCTTCTTCTCTCCGACCCATGCGTAACCGTGGTGGTGCACTGCCGCTCCGTTCCGGGAATGGCGACGGCCCCGCCCGTCGGCGTGTGGGCGGGGCCGTCAGTCGGGTGGTTCTCAGGAGTCAGGCGGAGAGGTCGAAGCGCGTGGGGTCGATGCCCGCCGCGTTCAGCTCCGCCGTGGTGAACCGCAGCGGCTCAGCACTCGGCCGCTTGCTGTCACCCATGGCCCACGCGTCCGGGCCGATCTTGGCGAGCGTCACGCACGCCTCGCCGTCCGGGTGCGTGTTGCCGCCGCACGCCTTGTGGAACTCGGCTCCCTCGGTGGGGAGCCCGTACAGGTCGGTCATCGTTGTGCCCTTCCTGATCTGCCTGACGGCCGACCGAGAGTCGGCCGTCCCCCGCCCCTCAGCGGACGGAAGTCCTCGCGCCCCGAAGAGCCTCGGCCACCTGTTCCACGACGTCCGCGCGGACCGTTCCCAGGTCCACGTACGGTCTGCCGGTCTTCGTGACCACGGGCCGGACGCTGCTCCAAGAGGACTCGGGAAGGCCGAGTGCGGCCAGAGCCGCTCGTATCGACTCGGCGGCGTCCGTGGCCCGCGCCCAGCCGTCCCGCCAGGTCTGCATGTCCATTACGCGGCCACGCCCACGCTCGGGCACTCGTTCGCGTGCCGGTAGATCACCACCGGGGACGCCGAGGCCCTTCCGATGCAACCCCGCCGGACAAGCTCCAGGGTCTCGACGGCTCGCAGACACGCGGTGCACTGACTTCCCGGCGGCGCATGGGTCACGTACTCCCACAACTGTTCCGCCGTCTGCACGGTGCCCGCCATGGCGCCCTCCCGGTCGCTTCCGAAGCCGATGGAACGACCCTAGGAAGTGGCGAATCCGCGCAGCTACGTTCTTGCACAAGCTTGCACGCGAACTAGCCGAGAGACGTAATCGCCTCTGAGATCAGAGCCCGGGCGGCAGCACCGTGTACCGCGATCTTGGACAGCTCCGAGAACGCCTTCGCGTAGGTGGCAACCTCGCTGGGGGCCGTCACGTTCACGGCGGCCGTGAGCAGCTCGATGCTCGCTTGGCGGCTGTCGAACAGGTAGAAGGCTTCCAGTGGCCAGACGCGGCGCTGAGCCGTGAAAGGGATGACTCCAAGGCTTACGTTCGGCAAGGCCATGACTGCCAGGAGATACCCGAGCTGGCCGGCCATGGTGGCCTCGTCGCCGATCCGGTAGCGGAGCACCGTTTCTTCCAGGAGGAGAGCGAACCGGTGGTCACCCTCGTGGAGAACGCGCGAGCGCTCGATTCGGGAGGCGGCGGCCGTCTCTGAATCGTCTGGGGTTCCTTGGAAGGCCGCGATGGTCGAAAGTAGGGCGGCAGCGTAGGCCTCGGTTTGCAGCATCCCAGGGACCACGTTCGAGCAGTACACACGGAAGTGGCGCGTTTGCTCATACAGGGGAGCAACTTCCTCCTGTGCCCGGCGCATGCCGTGCCGGTGGAGCTTCTGCCAGTGCACGTACATCTGATCGGCCTGCCGATTCGCCGCGATCAGGTCCTCTGCTTGGCCCTCGGCTCCGCACGCCTTGCACCACGCGCGGATGTCGGCGTCAGACGCGGGTGTCTTGGCCCGCTCGATACGTGACGACTTGGCCGGACTCCAGCCACAACGAAGAGCCAGCGCATGCCCGGTCAGCTCCGCTTCTCTGCGCAGGCCCCCGAGACGGGTGGCGATGGCTTCTCGGGCAGCCTGGGCACTGGACGAGGGGGATGCAGACATGAGTTGGCTCTTCGCGATTCGTCAGGTCAGACCGAGTACTTCTCGTGTGGGATACCGCGCTCCCACACTGTCTCGAAGGCTGCGGAGGCCAGTGCGGCAACGGCCGGTTCGGACCGTACCTCCCAACCGGGCTCGGACCAGCTCCCCTCCCCGGTGAAGTGGTTGAAGAGCACGATCTCCCCGTCGAACACCCAGCAGTCGTTCCCAGGAAGTGCGATGTCGGAAGCCTGACGGTGGGGGAACCCTGCTGCCCCGTGTCTGGATCAATCCCGATGAACCGTAGTGCCATGACTGCCTCCGGTGTCGAGTGACTGGCTTACGCCAACTTGCACAAGCTTCGTTGCGGTGGCGTCTGAGCGTCAAGGCTGACGGTCGTTCGCAGGGCCCTTGCAGGGCGGTTTTCGGCCACCTGTGAGGCTCGGGCCGGGTTGGCCACGTGGCCGACGCATGACCGACAGCGGGCGGGAACGGACGGAAACGCCAGGTGACCGGCCGCGCTGCCAACGAAGGGCTTTCCGGAGTGCATTCCGCAGGTCGGGAAGGTGAATCGGCTGGTGCCCGAGAGGAGAGTTCAAGTCCCCCTCGGACACCAGCTGACAGCCCACTTCATGCGCGTGTTTCGCGTTCTGGTGTCCGCCCCCGCCGACCCTCCCCGCTGCGCACTCAGCCGGCCCGCCCCGAACCCCGCCCCGCGGGCGATTTTCGGCCACGGCGGGTCCGTCGGGTGCCCCGGACGCCGGCGCCGGGGAGTGGTGCCCTGTTGGTGGCCGCCCACGCGCCCGCCCCCGGCGAACAGCCTCGATAAGGTTAGGCTAACCTCCTCTCCGTGAGTTCTGGAGAAGAAGCGACGACGGACGCGCCCCGCCTGCACGGCCACATCATGTCGGCCACCGGCGTCACCGTGGCCTACGACGGCACCGACGTGGTGCACGACGCGGACATGACCCTGCGCCCCGGCCGGGTGACCGCCCTCGTGGGACCCAACGGCAGCGGCAAGTCGACGCTGCTGCGCACCCTCGCCCGCCTCCAGCGCCCCCGGACCGCCACCCTCACCATCGACGAGGACACCGACGGTCTCGCCCTCACCCCGCGCGAGTTCGCCCGCCGCGTCGCCCTGCTCACCCAGGCGCGCCCCACCCCCAGCGGACTGACCGTGCGGGACGTGGTCGAGTTCGGCCGCTACCCCTACCGCGGGCGCTGGGGCCGCACCGACCCGGGCGGCCGGGCCGCCGTGGACCGGGCCCTGCGCCTGACCGGTGTCCAGGACCTCGCGGAACGCGGCGCCGAGCACCTCTCCGGCGGTCAGCTTCAGCGCGTCTGGCTCGCCGGCTGCCTCGCGCAGGAGACCGGAGTCCTCCTCCTCGACGAGCCCACCACCTACCTCGACCTGCGCTACCAGGTCGAACTCCTCGACCTCGTCCGCGACCTGGCCGACGACCACGGGATCGCCGTGGGCGTCGTCCTGCACGACCTCGACCAGGCGGCCGCCGTCGCCGACCGGATCGTGCTCCTCGAAGAGGGGCGCGTCGTCGCCGACGGCGAACCCGAGGAGGTACTGACGTCCGAGCGCCTGACCGCCACCTACGGCATCAGGATCGAGGTCGCCACCGACCCCCTCACGGGCCGCCTGCGCACCCGCGCGATAGGCCGCCACCACACCCGAACCGAAAGGCTCAGCACCCCGTCATGAGACGCCTCCTCGCCACCGTGGCGGCCACCGCCGCCGCTGCCCTCGCCCTGTCCGCCTGCGGGACCACCGAGCCCGCCAAGGAGTCCGCCGACAAGGGCGCCGAGAAGATCACGCTCACCGACTCGACCGGCGCCGAGGTCGAACTCGACGGCCCCGCCAAGAAGGTCGTCGGCACCGAGTGGAACGTCGTCGAGACCCTCGTCACCCTCGGCGTCGACCCGGTCGGCGTCGCCGACGTCAAGGGCTACTCCGCCTGGGACACCACCGTCCCGCTGAAGAACCAGCCCAAGGACATCGGCACCCGCGGCGAGCCCAGCATGGACACCGTCGCCTCCCTGAGCCCCGACCTGATCGTGGCCACCAGCGACCTGCCCGCCCCCGCGGTCAAGCAGCTCCGCAAGGTCGCCCCCGTCCTCACCGTCACCTCCGCGGACGGCAAGGACCAGATCGGCCGGATGCTGGAGAACCTGGACCTCATCGCCAAGGCCACCGGCACCACCGACGAGGCCGAGAAGGCGAAGAAGTCCTTCGAGACCAAGCTCGCGGACGGCAGGAAGGCCCTCGCTGACGCCGGACTGGACGGCGCGTCCTTCGCCTTCGCCGACGGCTACGTCCAGTCCAACCAGGTCTCCGTCCGCCCGTACACCAGCACCTCCCTGCTCGGCGCGGTCAACGAGAGGATCGGCCTGAAGAACGCCTGGAAGGTCGAGGGCGACCCGGCCTACGGCCTCGGCGCCACCGACGTCGAGGGCCTCACCGCCCTGGAGGACGGCACCCACTTCGCCTACATCGGCAACGGCAAGGACGCCTCCAGCGACCCGTTCGGCAAGGAGCTCGCCGACAACGCCGTCTGGAAGTCCCTCTCCTTCGTGAAGAAGGGCGACGTCCACCGGCTCCCCGACGGCATCTGGATGTTCGGCGGCCCGCAGTCGATGGAGGCGTACGTCGACGCCGTCGTCAAGGCGCTCACGAAGTAACCCCATGGCCGTCACCGCAACCACTCCCGCCACCCGTCCCGAGAAGACCACCGCCCGGGCGGGCGCGGCCGCGGTGACGGCCGTGCTCGTGCTCCTGGTCACGGCGCTCGCCCTGGTGGACATCACCCAGGGCACCGCCGCGGTCGGCGCGCCCGAGATCCTCAAGGCCGTCACCGGCCGCGCCGACCCCGGCGACGCCTCCGTCGTCATCGCCTCCCGGCTGCCCCGGATGACCGCCGGAATCCTCGTCGGCCTCGCCCTCGGCATGGCCGGCGCGGCCCTCCAGAGCATCAGCCGCAACGTGCTCGCCTCGCCCGACACCCTGGCCGTGAACGCCGGTTCCTATCTGGCGCTCGCCCTCGTCGCCGTCACCGGCGTCTCGCTGCCCTTCCTCGCCTCCTCCGGTGTCGCCCTCATCGGCGGGCTCGTGGCCGCCGCCGTCGTCCTCGGCCTCTCCGGCCTGGGCGCCGGCACCGTCCGGCTGGTCCTCGCCGGCACCGCCCTGATGCTCGGACTCGCCTCCGCCACCGAAGGGCTCCTCCTGCTGTTCCCCGAGCAGACCGAGGGCCTCTACCAGTGGAACCAGGGCAGCATCGGCCAGAACGGCTTCGGCGGGGTGCTCCAGATGCTCCCGCTCGCCCTGGTGGGCCTGGTGGGCCTGCTGCTGACGGCCCGCCGGATCGACGCACTGGCCCTCGGCGACGACGCGGCCCGCGGCCTCGGTGTCCCCGTGCGCGCCACCCGCGTCATCGTGGTCACCCTCGCCGCGCTGCTCTCCGCGGCCTCCGTCACCCTCGCCGGGCCGATCGGCTTCGTCGGCCTGGTCGCCCCCGCCCTGATCCGCCCCCTCGCCCGCCGGTTCCGCGGCTTCACCCGCGCCCGCACCGCGATCCCCGTCGCCGGGCTGGCCGGTGCGGGCCTGGTCCTCGGCGCCGACGTACTGCTGCGCGCCCTGGTCAGCCCGGACCGGTCAGTCGCCGTCCCGACCGGTGTCGTCACCAGCATCGTCGGCGCCGTGTTCCTCGTGGTGACGGCGGTCCGCTCCCGGGACGCCGGAGCGTCGGCCGAGGCGGACAAGCTGCGCATCCGCAGCCGCCGGGTGTTCGTCGCGACCCTGGTAGTGCTGGCCGGCGTGGTCGCCGGGGTGGCCGTCGCGGGCGTGCTCCTCGGCGACAGCAAGCTGCTCCTCGGCGATGTCCTCAACTGGCTCCAGGGCAGGGCCGTCCGCTCGGTCTCCTTCGTCCTGGACACCCGGGTGCCCCGGGTCACCGCCGCCCTCCTCGCGGGCGCGGCCCTCGCCCTCGCGGGCACCCTGATCCAGGCCGCCACCCGCAATCCGCTGGCGGAACCCGGCGTCATGGGCGTCTCCGGCGGTGCCGCGCTCGGCGCGGTCGCCTTCGTCACCACCGTGCCGCTGGCCGGCTCCTGGGGCATCACCGGCGCCGCCTTCGCGGGCGCCGCGCTCGCCGCCGTCCTCGTCTTCGGGCTCTCCGCGCGCGGCGGGTTCCAGCAGAACCGGGTCGTCCTCGTCGGTATCGGCGTGGCCACCGGCTCGACGGCGATCATCAGCCTGCTCATCGTGCTCACCGACCCGTTCAACGCGACCAAGGCCCTGACCTGGCTCTCCGGGTCCACCTACGGGCGCACCTTCCCCGACGCGCTGCCGCTGCTGGGGGTCCTCGTGGTGAGCGTGGCCGTGGCGGCCGCCCTGCGCACCGAACTGGACCTGGTGTCCCTGGACGAGCACACCCCGAGGCTCCTCGGGATCGGCCTCGGCCGCACCCGGTTCCTCTTCCTCGCGGCGGGCGTCCTGCTCAGCGCCACCGCCGTGGCCGCCGCCGGGACCATCGTGTTCGTCGGCCTCGTCGCACCGCACGCGGCCCGGGCCCTGGTGGGCAGGCGGCACGTGCGGGTGGTGCCGGTCGCGATGCTGCTGGGCGCCGCGCTGGTCGGCACGGCGGACCTGCTGGGCCGCACCGTCATCGCGCCCGCCCAGCTCGGCGCGGGCCTGATGACGGCGCTGATCGGCACGCCGTACTTCCTGTACCTGCTGGTGCGCACCCGGCGCTGACCAGGAGGTGTGCCGTCCTGATCCGCCGGACGCCTCCTACGCCTCCGCCGGGTCCACCACCAGCCGGTGGAAGACCGGGGCGCCGTCCGGTTCCGCCGCGACCGGGCTGCCCCAGCTGCGCAGCACGGCCGCCGACGGCGGGAACACCGGCCCCGGGGCGAGCGCCCCGGGGCCGGAGGCCGGAAACCACTCCCAGCGCACGATCTTGTCCGGCTCGCGCACGGACGCCTTGCCGCTGACGCGTTCGACCAGGGCCGCGCCCGTCACCCGGGCCATCCCGTGCTCGCCGTCCAGGAGTACCGCGCCGATCCTGATGTCCACCGGGTCCGCGACCAGGCCCGTCTCCTCCGCCAACTCCCGTGCCGCGGCCTCCTCGAAGCGCTCACCGGCGTCGACCTTGCCGCCGGGCAGCTCCCAGCGCCCGTCGTGGCCCAGCCCGAGCAGCACCCGTCCGGCCGCGTCCCGCACCACCACCCCGACGCCGATCAGCCCGTTGGGTGCGGGGGAGGCGCGCCCTGACCGCTGGGGCCGCTGGGGCGACAAGGGTTCCCGGCCGGTCATACGCGTACCTCCACCGCTCGGACGAGTCGTCCGACTCGGACGACGAGGCGCACCCGGGACGCGCGGTGCACCGCCGCCGATCATGCCCGACGGCAGGGACGCTCGCCGGCAACACGGAAGCCGGGCAGCCCCGTTACGGGCCTGCCCGGCCGAGCCGTGACCGGTGGGGGCGGGACCGCCCGCCCCCACCGGGGGACCCGACAGCTAGAACGTGAGGTTCCAGGCGTCGATGCGGCCCGTGTCGCGGGTCGCGGTGTCCCGCACCCGCAGCTTCCAGACGCCGGCCGCGGTCTCCGAAGAGGCGTTCACCGTGTACGTCTTCACCACGTCGTCGGCGCTGTCCCCGTTGGGGAAGTCCTCCAGCAGATACACCGAGCCGTCCGGGGCGACCAGGGAGATCACCAGGTCACCGCGGTAGGTGTGCTTGATGTCCACGCCGACCTTCAGCGCGGCCGGGGCGTTGCCCGGCACCCCGCTGACCGTGAGGGAGGACTCCACCGTCGCGTTGTCGACGATGGTCACGTCCGCCGTGTTCTCGAAGAACCTGCCGGGCGGCGGGGTGCCCCCGTCGACCGCCTTGAGCGCGTCGACCTGGCCCTCGCCGAAGAACGCGTTCTTCGCCGTGGTGCCCGTGCAGCGGCTGTCCGAGGGGCAGGCGATGTCCGTGGACTGGGTGGCCAGGGCGGTCCGCAGCTGGGCCGGGGTGGCGCCGGGGTTGGCGCTCGCGAGCAGCGCGGCGACGCCCGCCACATGCGGGGAGGCCATCGACGTGCCGTTCATGTTCCCGTACCTGCCGCCGGGCAGGGTCGAGTAGACCCCCGAGGCGCCGTCGCCGCCCGGGGCCGCGACGTCGATGACGTCCCGGCCGAAGTTGGAGTACGAGGCCTTGATGTTCCCGTTGCCCATCGCGGCCACCGTCACCACACCCGGCAGCTCGGTGGGGATGTCGACGCAGGCGTTGGTGATGGTGCGGGAGACGGGCGTCGAGTCGTTCGGACTGGAGCTGTCCGTCCGCTTGTTCGCCAGGTCGTAGTTGGAGTTGCCCGCCGCCGCGACCTGGAGCGAGCCCTTGCCCTCCGCGTACGCCTGGGCCCGCCGGACGCCCTCGATGATGGCCGCCTGGTCCGGGTCGTCCGGGCAGTTGAACATCCACGGATCGGTGTAGTAGCTGTTGTTGGTGACCTCGAAGCCCCGGTCACCGGCCCACATGAAGCCGCAGATGGTGTTCTCGGCGAAGAACAGGCTGCTGCCCGGCTCCGCGATGCGCACCGAGGCGATCTTCACGCCGGGCGCGACGCCGACCACGCCCTTGCCGTTCCTCGCGGCGGCCACGGTGCCCGCCACATGCGTGCCGTGCGTGCCGATGTCGCGCCAGGCCCCGGTACGGGCGTCCGCCTTGCCGTAGGCGCAGGAGGCCGAGTTCGCCGCGTCGAAGTTGGGCGCGATGTCCTGGTGCCGGTCGTCCACTCCGGTGTCGAGCACACCCACCGTGACGGACGCCGAACCCGGGTTCACGGCCCACGCCTTGTCCGCGTTGATCCGGGTCATGTCCCAGCGGGCGGTCTCGGTGAGGGTCGTCGGGGTCTGCGCCGGGGCGGCCGGGATGGTGGGGGCGTAAGCGTCGGCCGGGACGTCCGAGGTACGGGTGGCGCCCACCTGCTGGACACCGCTCACCCCGCGCACCGCGGCCGCGAAACCGGCCGACGCGGAGTGCGCGACGACCACGCCGATCGCGTCGTAATGGGCGTACACGGAACCGCCGTTGGCGGTCACCGCCGCGCGCAGCGCCGAGGTGTCGCCGGGGGCGCCGATCACCAGGTACGAGCGGGTCCCGGCGACCCAGGCGGCCGTGGCCGCCGGAGCGGCCGCGGGGGCCTCGGCGGTTTGGGCCGCGACGGCGGACCGGGGCTCGGTGCCGTCCTGCGCCGCTGGAGCGGTACGGGCGGTGCCGGCGGCGCCGGCGGGAGTGGCCAGAGCCACGGCCGTGCCGAGGGCGGCGACGGCGAGGAACGAGCGTCTGAGCCGACGCCCGGATATGCGGGGGGTTGTCACTGCATCCTCCGAGAGCCCGGGGCGCCGGTGGCGCCGACCGGGCCATGGGTCGAATGGGTCGACGCAAGATCTCAGAAGAGGTCATGACAAGGGAAGAGCCGAAAACGCCCGAATCGCCCTGCGGGGTCAAGTGGGTGACGGCCCTCCGGATCGCGGGGCGGCGCCGGGGCCCGCCGGACCGGTCAGCCGGCCGCCCGCCCCGCCGCGTCCACGAGTCCCCCCAGCGCCTCCGCCAGGGCCTCCAGCCCCGGCCCCGCCGGACCGCCCGGCTCGGACATGTAGACGTCCCGCCGGATCTCCACCATCAGCGCGGAGACCCGCCGGTCACGCCCGTAGTGCCGCAGCGGCACGTACGTTCCCGCGAACGGACTGTCCAGCCCCGTCCCGCCGAAGCCCGCGAACGCCCGCCGGGCCGCCTCCGCCAGCTCCGGCGGGGTGTGGAACGGGTCCGTGCCCAGGCAGACCGGCGGCCGGGGCCCGTCGCCGTGCAGCTCGTACGGCAGCGGCCCGGTCGGATACGAGTGGACGTCGATCACCACGCACCGCCCGACCGCCTCCAGCCGCGCGTCGACCGCCTCCGTCACCGCCTGCGCGTACGGCTCGAAGCAGTCCGCGAGAAGCTCCTTCGGGTCGAAGCCCTCGGCCCGCAGCCGCTCCTTGTGCGTGGTGCGCGTGTACACCGCGCCCATGCCGGCGGCGAGCATCTCCTCCCGCTCGTCGGGGAAGCGCTCCGGGTCCACGACCAGCCGCGAGCGCCCGTTGACGAACCGCCAGGGCGTGACGATCGCGTGCGCCGCGGCCCCGGCGGCGATCCGGTCCGTGTACGCGTCCGTGATGTGGTCCAGCTCCCGCTCCAGCGCCGCATCGTCCAGCACGATGCCGCGCCGCACCTGTGGCGGTATCTCCCGTGAGGCGTGCGGCACATGAAGGATCACGGGGGAGCGGGCGGCTCCGGGGAGGAGCCGGAAGGCGGGGGTCTCGTCGGCCATGCGCGGTGTCCTCCCGGTGACGCGTTCGCGGGACGTGCAACGGTAGCCGCGCGGCACACGGCGGTGACGGTCAATCAAGTGGATCGCTGCCCCTCCCGCGTTCCATGATGCCCGCATGAGCGACCACCATCCCGAGCCGGCCGGCCCCGCCGACGCACAGCCGGCCGGCCCCGCCGACCCACAGCCCGACGACTCCGTCGACGCCCTGCTCGTCGTCGACGTCCAGTCCGCGTTCGTCACCGGCCCCGGCGCGGTGCCCGACGCCGCCCGCCTCCTCGACCGCACGGCGGACCTGATCGCGCGGGCCCGGGCTGCGGGCGCCCTCGTCGTCCACGTGCAGAACGACGGGCCGGACGGCGCCGAGGACGCGCCCGGCACGCCCGGCTGGGAACTCCACCACCCGGTCCGCGAGGGCCCGCGCGAGACGGTGGTGCGCAAGCCGGAGGACGACGCGTTCGCCCGCACCTCGCTGGAGGGACTGCTCGACGAGCACGGCGTCGAGGCGCTCGCGGTCTGCGGCCTGATGTCGGAGATGTGCGTCCAGGCCACCGCCCGCACCGCGCTCGCCCTCGACTACCGGGTCGTCCTCCCGCACGACGCACACGCCACCCGGGACATCCCGGCCGCCCCCGGCATCGCCGAGGCGGTCCCGGCGGCCACCGTCTCCCGGGTCGCGGAGTGGGCCCTCGGCAGCGACGTGGAGATCGTGGCCCGGGCCGCCGGGGTCCGCTTTCGCGGCGCACGGCCCGGGGCCGGCCGACCGACCGCGCGCCCCCTGCACGGAGGGTGACCGACCTGCGGGCCGCGGCTCCCCGGCGGAAGCTGGTGAACAGACCCTCCCGAAGGAGTCGCGCCATGAGCGGTCGTGTCAGCGGGAGCGCAGCCTCGTATCCCAGGGGGCGTGCGGGGGCCGCGTCCGTGGCCGTCGCGTCGGCGGTGCTTCTCGCGGGCTGCGGCGCGGGCGCCGACGGCGACGGCCCGTCGTCACGGACTGTGAGCGCGGCGGTCGAGCGGGAGCGCGCGGCTCCGGCGACGGTGGCGACCACCCCGGCCGGGGAGGTCCCGGAGCTGAGGGAGACGGAGACCCTGCCCCTCTCGGTCCCGGCCGACGACGTCCTCGACGAAGGCGCCACCTCGGCCGAGATCACACTCAACCGCCTGCGCCAGGCGGACCGCATCGCCCAGGGCGAGTACCTGGAACCGATCGTCGCCGACCCCGGCACGACCTTCGTCTGCCTGGAGTTCCGCGTGCGGAACACGGGAGACGCCGAGTTCGACACCGGCCCGCTGAGCCGGGCGCGCTGGACAGGGCAGGACGGCGAGACCAAGCAGGTCGACCTGGAGATCGGCGGCAACTGCGTGGACCTCGGCTTCGCGGAGGAGGACCTGATCAGTGAACCCCGTCCGCGCCCGGGGGAGTTCGTCGAGGGCACGGTCCTCTTCGCGGTGCCCGACGAGCAGGACGGCCTCCTGGGGTTCGCCGACGGGCTGGAACGGCCGCTGTTCACCGTCGAGACGACGGCGGCGGTCGATGCGGCCCCGCGCTGACGCGTGCCGGACCGGCGGAGACGGCAGGACATTCGGCCGGGGGAGCCGGTGCTCGTCGGCTGCTCGCGGGGGGGCGGCCCGGGTGCTCGCATTCCCGCGCGGATGTGGCCTGCCCCGGCGTGTCCGTTAGGGTGGAGCCATGTCCACGCCCCGAGTCTCCTAGCTGAGGACCCGCTTCCGCGCCAGAAGTGTGTCCCTTAGCTCTCTCGGAGCGTCACCCCGTGATTACCGTACGTGATGTCGAGTTGCGCGCAGGCGCCCGCCTGCTGCTCTCGGACCTTTCCTTCTCCGTTTCCTCCGGCGACCGTGTCGGCCTGGTCGGCCGCAACGGAGCGGGGAAAACCACCTTGATGACCACCTTGGCCGGGCAGTCCAAGCCCGCCGCCGGAACCATCGTCCGTACCGGCTCGGTCGGGTTTCTCGCGCAGGACTCCCGCGCCGTCGATCCCGCGGTCACGGTGACCGACCGGATCCTGTCCGCTCGCGCCCTGGACGCGGCGCTGCGTCGTCTGCGGGCGGCTGAGGCCGCGATGGCCGAGGCCGACGCCCCGGGCGCCCTGGAACGGGCGATGGGTGCGTATGCCCGGGCGGAGGCGGCCTTTCAGGCCGGCGGCGGGTACGCGGCCGAGGCCGAGGCCGCCCGCGTGGCGGCCGGGCTGGGACTGCCCGAACGGGTCCTGGCCGAGCCGGTCGGCAACCTCTCGGGCGGGCAGAAGCGCCGGGTGGAACTCGCGCGGGTCCTGTTCGCCGGGCACGACGGTGTGCTGCTGCTGGACGAGCCGACCAACCACCTCGACGCCGACTCCATCACGTGGCTGCGTGGATTCCTGCGGGAGTACCGGGGCGGCCTGGTGGTGATCAGCCATGACACGGGTCTGCTCGCCGAGGTCGTGAACCGGGTCTTCCACCTGGATGCCACTCGGGCGACGATCGACGTCCACAACACCGGCTGGGCGGCCTACCTGGCCCAGCGGGGAGCGGACCGGCGCCGGCGGGAGCGGGAGCGGGCCAACGCGGAGCGCAAAGCCGCCGCCCTGCACGCCCAGGCGGAAAAGATCAAGGCCCGCTCGGCCACCGCGGTCACCGCCCGCAGTATGGCCCGTCGCGCGGAGCGCATGCTCGCGGGTGTGGAGCCGGCCCGCCGCACGGAGAAGACGGCCCGGATCCGGTTGCCCGAGCCGCTGCCGTGCGGCCGGATGCCGCTGGGCGCGGTCAGCCTGTCGAAGTCCTACGGCGGTCACCGCGTGCTTGACGGTGTGGACTTGGCGGTGGACCGGGGCAGCCGGCTGGTCGTCCTGGGCCTCAACGGCGCCGGCAAGACCACTTTGCTGCGGCTGCTCGCCGGCGCGGAGCAGCCCGATGCCGGGCGGGTGGTGCACGGGCACGGGCTGCTCCTGGGCTACTTCGCCCAGGAGCACGACACCCTCGCCCCCGGCCGCACTGTCCGGGAGAACCTGCTGGATGCCGCGCCGCACCTGACCGAGGGCGAGGCACGCCGGGTGCTCGGCTCGTTCCTGTTCAGCGGGGACGACGCGGACAAGAGCGCCGGGGTGCTCTCCGGCGGGGAGAAGACCCGCCTGGCCCTGGCCGGCCTGGTCCACTCCGGTGCGAACGTGCTGCTGCTGGACGAGCCGACCAACAACCTCGACCCCGTTTCCCGCACTGAGGCCCTGGCGGCCGTCGACTCCTATCCCGGAGCGATCGTCATGGTCACCCACGACGAGGGCGCCGTCGACGCCCTGCGCCCCGACCGCGTCCTGGTCCTGCCGGACGCGGACGAGGACCTGTGGAACGAGGACTACCGCTCCCTGGTCGCCCTCGCCTGACCGTGAGGATGTGACACCCGACCGTGTGCCCGGCCCGACCGCTGCCGGTTCGGCGGTCGGGTGGTGGAGCAGCCCCTCGTCCGGGCTGCTCCACCGCATTCGGGCTGTCCTCGCGCACCGTGGGACCTGCCGCGCGTGCAACTGATCCTCTCCGCACGTACCGAAGGTCACGCGTGTCGTCCACCACCCGCACCGATCCCGCCCGGACCGTTTACACCGGCCGCCGGCGCACCGTCATCCTCGCCGTCGTTCTGCCGGCCGCGTTCATGGACCTCCTGGGCGCGACCATCGCCAACATCGCCCTGCCCGCCATCCACACCGACCTGGGCGCTTCACCGGCGCAGACCCGCCCGCCCAGCTGACCGTCCAAAGCGTCCCCGCCCAGCACGCAGGCAGCGGATCCGGCCTGTTCCACACGGTCGTCCAACTCGCCGCATCCCTCGGCGTCACTCCCTTCGGAACCCTCTGCTTCCGCCTCCAGACCGACCGCACAGCAGCCCCACGACGTCGGATCAGCCTTCGCCACCACCATGTGCGTCAGCATCGCCTTCAGTGGACCGGGGTGGACCGGCGGTGCGGTGGGAAGGCATCGTTCGGCACCCGTCCGGAACCGCCCGCCCCGGCACCTGTCCCGCTCGAAGGAACGGCTCCCATGACCCAGGCGCCCCGCCCCGCCCCCGACGTCGACGACCGGCCGGCCACCGCCTGGCTCGCGGACGCCGTCCTGTACCAGATCTACCCGCAGTCCTTCGCCGACGGGAACGGCGACGGCATCGGCGACTTCGCCGGGATCGAGGCCCGCCTCGACCACCTCGTCTGGCTCGGTGTCAACACCGTCTGGCTCAACCCGTGCTTCGCCTCACCCTTCCGGGACGCCGGCTACGACGTCAGCGACTACTACTCCGTCGCCCCGCGCTACGGCACCGACGAGGACCTCGCCCGGCTCGTGGACAGCGCCCGCCGCCGGGGCATCCGCGTCCTGCTCGACCTGGTCGCGGGCCACACCTCCGACCGGCACCCCTGGTTCCTCCGGTCCGCCGGGGACCCCGGCGACCACCGCTACATCTGGGCCGACACCGGGACCCGCCCCCACGGTTTCGAACCGTCCCCAGGCACCCGGCCCGGCTGGTACCGGCCCAACTTCTTCCCCAGCCAGCCCGCCCTCAACTTCGGCTACGCGCGCACCGATCCGGCCGAACCCTGGCGGCAGCCCGTCGACGCCGAGGGTCCGCGCGCCAACCGCCGGGCGCTGCGCGCGATCATGGACCACTGGCTGGGCCTCGGCCTGAGCGGCTTCCGCGTCGACATGGCCGCCTCCCTCGTCAAGGACGACCCGGGCCACACGGAGACCGCCCGGCTCTGGCGCGAGCTGCGCGCCTGGCTGGACGGCGCGCACCCACGCGCCGCGCTGCTCTCCGAGTGGGGCGACCCGGCGGTGTCCGTCCCGGCCGGCTTCCACGCCGACTTCCTCCTCCAGTTCGGCAGCGACGACGACGGCCTCGCGCTGCGCTCCCTCTGGAACAACAACTCCGGCACCGTCAACGAGCAGTGGTCCCCGCTGGAGCCCTACTTCGGCGCCGAGGGGGCGGGCGACGCGCGCACCTTCCTCGCCGGCTGGCGGGCGGCCACCGACGCCATTGCCGCCTCCGGCCGCACTGGCCACATCTCCCTCCCGACCGCCAACCACGACTTCACCCGCCTCGCCTCCGGCCCCCGCACGGCCGAACAGCTCCCGGCCGCCTTCGCCTTCCAGCTCACCTGGCCGACCCTCCCGGCGATCTACTACGGCGACGAGATCGGCATGCGCTACGTCCCCGGCCTGCCGGACCACGAGGGCAGCGTCCTCGGCCCCCGCTACAACCGGGCCGGCTCCCGCACGCCGATGCAGTGGGACGAGGGACCCAACGCGGGCTTCTCCACCGCCCCGGCCGCCGACCTCTACCTCCCCGTCGACCCGTCCCCGGACCCCCCGACCGTCGCCGCGCAGCGCCGCGACCCGGACTCCCTGCTCCACCTGGTCCGCCGCCTGATCGCGCTGCGCAGGTCCACCCCCGAACTGGGCCCGGGCGGCTCGGTCCGCGTCCTCCACGACGGCTACCCGCTGGCCTACGTCCGCGGCGAGCGCTACCTCGTGGTCGTCAACCCCCGCCGCGACGCGGCCGAAACGACCCTGCCGGGCGCGACCACGGCCCACCCGGTCGAGTCCTCCGGCGTCCACGTCGAACCGGACGGCCGCGTGCGGGCCGCGGGGCACGGCTGGGGCGTCTTCGCGCTCGAAGCCTGATCAGCCGCGAGCGGCGTACCGCACGAAGGCGGCCCAGCCGTCTTCGCCGACGCGGAGGTGGGGGCGGGTGACGTCCTTCGAGTCACGCACGCGCACGGTGGCGTCGGCCCGGGCGACCTCGACGCAGGCGCCGCCCTCGCCGCTGCTGTGGCTGCTCTTCGACCAGGCGAGGCCGTCGGACTCGGCGCGCTGAGGAGCGTTCACAGTTCTCCCAGGATCTTCTCGATCAGCGTCAGAGACTCTCGTGGATTGAGCGCCTGACCACGGATGCTTCCGTACCGTGCGGCCATGATACGTACCTCCTCCGGGTCGGTGACCAGCTTGCTGGTGTTCTGGATCTCCAGGTATCCGACCTGCGCGCGCCCTTTGGGCGTGAGCAGAATGAACGGGCCGCCGAGGCTGGGGTGTTCCTGCTGGGTGGTCGGCATGATGTGCAGCTCCACGCTTCGCAGGGCCGCGATCCCGAGCAGTTGTTCCAACTGTTCGCGGTGTACGTCCCTCCCGCCGATGGGCCGGTGGAGAACGGACTCCTCGATGGTGAAGGTGGTCACCGGGGGCGGCCAGCGGCGGAAGATCTCCTGCCGCTCCAGCCGTGCGACCACCCGCTGTTCCACGATGTGCTCGGGCAGCAGTGGCTGGCGGCCGGTGAAGACGGCCCGCGCGTGTGCCTCCGTCTGGAGGAGTCCGGGCAGGGCCAGGCAGCTGTAGTCGTGGACCTCGACCGCCTCCGCCTCCAGCTTCGCGTAGCCCCGGAACCACGACGGATGCTTGACCTTCGCCCGGGCCTTGGCCCTCGCGATGTCCTCCTTCGTCGCGGTCAGCAGTCCGCGCGCGTCCAGCAGCGGGTCGACCGCGTCCAGGAAGTCGTCCTGGGGCGTCCTGCGTCCGCACTCCAGCGAGCGGATCAGTTCCTCGCTGTACCCGAGCCGCTCACCCAGCTCGCGCTGGGTCAGACCCGCCCGCTCCCGCAGCAGGCGGAGTTGGCGGCCGATCGCGCGGAACAGGTCCGCCGCGTCCTCGGCCTCGTCCTCGCCTTCGACCGGACCCGTGAGTTCCATGCCCTGTCGCCCCGTCCTGTTCCCGACGCCCGCCGGTACGCGTACGGTCGCGTACCGGGCCCGAGCAGCGTACGACGGCCCGTCAGCCGCCGCGCCGATCCGCCGGAACGGCACCCCAACGGGTGCCCCGTGCCCACCGGCAGCGGCGGCGGTACCGGACCTCAGCCGCCCCCGTACGCGCCGCCCGCGTACCGACCGAAGCTCTGGCCGACGTGCCGGGAGCGCCACGACGCTGAGTGGCGTGAACGTACCCAACCTTTCCCAGACCCGCCTCGCCCCGGACCGGGCGGCGGCTTCCGAACCGAACCCGGCGGAAGAGCGTTTCACCGTCCTGCTCTCGCCCACCCGGCGTGGTGCCCGGCTCGCACGACGGCTGACGGAGCGGCAACTCGCCGACTGGGCGGTCCCGTCCGGCGCGGCCGAGCACATCGTGGCCGAGCTGGCGGCGAACGCGGTGCAGCACGGGCGCGTCCCGGGGCGGGACTTCCGGCTCACGCTGACGCTGCGTGCGGACGGCGTCCTGCGCATCGCGGTCACCGACGCCCGCGCCGGACGGCTCCCGGCGTGCGCGCCCGACCCGGAGGACGCGGGGACGAAGGAAGGCGGGCGCGGGCTGATGATCGTGGAAGCTCTCGCGGACGACTGGGGTGTGGACGCCGACTCCCGGCCGCCCGCCCGCAAGACCGTGTGGGCGGTGATCCGGCCGGTGCGCCTGTTGTAGGAGCGTACGTCCGGCCCACCGTGCGGGCCGGTTCCGCGTCCTCCCCGGTGCGGGCCCGTACCGGGGGCACCCACGTCCGCGGGGGAGGACGAGCGGACGACGTCAGCGGGGCGCCGCGTCCCGTTCGCGCAGCGCCTGAAGGTGCAGGCTCATACGGAAGTTCGCCGTGCCCGTCGCGAACATCGCCGTCCCGGCCGCCACGGCCGGGACGGAGAGGCCCAGCAGGGCCACCGCCTCCGGCCAGTCGCGCAGGTCCGCGCAGCGGTCGCCGTCCAGGCCGTCGCGGGTGGAGCCCTCGTCGGTGAAGAGCCGGGCCTCGCAGTCGCGGTTCGAGCCGGGCCCCGGGCTGTACGGCGTGAGCAGGATCAGGGCGCACCAGGTCAGGAGGGCTCCGGTGGCGAGCAGCAGGGCGATGCCCCAGGAGCGGATCTTCAGGGCCCGCATGCGGAAGTCGACGTCGAGTTCGCTCTTGAGTTCGTTCCATTGCACGAAGATCGAACTTATCAGCGACGCGTCCCCGGCCCCCGTGCGCACTCCAGCGCCCCCACATCCACCGTGTCCGCCGTCGCCCGCATGCCCGTGTCGTTGGGGTGGAGGTGGTCGCCCGCGTCGAAGGACGGGTGCAGGCGGGTGGGGTGGGCGGGGTCGCGGAGGGAGGCGTCGAAGTCGGCGACCGCGTCGAAGAGGGAGTTCTCGCGGATGCGGGTGTTGACCTCCTGGCGCAGGGCCTCGCCCGCCGGGGTCCAGGCGGGCCAGCCCTCGTACGGCAGGATCGTCGCGCCGACGACGCACACACCGGCCGCGTGGGCGCGGGTCACGATGTCCCGGTAGCCCGCCATCAGTTGGTCCGCCGTGGGCGGGGCGGCGGACTTGATGTCGTTGACGCCCTCGAAGAGGATCACCGACCGCAGGCCGCGGTGGCCGAGGACGTCCCGGTCCAGTCGCTTGACCGCGCTCTCGCCCGTGCCGTCGGCCAGGACCCGGTTGCCGGAGATCCCCGCGTTCGCCACGCCCTTGACCCGGATGGCGCCCTCGCGGAGGCGGGCGGCGAGGAGGTCGGGCCAGCGGCGGTTGGTGTCCGGGGTGGAGGAGAGACCGTCGGTGATGGAGTCGCCCAGGGCCGCGACCGCGCCTGTGCCGGCGGGGGCGTCCACCACGACCGCGTCCAGGTGCGGCCAGGTGCCGAGGGTGCGGGTGAACGGCGTCGCCGACTCGTCGGAGGTGTGGTCGCCCACGGGTGCGGTGTACGAGGTCTGGAGCGCCCGCCGGTGGCCCGTCACCGTGCCCGGCGCGTCCCGGACATGGAGGCTGACGGCGAGGTCCGAGCCGGGCCGGACGGTCATCGGCACCGGGTCGCTGTACACCCACCGGCCCGGCGGCACGCTCACCGAGCGCAGGCCCGCGAAGGTGAGCGGGCGGTTGGTGCCGGGGACGAGTGCGGCGCCGTCGGCCCGTTCACCGGCGTACGCGCTGCCCAGTGTCAGGGCCTCCTCCCCGAACGCGTTGGTGACGCGCACCCGCAGCGCGGTGCCGCCCGCGCTGACCCGGACGATCAGCCGGTGGGTCAGGTCCGGCACGGACGAGGCGGCGAGGCGGTCCGGGCTCGCCGCCCAGGTCACCACCTGGGCCGCCGGGAGCACGGTCCCGGCCGCCCCGGCCGGGGCGCCGGCCCCGGCCGAGGTGCCCGCGCCCGCCAGGACGAGGACGGCGGCCAGCGCGCCGGACAGGGGAGGGAACGGACGGCGGAAGCAGGGTCCGGGCATGGTCGGCCAACTTTCGGCTAAGTGAGGCTGCTGGAGCGGGAGTTGGTTGCCGGGCGTGGCCCGGACTGAAAGGATCACCGTGCGAACGGCGGGAGCGGCGTCACCACGCCGGTGTTCAGCAGTGCGTCCAGCAGGGCGTGCGGCAGTGAGGGAGTGGGACCATGACCGGGACCGAGCCGGCCGCCTCCGCGCGGATCGACACCAGCAGGCCGCATCCGGCGCGCGTGTACGACTGGTATCTCGGCGGGAAGGACAACTACCCCGTCGACGAGGCACTCGGCCGCAGGATCATGGGCGTGGACGGGACCGCCCGGCACGTCGCCCGGACCAACCGCTGGTTCATGCAGCGGGTCACCCGCTGGCTCGCCCGCGAGGCCGGCATCCGCCAGTACCTCGACGTCGGCACCGGCATCCCCACCGAGCCGAACCTCCACCAGATCGCCCAGGCCGTCGCCCCCGAGGCGCGGATCGTCTACACCGACAACGACCCCATCGTCCTCACCCACGCCGAGGCCCTGCTCCGCAGCACCCCCGAAGGGATCACGGACTACGTCCAGGCCGATGTGCGCGAGCCGGGCCGCATTCTCGAACAGGCCCGCAAGACACTGGACTTCGGCGCGCCGGTCTCGCTCTCCCTCGTCGCCCTCACGCACTTCCTCGGTGACGACGACCGGCCCTACGACCTGGTCGCCGAACTCGTCTCCGCCCTGCCGTCCGGCAGCTACCTCGTCCTGTCGCAGCTCACCGCCGACCTGGACCCGGCGGCCGTGATGCGGGGGGTTCAGATGTACGCCGCCGGCGGAGTCACCCTCGCCCCGCGCACCCACGCCGAGGTCACCCGGTTCTTCGACGGGCTGGACGTGGTCGACCCCGGCGTCGTCCAGCTGACGCGGTGGCACCCCGAGCTGGCGGTGGACGAGGCCGTCGACCCGAACGCGGTCATCTCGCTGTACGGGGCGGTCGGCCGCAAGCCGTAGCCCGCACCCGTGGCCGGTCCCGTGACCACTCCCGTGGCCCCTCCCGTGGCCGGTCCCGGGGCAGGGGCCGGAACGGGGGTATACGCCGTCCGCCCCCGTCCCCCAAAGTCCGCTTATGGTCCGCACGCGCCTATGATGCGCCGGTGTTCGATTCACGGCACATCAGGACGTTCCACGAGGTGGTCAGGACCGGGTCCTACTCGGCCGCCGCCCGCGCCCTCGGGTACACCCAGCCCGCCGTCACCCAGCAGATGAAGGCCCTCGAACGCGACGTCGGCTCGGCGCTCTTCGTACGGGTCGGACGGGGGATGCGCCTCACCGAGGCGGGCGAGGCGCTGTCCCGGCATGCGGGCAGCATCCTCGACTCCATGTCCGCCGCCCGCGAGCAGCTCAGCGCGATCACCCGGCTGCGGTCCGGCCGGGTACGCCTGTGCGCGTTCCCGAGCGCGGTGTCCACCCTGGTCCCCGAGGCCCTCGCCCGGCTCGCCGCCTCCCACCCCGGCATACGCGTCGACCTGCTGGAGGACGAGCCGCCCGCCTCGCTGCGCCGGCTGGCGCGCGGCGAGTGCGACCTCTCCCTGGCGTTCAGCTACCCGGGGCTGCGCGAGGAGGTGCCCGAGGAACTGGTCGGCACACCGCTCCTGGAGGACCAGCTCGTCGTCCTGCTGCCCGCACGGCACCCGCTCGCCCGGCGGCGGGCCGTGCGGCTCACGGATCTGGCGGACGAGCGCTGGATCGCCGGGTGCCCGCGCTGCCGCGCCAATCTGCTCCATGAGTGCGCCGAGTCCGGCTTCGTCCCCGACATCGCCTTCACGACCGACGACAACCTGGCCGTGCAGAGCCTCGTCGCCGAGGGGCTCGGCGTGTCGATGATCCCCTCGCTGGTGCTGAACTTCCTCCGCCACCCGGACGTCGTCGGGCGGCCCATCCAGCCGGTCACCCGCCGCCGGATCGTCGCCTATGTCCTGCGCGAGCATCTGCGCATCCCCGCCACCGCGCTCCTGCTGGATGAACTGCGCACGGTGGCGGCCAACAAGACCGGCTGCTAGGAGGTCTCCGGGACGAGGGCCGGCCGAGGACCGATGCCCGGACCGGCCCGGCGGCCCGGGGCCCTGAGAGCGCGGCCCCGCGGCCCGGCGGCACTATAAGCGCGGCTTGGGAACGGGCAAGAAACCGTCGTTGGACGTGATGGACGGCCACCCCGACGCTGCCCCTATGACCATCGCGCCCACCGCCTTCACCGCACCCCGCGTCACGGACCGGCTCGCCGCACTGCTCGACGGCGTCCGCCGGGCCGTGAGCCGGGGACTGCCCCCGGACCCGACCGCCCGACTCGTCGGCGAGGCCCTCGCCCCGCACCTCGGCGCCGCCGACCTGCTCACCGACGAGCAGTGCCAGGGCGACCCCGAGCGCTACCGCCAGCACCTGCTGCACGCCGAGCACGACGGCAGCTTCTCGGTGGCCGCCCTGGTGTGGCTGCCCGGCCAGGCCACCTCCGTGCACGACCACATCGCCTGGTGTACCACCGGCATCCACCAGGGGGCCGAGCACGAACGCCGCTACCGGCTGGTGCCCGCGGGCGGGCCCGACTCCCCGGCCCGTCTCGTCGCCACCGCCGATGTCGTCAACGCCCAGGGCGAGGTCTGCGGCTTCGCCCCGCCCGGCGACATCCACGCGGTGCGCAACGCCGGGCCGGGCACGGCGATATCCCTGCATGTGTACGGCGCGGACATATCCCGCAGCGGCACCAGCGTCCGGCGCGTCTACAATCTGCCGACCGACTGCTGATGGGCTTCCTGACGGCACCCGCCACCGGAACCCCACCGTCCACCCGCCCCCGCGCACCACGCGGCGGCCTCCTGCCCGGGCTGGGCCTCGCCGTCTGCGGAGTGGCGGCCGCCTGGCTGGTGCACCGGGCCCTGCCCGCCGTGCCCCTGCTCACCGCCGCCGTCGTCCTGGGCATCACGGCCGCCCAGCTGCCGCGGCTGCGCCGGGCCGTGGCCGGGCCGGGCCGCCCGGGTCTGTCGTTCGCCGCCCGGCGCCTGATGCGCATCGGGATCGTGCTGCTCGGGCTCGGTCTCGGCCTGGACGACATCCTCGGGCTGGGCTGGGAGACCGCCGTGGTCGTGCCCGTCGTCGTCGGCGCCACCCTGCTCGGGACCTGGTGGCTGGGCCGCCGGCTCGGGCTGCCCGGCGACCAGCCGCTGCTGATCGGCGTCGGGTACGCGATCTGCGGCGCCTCCGCCATCGGCGCCGTCGCCGAGTCCCGCGACAGCGACGAACGCGACGCCGCGACCGCAGTCGCCCTGGTGACCCTGTGCGGCACCCTCGCCATCGCCGTACTCCCGCTGCTCCAAAGGCCGTTGGGGCTCGGGGACGCGGCCTTCGGCCGCTGGGTCGGCGCGAGCGTGCACGACGTCGGCCAGGTCGTCGCCACGGCCCGTACCGCCGGTGCGGACGCGCTCGACGAGGCCGTGATGGTGAAGCTGATGCGGGTCGCGCTGCTGGCGCCCGTGGTCGCGGCCGTCGCCCTCTCGGTACGCCGCCGCGCGGGCACCCGCGCCGCCGGCGGCGGAACCCGGGCCGGCCGGCGGCGGGTACCCCTGGTGCCGCTGTTCGTCGCCGGGTTCCTGTGCGCGGTGGCCGTCCGCAGCACCGGACTGCTCCCCACCGCGGCCCTCGGCGTCGCCGACGTGGCCCGGGAACTGCTCCTGGCGGCGGCCCTGTTCGCCCTCGGCAGCGCCGTGCGCCTGCCCGTCCTGGCCCGCACCGGCGGCCGGGTCGCCCTGCTCGGCCTGTGCGCGTGGGTGGTCGTGGCCGGGCTGTCGTACGGGGGCGTGGTGCTGCTGGGCGGCTGACGCGAGGACGTGAGCGGGGTCCGGTGCCTGCGGCAGGGGCACAGGAACGGTCGGCCAGGGTGTCCGGTTCGCGCATCGCCTCGGCGTGGGCGCTCATCCGGCGGGCCACCGTCCCGGCCGTGAACAGGACCGTGCCCGCGAGCGCCACCGGGAACGACGGCCCGAGCACGAACAACGCCTCCGACCAGTCGCGTTCGGCCGCGCAGTGGGTGCCGTACCGCACGCCCTCGTCGGCCGTGCCGGCGTCGGTCAGCAGCCGCGACTCGCAGGACACCGGATCGTCGTCCCCGGCTCCTCGGCCCGGTACGGCGTGAGCAGCAGGACCGCGCACCACGTCCACAGCAGGCCCGCAAGGGCGAGCAGACCGGCGCCCCGGGGCACGTGTGCGTGAAGCCCGGTCGCGGAAGCCCGGGTCGTACCCGCGTGCTCGCATGGCCGATGAACCTGTCAGCGCACCGGCCGCACGGCCGACGGGGCCGCCCTGCGCCGCAGAGCGAGGTCCGCGCCCCGGCGGGCGGGGGAGCGCCCGCCGGGTGCCGGCACGTGCCCGGAGACCGGCCCCCGCGCGGCCGTACCGCCGCGCCGCCGGAGTGGCGGAGGGCGGCCGTGCCGCCGTCGGTGTGGGGGGTCCGGCACGGTGGCCGCCGGGGCCGGAGCTCCGGGCACCGGCAGGACGGTAGGGGCCCCGGGCCGCACCTGCCTATCCGTGCTCCGCGTTTACGGATACGCAAACAAATCCGGGCACCGGCTGGTCCAACGCGACTGCGGCTCTGCCCAGTTGGGGGACTACCGGCGGCCCCGACCGCGCGGCAGCGTCTGCCCCGACTGCGACTCCATCTTCCGCCGCGCCCGGGCGACATGCTGCTCCACCGTGCGCGGCGAGAGATGCAGCGTGGCGGCGATCTCCTTGTTGGTGAGGCCGGTCGCCGCCAGGTCCGCCACCTCCTGCTCGCGCGGCGACAGCCGGTCCCCGTAGCCGGGGCGCCCGCGCGGGCGGTGGCTCTCGGCGGCCGGCTGGTGGGCGCGGAGCAGGGCACGCACGCGGGCCGCGTCCCAGACCGCGCCCAGCTCGGTCAACCCCTCGACGCAGGAGGTCAGTTGGGCCACCGCCGTCCCGGTGTCCCCGCCCGCGGCGAGCAGGCACCGGGCCGCTCCCTCCGTGGCCAGGACGACCGCGTACGGGCGGGGCAGCCCCGCGTAGACGAGGGCCGACTCACGGAACAGCCCGGCGGCCCGCGTGTGCTCGCCCTCCGCCTCGGCGAGCAGGGCCCGGCACCACAGCAGCGCCGCGTCGGAGGCCGGGGCCTGGCGGCCCTCCAGCCCGGCCGCGTACTCGCCGGTCATGTTCCGCGCCGTGGCGTGCCGGCCCGCGCGCAGGGCCGCCTCCACGGCCCACGGCGCGAGTTCCGCCGCCCACACCCATACGCCCTTGTCCCGCACCCGGTCCCAGGCACCGGACGCCTCGCTGACGGCGGACTCGATGTCGTCGCGGACCAGGGCCATCCGGATCAGCGCGCCGGAGGCGGCGGCCAGGTGGGGGACGGCGGAGCCGTTCGCGTCGCGCGGGCCCTCGCCCGTGAGCCAGGCCGTCGCCTGCTCCCACTCGCCCTTGGAGAGGGCGAGCATGCCGAGGACGATCCGGCCGTCCACCGCCATGCCCGGCATGGTCTCCGCCTCGGAGGTGAACGCCCGCGCCCGGGACGGCAGATCGGCCCAGGCGCCCTCGGCCCAGTCCAGCAGCAGACGCGTGCCGCGCGCACCCTCCTCCACATAGGCGGCACCGCTGC
Organism: Streptomyces sp. CNT372; assembly: GCF_000377145.1. Classification (NCBI taxonomy): domain Bacteria; kingdom Bacillati; phylum Actinomycetota; class Actinomycetes; order Kitasatosporales; family Streptomycetaceae; genus Streptomyces; species Streptomyces sp. CNT372. Next base: position 323,758 of record NZ_KB897782.1, on the reverse strand, counting down.
GGGTCGCCAACTCAAGCCCTTCGGCGAGGAGTTCGCGGGCCGGTCCCAGCTCGCCCAGCCACAGCGCGCCGTCCGCCGCGTTGCACAGCCCACGCGCCACATGCTGCTGGTACGTCGGGTCGGTGGTGTGTCGCGGCAGGGCCTCCAGCGCCTGCCAGGCCGCCGGATCGCCCACGTACATCAGCGTGCCGACCCGGTTGGCGGCCACGGCCGTGCGCGCCTCCTCGTCGCCGCTGTCCGCGCCCGCCTTCTCCGCGCGCTCCAGCCAGTGGAGGTTGCGCTCCAGCGGCACGGTCGACAGCAGCGGCATGGCGAGCGCCGCCATGGCCCGCGCGGCCATCACCGGCCTCTCCTGGAGCTCCTCCACGGCCCGCTGGAGCTCCAGCCAACCCTGCACCCCGGCCACGGCCTGGTTGCACAGCAGCAGCCCGAGGTCCAGCCGGATCTGGCCGCGCACGGCGGCGGGCAGGGACTGCTCGTCGAGGATCTGCCGCAGCACGGTCACCGTCTGCTCCGAACGCAGCCCGAGCACCGCACTGTGCGCCAGCAGCGGCGCGAGCCGGGCCCGGGCGCTCAGCGGGACGGTCGGCCGGGACAGGGTCTGTTCCAGCAGGTCGACCGCCGCCTGGTGATCCCCGGCCGCGGCGCTCTCCCGGGCGGCCTGCTCCACCGCGTGGAGCCAGCCGCGCACCTCGCCACCGTGCCGCCGGTGCCGGGCGAGGGCCGGCCACGGCACCGGACGCCGGTGGCCGAGGACGTGCGCGGCACTGCGGTGCAGCTGCCGCCGCACCGGTCCGGGCACCTCGTCGTACACCGCCGTCGCGGCCAGCGGCACGAAGAACCCGTACCGGCCGGACGCGTCCTCCGTCAGCACGCCCGTGCGCAGCGCCGACACCAGGGCCCGGGTGCCCCACTCGCCGCTCAGCCCGGCGACCGCCGTCAGCTCCTCGGCCTCCACGGGCTCGCCCAGCACCGCCGCCGCCCACGCGACCGGGCGGACCCGCTCGGACAGGCCGGCCGTACGGGCGAGGGCCAGCTGCGCCAGCCGCGGCGGGACGCCGACCGCTTCCAGGTCCCGGGCCGTGTACCGCTCCCGGTGCTCGCCGGTCTCGCGCAGCAGCCGCGCCAGATCGACGACGATCTGCGGGACGCCGCCGGAGCCGTGGGCGATGCGGGTGAAGAGGTCGGCCGGGCCGCAGTCGGGACCCAGTCCCTCCTCGACGAGAGCGCGCACCTGCCCGGCGTCGAACGGCGCGAGCCGCAGCCGCCGGACCGAGAGCCCGGCGGGCAGGGCGGCCCCCCGGCCCAGGACGAGCCCGGGCTCGCGGAGTTCCTCGGGGCGGTAGGTCAGGACCACGGCGAGCCGGGCGGGCGGGCCGGCGAGCAGCCGGCGCAGCAGATCCAGCGCGGGACGGTCGGCGAGGTGCACGTCCTCGACGACGAGGAGCGCGGTGTCCGTCCCGCCGCCGCCCGCCCGGCTCTCCCGGGCGTCGGCGAGCCGCGCGGCGAGGGCGTCGCGCAGGGCGGCACCGGTGAGCGGCGGCGGGACGTCCGCGGCGAGAGGGGAGGACGAGGGGTGCGGCTCGCGGGTCCCGGCGGGGGCTTCGTCCCAGCCCTCGGAGGGGGCGGGCCGGGCGCCCGGGGAGGGGGTTGTGGTCCCGGTGGCCGGGGCGGCGTCGCCTCGACCGGGGGGCGCGGGCGTGCCGGGGTCGGTGGACCCGGGCGGGGCCGGAGGCGAGGGCGCCGGGCCCGTGCCGGTGGCGGCGGACACGGGCCGGGCTCCCGCCCCGCCGGCACCCCGGTCCGGCACCGTGGCGCGGACGCCCTGACCGTCGCCCGTACCGGCCGCGGCCGGTACGGAGCGGGCGGGGGAGCCGGTCCGGGCGGAGGCACCGCCCCCGGGCGCCGGGGGGCGGCCCCCGGCCGCCGCCCCGCCGCCCTGCGGCCCGCGCCCGGTCGGCAGGGCGGCCCGCGGGCCGGGCGCGGGTCCGGCGGTGACCGACGCGCCGAACGGCGTGCACATCACGGTCACCGTCCGCGCGCCCGCCGCCTCGGCCGCCGCCAGCAGCCGCCGCGCCAGCCGCGACCGTCCCGTGCCCGCCGCGCCCTCGACGAGCAGCAGCGCGGCCTCGTCGGCGGGGTACGCCTCGTCCGCGCCGACGGCGCCGGGGGTGTCCCACGTGAGGACCTGGGACAGCCAGCGGTCTCCTTCGGCATCACTCACCGTGTCCACCGAATCACTCTCCTGGGAGGTTCCGGGGCATTTCGATTCTTTACGTATACGGGTTTCAGTGTCCCTGATTGAAGCGATACGGCGCGGACAGCAATGTTGAGCTGCCGCAGAAGATCTGCATGGCTGTCGACGGCCGGCCTGTGCTGTGGGTCGGGCCGGATCAGTGAGCCGGGCAGGATCCACAGAACAGGCCCTCGGCGGGACGTACCCCGCCTCCCGGCCGCTGGACCTTGGTCGAGGCGACCACGCCCGATCGAACAGGAGCCCAAGTGATTGCCATAGAACGTGCCTCGGACCCGGCCCGGGAACGGGCGGGTCCAGCCTCGGGTCTCAGGGGCCTGGCCCACTGCGCGATGCCCGCCTCGCCGGAGGCCGCGCGGAGACTACGGCGCCTCGCCCGGGCGGTCGCACGCCGGTGGCGACTGTCCGACCACCTGGACGAGGCGTTGTCGGTGATCGTCACCGAACTGGTGACGAACGTGGTCATGCACAGCGGCAGCTCCTGGGTCTCCACCGTGATCACCGTCCGGGAGGACTCCGTGACGGTCGAGGTCATGGACGGCGGATGCTGGAAGGACCGTCCGGACCGGCGCCAGGAGCCCCTGGACGCCAATGTGCCCTGCGGCAGGGGCCTCCGCCTGGTCGACGCGTACGCGTACCGCACAGTCGCGCACCGCACCGACACGGGCAGCGTGGTCCTCGCCGAGATCCCCCTCCGCCCCGGCCGGTCCGCGGGCGCGTTCCGCTCGGGGTACTCCTCCGCGACGGCGGTTGCGGACGATCCCGAGGACGACGGCCCGGTCGATCCGGACCTGGGGCTCGACCCCGCCCTCGATCCCGACCTGGACCTGGAGATGGCGGAGACGCTGGAGACGGACGACGACCTCTCCCTCGACGAGTTCGAGGGCCTGGCGGACGTCGACGTGGAGGCGGAACTGGAGCTGGAGGAGCTCGACCGGGACATGGACATGGACATGGATCTGGACCTGGGAATGCGCCCGTGACGGCGGCCCCGAAGGCCCCGGTCCCGCCGGGGCCCGCGTGCGGCCCTGTCCCGTGACAGCCCGCCCGGCACCTTCGGCACGGAGTGACGCGGCTTCGGCCGCGCCCCGTGCCGGATCCCGGCACCCGGCGCGGGCGGACGCCCCGCCCGGGGCCGTCGGGCCCCCGCGTCCGTGCCCTGCCCCGGGGTCGGCGCGACCGAGAGCCTTCGCCCCGACCGGTGCCGGTGCGTGCGGCGCGCCGCACGGGGTGAGCCGTGCGGCACCGCGCGTGACCGCGCCGGTGCGGGGTGGAGGGCCGACCGCGCACCCTCGTGACCGACCGGGTGGCGCACCCGTTCGACCACGAGGGCATGGGCCCGGCCGGCGGCGGTGGAACCCCCGCCGGGCCCCGCGCGCGTGCCCTCACCCCAGCAGCGTCCCCGTCGCCCGTTCCAGGACCGAGGAGATCCGGTCCCACGCCGCCGTGTCCCTCGGGACGGCGGGCAGTTCCGTAGCCCCGCCCGGACCCCCGTGGCCGCTGTCGCCCCAGCCTGCCGCCAGCCCCACCGCGTCCTCGCCGGTCGCGGCCGAGGCCGCCAGCGCCGCCGCGCCCAGGGCCACGAGTTCCGTGGTCGACGGGAGGATCAGCGGGCGGCCCGAGAGGCGGCGGACCGTCTCCACCCAGTGACGGCCCCGAGCGCCCCCGCCGACCAGCCGCAGCGGCCGTCCGGCCGCCTCCGCCCCGCCCGGGTCCTCGCCGCAGGCGTGCAGGACCTCGTCGAGCGCGCGCAGCACCGTCACCACCGCGCCCTCGTACGCCGCGCCCAGGATCTGCTGGCGGGTCGTCGTGTGCCGCAGGCCCGTGAGCAGGCCCGCGGCCCCCGGCAGATCCGGGGTGCGTTCGCCGTCGAGGTACGGCAGGACCACCAGCTCACCGCCCGCCTCGGCCGCCTCCCGGCCCAGGCCCAGCAGGGCGGCGACCTTGTCCACGGCCTGCGTGCAGTTGAGCGTGCAGGCCAGCGGGAGGTATGTGCCGTCGGCCGCCGCGAACCCCGCCAGCGCGGGCGAGGCGGGCCGGGTGCGGGTCGCCGCGAAGACCGTGCCCGAGGTGCCGAGGCTGAGCGCCGGGTGGTCCAGCAGGCCCGCCCCGCCGAGCCCGAGCCCCACCGCCGCGGCCATGTTGTCCCCGGTGCCCGCCGCCACGGCCACCGTGTCCGGCAGCCCCAGCTCCGCCGCCGCGGCCGGGGTGAGGGAGCCGACCCGGGTGCCGCCGGTCTCCGCCACGGCCGGCAGCAGCCGCGCGTCCAGACCGGTGAGATCGAGCAAGCCGGCGTCCCAGGCGCCCTCGGCCGTCGAGTACCAGCAGGTCCCGGACGCGTCCCCGGGGTCCGTGGCGGCCACCCCCGCGAGGCGTTCGGTCAGGAAGTCGTGCGGGAGGCGTACGGCGGCCGCCGCCTCGGCCGCGGCCGGGTCGTTCTCCCGCAGCCACTGCCACTTGGCCGCGGTCATGGAGGCGACCGGTACCGACCCCGTCCGCGCCGTCCACGCGGCCGGGCCGCCCAGTGCCTCGGTGAGGGCGGCGGCCTGCGGCGCGGAGCGCGTGTCGTTCCACAGCAGCGCGGGCCGCAACGGGGCGCCCCTGCCGTCGAGGACCACCAGGCCGTGCTGCTGTCCGGCGACCGCGATCCCGACGACGTCCGCCGCGCCCGCGCCCGCCGCGGCCAGCTCCCGCAGGCCCCCGGCGACGGCCTCCCGCAGGGCCGCCCACCAGGTCTCCGGGTCGCTCTCGCGCGCCCCGCCCTCGCCACGGACCCGGTGCGGGGCGCGGCCCACGGCGAGCAGACGGCCGGTGACGGCGTCCGTGAACGCCGCCTTCGTGGACTGCGTCGAACTGTCCACCCCGATGACGACCGGGTTCGTCGGCATGGCTCCGCCTTTCGCTCCGGGGCACGGCCCACCGAGCGGGCCGATATTCGGCAGGGTCGAGAACAAATTACGCCACGGTCACCGGGGCGAACAGACGTCGGGCCTCTTCTGTCACTGGTCCTCGGTGTGCATCATTAGTAATGCAAGAAAACAAAATCGAGGTCTAGGGCGGACACGGTCATGACGGAACGCTTCAGTCCCACCCCCGACGACAGGTTCAGCTTCGGTCTGTGGACCGTCGGCTGGCAGGGTCGCGACCCCTTCGGCGACGCCACCCGGCCTCCGCTGGACCCGGCCGAATCGGTCCGTCACCTCGCCGGGCTGGGCGCGTACGGCGTCACCTTCCACGACGACGACCTGATCCCCTTCGGCGCGGACGAGGCCGCACGCGACGCGCACATCAAGCGCTTCCGGCGGGCCCTCGACGAGACCGGGCTCGTGGTGCCGATGGCGACCACCAACCTCTTCACCCACCCCGTCTTCAAGGACGGCGGCTTCACCGCGAACGACCGCGACGTCCGCCGGTACGCGCTCCGCAAGACCCTCCGCGCCATCGACCTCGCCGCCGAACTGGGCGCGCGGACCTATGTCGCCTGGGGCGGCCGGGAAGGGGCCGAGTCGGGGGCCGCCAAGGACGTGCGCCTGGCCCTGGACCGGATGAAGGAGGCGTTCGACCTGCTCGGCGAGTACGTCACCGAGCAGGGCTACGCGCTCCGCTTCGCCATCGAGCCCAAGCCCAACGAGCCGCGCGGCGACATCCTGCTGCCCACCGTGGGCCACGCCCTCGCCTTCATCGAACGCCTGGAGCGGCCCGAGCTGTACGGGGTGAACCCGGAGGTCGGCCACGAGCAGATGGCGGGCCTCAACTTCCCGCATTCCATCGCCCAGGCGCTGTGGGCCGGCAAGCTCTTCCACATCGACCTCAACGGCCAGAGCGGCATCAAGTACGACCAGGACCTGCGCTTCGGCGCCGGTGATCTGCGGTCCGCGTTCTGGCTGGTCGACCTGCTGGAGACGGCGGGGTACGAGGGCCCGCGCCACTTCGACTTCAAGCCGCCGCGCACCGAGGACGCGGCGGGGGTCTGGGAGTCCGCGGCGGGCTGTATGCGCAACTACCTGATCCTCAGGGAGCGCGCGGCCGCCTTCCGGGCCGACCCGGAAGTCACCGAGGCGCTGCGCGCGGCCCGCCTCGACGAGCTGGCGCGGCCCACCGCCGAGGACGGACTCCCCGGACTCCTCGCGGACCGGGGGGCGTTCGAGGACTTCGACGCGGACGCGGCGGCGGCGCGCGGGATGGCCTTCGAACGGCTGGACCAGCTCGCGCTGGACCACCTCCTCGGCGCCCGCGCCTGACCCGACCCCGCCGCTTGCGCCGGAGCGGGCGCCGCTTGCTCTGGACCGGGCCACGTGCCGGACCGGGCCGCGTGCCGGAGCAGGCCGCGCATCGTGTGCGTGTGCGGCCGCGCGCCTGACCCGGCCCCGGACCGGGCGCCGCTTGCCCCGGAAAACCGGCCGTGCGCCGGACCGGGCCGCGCGCCCGACCGGGCCATGCTCCGGGCCCGGCCTCGCGCCGGACCGGGCCGCGTGCCGCGTGCTCGCCCGCCCTGCGGGGATCCCGCCCGGTGGGGGCACCCACCCGAGCCCGCCCGGCCCGGGCATGCACCCGAGCCCGCCCGGCCCGGGCATGCACCCGAGCCCGCCCGGTCCGGGTACGCACCCGAGCCCGCCGGCCCCGCGCCGTCCCGCACACGATCCGGCCCGGTCGGGGCCCCGGTCCGGGCCCCGTGTCAGACCCCGGCCGCTCCGGCGGCCGAGGGCCGGGCGTAGGCGACCGGGTCCGCCAGTACGTCGCGGAGGACCAGGGCCGCCGCGCCCCGGACTGCGTCCGCCGCCGGGGAGGACGGGCGCAGGCGCTCCCCGTCCGCGGACCACAGCCCCGACACCACCCGTCTCGTCAGCTCCTCGCCCACCGGGGGCGCCAGCCAGGGCAGCAGGGGCCGGTAGATGCCGCCGAGGACGACCGCGTCCGGGTCGAAGAGGTTCACCGCGCCCGCCAGCACCCGGCCGAGCGCCCGCCCCGCGTCCGTGAGGGCCGCCCGCGCCCCCGGGTCGCCCGCCGCGGCCCGGTGCTCCAACTCCGTGACACCGCTCGCGCCGGACCGCTCGTCGACCCCGGCCGCGCGCAGCAGCGCGGTCTGCCCCGCGTACTGCTCCAGGCAGCCGCGCGAGCCGCAGCGGCACAGGGGCCCGTCGTCGGAGACGGTCACATGGCCGATCTCGCCCGCGAACCCGTTCGCGCCGCGGAGCAGTTCACCGCCGAGGACCAGCGCGCCGCCCACCCCGATCTCGCCCGTGAGGTACAGGAAGGTGCGGGCCGCGCCCAGGCCGCCGAACCACAGTTCGGCCAGGGCCGCGAGGTTCGCCTCGTTCTCCGAGCGGACCCGCAGCGGCGCCCGGCCGGGGCGCAGCGCGGCAAGGGCGTCGGCGAACGTGGCCTCCGCCTCGACCGCCGTCCAGCCCAGGTTGGGCGCCTGGCGCACCGTGCCGGAGGCGACCAGGCCGGGCAGCGCAAGCGCCGCCCCGACCGGGGTCAGCTCCTGCTCGGCGGCCGAGGCGAGGGCCCGCGCGGCCGTCCGGGCGGCGTGGGCGAAGACCAGCGCCGGGTCGGTCCCGCGGTTGTCGAGATGCTCGACCAGCCGGACCCGGTCGGTGCCCGCGAGGTCCACCACGCACACCGAGACATAGTCGACGTTGATCTCCACGCCCAGCCCGGCGACCCCGGTGCGGGCGACCTTCAGCACCGTGCCCGGGCGGCCGGCCTGGCCGCTGAAGGTCTTGCCGGACTCGGTCAGGAAGCCGCTCTCCAGCAGCTGTTCGACCAGGGAGGAGACGGCGGCCCGGGTGAGCCCCACCCGGGCCGAGACCCCGGCCCGGGTCACCTCGCCCGCGTCGCGGACCGTGCGCAGTACCAGGCTCAGGTTGTGCCGCCGCACCGTCTCGCGGTCCGCCTTCGGTTCCAGCGGCGGCAGTGCCCCGCGCCCGCCGCCTGCGTCGTTCCCGTTCATCGTGTTCCGAGCCTATGCCGCGCCGCGCCGTGCTACGCGCCCGCCCGATCCGTCTCCCGGGCGGCGGCGTCCCCGTGGTGCGCCGCGTCCCCGAGGTCCGCCGCGTCCCCGGGGGCCGCCGCGTCGTCCGTCCGGTCGGGAACGGTGTCCGCCGGCGGTTCCCAGGACGCCGGTTCCCTGGCGATCCGACGCTCCCCGTCGGTGAGCGGCGGGCCGGGCAGCTGCGCCTGCCGGGGGCCGCGCAGGACGGCCAGCGCGATCTCCGGCCGGGCCAGGGAGGCGAGCGGGGCGGACAGGGTCATCACGTCGAAGAGCGCCTTCATCACGATCGGCCGGCCGGTCGCCGTCAGCATCAGCCGGTCCACATAGCGGCGCAGCAGCTCCGAACCCCGCCCGGGCGCCTTCCCCTTGGCCCCCGGGTAGAGGATGTCCTGCCCGGTGGCCAGGTCCCAGGCCATGGAGACCGGGCGGGCGACGGCCCGCTGCACCCGCCGGGCGAGCCCCGGGGCGCCGATCCCGTGGCGTTCCAGCTCGGTGCGCAGTGCGACGACCCCCTGCGCGGCCACCGACATGCCGTGCCCGTACACGGGGTTGTAGGTGGCGACCGCGTCGCCGATCGCGACGAAGCCCTCCGGCCAGCGGTCCGCCTTCTCGAAGAAGCGCCGCCGGTTGATCGTGCTCCGGTTGACCACGACCTCGGTCAGCGGCTCCCGCAGGGAGATCAGCTCACCGACGACCGGGTGCCGCACCGAGCGGGCGAAGTCCTCGAACTCCTCGGCCGCACCGGTCGGCCGGCCGCCGCGGGTGCCGGAGAGGGTCACCAGCCAGCGCCCGCCCTCCAGGGGCACGATGGTCGCCGTCCGGCCCGGCCGCGGCTCGCGCGCGTCGGCCTGCACGTTCACCACGGGGAAGTCCTCCGCGCCCTTCGGCGCGAGGAAGATCCGGCTGGCGTAGGCGAGGCCCGAGTCGACCTCCTCCTCGTCCACCCTGCCGAGGCCGAGAGCGCTCAGCCACTCCGGCGCCCGGGAGCCGCGCCCGCTCGCGTCCACCACCAGGTCCGCCGCCAGCGGGCGTTCACCGTGCTCGTCGCAGCGCACCCGCACGCCGTGCACCCGGTGCGCGTCGCCGTCGAGGCCGAGGAGTTCGGTGCGCTCGAGGAGACGGACGTTCGGCAGGGCGAGAACCTGCTCGCGGACCACCCAGTCCAGCAGGTCCCGGCTGCACGCGATCAGGAACTGCATCTCCGGCCAGCGCCGGAACCAGCCGAGGGCCGACATCGAGACCAGGCCGGTCGGCAGCGGGATGCGCCGCGCCCCCGCGGCGAGCCAGCGGTCCGTGGTGCCAGGCAGCAGGGACTCGATCGCCCGCGCGCCGCCGCTCCACAGCAGATGGGCGTGGTGCGCCTGGGGAAGACTGCGGCGGGCGCGCGGCCCGTCGGGCAGGACGTCGCGGTCGACGACGGTCACCTCGCCGGCGTACCGGGCGAGGACGGCGGCGGCCAGCATGCCGGCCAGGCCGCCGCCGACGACCACGGCGGAGCGCGGGGCGCTCCGACCGGTTCTCACAGGATCACTCACAGGGCCGCTCACGGGATCGTTCATGGGGTGCCGCTCTCCGACCTGACGGCACGCGTGCGCGCCGCCGCGACGACGGGGGACTGTCGCAGCGCGAGGGAGATGCGCACCAGGTCGCGCGGCCCCTCGGCTGCCTCGGTCGTGTATGTCTGCGCCGAGCTGATGATCTCCCCGTCGGGATCGGCCGCGCGGGCCCGTAGGGCGCCCGCGACCATCGCCGCGTCGCCGGCCGCACGGGCCTGGTGGCCGTCTGCGCCCGCGGCGAGGGACTCCTCGTACACGGTGGCGCGCAGCTCCCGGTCGAAGTACGGGTCCAGTTGCAGCAGCCGGTCGTGGATGTCCGACTCGCGCTGGGTGACGCGAAGTTCGGCGGGGGAGAAGAAGGAGATGCGGACCGTGGGGGTGCCGGGGGGCGCGGCGGCGCGCAGTTCCCGCCAGAGCGGACCCAGCCGCCGGTACGTCCGCCAGGCGTGCCAGTGGTCGGACAGGCGCTGGCCCACCAGCGGCAGGATGAAGCCGATGGCGCTGAGCAGCGCCCCGACCGAGGCCAGGGGCGGGGCGAGGACGCTGCTGAGCCCGTCCCAGTCGACCCCGGCCCAGCGGGCGAACACGGCGGCGAACTTGGTCACGCCGTAGGCGAGGTTGAAGAGGGAGCCGCAGACGATGACGGTCAGCCCGCCGCGCAGCCAGCCGTGCACCCGGGTCGACCAGCTCCAGCAGAGCACGGTCATGGCGACCGCGGCCACGCTGTGCGCGATCAGGTACAGCACGATCATCTCGCGCATGTACGGCGTGTTCGCGTAGTAGGTGTCCAGGTCCCGCAGCCGCTCCACCGGGGCGTCACCGAGCAGGAACAGCGCGATCAGGGCGACCACGACCGCGCTGTAGCCGGCGATCCAGCGCAGGGACTCCCGGCGGGTCTCCTCGGGCGGCCCGCCGCGCCAGTTGACCAGCAGGATCAGACAGGATGCGCTGAACGCCGAGAGGATGCAGTAGACCAGCGGGGCCGAGATGTTGGGGACGCCGGTGATCCGGTTGACCTCGCCGATGGTCGGCGGCGCGGCGAAGAAGAAGGTGCAGGCGCCGAGGACCAGCAGGGCGCAGACCGAGCGCAGCAGCGGGTCACGCCAGTCGCGCACCATACCCGGCAGCTTGAACGCCAGTGCGACGGCGAGGGCGGCGGCCGGAATGTAGTAGTCGGAACCGTCCACGCATCAGCCCTGTGGCCCGCGGTATCCCAGCGACGCGCCGATACGGCCGGCCAGGCCGTCGCGCCGGACGGGACCGCGCCCGGTCGAACCGGCCAGCCAGGCACGGCACTTGCTGCCCAAAAGCAGACCGAAGCTCTCCGCCTCGCGCTCCTCGGCCGCGTCCGAACGCGAGCGGGCCGCGACCTTGAGCACGGTGGCCCGGAGGTCGGCCTCGTCCGACAGCATTCGGGCGGCGACCGCGGCTCCCTCGACGTGGTGGCCGCAGTGGCCCGCCTTCATGTGCCACAGCTCGTGGCCGAGAATGACCAGCTGGTGGTAGGGGGCGGTGCGTTCCTCGATGACGACGAGGTCCTGTTCGGCCATGTCCAGCCACAGCCCGCTGGCCGTGCCCGGGGGGAAGGACGCCATCCGGTAGCGCACCGGGCGGCCGCGGCGGCGGCTCATGCCGTCGCACAGCGCCTGGTACAGGTCGGCGGGCTCGGCGGGCGCGGGGAGGTCGATCCCGGCGACCAGTTCGCCGCACAGCCGGCGCATGTCCTTGCCGATGCTCACCGCACTCCTCTCCCCGCGCGTGCCTGCCGGGACGCGTCGGAATCCCGCCTGTCCGGATGTCAGCCGTCGGTCGGCTTGGTGCTCTCCAGGAGCAGGTCCAGCCACTCGGTGACCTTGTCCCGGTGCTTGTCCGTGGGCAGTTGGGCTGCCCGCCAGGCGATGCCACGTACCCCATGGTCCTGCAACAGGCGCTCCAGTGGGTCGCTTTCCCCGGCGAAGTCCTGAAGCAGCCCCTGCTCGGTGCGGCGAAGGGCGCCGTCGAGGGCGTCCGTGTCGTCGGCCGTGAGGAAGCCCGCGTGGACCTGGAAGAAGCGCTGGATCGCCGCGCAGTGCTCCATGGTGGGGCGGCGGTCACCGTTGATCAGCGCACCCGCCTGCTGGCGCGACATGCCCGCTCCGTCGGCTATCTCCTGCTGGGTGTAGCGCCGGCCGTTGGGCTTGAGCCGGGTCCTGCGCAGCAGGTCGAACCGCTGGAGGAAGCGCGCCTGGAGGTCGGGCTCGCCGGCCTGCCTGCCGTCGAGCAACTCGCGGACCACGTCCGCGGGTACGCCCGAGGCCTCGGAGAGCAGGTCCACGTCGAAGACCTCGACGTGGCTGATTCCGAGCTTGTCCGCGAGGTCGGCGATCCGGGCGACGGTGGCGGCGAGCTGGCCGCCCGATGTCGGAGCCGGAACCGAGAAGCCGTCCGTCACCAGTGGGTCTCCTAGATCATGCGGGGCTGCCCCGCACTCAACGGGCTGCCGGGAGATTAACCGTTTCGAGCGATTGCAGCCAGGCCCTGCCACAGTTGTGGCGTGAACGTGACGCTCATCGCGGCCGAATGCCACGATAGTTGACACCACCGTACGAGCGGTAGCAGGATCACGGTGGAACAAGGATGATCCAAAGGGGGCTGCCAGAGCGGGACTTGGCAGGACTTCGAGAAGCTCGGAAAGGTGGCGTTCTCGATGGCGAACGAGGCCGGCGTCGATGTCACAGGGGCTCAGGGGCCCCTGGGCCTGGTCGGTGCCGCGCGTGCCGTCGCCCGTGGCAAGCGGCTGCGCCGGCTCTCCGCCGAGCGCTCCACCGCCTCGTGGAACGCTCCGCTGCGGCCCTCCGGCCCGATCCCGCCGTCCGCCCCGGCCCGCCGGCCCGTGCCCGTCCGCCCTTCCGGCCCGGTCCCCCCGCGCACTCCCGCACACCCGGCACGACCCACCCCTTCGGCCGCTCCCGAGGGGCCGGCGCTGCCCCAGGCGCCCGCCGGACCGGCCACTCACGCGGACCCTGCTACGCGCGCCTACCTGCGGGATTACGCCGCCCTGATGGACGCCGTGCCGCTGCCCTCGGTGCTGTTCGACCGCCGCTGGGACGTCCTGCACACGAACCCGGCCTACGACCACCTCTTCCGCGGGGTCGGCCCCCACCCCTCGGCCATGCCCCAGCAGAACTTCCTCCGCTTCGTGCTCTTCCACCCCGACGCCCCGGTGGTGCTCGCCGAGCACGAGACGAGCTGGTGCCTGCCGCTGATGGCCCAGCTCGCGGCCGCGCTGGAGGCCGAGGGCCAGGAGGAGGGCGACGAGCGGCTGATGGCCGTCCGCGACGACATCGCCCTCGACCCGATCATGGACGCCGCCTACCGCTGCGGACTCCCGCTCTGGGTGAGCGCGGTGGGCGCGGACGGCATCCACCACGACGGCGCCGTGCGCCCGGTGTTCCACCCGGACCCCCGCTGGGGCCGCACGGACTGCCGGATCGTGGACGAGACCCCGGCCCGCCTCCAGGAGAGCGGCTGCACCCGCATCACCTTCGTCCTCCGCGAGAACCGGAGCGCCGCTCCGGGTGTGCGCCACGGAAAGGCACATCTCAGGGCCGTCTCCGGCGGCTGACCCCGGGTCCGGTCCGGGGCCGCCGCCAAGGCCCTTTCAGGTCGGACCGGACCCGGGGCGGCACGGCGTCGTAAGCATCCGCGCCTCGTCCCGCATCTCCGTCCGCACGTACCTGCTCCTGCGGCGCGCCGCCGACTGCCCCCTCACCGACCTCGCACTCCTCGTCCTCACCGCAGCCGGGACCGTCCTGTGATCTCCGCGAGCCGTACATGAAGCCCCGCTCCCCGGAGTCCGCCCCGGGGAGCGGGGCTTTCGTCGTCTCCCACGGGCCCCTGTGCGGTCAGCGTTTGATGCGCCCTCGGACCGCGAGGACGGCGAGGGCGAGGAGCGCGGGTTCGAGGAGGCGTGAGGTCATCTCGATGTACGTGCCGGCGGTCGTGAGGTCCTGCACGGTCGTGACCCGGTACAGCAACGCGTTCGGGGCAGCGGCGGGCGTCGCCCGGCGCCGGCAGGCGCGTTGACGCCTCCGCGCGTCGTGGTGTCAGCGCATCGCGGCGACGGCCCACTCCGCGACCACCGCCACGGCCACGCCGATGCCGAGGACCAGGGTCGCCCAGCGGGTGCGTCCGGCCCGGCTGAGGACCAGCGCGGTGCCCGAGAGGATCAGGGCCATTCCGTAGAAGCCGAGGGTGAGCACCGAGTGGGTGCTCCCGAGCCGGAGGACCAGGACCGCGCCGACGGCGATCATGATGGCCGCCGAGAGGGCTGTCCGGACGTGGCGCGCCTGGCGCGGCGTAAGCCCCTCGCGTCCGGGACCCGCATTCGCTTCTGACATGCCGAAAGCCTATCCGGCCGGTGCCCGGCGCGTCCCGCCCGAAGGGATCACCGTCCAGAAACGATCACCGCCCGGGAACGGGCCTCGGGCGGAAGCGATCACCGCCCCGAAACGATCATCATCGAGAAACGACCACCGCCCGGAAACGGGCCCGGGCGGATCGCCGCCGGACCGGACCGGGTGCGCGGATCAGTGCGCCGGGCCGGAGGCGCCGACCGGCCAGCGGGGCAGTGTTCCGGTCAGCTGGCAGGCCATCAGGTAGAGCGGGATCGGCGGGGTGTAGGGGCTGTCGCCCTCGGGGGAGCGGATCAGCCGGGGGGCGACCGCCGGCACCCGGGCGCCCGGCGCGTAGTGGGCGGGCAGCGGCCACAGCAGGCCGAGGTCGGACTCGGCGGGGACGATCCACCACCACCAGTCGCTGTCCGCGAAGACGCAGCCGCCGGGCGGGAGTCGCCCGAGCAGCCGCATGCCGTAGCGCGCGGGGACGCCGACGGCGTCGCAACCGAGGTTGGCGACCAGGGTGTTCGGGAGGTCGAGCCGGGTGAGGCGGGGCTCTGTCCGCTCGTAACGGCGCACGGGCGCGGGCTGCGCCCAGGGCCGTACCGAGGGGTGGGGCGGGCGGCCGGAGCGGTGGCCGTCGCGGCCGGGGGCGAACAGTGCGGCGAGGTGCCTCAGCACGGCCATTCCGCTTCGAGCACACCCGTGCCCAGGGGGTCGGAAACCGTTGGGCCCAGGGGCAGTTCGGCCCACACCGCCCGCCCCGCACCGTGCTCCCGGTCGCAGGTGCCCCAGGCGCTGCTGACCGCCTCGACGAGCAGCAGCCCGCGCCCGCGTTCCTCCTCGATGCCGTGGCAGACCCGTGGCCCGCTCGCACCGGCGCCCTGGTCCTGGACGGTCACGCGCAAGTGGGCTGCGACCAGGTGGAGTTGGACGGAGACAAGGCGGCCGCCGGTGTGCACCACCGCGTTGGTCACCAGCTCGGAGACGACGAGGAGGGCCGTGTCTCGGGTGTCACCGCCGAGGCACCACAGGTCGAGCCGGTCGCTCACCAGCCGTCTGGCCCGGGACACGGATTCGACGCGCGCGGGCACCTCGAAGCCGTACCGGGAGGCGTCGGGGTCAGGACTCGCGTCCAGGAGGGGGGTGGTGAGCGCGTCACGGTTCACACGACTAGTCTCCCGCTGCACCAGTCACCTTGACAAGGCCCACTCTGAAAAATCCAGAGTGGAGATATTCATCGTTGCGCGGCCATGGCACACTGCTCGCAGCAGAGCGCGTGTGGGGAGGAATCCAGTGAGCGAACCCCGGTCCGCCCCCACGGTGGGTCAGGTGGTCCTCGGGCGTCGCCTTCAGGACCTGCGCGAACGCGCGGGGATGAAGCGCGAGGAGGCGGCGAAGGTCCTGCGGGTCGCACCCGGCACCATCCGCAGGATGGAGACGGCCGAGGTCGCGCTCAAGATCCCCTACGTCCAACTGCTCCTCGGCGCCTACGGCATCGCGGAGGACGAGGCCCGCGGCTTCGTGGAGCTGGCCGAGGAGGCCAACAAGCCCGGCTGGTGGCAGCGCTTCCACGACGTGCTGCCGGGCTGGTTCAGCATGTACGTCAGTCTGGAGGGGGCCGCGAGCCTCATCCGTGCGTATGAACCCCAGTTCGTCCCCGGTCTGCTCCAGACCGAGGACTACGCGCGGGCGATCATGTACGGCGGGGCCATCGGGCACACCGACCCGGACGACGTGGAGCGGCATGTCGCCCTGCGGATGGAGCGCCAGGCCCTCCTCACCCGCCCCGACGCCCCCAGGCTCTGGGTGATCATGGACGAGACCGTCCTCCGCCGACCGGTGGGCGGTCCCGGGGTGATGCGGGCCCAGGCCGAGCGGCTGCTCGACAGCATGCGGCTGCCCCATGTCACCCTCCAGATCGCGGAGTTCGCCAGCGGACACCACCCCGGCACGTACGGCCCGTTCGTGCTGTTCCGGTTCTCGGTCCCCGAACTCCCGGACATGGTCTACAGCGAGTACCTGACCGGTGCCGTCTACCTGGACGCGCGCCCCGAGGTCGCCACGCACCTGGAGGTGATGGACCGCATGGCCGCGCAGGCCGCCACGGCCCAACGGACGAAGGAGATCCTCAACGATCTCCGCAAGGAGGGGTGAATGACCCATATATACAACGGAATGCCCGCCGCGGAGCTGGGCGAGGACGGCTGGCACAAACCCTGGAGCGGCGGAAACGGGGGCAACTGCGTCGAGACCATGAAGCTCGCCGACGGGCGCGTGGCCGTCAGGCAGTCCGCCGACCCGGACGGGCCCGCGCTCATCTACACCCACCACGAGATCGCCGCGTTCATCCAGGGGGCGAAGTCCGGCAAGGCGGACTTCCTGGTGAGCTGAGCTGCTGCCGCGGGGGAAGCAGGATCAGGGAGCACGTCACCGCCGGCTCACGAGCTGACGCACACGCGTCCGTCATGCCCTTGGGGCGGCTCGGCGCGGTCGCGTCACGCAGGTGACAGGTGTGGTCACAGGAACCCCTGTGACCGGTGCTCAGTGTACGCGCACGATCAACGCATAGTAAAGCGGAGGGCGTTGACGCACTCCGCCCACCGGGCGGTGGTCCGTTCCCCGGAACGGACCACCGCCCCCGCGCACATCCGGTCCGGGCGGGCGCTCAGTTGCCCGTCAGATACGCCAGCCCCGGATGCGCCGCCCGGTAGGCGTCCACCAGCCGCCGGGCGACGGTGACCGAGTCCACCAGCGGGTGCAGCGCGAACGCCTTCACCGCCGCGGAGAGCGAAGCGCCGTCCGCCGCATCCAGGACCGCGCGTTCCACCGCCTTCACCGCCGTCACCAGGCCCGCCGCGTGGTCCGGCAGCGGGTCCGCGGCGAGCGGACGGGCACCGTTCGCGTCGACCAGGCACGGCAGCTCGACCACCGCGTCGGCGTCCAGTCCGGGGAGGGCGCCCCGGTTGCGGACGTCCAGGATCAGCGTGGCGCGCTCGTCGCGGGCGACCGCGCGCATCAGGGCGAGGGCGACCTTCTCGTAGCCGCCGGACTCCAGGTCATCCCCGGTCCGCTCACCGGCGCCGGCGGCCTCCCGGTTGGCGGCCATATAGGTGGCCTCGCGTTCGGCCAGGGTGCCCCGCCAGGCGTCCAGCGCGCCGGGGCCGGGGCGCAGTGCGCGGCGGTAGAAGCCGGCCTGCTGGTCGAGGAGGAAGCCGCCGCGGGTCTGGTCCGCCGCCCGGTATGCGGCCACCGTCTCCCGGTTGAAGTAGTAGTAGTGCAGATACTCGTTGGGGATCGCGCCCAGGACGCGGAGCCACTGCGCGCCGAAGAGCCGGCCCTCCTCGAAGGACTCCAGCGCGGCCGGGTCCGCGAGCAGCCCGGGCAGCAGGTCCCGCCCGTCCGCGTGGACCGCGCGCACCCAGCCGAGGTGGTTGAGCCCCGCGTAGTCGACCCGGGCCGTGGCCGGGTCGGCGCCCGCCGCCCGCGCCACCCGCCGCGCCAGCCCGACGGGGGAGTCGCAGATGCCGATCACCCGGTCGCCCAGCACCCGGCTCATCGCCTCGGTCACCAGCCCGGCCGGGTTGGTGAAGTTGATGACCCAGGCGTCCGGGGCCAGTTCCGCGACCCGCCGGGCGATCTCCATGGCGACCGGCACCGTCCGCAGCCCGTACGCGATCCCGCCCGCGCCGACCGTCTCCTGCCCGAGGACGCCCTCCGCCAGCGCGATCCGCTCGTCCGCCGCCCGCCCCGCCAGGCCACCGACCCGGATCGCGGAGAACACGAAGTCCGCGCCGCGCACCGCCCCCGCCAGGTCCCGGCCGGCCGTCACCCGCGGGGCGTCCGGATGCCCGGCCGCCTGCTCCGCCAGCACCCGGGTCACCGCGGTCAGCCGGTCCGCGTCCACGTCGTGCAGGGCCACCTCGGTGATCCGGCCCTCCGCCCGGTCCGCCAGCAGCGCCCCGTACACCAGGGGGACCCGGAAACCGCCGCCGCCGAGAATCGTGAGCTTCATGTCCGCCACCGTACGGGGTGATGGCGCGCCTGCGGCGCGGGAAGATGGACCCATGGCACCACGCATCAGACGCCCCGGGCGCACCGACGCCCCCGCCCTCACCGCCGAGTCGCCCTGCCCGTGCGGTCTCTCCGCCCCCTATGGAGAGTGCTGCGGGCGCTTCCACGCGGGCGGGCTGTCCGCGCCCACCGCCGAGCTGCTGATGCGCTCCCGCTACAGCGCCTTCGTGGCCCAGGACGCCGGCTACCTGCTGCGGACCTGGCACTCCTCGACCCGGCCCCGCCATCTCGACCTGGACGAGGGCATGCGCTGGCTGGGCCTGGAGATCACCGACACGGCCGACGGCAGCGCCTTCCACACCCATGGCACGGTCACCTTCCGGGCCCGCTACCGGCACCACGGAAAGCGCGGTGAACTCCACGAACGCAGCGAGTTCGGCCGGGAGAACGGTGCGTGGGTGTACGTCGACGGCACCTTCGTCGACTGAGCAGGGCCCACCGGGCGGGCGAAGGCGGGCAGGCGGGCGAAGGCACGTAGGGCATGTGAAGGCATGCGAAGAGGCCGCCCCCGATGCGGGGGACGGCCTCCGTTACCGCTGCCGCCCGGGCTGCCCGCGCTTCACCAGCCCCGGCCCGGGCGCACGGTCAGCCCGGGGTTCCAGGCGGCGAGGACCTTGTTCGCACGGGCCAGCGCGGAGAGCGCGTACTCGCGGTCGGCCCGGTCCTCGGTGCACAGCGGCCCCCGGAACCGGCCGACCTCGCGCGCGGCGCACTCGGCCTCGATCTCGGCGTTCAGGACGTGCGGAGGCATGCAGGAGCCGATGAGCACGGCGACCCGGTCGGGAATGGGGACCGGGACGAGATCGGAGGCGGTCACTCTGTAGTCCTTCTCTGCTTTCTGCGGCGGGGACCGTCGGTCGGTCGGCCCCCTCCCTCCAGGACCACCGGACGACCTGCCGGGTTCCGTGGCGGGAGTGTGTTCTGCGCGGCCCCCGTCACCGGCGGCACCGCCGACACACTTTATGCGAACGCCGCCGACGCACCCCAATCGATCGTGGTCCGCGCGGAGTGACCCCGGTCACGGCGCACCGCGCCCGCGCCGCCGCCGCTCCCGCCCGTCAACGCCCCTTTTCTGCAGGCGAGTTGCCGCCTCGGCAGCGCTCACCGCTCCGGCGGCGCCAGCACCTCGGCCAGGTCGTACCGGACCGGCTCCTCCAGCTGCGCGTAGGTGCAGCTCGCCGGCTCGCGGTCCGGACGCCAGCGGCGGAACTGCGCGGTGTGCCGGAACCGGTCCCCCTCCATGTGGTCGTACGCCACCTCCAGCACCCGCTCCGGCCGCAGCGGCACCCACGACAGGTCCTTCTTGCCCGACCACCGGCTCGGCGCCCCCGGCATCCGGGAGGACTCGTGAGCCGCCTCCTCCGCCCAGCGCCCCCACGGGTGCGCGGACACGTCGTCGAGCCGCAGCGGCTCCAGCTCCCCGATCAGCTCCTCGCGCCGCCGCATCGGGAACGCGGCGCACACCCCGACGTGCTGAAGGACCCCCGAGCCGTCGTACAGCCCCAGCAGCAGCGAGCCCAGGACCGGGCCGCTCTTGTGGAAGCGGTACCCGGCGACCACCACGTCCGCCGTCCGCTCGTGCTTGATCTTGTACATCAGCCGGGCGTCCGGACGGTACGGCAGATCCAGCGGCTTCGCCACGATCCCGTCCAGCCCCGCCCCCTCGTAACGGTCGAACCACTCCCCGGCCAGCGCCGCGTCCTCGGTGGCCGGCGCCAGGTGGAGGGGCGGCCGGGCGTTCGCCAGGACCTCGGTCAGACGCTCCCGCCGCGCCCGCTGCGGGACGTCGAGCAGGGACTCGTCACCGAGGGCCAGCACGTCGAAGGCGACGAAGGACGCCGGGGTGCGCTCGGCCAGCATCCGGACCCGGGAGTCGGCGGGGTGGATGCGCTCGGTCAGCCGGTCGAAGTCCAGCCGCCCCTCGTGCGCGATCACGATCTCCCCGTCCAGCACGCAGCGCTCGGGCAGCTGCTCCCGCGCCAGCTCCACCAGCTCGGGAAAGTACCTGGTCAGCGGCTTGCCGGTACGCGAGCCAAGGACGACCTCGTCCCCGTCGCGGTGCACGATCGCACGGAAGCCGTCCCACTTGGCCTCGTACTGCATCCCGGGCGGGATCTTCTTCACGGACTTCGCCAGCATCGGCTTCACCGGGGGCATCACGGGCAGATCCATGCGCCGATTGTCCGGTATGCGACCCGGCTCGGCGCGGCCTACGCTGCGGGCATGGCCAAAGCCGACGCCGTGGAACTCGAAGTGGGGGAGCGGACCGTCCGGGTGTCCAACCCTGACAAGGTCTACTTTCCCGGGCCGGGCTACACCAAGCTGGACATGGTCCGCTACTACCTCGCCGTCGGCGACGGCATCACCCGGGCCCTGCGCGACCGGCCGACGACCCTGGAGCGCTACCCCGACGGAGTGACCGGCGAGTCCTTCTTCCAGAAGCGGGTCCCGAAGTACCTCCCCGACTGGATCCCCACCGCGCACATCACCTTCCCCTCCGGCCGCTCCGCCGACGAGATGTGCCCGGTCGAGCCGGCCGCCGTGATCTGGGCCGCCAACCTCGGCGCGGTCACCTTCCACCCCTGGCCGGTCCGCCGCGAGGACACCGACCACCCCGACGAACTGCGGCTCGACCTCGACCCGCAGCCCGGCACCGACTACACCGACGCGGTGCGCGCCGCCCATGTCCTGCGCGAGGTCCTCGACGAGTCGGGCCTGCGCGGCTGGCCCAAGACCTCCGGCGGACGCGGACTGCACGTCTTCGTCCCGATCGAGCCGAAGTGGACCTTCACCCAGGTCCGCCGCGCCGCCATCGCCTGCGGCCGGCAGCTGGAGCGCCGGATGCCGGACCGGGTCACCATCAAGTGGTGGAAGGAGGAGCGCGGCGAGCGGATCTTCCTCGACTACAACCAGACCGCCCGCGACCGCACCATCGCCTCCGCCTACTCCGTCCGCCCCCGCGCGAACGCGCCCGTCTCGGCCCCGCTGCGCTGGGAGGAGGTCGACGACGCCCGGCCGCAGGACTTCGACATCCGGACCATGCCCGGGCGCTACGCCGAGGCGGGCGACGTCCACGCGGACATGGACGACCATCGCTTCAGCCTGGAGTCCCTGCTGGAACTGGCCCGCAAGGACGAGGCGGACCATGGGCTGGGCGACCTGCCCTATCCGCCCGAGTACCCGAAGATGCCCGGGGAGCCGAAGCGGGTCCAGCCCAGCCGGGCGCGGAAGACGGACGACGGGAAGCCATAGCGCTCATGGCGCCGGCGCCGCCCGCCCGCCCGCTCGAACGAACGAACGACGGCCCGTCCCCCTGCCAGGAGGGGGGACGGGCCGCCGCGCGCCGTGCCGGGGGAGCGGGGCTCAGAGCTCCTTCACCCGGATGTTCCGGTACGAGATCACATCGGTGGTCCCGTGGACCTGGAGGCCGATGTAGCCGGCGGCGTAGCGCCGGCCGTCGGAGCCCGGGTCGCCCGACCGGGGCGGCTGGAAGACCTGGCCGCCCGTGTTGTCGAACTCGTTGATCAGCCTGCCGTTGCGGAAGACCGAGTAGTGCTGGCCCTCCACCCGGATCTCGTAGTCGTTCCAGGTGCCCTTGGGGGTCACCCCGGCGCCCGCGAGACCGACCCGGTCGAAGCCGTAGACCGAGCCCGTCTTGTACATGTCGCCGTCCGGCCGGTCGAGGATCTGCACCTCATGGCCGTACTTGATGGCGACCCACTCCGGACGGGACTCCTCCGGGTTGTCGTGGACGTACGGGAAGCGCACGAAGACACCGCCGTTGGCGTTGCCGCCGCCCGGGGCGTCGTCCCGCCACTGGAGCTTCAGCGAGAAGTTCCCGTAGCGCTGCCGGGGGAACCACAGCATGCCCATGCCCGGGACGGTGGTGCTGCTGGTCATCGCGCCGTCGGCGCTCAGCCCGAACTGCCCGCCGCCCACGTGCTGCCACTGGGCGAACGTCTTCGCGGTGCCGTCGAACAGATCGCGGTAACCCTCGGTCCGGCCCGGCTTGCCGATGCCCGACTGCTTGGCCGCGCGGTAGATCTTCCGGTGCTCCCGCTCGTCGATCACACCGTCCGTGAGCAGCCCGTCGAGGACCGAGTCGACGTGCTTGAGGAAGAGCGCGTGCGACGACCACGCCTTCTCGTCCTCGATCAGCTCGTTGACCGTGCAGCGGCGGTTGGTCATCCGGTTGGGGACGCCGGTGTCGACCTCGCCGACGATCACCGTCGTCCGCTCGTCGAACTCCGGGCAGCCGGGCGCGGGCACCCCGCCGCCCTCGGCCACGGTGAACGAGGCCTTCTTCGCCTCGGAGGTGTTGCCCGCCTTGTCCGTGGCCCGGTACAGCACCGTGTGGTAGCCGACCCGGTCCACGATCACCGGGGCGGTGTACGTGAGGTAGGGGCCGCTGTCGAGGGAGTACTCGATCCGCTCCACGCCCGACTCGGCGTCGGTGGCCGAGACGGTCACGGTGGCGCCGGTGACGTAGGCGCCGTCGGAGTTCCTGGCTCCGGTGACCGAGACCCCGGTGACCGGGGCCGCCTTGTCCTCGGCCGGCGGCTCCACGATCTCGAACGCGGCCTCCTTCACGGCCGCCGCGTTGCCCGCCTTGTCGGTGGCCCTGTAGCGGACGGAGTGCGCGCCGGTCTCGTGCACCATCACGGGCGCGGTGTAGTCCCGCCAGGCGCCGTCCCCGGTCGCGTACTGGATGGTGTTGACGCCCGAGCCGGTGTCCGAGGCGGTCACCGTGACGGTGGCCATGCCCAGGTAGCGGCCCTGCTCGTCCTGTTCGCCGGTCACGGTCGCCGAGGTCTCCGGCGGGGTGGTGTCGTCCGTCGGCGGCGGGGCGACCACGAAGTCGGTCTTCTTCTCGGCGGAGGTGTTGCCCGCCTTGTCGGTCGCCCGGTGGCGGAGGCTGTGCGTGCCGACCCGGTCGACGACGACCGGGGCGGTGTAGGGCTGCCAGTCCCCGTCCGGGCCGAGGGCGTACTCGATCTTCCCGACGCCCGAGCCGCCCTCGTCGGTGGCGTCCACGGTCACGGTCGCCTGGCCGACGTAGGCGCCGTCGGCGTTCTGGTCGCCGTCGACCCTCGCGGTCGTCTCGGGCGCAGTGGTGTCGTCACCGCCGCCGCCCTCCGTGACCGTCAGGATGCCCTGCATCGCGCCGTGGCCGGGGATCGTGCACTTGAAGAGGTAGCGGCCCGGGGTGAGCGTGACCTCGGCGGTGTGCCTGCCGCCCTCGGCGTCGCCCGGGTTGGCCAGGATGTTGAGCCGGACGTCGTTGTTGTACTCCGGGTCGGAGGTGTCGAAGGTCAGCGTGTGCGGCATGCCGGTGGTGTTGCCGGTGGCCGTGCTGTTCTCGAAGACGATGGTGGCCGTGCCGGCCGTCGCGGTGGTCGGGAAGGTGAGGTACCGGTCGATCGGGTCGCCGGCCGTCCAGGTCAGCACCTGGGCGGCCGCCGCCGGCCGGTCGTCGTCCGTCTTCCCGTACGCGGTGGCCGAGGTCAGGCCGACCACCATCGCCACCGCGGCGAGCAGGGCCGTCCACAGTCGCGCCGCCCTGCCCGGTGCCCGCGCCGCCGTGCGTCTCGGGCCCGCCGCGGGCCGGGTGCCCGTCGTGTGACATGGGGTCACTGTGCCGCCTTCCTCGCGAGCCGGTCGGCGGCCGGGGTCCCCCCGCCGCCCTGGTAGGTCACCCGCCAGAGCGCGGAGTCCTTGTCGGAGGTGAAGAAGCCGCGCCCGTAGTCCAGGACGTAGAGCGAGCCGTCGGGCGCGAACTTCCAGTCCATGAGGTTGCGGATACCGCCCTGCCCGACCGGGACGATCTTCTTCAGGGACTCGGCGTGCACGGGCAGCCCGCCCTCGCCCACCGTCCGGGGGTCGGTCAGCACCGCGTGGCGCGGCTGGTCGCCGTCGTAGAAGTCGCCGACGAACCACTTGCCGTCCCAGTACGCCGGCCACTTGACCGCCGACGCGCTGTTCGCGTCGTAGCGGTAGACCGGGCCGTTCATGGTCGCCTGGCCGCCGCCCCTGAGCCACGGCAGCAGCAGCTTCTGCTCCTCCTGCTTGTAGCTGGGGAGACCGTTCGCGTCACGCGGGTAGTCCACGCCGCCGCCCTGGGGCGAGTACCAGATGGTGTTGCCGGTCACCGGCGGCAGGTTGACCAGGCCGTCGTTGTTCGGCGACTCGTTCCTGGGCGCGTCGCAGTCGTACCAGCCCAGCGGCTTGCCCGGGTCCGGCAGATTCCGGTCCCGGTAGGGCTGCTTGTTGCCCATGCAGTACGGCCAGCCGTGGTTGCCCGCCCTGGTGATGGCGGCGAGGGTGTCGTACTTCGCCGGGCCCCAGGTGGTGGACGGCGCGCCGGCGTCCGGGCCGACCCAGCCCGCGTAGAGGATGTCGGTCTTCTTGTCGACGAAGATGCGCGCCGGGTTGCGCACGCCCATCACATAGATCTCTCCGCGTGTCCTGCCGCCGCCCTCCGCGGTCTCGTCCCCGGTGAAGAGGTTGCCCTCGGGCAGCGTGTAGGTCCCGTCGTCCTCGGGGTGGATGCGCAGGATCTTGCCGTTGAGGTTGTTGGTGTTGCCGGAGGTGCGGCGCGCGTCCGCGAAGGAGACGCCCCTGAAGTTCGGCTCCGGGTTGTTGCCCGAGTAACCGCTGCTGAATCCGGAGGAGTTGGTGTCACCGGTGGCGATGTAGAGGTTGCCCTGCGAGTCCCAGGACATCCCGCCGCCCGCGTGGCAGCAGCTGTGGATCTGCACCGGCCATGCGAGCAGCACCTTCTCGCTCGCCAGGTCCAGCCTGTTGGTGGCGGGATCGAGGGTGAAGCGGGAGACCCGGCGTTCGCCCATGTGCGCGTCGCGGTCGATCCGGGAGTGCGGGGTGTAGTGCAGATACACCCAGCCGTTGGTCATGAAGTCCGGGTCCAGCTCGATGCCGAGCAGACCCTCCTCGTTCTTGACGAGTTCGTCGCCGCCGCCCTTGTTGCCGAAGACGGTCAGCGCGCCGGCCTTGGTGACCTGCTTGGTCTCCGGGTCGTAGACGTGGATCTCGCCGTTCCCCTTGCCGACCGCCGGGTCGTTCCAGTCGGTGACCACGGGGACCCCGGCGGCGGCGCCCCCGCGCCCGATGTAGAGGATGCGGCCGTCGGGCGCCGCGACCAGGCCGTGCGGCTCGCCGATCTGGTCGCTCTGGCCGGGCTGGTTGGCCTTGGTGACCCGCTCCGCCGTGTAGTTGGCGTCGATGGTCGCCTTGCAGTCGGCCCGGGAGATCCGGGAGGTCCAGGCGAGGGCACCGCGCAGATGGTCGCGGAAGTCGGCCTCGTCGAAGCTGTCGGCCGTGCCGCCCATCGCCGTGTAGAAGGACCGGCCGCCGTCGTAGTCCCGGCACCAGGAGACCGGGTGGTCCCAGCCGTTGGGCCTGCCGGCGGGCTGGTAGGAAGCCTCGCGGACCCGGGCGACGGTGTGCACGGAACCGGACGGGTTCTTCTCCCAGTTGAACCACTTGTCGGGCCGCTTCCACTCCAGCGGCAGGGACTTGGTGGCCGGATGCACCCGGTCGCCGACCTCGACCACCGCGCGCTGCACGGAACTCGGCGCGCCGGTCGGACGGGCGCCGACCAGCCCCGTGAACCAGTCCGAGTACGGCTCGGTCCGGGCGGCGTCGTGGATTCCGAGGAAGCCGCCGCCGGCCTCCATGTACGCCTCCAGGCCGGCTTCCTGATCCGGGTCGAGGACATCCCCGCCGCCGGTCAGGAAGACGACCGCGTTGTAGCGGCCGAGCTTCCTGCCGTTGGTGAAGACGGCCGGGTCGTCGGTCGCCTCGGTCCGGAACCGTTCGGCCTGCGGGCCGCTCAGGCCGATGCTCTCGATGGCCGCGATCCCCGCGTTCACGGTCGGGGACTCGGCCGTCGCCGAACCGTGGAAGACCAGCACCCGGACGTTGGAACCGCCCGGCGGCGACGGGAGAGACAACGTTGTCGCCATCTCCCGTGCCGTCGGCCGGTCCGGTGGCGGATCAGGGAAAGGACGCGCCGAGGCGGGGTCGCCGCCCAGCAGGGACACGGTCAGGGCCCCGACGCCGAGCAGTGCGGCGGCGAAGCCCGTTCTCGATCTCGACCGGTGATGCGGTGCGCGCTGCATGTGGTCACCCACCCCTCTGTGGTCACACCTGTCAGCTCCGTGGTCACCACTGAGCTCTCTGGTCACAACGACAGCCGTTGAAGCTAGACCTCTTTTCCCGCTTCGCCAAGAGTTTCGACCGAAAGAGAACCAACTTTGTCCTGAGTGTGGATAAACGGCTGGGTGGCGGCTACCGTGTGGGCCGTCCCGGGGGCTTGACGCCCCGTCAGTCTCCGCAATGGACTGGAGAGTTCGACATGGACAGGCGCAGCTTCAACCGACGGCT
This sequence comes from Streptomyces sp. CNT372, assembly GCF_000377145.1. Classification (NCBI taxonomy): domain Bacteria; kingdom Bacillati; phylum Actinomycetota; class Actinomycetes; order Kitasatosporales; family Streptomycetaceae; genus Streptomyces; species Streptomyces sp. CNT372. Next base: position 297,100 of record NZ_KB897782.1, on the reverse strand, counting down.
GCTCGCGGGCGGAGCGGTGGCCGCGACCGGCGTGACATCGTTGTCTCTGTCAGCCTCCGGCGCGGCCCCGGCCGCAGCGGCGGCGGCACCGAGGACCGCCCCGGCGGGGGGCCAGGTGCGGCATCTGAGAATGTACGCGGAGAAGATGCCGGACGGTCAGATGGGATACGGCCTGGAAAAGGGGAAACCGGCCATCCCCGGTCCGCTGATCGAACTCAACGAGGGCGACACGATCCACATCGAGTTCGAGAACCTGATGGACGTGCCCGTCAGCCTCCACCCGCACGGGGTGGACTACGACATCGACAACGACGGCACCAGGATGAGCCGCAGCCATGTCGAACCGGGCGCCACCCGCACGTACACCTGGCGCACCCACGCGCCGGGCCGCCGCGCCGACGGGACCTGGCGGCCCGGCAGCGCGGGCTACTGGCACTACCACGACCATGTGGTGGGCACCGACCACGGCACCGGCGGCATCCGCAAGGGGCTGTACGGTCCCATGGTGGTCAGGAGGAAGGGTGACATCCTGCCGGACAAGCAGTTCACCATCGTCTTCAACGACATGCTGATCAACAACCGCCCGGCCGCCGACCCGCCCGACTTCGAGGCCACGGTGGGCGATCGCGTCGAGATCATCATGATCACGCACGGCGAGTACTACCACACCTTCCACATGCACGGTCACCGCTGGGCCGACAACCGGACCGGTCTGCTCTCCGGACCGGACGACGTCTCCCGCGTCATCGACAACAAGATCACCGGCCCGGCCGACTCCTTCGGCTTCCAGATCATCGCGGGCGAGCACGTGGGGGCGGGCGCGTGGATGTACCACTGCCACGTCCAGAGCCACTCCGACATGGGGATGGCGGGGCTCTTCCTCGTCGCCAAACCGGACGGCACGGTGCCGGGGCACGACGGAGGGGGGCACCACGGGGCGGCGAAGCCGTCGTGGGAGCGGCCGTCCGAGTCCGCCTCGAAGTCGTCGTCCGGGGGCGGGGAGCACGCGGGGCACTGACGTCGGGGCGGGGCCGGGAGGGCGGGCTCGCGCGCGGCGGCACCGTGATGTCCACCGGTCATGTGGGAGCGGGCAGGCGGGAGCCGGTCAGCACCCGCGTCCCACGTGGGCCTACGACGGCCGTTCCCTGTCCTACGAGTCCCACCTGCTGCCGCCCGGCCCGGAGGCCGGGCCCGGTCCACCCAACTATCCGGTCAGTTGGGCCCGAAACCTCCCGCCCGCGCCAGGTGCGGTGCCAGCATGGCGGTGCACACGGGCGACGCGACGAGGAGTGGCCGGCATGGGGTGGACGGTGGAGGAGTTCGGGGACGCGCATTCCGGATACGCGGGCGCGGTGCTGGCGGACGGCAGTGAGCCGAAGCCGGTGTACTTCGACATCGGGAGCGGGGCGTCGATGCCGTCGACGCTGGAATGGTGGGCGTACAGCGGCCAGTACGGGCGGCCGACCGCGGTGGGCTTCCGCGGGGCGTGCTCCTGCGGCTGGCGCGGCCCGGCCCACCCGATCGACTGGCCCGCCCTGAACGCCGCCGGCGTGGACCTGATGGACGCCGACACGGCCGCCGCGTCCGACGACTGGGACGGCCACATCGAGGCGGTCGAGCGGCAGACGGTCCCGCTGCCCGACGACGTGAGCGACCTGATCGACCGGCTCCGCTCCCGCCTGGACACCCTGGCCGACGACCACCCGGCCGCCGCCCTGCGCGCGGCCGCCGCGATCGAGCGCCTGGCCGCCGACACCGGCCGCGCCGCCGCCTTCGGTATCGACGTCGACCCCGACGCGGACGCCGACTGGGCCGAGGACCTGGCCCGGGACCTCGGCACCAGCCCCTCCCAGGCCCGCTCCCGCCTCCGCCGCTACGCCCTCGGCCTCTGAGTCGCGCGCGCTCCGGGCGTTTTGGCCCGCATCCCTCACCGGGGCCCCGCGCCCCGGGGCGCGGGTGGTCCTCCCTGCGGGCGGACCACCCACACACTCGCGCCCGCGTTTGCCGCACGCTGCCCGGGTGACGCGGCTGCCGAAGGCGAAGATCGAGTCCGGGCCGGTGATGGTCCGGTTGACGTTGTACGTCTCGCAGGACTCGGAGTTTCGATGCCGCGCGGCGGTCGGCGCCGTGGGCAGTTCCGCCCCGGTGCGGCCCGGGAACCGGCCGGCGGCCCCGTGCCGTCTTCGGTACCGGAGACCGTGCCTGTGGGGGGAGCAGCGGTGCAGGAGATCTCGATCGCGCGCCTGGGCGGCCTGGGCGACGTCCGGCTGACAGTCGCCCGCCAGCCGATGCCCACGGTGCTGTCCCTCGCCGCCGACGTTCTGGGGGCGATTCCGCAGGGGCTCCCCCCTTCCTGGCGGACCGCGCTCCGCCGCGCCTGCCCGCCCCACGCGCAGCGCGACCTCTCCGCGGCCTTCGCTCCCGGCGCCCTGTGGGTGCCGGACTGCCTGTCGCCACGGCCGTGGCAGGAGGACGAGGACATGGAGGCGCAGTTCGAGCGGATGCGCGCGGTGGACGCCGCCGAACTCCACCGTGACCTCTGCGCCGACTTCCCCGGCGGCCTGCCGGTCCGCTGGCAACGGGTCGTCGACGACCCGGAGGGCTTCGTCAGGACCTACACGTCGACCCTGCGTGCCCTCTGGCTCACCTACGCGCCGGTGTGGCGGCGCGCGGGCGACCTGCTGCACCGGGAGACCAGCCGCATCGGCACCGCCAGCGTCACCGGGATGCTGTCCACGGCCCTCGCGGGTCTGGGCCCGCGCACCGTGCTGGTCGACGACGCTCTGCGCATCCCCGATCCGTGTGCCACCACGATCGAGCTGGGTGACCGGCGCCTGGTGCTCGTCCCGCTGACCTCCGGCAGGGTCGCCTCCGTGCTCAATCTCGACCAGCCGGACTGCATCTGGATCGGCTATCCGGTTCCCGGCGTCGGGCAACTGTGGTCGTCGGACGCGGCTCCGGTGCCGGCCGAGCCCCTGGCCGCACTCCTCGGTCCGCTGCGGGCACAGCTGCTCGTGCTGGCCGGCCGAAGCCCCAGCATGGGGCGGGTGGCCGTCGCACTCGGCTGCAGTCCCAGCGCGGCGACGCATCACTGCGGCCGGCTGGAGACCGCGGGCCTGGTGATCCGCGAGCGCCAGGGCAAGCGGGTGGTCGTGCACCGGACCGAGCGGGGCGACGAGTTGATCGACACTCTGATCCGGAGCTGACCCGGGGACGACGGCCGCAACCCCGGCGGGCCTGCGGGCCGCAGCCCTGCGAGCATGCGGGCCGCAGTCCGTGGGAAGGCCCCTGCGGCAGCACCGCCCGGAACTCCCGGAACCCTCCTGCAACCGTCCGGCAGCCCTGAACGGCCGCGTGAACAGCCGCTCGAACTGCCGGTCGCGGGCGCGGGGCCGTCCTATGGTCGCCGTACGCCCCATTTCCGCAGGCCAATCCAGGAGGTTTCGTCATGACGTACTCGGGTCGACCCGCTGCCGGCGGTGCCGCGGCGGCCGCCGCCGCTGCCGTGCTGCTTCTCGGTGGAGCGGGCACCGCGTCCGCGTCCGCGCAGCCGGCCTCGTCCAAGCCGCAGCAGATCAGCTCGGCGCAGTTGCAGGCGCACCTCAACCAGGCCGTCGCGCAGGAGCGCCTGGCCGCCGCCTGCCTTCCGGCCTGTGCCGGCCAGATCGTGTAGCGACCGCAGCGGACTGACCAGGACCAGGATCAGGAGGTAGCGATGAGCACCGCGGACCGTTCCGAGACGAGCAGCACCTGGTGCCCGAGCGGCAGGCCCGACGCCCCGGAGTCGGTGGTGCTGGGTGTCCGCTCCGGGCAGGACGGGGAGGTCGTGTACCTCGCCGACCCCGTGCCGGCCCGGGACGTCCTCCCGGTCGTCCCGGAGGACGTCGAGCCGACCCGGGTGCTGCGCTTCGCGTCGCACTGCGTCAGCAACTGTCTGCACCGCAGGGGCCCTGACTGCACCCTGGTGGAGCGGGTGGCGCTCACGCCGGCCGACGAGAAGCGGAACGTGCCGCGGTGCCATCTGCGCGCCCACTGCAAGTGGTGGGCGCAGACCGGAGTCGACGGCTGCCGCCGGTGCCCGGCCGTGGCCACCACCGTCGTCGAGGGCGACGACCTGGGCGCCCTGGTCGCCGACCCCGCGACCACCCGGGAGCAACTGGACGCATGGATAGCCCGGACCGAGCCGGCCGCCCCCCACGCGCCGGCCGCCTCCCACGCGACGGCCGGACCGGGCTGACGCGGCCGCACCGGTGCGGCCGCCCGCTACTCGGTTTCCCGCCCCGGCGGCGACGGCCGTCGACCGGCGGGCCTGCCCACGGGACGCGGCGTACGACCGCGCGCGGGTGCCGTTCCGCTCGACCACACGCGGCCCGGAGGCCGGACCATCGAGCGGGCCCTCGTCCGGCGCCCGTCCGCCGACGGCGGACGGGCGCCGGGCACGCTCTTCTTCAGCCCCGGCGGGCCCGGCAGCGGAACCGTGCAGATGCGGCTCGTACGATCGCTTTCCCGCCGAGGCAGGGGAAGAGGTTCGACACCGTCGGCTGGGGCCCCGTTGAGTGGGGAGCTACCCGCCGGCGTACCCGGCCGGAAAAATCTTGAGCGGGGATGTCGAGATGCCGGGTCCGGCTCCGTCCCCGGGGTGAACGCGACCACAATGGGCCGCACGCTCACCGAGGAGAACCGCCATGGCCAAGTACCTGCTGCTGAAGCACTACCGCGGCGCCCCGGCCCCCGTCAACGACGTGCCGATGGACCAGTGGAGCCCGGAGGAGATCTCGGCCCATGTGCAGTACATGAACGACTTCGCCGCCCGGCTGGAGACGACCGGCGAGTACGTCGACGGCCAGGCGCTCGCCCCCGAGGGGGCGTGGGTCCGCTACGACGGCGAGGGGCGCCCGCCGGTCACCGACGGCCCGTTCGCCGAGACCAAGGACCTCGTCGCGGGCTGGATGGTGATCGACGTCGACAGCTACGAGCGCGCCCTCGAACTCGCCGCGGAACTGTCGGCCGCCCCCGGGGCGGGCGGGAAGCCGATCCACGAGTGGCTGGAGGTGCGCCCGTTCCTGGCCGCGCACCCCACCGTCACGGAGTGACCCCGCGCATGACGCCGACGACCGACACGGAGTGACCTCGCGCATGCCCCCGACGCTGGACGAAGCCCTGCTCAGGCTCCTCACACCGAGCGTGATCACCGTCCTCGTCCGCCGCGGAGCCGACTTCGCGGCGGCCGAGGACGCCGTGCAGGAGGCGCTCGTCGAGGCGCTCCGCGTCCGGCCGGCCGACTCGTCGCCGGGCTCGCCCGACCCGTCCCCGGGTTCGGCCGACCCGTCCCCGTCCCCGGTCGATCCGTCGCCCAGCCCGGGCCCGGACCCGGAGACGGCCGGCTCGCCTCCTGGCTCGGCCGGCCCGTCGCCGGGTTCCCGGTCCGGCCCGCCCGGGGGAGAGCCCCTCCGGGACGCCAAGGGGTGGCTGATCACCGTGGCCTGGCGCAAGTTCCTCGACGCGGCCCGTGCGGACACCGCCCGCCGCCGGCGCGAGGACCGTGTCGAGGAGGAACCGCGGCCCGGGCCCGCGCCCGCCGTGGACGACACGCTCCAGCTCTACTTCCTGTGCGCCCACCCGTCGTTGACCCCGGCCTCGGCGGTGGCGCTCACCCTGCGTGCCGTCGGCGGGCTCACCACCCGCCAGATCGCCGAGGGGTATCTGGTGCCCGAGCCGACCATGGCGCAGCGCATCAGCCGGGCCAAGCGGACCGTGTCCGGAGTGCGGTTCGACCGGCCCGGTGACGTCTCCACCGTGCTGCGCGTCCTCTACCTGGTCTTCAACGAGGGCTACTCCGGCGATGTCGACCTCGCCGCCGAGGCCATCCGGCTCACCCGGCAGCTCGCGGACTCCGTCGACCATCCCGAGGCCGCGGGGCTGCTGGCGCTGATGCTGCTCCACCACGCCCGGCGCCCGGCGCGGACCGCGCCGGACGGCGGCCTGGTGCCGCTCGCCGAGCAGGACCGGAGCCGGTGGGACACCGGCGCGATCGCCGAGGGCATCGGCATCCTGCAAGGGGCTCTCGCCCGCGACCGGCTCGGCGAGTTCCAGGCGCAGGCCGCCATCGCGGCACTCCACGCGGACGCGCCCACCGCCGAGGAGACCGACTGGGTGCAGATCGTCGAGTGGTACGACGAGCTGGCGGGGCTGACGGACAGCCCGGTCGTCCGCCTCAACCGGGCGGTCGCCGTCGGCGAGGCCGACGGGCCGCGCGCCGGTCTGGCGGCCCTCGCGGAACTCGACCCCGCCCTGCCCCGCCACGACGCGGTCGCCGCTCATCTCCACGAGCGCGACGGCGACCTGGCGACGGCGGCCCGGCTGTACGCGGAGGCGGCCCGCAAGGCGTCCAACCTCGCGGAACGCGACCACCTGACCCGCCGGGCGGCCCGCCTCAACGCCCGCCGGTCTCCGTGACGGCGGCGCGGGACGCCCGCCTCCCGCCGCCTTCCGCGCGGCGGATAGGTTGGGCGTCGCCCGAGCTGAGGAGACCCCGATGGCCGACCGCCGCAGCATCCTGTACGTGACCGACCTGGCCTACCCGGCCCGGGGCCGGCGCTACGGCGACGAGGACGTCTTCCTGACCTCCCGGCTGCGCGCGGACTTCGACCTGGCCCTCTGCCACCCGCTGGACGCCGCCGCGCTGATGGACGCGTTCGACGGCGTCGTCGTCCGCAACAGCGGACCGGTCCTGCACTACCGGCGGGAGTACGACGCCTTCCGGGAGCGGGCGGCGGCGCGGGGCACCCGGGTCTACAACCCGCTGACCGGCCGGGGCGACATGGCAGGCAAGCGGTACCTGCTGGACCTGACGGCGGCCGGCTACCCCGTCATCCCCACCGCCGACCGGCCCGAGGACCTGGAACTGCTGCCCACCGCCGCCCAGTACGCGGTCAAGCCGCGAGCGGGCGCGGACTCCATCGGCCTGACCTTCGTCCCCCCGGAGGGGCTGACCGGCCTCACCTACGGCGACATCCTGGTCCAGCCCCGGATCGACTTCCGCTACGAGGTGTCCTTCTACTACGTCGACGACGCCTTCCAGTACGCCCTCCACGCCCCCGACCCCGAGCGCCGCTGGGTCCTCGAACCGTACGACCCCACCCCGGCCGACCTGGCCTTCGCCGCCCGCTTCATCGACTGGAACACCCTCGACCACGGCATCCAGCGCGTCGACGCCTGCCGCACGGAGGCAGGCGACCTGCTCCTCGTCGAACTGGAGGACCTCAACCCCTATCTCTCCCTGGACCGGACCCCGGAGCCCGCCCGCAACTCCTTCGTCGCCGCCATGACGGCTTCCCTCCACCGGTTCCTGGACGCGGGCCCTCGCCGCTGAGGCCCGCAGGGCAGGGTCCCGACGGCGCCCGCCGTCTCACCTCCCGCGACACGCCGGGAGGGGCGCAACGGTGTGCGCCCCAGGGCCCCGGGCGGCACACTCGGTGTCGGTGGGGTGAGCCGGGGGCGGCGTGTTGACGTCGCGTTGATCGGCTGTTTATCGGGTCGCGGCAGGCTCGGGTGCATGCCCATCGACACCATCTTCGAAGCGGACCTGGCCTGGCAGGAGAACGCGCTGTGCGCGCAGGCCGGTCCGGAGTTCTTCTTTCCGGCGCCCGGGTCCTCCACGCGTGAGGCCAAGCAGTTGTGCGGGGCGTGCGAGGGGCGCGCGGCCTGCCTGGAGTACGCGCTCGCCAACGACGAGAGATTCGGCGTGTGGGGCGGCCTGTCGGAGAAGGAACGCCTGCGGCTGCGCCGGGATCAGGGCAGGTAGGGGGCAGGGGCGCTGCGGGGCCGGAGCCGGCCCCGCAGCGGCGGGGTCAGGCGCCGGCGCGGGCCGCCATGCGGGCCTTGCGGGCCGCGAGCCTCTCGTCGAACTTCTTCGCCTCGTCGTCCAGTCCGCCCATGTACAGGCCGAGTTCCTCCTGCGCCTTGCGGCCCTCCGGGCCCAGCCCGTCGATCTCCATGATCTTCAGGAAGCGCAGCACGGGCTGGAGCACGTCGTCGTGGTGGATGCGAATGTTGTAGATCTCGCCGATCGCCATCTGCGCCGCGGCCCGCTCGAAGCCCGGCATCCCGTGGCCGGGCATACGGAAGTTGACCACCACGTCGCGGACCGCCTCCATCGTCGGGTCCGGCGCGATCTCGAAGGCCGCCCGCAGCAGGTTGCGGTAGAAGACCATGTGCAGGTTCTCGTCGGTCGCGATGCGCGCCAGCATCCGGTCGCAGACCGGGTCGCCCGACTGGTGGCCGGTGTTGCGGTGGGACACCCGCGTCGCCAGCTCCTGGAAGGCGACATAGGCCACCGAGTGCAGCATCGAGTGCCGGTTGTCCGACTCGAAGCCCTCCGCCATGTGGGCCATGCGGAACTGCTCCAGCTTGTCCGGGTCGACGGCGCGCGAGGTGAGCAGGTAGTCGCGCATCACGATGCCGTGCCGGCCCTCCTCCGCCGTCCAGCGGTGCACCCAGGTGCCCCAGGCGCCGTCGCGGCCGAAGAGGGTGGCGATCTCGTGGTGGTAGCTGGGGAGGTTGTCCTCGGTCAGCAGGTTCACGACGAGGGCGATCCGGCCGATGTCCGTGACCTTGGACTGGGCGGGCTCCCACGCCTCCCCGTCCTCGAAGAAGCCGGGGAAGTTCCTGCCGTCGCCGAACGGGACGTACTCGTGCGGCATCCAGTCCTTGGCGACCTTCAGATGGCGGTTGAGCTCCTTCTCCACCACCTCCTCGAGGGCGTACAGCAGCCGGGCGTCCGTCCAGGCGTCCGAACTGCCGAGGTGGGGAGAGGTGATCGTCACGGGGGCTCCTGGGGACGGGAGTAGTACTTACGGCTTCGTAGGTTACGAGACCGTAGGTTAAGCAGGGATAAGCGGAGGGGCCAAGCCCGGATGGGTGATGCCCCCTTGCCGACCGTTATGTCCCCTGGTGGCGGCCGGGCGGGGAGACGTACGTCACGCCCTCTCTCCCCGGCGGGAGGCCGTCCGGGCCGGGAAACGCCCCGGTCCGGACGGTGCGCGCATGCCCCGGACCCGCGGTCAGGGGGCGGGGGTTCCGTCCCCGAACACCTCCTCCGGTGACGTGTCACGCAGGCCCTCGCCGTCCAGCAGCAGCCAGCGCGTGATCCCCGCCGACGCAAGGAACGCCGGGTCGTGGCTGGCCACGATCAGCGCCCCCTCGTACGCGGCGAGCGCTCCGGTGAGGCTGCGGACGCTCGCCATGTCGAGGTTGTTCGTCGGCTCGTCCAGCATCAGGAGTTGCGGGGACGGCTCGGCCAGCAGCAGCGCCGCCAGGGCGGCCCGGAACCGCTCGCCGCCCGAGAGCGTGCCCGCAGCCTGGTCGGCCGCCGCGCCCCGGAACAGGAACCGGGCGAGCTGCGCCCGGATCCGGTTGTTGGTGGCCCCGGGCGCGAAGCGGGCCACGTTCGCGGCCACGCTCAGCGAGTCGTCCAGCAGATCGAGCCGCTGGGGCAGGAAACGCAGCGGCACCTCGGCCACCGCCTCGCCCGCCTCCGGGGCCAGCTCGCCCGCGAGGGTGCGCAGCAGCGTGGTCTTGCCCGCGCCGTTGCGCCCCACCAGGGCGATCCGCTCCGGACCGCGCACCTCGAAGTCCCCGTGCAGGGACACTCCGTAACGGAGGGTCAGGTCGCGCAGCCGCAGCACCCCGCGGCCCGGGTGGACCTTGGTGTGCGGCAGATCGATGCGGATCTCGTCGTCGTCGCGTACGGCGTCCACCGCCTCGCCGAGCCGCTCCCGTGCCTCGGCGAGTTTCTCCGTGTGCATGATGCGGTGCTTGCCGGCCGACTCCTGCGCCGCCCGCTTGCGGGCCCCCATCACGATCTTGGGTTCGCGCTTGGCGTCCCACATCTTCTGTCCGTAGCGCTTGCGGCGGGCCAGTTTCACCTGGGCGTCGGCGAGTTCGCGCTTCTGCCGCTGCACATCGGCCTCGGCGACGCGCACCATCCGCTCGGCCGCCTCCTGCTCGACCGACAGCGCCCGTTCGAACTCGCTGAAGTTGCCCCCGTAGAGGCGTACGTCACCGTCGTGGAGGTCGGCGATCCGGTCGACCAGCTCCAGCAGCTCCCGGTCGTGGCTGACCACGATCAGCACCCCGGACCAGGCGGCCACGGCCTCGTGGACGCGCCGCCGGGCGTACAGGTCGAGGTTGTTCGTCGGCTCGTCGAGCAGCAGCACGTCGGGCCGGGCCAGCAGCTGCGCCGCCAGCCGCAGGAGGACGCCCTCGCCGCCGGACACCTCGCCGATGGTGCGGTCCAGGCCGATGTGGCCCAGTCCGAGCTGGTCGAGGGTGGCGAGGGCGCGCTCCTCCACGTCCCAGTCGTCGCCGACGGCCGTGAAGTGCTCCTCGCTCGGATCGCCGCCCTCGATGGCGAGCAGCGCGGCGCGGGCGGCCGCGATGCCGAGGACCTCGTCCACGCGCAGGGCGGTGTCGAGGACCACGTTCTGCGGCAGCCGGCCGACCTCGCCGACGGTGCGGACGGTGCCGTCGGACGGGGTCAGCTCGCCCGCGACCAGCCGCAGCAGGGTGGACTTCCCGGAGCCGTTGAGCCCGGTCAGGCCGGTCCTGCCGGGGCCGATGGCGACGTCGAGCCCGTCGAAGACCTCGGTGCCGTCCGGCCACGAGAAGGAGAGGGCGGAGCAGACGACATGGTGGGTGGTGGTGGATGACATGGGTCTCCCGGTTGCGAGGAAAGGGGTGGGGGCAACGGGTGGAGACACCGGGGCGCGCGTGGCGGCGGTCGCCGGGCCGGGAGGGGGTGGCACGGGTGGAGAAAGGTCCCGGCCGGGCGGCGGACGGCTGTGCGTCGAGGTCACACGCGGTGCGGCAGGCGGAAAGGGCCGTGCGGCACGGGTGTCTCAAGACCTCAGACGAGCAACGTCCTACTCCGATCGACGACAACAGAACCGTCGTCGACGGTACGGAGGGGCGGGCGGGGCGTCAACGGAATTGAACGGAGCCAGGGGGCGTGGGGGACGCCGGTGGGGGCGGGCGGCGGGGTGCTGCGGCTGACAGCCGGCCGTCGGTGCCGACAATGGAGGTACGGCGGTACGGCGGTACCGGCGGGGCGCGCACCCCGGGACGGGCGTCCGCGCCACCGGGGCGGCTGGGCCCGCCGGGGTCGCCGGGGTCGCCGTGGAGAGGAGCGTCCATGCCGGATCGGTCCGTGCGCGGTGCGTTCCGCCTCACCCCGGAGCGTGTCCTGTCGGCGCGCCGGGCGGTTCGGGTCACCGTCGCCGCCTCTGTCGGGTTCTACCCCGCGCTCTACCTGCTGGACCGGCCCGTCGCCGCGCTCTACGCCCTCTTCACGCCCATCGCGCTCGGCGTGCTCTCGCCGCTGCCCGGAGCGGGACGGGACCGGGCGGGCCTGGTGCTCAGGGCGCTGCCCGTCGCCGTGGTGCTCACCGTCCTCGGCACCGCTCTCGCCGTGGGGACGGCTCCGGCCGTCGCGGGCATGCTCGCGGTGGGATTCGTCCTCACCTTCGGCACGGCCTGCGGCCTGGGGCCCGCGGGCGTGGCGCCGGGGCTCCTGCTCTTCTACATCCTGGCCTGCTTCCCGCCGTACGCCCCCGACACACTGCCCCAGCGGCTGGCGGGGGTGATCGCGGGCGGGCTGCTGCTGGCGCTCTGCGAACTGCTCGTCCTTCCCGCGCCGAGGGAGACGCCCTACCGGGAGCGGGTCGCCGACGCGCTGGCGCTCGCCGCCCGCGCCGCGGCGGACTGCGCCCGCGGCCGGGGCGGCGACCCCGAACGGGCGGCCGAGCTGCGCGAAGGCGGGCGCGCCCTGCGCATGTCCCGGCTGCCACCCGGCGTCCGCCCGACCGGCGCGGGCCGCACGGACCGGGCGCTCGCGCACACGGGCGCCGCGGCCCGGCGGCTCCTCGACCAGCTCGCCCGGGCCACCGAGAACCCCGCGCCACCGCCCGGCCGGGACCTCGCCTCCGTGACGCTCCTCCAGCAGATCGCCGCCGAGTGCGCGGCCACCTCGGACGCCCTGTGCGGGCGGCGGCCGGCCCGGGGACCCGAGGCGCTGGAGGAGATGATCACCCAGTTCCTCGCCTCACGCGGACGCGAGGCCGACGAGTCCCGGGAGCGGCCCTCGCCCGACGTGCTCCGCCGGCAGTCCGCCGTCCTCACCATGGGCGCCTCGGCCGTCACCGCGCGGGCCGCCGTGGGAATCGCGTTCGGTGGTGTGCGCGCCGCGCGGGGACTGCCGCGCGAACAGCTCTGGTACGCGAGGCCCGGCACCGCCCGGCTCTGGTGGATCCGCCTCACCGGGAACATCACCCAGCGCTCGGTGGTCTTCCAGAACGCGGTGCGCACGGCGCTGGCGCTGGCGGCGGCCCGTCTGGTCGCCGGGTCGCTCGACCTCACCCACGGGTTCTGGGTGCTGCTCGCCGTCCTGACGCTGGTGCGCACGACCGCCGGCGCGACCTGGTCCGCCGTCCGCGCGGCGGCCGTCGGCACCCTGGCGGGAGCGCTGGCCGCGGGGGTGCTGCTCACCGAGGCGGGCGGGGCGACGGTGGTGTACGCGGCGGTCTTCGTGCCGGTGACGCTGATCGCGTTCACGGTCGGGCCGGTGGCGGGGGTCGCCTGGGCACAGGGGCTGTTCACGCTGGTCGTGTCCTCGGCGTTCGCCCAGCTCGCGCCGGTGACCTGGCAGGTCGCCGAGGCGCGGCTGGTCGACGTGCTGACCGGTTGCGGGATCGGACTGGTCTGTGCGGTGCTGGCCTGGCCGGCCGGCGCGGGGGCGGAGGTGCGGCGCGGGATGGCGGCGCTGCTGCGCTCGGCGGGGCGGCTGGTGCCGCTGACGGTGGGGGCGGCGTTGCCGGGGGGTGACGGGCCGGAGAGGGCGCCGGGAGGTGTCCGGCCAGGATCCACCGGACACCTCCCGGTGGGCGGGGGCGCGCAGGACACGGGAGAGGCGGCCCGCTGGGAGACCCTGCACGTGCTGCGTCTCGCCGAGGCGGCCCACGCGCAGTACCGGAGCGAGCCCGGCGGCGACCGTACCGGCACGGGCCACGACTGGGTGGCCGCGCTCAACTTCGGCATCCACGCGCTGGTCGGGGCGCACTGGCTGCCCCGCCACGACCCCGGCCACGCCGTGCCACCGGACGCGGCCCGCTGGGCCCGCGAGGCGGCCGGGGCCCTGGCCGAGGCGGCGGACCGGGCGGCAGGCTTCCCCCCGGACGGCATCCGCCCCGACCGCCCCCGCGTCCCCGGGAAGACCCTGCGCACGGCCCCACCCGGCGTGCTGCCGGTCCTCGTCGACGTGGAGAACTGGCTCGCGACGCTCACGGACGACCTCGCGGCCGTCGGCGGGGCGGCGGTGGACGACGCGGGGGGCGGGCCCGTACCGGCCCCCGCCGCGCGGGGTGCGCCGGGAGCGGCCCCGGCCGCTTCCGGGGCCGCTCCCGGCGCGAGGTAGGCGCGGGCCGGGGGACCGGGGCCTACGCCGTGTCGATCAGGACGCCCGGGTTGAGGACCCCCGCCGGGTCCAGTGCCCGCTTCGCCGCGCGGAGTGCCAGGGCGAAGGGCTCCGGGCGCTGGCGGTCGTAGGACGGGCGGTGGTCGCGGCCCACCGCGTGGTGGTGGGTGATCGTCGCGCGGTGGCGGTGCAGGACCTCGCCCGCGACGGACTTCAGCTCGTCCCAGACGGCCACCTCGTCGCCCGGCCGCCCCGCCGCCACGACCGTGAAGTAGGGCGCGGCGCCGTCCGGATAGACGTGCGTGAGGCGGCAGTTGACCATCGGCGGGTGCCCCGTCGCCCTGAGCGCCGCAGCCGCCACCTCCGTGCGGACGTCCTCGATCAGGGCGGGCACCCGGTCCCAGGTCGCGGCCGTCTCGAAGGTCTCGACGACCGCGCCCATCCGGGCCAGTCCGTCGCGCAGATACGGCATCCGCAGGAAGGCGGAGCGCCACGCGTCCACGGCCGTGTCCGGTGCCCCGCCCCCGCCGGTGGGGGTCTCGGCCCGTCCGCCGTGGGAGCGGGCCAGGCCGACGGCGAGGGCGAGGCGGTCCTCGACGGGGGCGGTGGCGGACTCGAAGCCGAGTACCAGCACCGCCGAACCGTCCCGGGAGGCTCCGGCGAGCGCCGCCTCGCCCGCGTCCAGGAGACGGCAGTTCGCCGGGCCGAGGTCCGACTGCGCGAGCGCCCGCACCGCCTCCAGCGCGGCACCGAAGCCAGTGAAGGAGACGGCCGCCGACGCCTTGTGCCGCGGCCGTTCCTGGAGCCGCATCCACGCCTCCGTGATGATCCCGAGGGCGCCCTCGGAGCCGAGGAGGAGGCGGTCGGGAGAGGGGCCCGCCCCGGAGGACGGCAGCCGCCACGACTCGGAGGTCCCGGCGGGCGTCACCACGCGCAGGGACTGCGTGAACTCGTCGATCCGGGTCCGCCCGGTCGCGTAGTGGCCGCCCGCGCGGGTGGCGAGCCAGCCGCCCAGCGTGGAGAACTCGAAACTCTGCGGGAAGTGCCGCAGCGTCAGCCCGTGCGGCCGCAGCGCGTCCTCCAGCGCCGGGCCGTACATCCCGGCCTGGATCCGGGCCGCCCGGCCGGTCGCGTCCACCTCCAGGACCCGGTCCAGGGCGGTCAGGTCGAGGGAGAGGACGGCGCGGTGGGCGTCGCCCCGGTACTCCACGCCGCCCGTGACGGAGGAGCCGCCGCCGTACGGGACGATCGCGACGCCCTGCGCGGCGGCCCACTCCAGCAGGTCGGCCACGTCCTGCTCCCGGGCCGGGCGGGCGACCAGGTCGGGGACGCGGCCCGGCCGGCCGCGCAGCGCCCGGATCACGTCCCGGTACGCCTTGCCCGCCGCCCGCGAGGCCCGGGCCGCCGGGTCGGCGCTCACCAGGTGCGCGAGGGCGCCCGGCGGCTCGACGGCGGGGGCGCCGATGCCCAGGTCCCCGACGCGGGGGACGGGCAGCGGGCGGGCGAGGGTGCCGGGGACGAGCGCGCCCAGCTCCGCGCACTCGGCGTCGCCGGGGTGGGCGTCGGCCCAGCCCCAGCCCCACCAGGACCGGGCGCGCGCAGTGCCGGTGCCGGGCGCGGGTGGGGCCGAGGGGGTGGCTTCGGTGGCTTCAGTGGCTTCGGTCATGGGTCTGCCGCTCCGTGATCCGCCGACGGGCATCCCCCGACGCCCGGCCGAACTTACCTTGAGGTAATTTACCGTAGGGTAATATCAGGGGTGTGGCAAGCAATCCGACCGGGCCGGGGTCCGGCAGTCCGACGGGCCCCCGGTCCGGCACCAAGGGCGTACCGCGCGCCGAGCGCGAGCGGCAGATCCTCGACGCGGCGACCGAGGAGTTCGGCCGGCGCGGCTACGCAGGCGCTTCCCTGCCGGCCGTCGCGGCCCGGGTCGGCGTGACCAAGACCCTGCTGCACCAGTACTTCGGCACCAAGCAGGACCTCTGGCTCGCCTGCCTCACCCCGGCGGGGGACCGGCTGCTGGCTGCCGTGCGCGAGGCGATGGCCGAGGGGGGTGCGGACCCGCGCACCCCGCTGCGTGTCCTGCGGGCCGTGTTCACCGCGCTGGAGGGGCGGCGGGAGGCGTGGTTCGTGCTCTACGACCCCTCCCTGCCCCCCGACGGGGAGGCGGCGCGCCGCGCCGCGTACTACCGGGACGCGATCGACGCGCTCGCGGCGACGGGCAGCGACGAGTTGCTGCGCGCGACGGCACGGGCCCCGGCCCCGGCCCCGGCCATGACACCGCCCCCGGCCATGGCACCGGCGCCGCGCGGCGCCGTCGGCGGGCCGGTCGACGACGAGACCCTGCGCCTGGACGCGGACGCGCTGAAGTACGCCTGGCGGGGGCTGGTCACCGCCCTGGTCCGGTGGTGGATCAGCCACCCCGGCGAGTCGCCGGACGCGATGGCCCGGCGTTGCGCGCGGCTCTTCGCGGCGGCGGGGGCCGCGTTCGCGGCGGACGACGAGACGTAGGCGGGGGTCTCGCCGGGCGGACCCGGCGAGACCCCGGGCGGCGCCCGCCCCGGGGTCGGCTCGTGCTCCTCGTCGCGGACCCGTCCCGCGCGCACCCCGGGAGCGGGGCGTCCTCCCCGCAGCGGACCCCGGCCGAGGCCCCGGGGTCACCGCCTCCGGGCTCGGGGCGGCGCCCCCGGACCCTGGCCGCCCCACCCCGGGCCGCCGCCATCGGACGCCGGCCGCCCCGCCCGAGGCCGCCGCGCCGCCCCACGGGCTCCCGCCGCGTCAGTGTCCGCCGAGCAGGTCCGCCAACTCCCCGTCGAGGTCCAGGTGCAGATGCTCGGTGCCCGTCGGTACCAGGCTCTCGGAGCGCTCCAGGAAGCGCCGCAGCTCACCCGTGCGGATGTGCACCATCGCGATGCCCTCCGGCGCGTGGAACTCCAGCACCGTGCGGTCGTAGCCGTACGGCCGTACCCGCACGTCGCCCGACCCGGCGGGCTCCTGCACGCCCTCGGTGAGCAGGCGGCGGGCGAACTCCCAGGAGACGTCGGTGCCTTCGAGGGTCGCCGGGGCGGGGAAGCCGATGCGCACCGAGAACGGTTCGCGGGGGTCGTAGTGCAGCGTCGCGGGGACCGACTCCATCCGGGGCGCGGAAGCGACGAGCCGGGCCTGCACGGCCTGCTCGATGACGGTGGACACGACCCGCTCCTTCACTGTGCCGATCGCCCGATCACCGGCACACGTCTCCTGGCGCCGAGGAAGACGACTCGGTGGCCGGATCCGTGCACCCCGGAACGGGGTGACCTCCGTCACCGTCACGCGACGCCCCCGATGGCCGTCTCGCACTCTGGACGCTCCGTCGTCCGTGGGCTAGCTTCCGGCGCCATGGCATTCAAGGGGAAGACGAGACGAGCGGTGTCCGTGGGGCTGAGCGCCCTCGCGGTGGCGGCGGTACTGGCCGCTCCCGCGCGCGCGACGGGGACGGGAGCGGCCACCGCCACGGGCACCGGCGCGGGCGCAAGCGCGACCACCGCCGCCGGCGAACGCGCCGCCGTGAGCGTGCCGTTCGGCTGGCGGCTGAAGGAGACGGGCACCCAGGTCCGCTTCCGCGGCCTCGCGGCGGTCAGCCGCACCACCGCCTGGGCGGCCGGCTCGGCGGGCACCGTGCTGCGCACCACCGACGGTGGCCGCACCTGGGCCGATGTGTCCCCGGAGGACGCGGCGGAGCTGGAGTTCCGGGACGTCGAGGCCTTCGACGCCCGCCGCGCCGTGGTCCTGGCGATCGGCGAGGGCGAGGCGTCCCGGCTGCTGCGCACCGAGGACGGCGGCCGCAGCTGGACCGAGTCCTTCCGCAACACCGACCCCCGGGCGTTCTACGACTGCGTCGCCTTCTTCGACAGCCGCAACGGCCTCGCGATGAGCGACCCGGTCGACGGCAGGTTCCGCATCCTGTCCACCCGGGACGGCGGCCGCAGCTGGCGGGTGCTGCCGGACGCGGGCATGCCCGCCGCCCTGCCGGGCGAGGCCGGGTTCGCCGCGAGCGGCCAGTGCCTGGTGACGGCGGGTCGCTCGGACGTCTGGCTCGCCACCGGGGGAGGGGCCGCCGGCCGGGTGCTGCACTCCGGCGACCGGGGCCTCAACTGGACGGTCGCGGACTCCACGATCCCCGCCGGGGACGCCGCGCGGGGCGTGTTCGCCCTGGCCTTCCGCGACCGCGCGCACGGCCTCGCGGTCGGCGGCGACTACCGCACCGGCGAGCCCTCACCCCGCGCCGCCGCCGTCACCCGCGACGGGGGCCGCGACTGGCGGCAGGCCGGTACGCCGCCCCCCGCCTACCGGTCCGGGGTCGCCTGGCTGCCGCACACCCGCACGGCGGCGCTGGCGGTCGGTCCGACCGGCACCGATCTGACCCTGGACGGCGGCCGCACCTGGCGGACCGTCGACACCGGCTCCTTCGACACGGTCGACTGCACGGCGGACCTGGGCTGCTGGGCCTCGGGCGAGAAGGGCCGGGTCGCCCGGCTGGAACCCGTGGCGGGCACGGGCCGCTGACGGCCGGGGCCCCGGCGCGCCTGACGCCGGGGCCCCGCCCGCGCTCGCCCCGCGCCTCAGGCGGGCAACTGCTCCCGGTACGCGGCCAGTCCGGGCGCGGTCTTCGTCGCGGTGAACTCGGTGATCCGGTACGCGCACACCCCGCCCGTCACGAACGGGTCCGCCGCGGTGATCTCCTCGGCGCGCGCCCGGTCGATCCCGGCGGCCAGGATGACCCCGCCGTCCCGCGGGTTCTTGCGGCCCGAGGCGATGAACACCCCCTCCGCGTAGTACGCGTCCAGCCAGGCGACATGCGCGTCGAGCAGGGCGTCGGCGCGCTCCACCGGTTCGGTGTACGTCAATTCCAGTACGAACATGATCGCCAGGCTACCCGCCGGCTCCGGCACCCTCGCTCCGCCGTACGCTGGCCGCACCATGACCATCGTCGACGTACCCGCGGGCTGGCCCGCCACCGAGGAGGCCGCCCGCGCGGTCCAGGACGAACTCCGCGCCCGTGCCGTCCTCGACGAGCCCGGCCCGCCGCCCGGCACCGGGCACCTCACCGGCGTGGACGTCGCGTACGACGACGCGCGGGACCTGGTCGCCGCCGCGGCCGTCGTCCTGGACGCGGCGACCCTGGCGGTCGTCGAGGAGGCCACCGCCGTCGGCCGGGTCTCCTTCCCGTACGTGCCGGGCCTGCTGGCCTTCCGTGAACTGCCCACCGTGCTCGCCGCCCTGGAGTCGCTGGACGCGGACCCGGGGGTCGTGGTCTGCGACGGATACGGGCGTGCCCACCCGCGCCGTTTCGGACTCGCGAGCCACCTCGGGGTGGTGACGGGGCTGCCGGCGTTCGGCGTCGCGAAGAACCCGTTCGTGTTCAGCCACGCCGAACCCGGCCCGGCGCGCGGCGCGTCGGCGCCCCTGCTCGCCGAGGACGGCGAGGAGGTCGGCCGTGCCCTGCGGACCCGGGCCGGGGTGAAACCGGTCTTCGTGTCGGCCGGCCACCGGGTGACCCTGGAATCAGCCTGCGCGCAAACACTGTGGCTGGCGCGGGAGTTCCGCGTTCCGGAGACCACCCGGCGGGCCGACGCGCTCTGCCGCCGCGCGCTCAAGGAGGCGACAGGGGCGACGGGAGCGGGCTGACCCGCGCCCGGCCTCGGGTCCAAGGCCCGGGGCCCCGGGGCTACGGCCCGGCCGCCGGGGAGGCGCCCCCGGGCGTCGCCGTCACCAGGTCCGCCAGGTCCGCGCCCGCCCGCAGCAGTGCCACGCTCCGGGCCGCCAGGTCGTCCAGACGGCGGCGCAGAATCGTGTCGGCACCGGCCAGACCGTCGAGCCGGTCCAGGGAGGCCATGACCTCGCGTACGGCGGGGATGCCGTGCCCGCCCGCCCGCAGGGCCGCGACCACCCGGGCCGCCGCCACCGCCCGCGGGCCGTAACGGCGGGCCCGCAGCGAGGTCACCCGCTCCGGCGCGACCAGACCTTCCTGTTCCCAGAACCGCAGGGTCGAGGGGCGCACCCCCAGAGCCCCCGCGAGTTCGGTGATCGTCATGGTGTCGTCGCCCCGCTCCGGTGCGGGCCCCGAGCCGTCACCCGTCTCCGCCCGCACGCTCCGCAGCGCCTCCCGGGCGCGCAGCGTCTCCGAGCGTTCCCGGGCCAGGCCGGCGTGGAGCGTGTCGACCGCGGCGGCCGCGTCCACGAGCGTCGCCGTCCGCAGTTCCGCGAGCAGCCGTCGCGCGGCGACCGGCCCGACGGCGACGGCGAGGCCCCGGTAGGCACGCAGCGCCCGCACGTGCAGCGCGGTCCAGGCCCGGTAGCCGTTTTCCGCACGGGGCGCGGGCGGTGTGACCCCGAGCCGTTCCAGGTCCCGGACCTGCTGGAGGGAGTAGCCGGACTCCCGCGCCACGTCCGCGGTCCGCAGCGGCCTGCCCCGCCCGCCCGCCTTCTCCGCCCGCTCAGCCGTCCGCCGCACCCGACACCTGCGCGAACCCCACACGAGGACTTGAAGCCGACACTCGAACCATGGACAGCAGCATGCAGCAGATCATCGACACCGTGCGGTCATTCGACGGCGCGCTCGTGGTCCTCCCGGGCCCCGGCGGAGACTTTCCCCGGGAGGCGTGGGGGGACGCGTTCTTCTTCCACGCCCCCGACGGCACGATGCCCGCGAACACCCAGCCCTACGGGACGATCACCACCCGGGACCTGCCCGGCGACACCGCCTCCGACCTCGATCCGCCCGGCCGGTGGCGGGTGAACATCCACGTCGGGCGGACGGCCTCCAGCCACCTCCCGCGGGAGGAACCCGCCCCGGACCACAGCGCCGCCGACGTCCTGCTGCCGCATCCCGTCTACGGCGCGCAGGGCTGGGTCTGCGTCGTCACCCCGGGGGAGCGGACCGCGGCGGAGGTGCTGCGGCTGCTGCGCGCGGCCCACGACGCCGCCGCGGCCCGGGGCCGGCGGCGGCGTGCGACCGGCGCGCCACGGCCCGCCGGCTGACGGAGTGGCGGGAGAGCGGGGCCCGGCCGCCGTCCCCGCCCTCGCCGCCGCCCGTTCAGCGCGCGTGCGCCACCCGGAAGGTGATGCCCGCCTCCCGCAGGCGGGAGACCAGCGCGTCACCCATCGCGGCGGCCGGGGTGACCTGGCCCGCCGTGGGCGGCAGCGTGTCGAAGGCCAGGCTGAGCGCCGCCTCCGCGAGGATCTTCGCCGTCTCGTCGTAGCCCGGGTCCCCGCCGCGCACCTCCGTGAAGACGCGGCGGCCGCCGCCCTCGCCGACGAAGCGCACCGAGAACCAGCTCCGCGCCCGGCGTTGCGCGCTCGGACCGGTGCCCGGTTCGACGACGCGCATCAGGGCGCGCCGGGCCGCCGGGATCTGGGCGAGGAGGAAGCCCGTGCCCACCGCGACGGGGCCGCCCAGCGCCACCGGGAGGGTCTTCACCGCGGCGTAGTGGCGGTAGCGGAAGTCGGGGCCGTACCGTTCCAGCGCGCGGGCCGAACGCGCCACCACCTGGCCGTCGATGGTCGGCAGGGGCAGCGCCCAGGCGCCCGTCTCGCGGCTGAAGCGGGGCCCGCCGGCCGGGGAGCCCGCGCGGCGACCGGCGAGGCGCGGCTCGTGCAGCCGCCGCTCGCGTGCCGCCCGCAGTGTCTGCCGGCCGCGCCCCATCGCGTTCAGCGCGGAGGCGAAGGTACCGCCGGAGAACATGGCGTTGGACCTCACGAAGCCGTCCACCCGCAGCGGGACGCCCTCGGGGAACTGCTGCACGGTGAAGAGCACGCCCAGGTCGTGCGGTACGGAGTCGAAGCCGCAGCAGTGCACCATCCGGGCGCCCGTCTCGCGCGCGAGGGCGTCGTGGCGGACGTACATGTCGTCCACGAACTCCGGTTCGCCGCACAGGTCCAGATAATCCGTCCCTGCCGCCGCGCACGCGGCGACCAGCGGCTCCCCGTGCCAGACGTAGGGCCCCACGGTGGTGGCCAGGACCCGGGTGGAGCGGGCGAGGGCGCGCACCGCGTCCCGGTCGGAGGCGTCCACCACCACGAGCGGGAGGTCCGCGCAGGCGGGGGAGAGCTTCGCGAGCCGTTCCCGCAGCGCCTCCAGCTTCGCTCGGCTGCGCCCCGCGACGGCCCACCGGCAGCCGGTGGGCGCGTGCCGCGCCAGATACGCGGCGGTCAGCTCCCCCGCGAAACCGGTCGCGCCGAAGAGGACGACATCGTACGGACGCTCACCGCGACCGCTTTCGTTCTGGCTGTTCAAGGGCTCCTCCGCCGTAGTGGTCCGGTGCCGATGGGGCGGGCCGGGGTCAGGGGGCGCCGAGAAGATCGGGCCGGATCCGGTCGGCAGACCCTAGCGTGCCGCGCGGCCCCGCAGAAGACGGGTTCCCCATCGGTAACCTGACAGACCTGCCCGCTCTAAGCGCTTGCTCGGTGCAATGCCCCGGAAGGCCTTGTGCGGAGTGGAACGTGTTCTTACCATCGCTGGTGTTACATCACTAGTGTCACACTGCTGGGGGCCGGATGACAGCCACAGGGAACGGGCCGCTGGCCGGGGTGCGCGTCGTCGAACTGGCGGGCATCGGGCCCGGACCGTTCGCCGCGATGCTCCTGGCCGACCTGGGGGCCGACGTCGTCCGCGTCGACCGCCCCGGCGGCCCCGGGCTCGGGATCGACCCCGCACGCGACCTCACCAACCGCAACAAGCGCTCCGTCCTCGTCGACCTCAAGGCGGAGGACGGGCCCACCCGGGTGCTCGACCTGGTGGCGAAGGCGGACATCCTGATCGAGGGCTACCGGCCCAAAGTCGCCGAACGCCTGGGCGTCGGCCCCGACGTCTGCCTGGCGCGCAACCCGCGGCTGGTCTACGGGCGGATGACCGGCTGGGGCCAGGACGGCCCCCTCGCCGAGCGGGCCGGCCACGACATCTCCTACATCGCCGTCACCGGCACCCTCTCCATGATCGGCCAGGCGGACCAGCCGCCCGTCGTCCCCGCCAACCTGGTCGGCGACTACGCGGGCGGCTCCCTCTACCTGGTCGTGGGTGTGCTCGCCGCCCTCCAGCACGCCCGCTCCGAGGGAGGCACCGGCCAGGTGGTGGACGCCGCGATCGTCGACGGCGCCGCCCACCTCGCCACGATGATCCACGGCATGATGGCGGCCGGCGGCTGGCAGGACCGCCGGGGCGCCAACCTCCTCGACGGCGGCTGCCCCTTCTACGGCTCCTACGAGACCGCCGACGGCGAGTACATGGCGGTCGGCGCCCTGGAGCAGCGCTTCTACGACGAGTTCATCACCCTGCTCGGCATCGCCGACCAGGTGCCCGCCCGCAAGGAGTTCGGCCGCTGGGACGAACTGCGGGCCGCCGTCGCCGCCCGCTTCCGGACCCGCACCCGCGCCGAGTGGACGGCCGTGTTCGAGGGCTCCGACGCCTGCGTCGCCCCCGTCCTGTCCCTCCGCGAGGCCCCGCACCACCCCCATCTCGCCGCCCGCGGGACCTTCACGCACCACGGCGGCGTCCCGCAACCCGCGCCCGCGCCCCGCTTCTCCGCCACCCCCGGCGCCGTCACCCGGCCGCCCGCGCTGCCCGGCGCGGACACCGCCGAGGTCGCCCGGGACTGGGGCGTACCGCTCACCGGCCCCGCCGGGCACGCCGACCCGGCCGGCCCCGCCACGCACGCCGACCCGGCCGCCCCCGCCGGAGGCACCGGCAGAACCGGCAGCGCCCGCACCGAGGAGGACCGTTGAAGCGCCAGATCTTCACCGAGGAGCACGAGGCGTTCCGGGAGACCGTGCGCACCTTCCTCACCAAGGAGGTCCTCCCGCACTACGCGCAGTGGGAGAAGGACGGCATCGTCAGCCGCGAGGCCTGGCTCGCGGCCGGCCGGCAGGGCCTCCTCGGCCTCGCCGTCCCCGAGGAGTACGGAGGCGGCGGCAACGGCGACTTCCGCTACGCGGCCGTGCTCCACGAGGAGTTCACCCGCGCCGGCACCCCCGGCCTCGCCATCGGTCTGCACAACGACATCATCGGCCCCTACCTCACCTCCCTGGCCACCGAGGAGCAGAAGCGCCGCTGGCTGCCCGGCTTCTGCACCGGCGAGACCATCACCGCCATCGCCATGACCGAACCCGGCGCCGGCTCCGACCTCCAGGGCATCCGCACCACCGCCGAGGACCGCGGCGACCACTGGCTCCTCAACGGCTCCAAGACCTTCATCTCCAACGGCATCCTCGCCGACCTGGTGATCGTGGTCGCCCGCACCACCCCCGAGGGCGGGGCGCACGGACTCTCCCTGCTCGTCGTGGAACGCGGCGCCGAGGGCTTCGAGCGCGGCCGCAACCTCGACAAGATCGGCCAGAAGTCCCAGGACACCGCCGAGTTGTTCTTCAACGACGTACGGGTGCCGAAGGAGAACCTGCTCGGCGAAGTCAACGGCGCGTTCATCCACCTGATGACCAACCTCGCCCAGGAGCGCATGGCCATCGCCGTCGCCGGGATCGCCGCCGCCGAGCACCTGCTGGAGATCACCACCGCGTACGTCAAGGAGCGCGAGGCGTTCGGCCGTCCGCTGGCCCGGCTCCAGCACATCCGCTTCGAGATCGCCGAACTGGCCACCGAGTGCGCCGTCACCCGGGCCTTCCTGGACCGCTGCATCGAGGACCACGCCAAGGGCGAACTGGACGCAGTGCACGCCTCGATGGCCAAGTGGTGGGCCACCGAACTCCAGAAGCGCGCCGCCGACCGGTGCCTCCAACTCCACGGCGGGTACGGCTACATGAACGAGTACCCGGTCGCCCGGGCCTTCACCGACGGGCGGATCCAGACCATCTACGGCGGTACGACCGAGATCATGAAGGAGATCATCGGCCGCTCCCTGCTCGGCTGACCCGGACCTCGGCCGACCCCGACCGCGCCGGGCCGCGGCCCGGGCTCCCCGCCCTCCCCGCACCACCCTCCCGACCCTCCCGAACCCTTCGAAAGGCTGACAAGGTGAGCACCGAAGCGTACGTGTACGACGCGATCCGCACCCCGCGCGGACGCGGGAAGGCGAACGGCGCCCTGCACGGCACCAAGCCGATCGACCTGGTCGTCGGCCTGATCCACGAGATCCGGGCCCGCTTCCCCGGCCTGGACCCGGCCGCGATCGACGACATCGTGCTCGGTGTCGTCGGCCCCGTCGGCGACCAGGGCTCCGACATCGCCCGGATCGCCGCCATCGCCGCCGGGCTCCCCGACACGGTGGCCGGTGTGCAGGAGAACCGCTTCTGCGCCTCGGGGCTGGAGGCGGTCAACCTGGCCGCCATGAAGGTCCGTTCAGGCTGGGAGGAACTGGTCCTCGCCGGCGGCGTCGAGTCGATGTCCCGGGTCCCGATGGCCTCCGACGGCGGCGCCTGGTTCGCCGACCCGATGACCAACCTGGACACCAACTTCGTCCCCCAGGGCATCGGCGCCGACCTCATCGCCACCCTCGGCGGCTGGTCCCGCCGCGACGTCGACGAGTACGCCGCCCTCTCCCAGGAGCGGGCCGCCGCCGCGTGGAAGGACGGCCGCTTCGAGCGCTCGGTCGTCCCCGTGAAGGACCGCAACGGCCTCGTCGTCCTCGACCGCGACGAGCACCTGCGCCCCGGCACCACCGCCGACTCCCTCGCCTCCCTCAAGCCCTCCTTCGCCGACATCGGCGAACTCGGCGGCTTCGACGCGGTCGCCCTCCAGAAGTACCACTGGGTCGAGAAGATCGACCACGTCCACCACGCGGGCAACTCCTCGGGCATCGTGGACGGCGCCGCCCTCGTCGCCGTCGGCAGCAAGGCCGTCGGCGAGCGCTACGGCCTCACCCCGCGCGCCCGGATCGTCTCCGCCGCCGTCTCCGGCTCCGAGCCGACCATCATGCTCACCGGCCCCGCGCCCGCGACCCGCAAGGCCCTCGCCAAGGCCGGCCTGACCATCGACGACATCGACCTGGTGGAGATCAACGAGGCCTTCGCCGGCGTCGTCCTGCGCTTCGCCGACGACATGGGCCTCTCCCTGGACAAGGTCAACGTCAACGGCGGCGCCATCGCCCTCGGCCACCCCCTCGGTGCCACCGGCGCGATGATCCTCGGCACCCTCGTCGACGAACTGGAGCGCCAGGACAAGCGCTACGGCCTCGCCACGCTGTGCGTCGGCGGCGGGATGGGCATCGCCACCGTCGTCGAACGCCTCTGACCGTCCTGTCCCCACCGGCCCCCTCTTACGGAGCAGCCCCACCATGAGCGAGTCCACCACCATCCGCTGGGAACAGGACGAGACCGGCGTCGTCACCCTCGTCCTCGACGACCCCGACCAGTCCGCCAACACCATGAACCAGGCGTTCAAGGCGTCCGTCACCGCGATCGCCGACCGGATCGAGGCCGAGAAGGACTCCATCCGCGGCATCATCGTCACCTCCGCGAAGAAGACCTTCTTCGCGGGCGGCGACCTCAAGGAGATGATCCAGGCCGGACCGGACGACGCGCAGTTCGTCTTCGAGGCCGGCCTCGGCATCAAGCGCGCCCTGCGCCGTATCGAGACCCTCGGCAAGCCCGTCGTCGCCGCCATCAACGGCGCCGCCCTCGGCGGCGGTTACGAGATCGCCCTCGCCTGCCACCACCGCATCGCCCTCGACGCGCCGGGCTCCAGGATCGGTCTGCCCGAGGTCACCCTCGGCCTGCTGCCCGCGGGCGGCGGCGTCACCCGTACCGTGCGCCTCATGGGCATCGCCGACGCCCTCCTCAAGGTCCTCCTCCAGGGCACCCAGTACACGCCGAAGCGCGCCCTGGAGAACGGCCTGATCCACGAGGTCGCCGCCACCCGCGAGGAGATGCTGGCGCAGGCCCGCGCCTTCATCGACGCCAACCCCGAGTCCCGCCAGCCCTGGGACACCCCCGGCTACCGCATCCCGGGCGGCACCCCGTCGAACCCCAAGTTCGCCGCCAACCTCCCCGCCTTCCCGGCCAACCTGCGCAAGCAGACCGCCGGCGCCCCCTACCCGGCGCCGCGCAACATCCTCGCCGCCGCGGTCGAGGGCTCCCAGGTGGACTTCGAGACCGCCCAGGTCATCGAGGCCCGCTACTTCACCGAGCTGGTCACCGGGCAGACCGCGAAGAACATGATCCAGGCGTTCTTCTTCGACCTCCAGGCCGTCAACTCCGGCGCCAGCCGCCCGTCCGGCATCGAGCCCCGCAAGGTCACCAGGGTGGCCGTCCTCGGCGCCGGGATGATGGGCGCGGGCATCGCGTACTCCTGCGCCCGCGCCGGGATCGAGGTCGTCCTCAAGGACGTGACCGCCGAGGCCGCCGCCAGGGGCAAGGCGTACTCGGAGAAGCTGTGCGCCAAGGCCGTCGCCCGGGGCCGCACCACCCGGGAGAAGGCGGACGCCGTCCTCGCCCGGATCACGCCCACGGCCGAGGCCGCCGACCTCGCCGGCTGCGACGCCGTCATCGAGGCGGTGTTCGAGGACGCCTCCCTCAAGCACAAGGTGTTCCAGGAGATCCAGGACGTCGTCGAGCCGGACGCGCTGCTCTGCTCCAACACCTCCACCCTGCCGATCACCGCCCTCGCCGAGGGGGTCTCCCGCCCGGACGACTTCGTCGGCCTGCACTTCTTCTCGCCCGTCGACAAGATGCCGCTGGTGGAGATCATCAGGGGCGATCGCACCGGTGACGAGGCGCTGGCCCGCGCCTTCGACCTGGTCCGGCAGATCGACAAGACGCCGATCGTGGTCAACGACTCGCGCGGCTTCTTCACCTCACGTGTCATCGGCCAGTTCATCAACGAGGGCGTCGCCATGGTCGGCGAGGGGGCGGACCCGGCCTCCGTCGAGCAGGCGGCGGCACAGGCCGGCTATCCGGCCAAGGTCCTCTCCCTGATGGACGAGCTGACCCTCACCCTGCCCCGCAAGATCCGCAACGAGGCCCGGCGCGCGGTCGAGGAGGCCGGCGGCACCTGGACGCCGCACCCGGGCGAGGCGGTCATCGACCGCATGGTCGACGAGTTCGAGCGCCCCGGCCGCAGCGGCGGCGCGGGCTTCTACGACTACGACCCGGACGGGAAGCGCACCGGCCTGTGGCCGGGGCTGCGGGAGCACTTCGCCGTGCCCGGTGCCGAGATCCCCTTCGAGGACATGAAGGAGCGGATGCTCTTCGCGGAGGCGCTGGACACGGTGCGCTGCCTGGAGGAGAACGTCCTCACCACGGTCGCCGACGCCAACATCGGCTCCATCATGGGCATCGGCTTTCCCGCCTGGACGGGCGGCGTCCTCCAGTACATCAACGGGTACGAGGGCGGCCTGCCCGGCTTCGTGGCCCGCGCGCGGGAGCTGGCCGACCGCTACGGCGACCGGTTCCAGCCCCCCGCGCTGCTGCTGGCGAAGGCCGAGCGGGGGGAGCGGTTCACCGACGCGGGCTGAGCGGGCGCCCCGGGTCGCGCCGGCGGCGGACGCGGTGGGCGAGGACCGCGAAAGCTCCGCCGACGAGGGCGGCGACCACCGTGCCCCCGACGGCGATCCCGGTCCGGCCGCCGGGCCCCGGCGGGTCGGCGGCCGCCGTGTCCGGGGTGTCCGGAGCGGCGGGCGTGCCGGGTGTGGCGGGTATGGCGGGTGTGGCAGGCCCGGTCGTCGGTGCCGCGCCCGGTGCGGTCGCGGTGGCCGCCGTGGTCCCGGGGCCGGCCGCTCGGCCGGGGGTGGCAGCCCCGGGGCCGGTCGCCGGGGTGGGGGAGGCCGGAGTGCCCCGGGAGACCGTGATCTCCTCCTCGTCCCGGCCCAGAGCCGGCTGGCCCGCCTCCACGGTGACCGTCCAGCGCCCGGGCGGCAGCGTCCCGTCGGCCTTCCAGCCCGTCGCGGACCCGAGGTCGCGGACCAGGCCCGAACGTCCCTCGGCACCCGGCGCCTTGGCGGCGGTCCCGGGCGCGGCGGCGAGCGCGGGCGCGGCCGTACGGGGGAGGGCGCCGGGTCCCCCGGATTCCCCGGCCCCCTCGGCGGGCTCGCCGTTCCCGGACGCGGCCGGGGCCTCGGCGGGCGCCGCCGTCCGGACGGCGGGCGGGCCCGCCGCGGCGGGATCCCCCTGGGCGAGCGGCTGCGGGCTGCCCCCGTCGGCCCCGCGGGGCGCCTCGTGGGCCACCCCTCCGACGACCGCCATCACGGCGACGGCGGCCGTGGCGAGTATGAGCCGGCGGGGAGTGCCCCGCCGCTGCTTCCGGCGTCTTTGGTGTCCGGGCATGGGTGTGCACCTCCTCTTCCTTGGCCAGGGAACGGTGCGCGGAAGCTTGCCAGAACGAATTTGCGAATAACTCGGGCAATTGGGGCGGTGGTCCGGGGTGTGGTGGTGTAATCGCCGCTGCTGAATTGATGAACAGTCAATTCGCTTGATGCGCAGGAGAGTTGCGCACGCAAGCGCACATGGTCCAGTCCCTTTTAAGGATGCCGTGGCGCAATCGTGATCTATACGTGGGGTTGAATTGAGAATGCGTCAACCACGCTACTCACGGCCCGAATTGCCATGGTCACGAACCGTGCGCCGGGGGTGTCCGGCGGCTGCTCGGCGGTCGCTGCCGAACGCGGCCCGCAGTT
Source organism: Streptomyces sp. CNT372 (assembly GCF_000377145.1). Lineage (NCBI taxonomy): Bacteria > Bacillati > Actinomycetota > Actinomycetes > Kitasatosporales > Streptomycetaceae > Streptomyces > Streptomyces sp. CNT372. Next base: position 268,039 of record NZ_KB897782.1, on the reverse strand, counting down.
CCTCTCGCAACGACCGCTGGAACGCGGTGACCAGGGCCTGCACCACCATCGGCTGCATGTGCGCGGACAGCGACTTCATGACCGCCACGTGGTCCGGGTCCTCACGGCTCTCCCGGTAGGGCCCCCAGACCTCGTCGCGGAACAGCCTCGACAGCTCCTGGGCCGCCGCGCGGGCGTGCTCCAGCAGGACGGTGCGGGAGGCGAGGATGGTCTCGTGCGCGATCGGCACGTCCAGCAGCTCCAGGCCCAGGCGCAGCAGGGAGCCGTCCAGCCGCAGCAGGCCGTCCGGGCGGCGGTCCAGCACGCCCATCGCGGCCAGCCGGTCCACATCCTGCTCCGACAACTCCCGTCCGGCCCGCCGCGTCAGCTCCCGGGGGGTGACCTCCTCCGCCGAATCCGGTGCCCAGGAGGCCACCAGGGCCCGGTGGATGGCGAGATCCTGCTCGCTCAGATCCGCCGGCAGCTGCTCCAGGTAGCGTTCGATCGCGGCGAGGGTCATCCCCTGGTGCTGCAACTCCTCGATGAGCGCCAGCCGGGACAGATGCCCGGGGCCGTAGTGGCCGACCCGGCGCGGGCCGATCACGGGCGGGGGCAGCAGCCCGCGGCTGCTGTAGAACCGGATCGTCCGCACGGTCATCCCGGCGCGCGCCGCCAACTCGTCGACGGTGAACGCCGGCTCCGTGCCGTCTTCCGCCGCTGCGGCGATCGCCTGCCCGCCGGTGCCGTCCTTCATGGCTCTCCCTCCGCTCCTGTCACCGGTACAACAGTAATGCTGTCTCATCGGTGCTGTGGAAAACCCGGCACCGATGCCGGAGGCCGTCCGTACGGTGGAGCCATGACCGAGATCGCGCATGCCTCCGGGGCCGTGCCCCGACCCGCCCCTGGGCTGTCCCCCCGGGGCCGTGCCCGGATCCGCCCCTGGGCTGTCCCCCGGGCCGCGCCCGGGGGCCGGCCCGGCGGGGCAGGACTCCGCCGGGCACCTCCTAACCGCGGATCAGGGTGCAGACGGCGTCCTCCTGGATGTCGCGGACGGTTTCCAGCAGCGCGGGGGCGATCTCCTTGTTGATCTGCCGGGTCAGGGAGAAGGTGAGGGAGAGCCTGCCGTCCGGGGTCGCGGCGATGAGCTGGGTGTAGCCGGGGAAGTTGCCGGTGTGGCCGAGGACGACGCCGCAGCGCGTGGTGTAGCGGAAGATGCCCAGTCCGGCCCGGTTGGCGCCCGGCCCGGCGGGCTCGGAGGCGCCCTTCACCCAGCGGCGCTGCTCGCGCAGCACGGCGGGGGAGGTCAGGGTGCCCGGGGCGTAGCCGCGGATGAAGCGGGTCATGTCGCGCGGGGTGGAGACGATGCCGCCGGACGCCCAGACGCCGGAGGCGCTGAGGACTTCGCTGACGTCCTCCGGTGCGGCCGGCGGGTCGACGTCGTAGCCGTGCATATAGGGCTCGGGGAGTTCGTAGCCCTGCGGCAGGCTGGTGTTCCGCAGGCCCAGGGGCCGGTAGACGATGTCGCGGAGGAGGGATTCGTAGCGGCGGCCGGTCGCGGCCTCGGCCATCAGGGCCACCGCGATGTTGTCGGAGTTGGAGTACAGGTAGCGGGAGCCGGGCCGGAAGTTCAGCGGTTCGCCGGCGACGAACCGGAGCAGCCGCCGGGAGTCGAAGTGGCGCCGGGGGTTCTCGTTGATCAGGCGCTGGAACTCGGGGGAGGTGGTGTAGTCGGGCAGTCCGCTGGTGTGCTGGAGCAGCTGGCGGAGGGTCACCGCGTGCCAGGCGCGCGGGAGGAGGGGCAGCCGCTGCCCGATGGTGTCGTCGAGACCGAGCCGTCTCTCCGCCACGAGGTGCAGGGCCGCGGCCCCGCTGAAGGCCTTCGAGGTGCTGGCGATCCGCATGTGGTCGCCGGTGCGCGGGGGGCGGCCGGTCGACAGGTCCGCCGTGCCGGAGCGCACCACCCGCCGCCGATCGCCGTCCTGGAGGACGACGATCGCCCCGGGCGGACCGTCCGCACGGCGGACGAGGGCGTCGAGCCGCTTCTGCAGGGCCTCGACGGAGCCGGATCCGGAGCCGGGTCCGGCCGGGCCGGCAGGTCCTCCGGCGTGCGCGGCCGGGTCGCCGGTCGTTGAAGCCGTCGCCGTCGCCGTCGCCGTCGCGGTGGCGGTCGCCGGGGCGGCGAGCGGGGATGCGGGGGCCGCGCCGAGGGCGGCGGCCGCCAGGGCGAGACAGGCGCCGAGGCGCAGCAGTCCGGCACGGTGCCGGGTCCGGGAGGGGGAGGGGGAGGGGGCACGGAGTGGGGGGACGTTCATGAGGACCTCTGCGGGGGCGAGGGGAGCTGATGCCCCCTCAGCATCGGGCGTGCGCAGCCCCCCGGCCGTGCGCCTGCCCCATACGGCCCAGATCCCGGCGCGTCGCGAGTCCCGGCGGGTCGCGAGTCCCACCGGGTCGCGCGTCCGGGCGGGCCGGGCGTGGGCGAGGGCGTGCCCGCCGCCGCGGGCACGCCCTCTCAGCCGGCCGGGGTTCAGTAGACGGCCACGCCGTAGGCGCTCAGGGCCTCCTTGACCGGCTGGTGGATGGCCGAGCCGGCCGTCCCCGAGCAGCCGGAGCTGCCGGAGTGGATGCCGAGTGCCGTGGTGCCCGAGTAGTGGGCGCCGCCGCTGTCGCCACCCGCTGAACAGGCGGTGGTGCGGACCATGTTGTAGACCGGGCCGTCGCTGTAGTTCACGGTGACGTTCACGGCGGTGACCGTGCCGGAGGTCACCCTGGTCGTGGAGCCCGACTTGGAGATCGACTGGCCGACCACCGCGTCGGCCGCGGAGGTGATGTCCTGGTAGCCGCCGTTGTAGAGGTTGACGTTCCCCGCGGGCTGGGAGCCGTTGGTGTAGCGGACGAGTCCGTAGTCGTTCGTCGGGAAGCTGGTGCCCTCACGGGTGCCGACCGCGGCACCGCCCGAGGTCGCGGACCAGGAGGCCGACAGGTTGGTGCAGTGGCCGGCGGTCACGAAGTACCGGGCCGTGCCCTTGGAGACGTTGAACGCCGCCGAGCAGCGGGAGCCGCCACCGTAGATCGCGTCGCCGCCGGCGACCTCCTTGGTGAAGACGCCGGGCACCCGCTTGATGCTCACGCGGTCGCCGAGGGAGGCGGCGACCTTCTTCAGGCGGGCCAGGTCGCGGGCAGACACCGAGGAGTCCGCCTCCACGGCGACCGCGTTGGACGAGGGGTCGATCCCCCAGGAGGTGCCGGTGATCGCGGCCCGCGCCCGGAGGGTGTCCATGGCGGACCGCAGCTCCGCCGTGCTGTGGCGGACGAGTTCGGCGCGGGCGCCGGCCTCGCGGGCCGCCGTGGCGGCCTCGGCGTCGGTCACGGTCACGACCAGCTCCCCGGTGGCGGAGTCCAGGTAGGAGCCGGCGGAACGGTCGCCGAGGCGTTGGGTGAGGGAGGAGTTGAGACTGTACTGCGCGGCCGTGGCCGTCGCTCCGGGGCCGGGGGACGGGGCGCCGTCGGGGCCCGGCGCCGCGGTGGAGGTGTGTGCGCCCAGGCCCAGGGCGGTGAGGGCGAGGAGCGCGGGCAGGCAGATGCGCGCACGGAGAGTGCGTCTCATGGGAGCTTCTCCTTCGTACGAGTCCGTGGGGGGATCGCCGCTGGGTGGACGGCGATGTGGACTGGACCAGTCCGGAGTTGCGGACTCAATGTGACATGCCCCTGACAGTCGCACAAGGGTGCTGCCGCTCCGCTCGCGCGCCGCGCGTGCCGCCGGTCGGGCGCCCGGGCCCGCCCCGGGCCCGGGCGCCCCCGGTCAGCGGCCGCTGCCGATCACCGGGTAGTGGTCACTGAGGTTCGTGTAGGTGTACGTGGTGCCCCAGCTCCGCACCGACCACGGCGCGCTCTCCTCCTTGACCACGTCGTTCGTCCAGCCCGCCGGCCGGGCGTGACCCGCGCGGTGCAGCACGTGGTCCAGGTCCTCGCGCGGGTCGTCCGGGTAGCGGTCCGCCGCGATCGAGTTCTCCTCGGTGTCGAAGGAGTACCGGTGCCCGGTCCGGGCGTCCTCGGCCGCGAGCCCCGCGTCGGCCAGCAGCGAGGCGTACTCCGCGGAGTGCCGGTCCACGTTGAAGTCGCCCGCGACCACGACCTGTTCGGAGGCCGGGATGTTCTTGGCGTCGAGGAAGGCGTCCATCGCGCGGAACTGTCGGCTGCGCACGGCGGCCGCCTCGCCCGCCTTGCAGCCCGGGTCGGTGGACTGTGCGTGGGTGCCCACGACGTGCACCCGGGAGCCGTTCACGTCCAGCACCGCGTAGACGAAGCCCTTGTTGGACCACCAGTCCGCGCCACAGGCGTCCTTGTAGACGTACTGCTCCTTGCGCACCACGGGCCACTTGCTCAGCACGGTGACGCCTCCGTCCTCCGGGGTCGTCGCCGAGTACGCCCCGCTCGTGGCGTCCCAGCCGCTCTTGCTCCGCCCCATCACCGGCGTCTGGTGCGGGTACTCGGCGGCGGCCCGGCGCTGGAGGGCGTCCGAGGAGGAGTTGTCGAACGCCTCCTGGAGCACGACCACGTCGTTGCCCCGGAAGAAGTCCGTCTGCGGGATCGCCGCGGCCCGGTGGTCCTGGCCCCAGTTGGGGTAGAGGGTCTTGCTGAACAGGAAGGCGTTGTAGCTGAGGACCTTGAGCGAGGGGGTCGCCGCGGCCGGGCCGGCGGCGGAGGCCGAGGGCGCGGCGGCGGCCAGGGCGGTGGCGGCGAGCGCGGCGGAGACGGCCGCGCACAGGGCGCGGCTCAGCGTGGAGGTCGACACAGGAACTCCTGTCGTGGAGTGGGGGGTGGGGAAGGGGGGTGCTCCGGACTGCGTACCGGCGACGCACATCAAACCAGCCGAAGTTACCTTCAGGTAATACTCCGGTGCCGGAATTCTTGCCCCCACCGCAACGATCGCCGTCGCGACGATCGAGCCCCGCCGCGATCGCCATCCGCACCCCGGGCCCCGCCCTCCCCCCGGAGGCGCACCCGCCGCCCCCGCGCCCCGCATACTGGGAGGTGACCGCACGACCAAGCCCCGGAGCAAGTGACCACGTGACCAGCCGGGCCCCCCGCCCCGTACCGCCGCCCCCGCCCCCTCCGCCCGGCGGGGTGCTGTGGGCCCTCACGGGCGACATCCGGTCCCTGCTGATGCTCCCGTCCGCGCTCACCCTCCAGGTCGCCCACCCGGCCGTCGGCGCGGGCGTCGACCAGCACTCCGTCTTCCGCACCGACCCCTGGGGCCGCGGCGAGCGCTCCCTGCGCTCCCTCCAGCTCTGGGTCTACGGCGGCGAGCAGGCCGCCGCCGAGGGCCGCCGGCTGCGCGAACTGCACCGAACCATCCAGGGCACCGACACCCGCGGCCGCCGCTACCACGCGCTCACCCCCGCCAACTACGCCTGGGTGCACGCCACCGGCTTCCCCGTCTACCGCCACGCCGCCCGCTACCTGGTGCGCACGCTCACCCCGGCCGAGGAGCGGCTGCTCTACGCGGAGTGGCTCCAGGTCGGCCGGGTCCTCGGTATCCACGACCGGGACATGCCGGGGACCGTCGAGGAGTTCTGGCCGTACTGGCGCCGGATGCTCGACGGCGAGGTGGAGGCCACCGCGGTGGTCCGCGAACTCGTCGACGCCTGCGCGCCCGTCCCGCCGCCCGACCGGGGCCCCCTGCCGCTGCGAGTGCTGCTGCGCGCCCTGTGGCCCGTGCTGCTGCCCCGGCTGGCCCGGTTCCGGCGCTTCATGACCATCGGACTGATGCCGCCCGAGGCCCGGGACGCCCTCGGCCTGGAGTGGACGAACGCGCAGGAGCGACGGCTGCGCCGCTTCTCCCGCGTCGTGCGGACCGTGGTCCCCGCCCTCCCCGAGCGGCTGCGCTATCTCCCCCTGGCCCGGGAGGCCCGCCGCGCCGAACGGCGGCGGGCCTCCCGGGCCGCCCGGCCCTGATCCCCCCGAGCCGTCGGGCACAGGACCGCCTCCGGGCCCGCGCGCCCGGAGGCAGGGACACTGCCCCGGGCGCGTGGCTCGTCGGCTGGGCTCAGCCCGAGGCCAGACCGCCCCGGGCGATCACGGACGCGTACCAGCGGGCGCTGTCCTTGAACGTCCGCCGCTGCGAGGCGAAGTCGACGTGCACGATGCCGAACCGCTTGCTGTAGCCGTACGCCCACTCGAAGTTGTCCAGCAGCGACCACAGGAAGTAGCCCCGCACGTCCGCGCCGTCCTCGATGGCCCGGTGCACGGCGGCCAGGTGCGCGTGCAGGTACTCCACCCGCTCCGGGTCCTTCACCTCCCCCGAGGGGTCCGCGTAGTCCTCGTACGCCGCACCGTTCTCGGTGATCACCAGCGGCACGCCCGGCAGGTCGTCCCGCAGCCGGATCAGCAGCTCGTGCAGACCGTCCGCGTCCACCGGCCAGTCCATCGCGGTCCGCGGGCCCGGTGCGGGCAGGAAGCGGACGTGCTGCTCGGCGCCCGCCCAGGGCGAGGGCGACTCGCAGGAGCCCGCCGCGACCACCGTGGGGGAGTAGTAGTTGATCCCCAGCGAGTCGATCGGCGCGGACGCCGCCTCCAGGTCGCCGTCGGCCACGAAGGACCAGTCGGTGACCGGCGCCGTGTCGCGGATCAGGTCCTCGGGGAGCCGGCCCCGGAAGACCGGGTCCAGGAAGATCCGGTTGCCGACCGCGTCGATCCGGCGGGCCGCGTCCAGGTCCTCGGGCGCGTCGGTGTGGGCGCGCACCGCGTGCAGGTTCAGCGTCAGCGACACCTCGGCCGAGGGCGCGAGCGCGCCCCGCAGCACCCGCGCGGCGAGCCCGTGCGCCAGGTTGAAGTGGTGGGCCGCGCGCAGCGAGGCGAGTGCGCTGGTCCGTCCCGGGGCGTGCACCCCGTTGCCGTAGCCGAGGAAGGCGGCGCACCACGGCTCGTTCAGGGTGGTCCAGGTCGCCACCCGGTCGCCGAGCGCCTCGGCCATGATGCCCGCGTACTCGGCGAAGCGGAACGCGGTCTCGCGCTGCGGCCAGCCGCCCGCGTCCTCCAGTTCCTGCGGGAGGTCCCAGTGGTAGAGGGTGGCGACCGGCCGGATGCCCGCCTCCAGCAGCTCGTCCGCGAGCCGCCGGTAGAAGTCCAGGCCCTTGCGCACGGCCGGGCCGCGGCCGGTGGGCTGCACCCGGGGCCAGGCGACCGAGAAGCGGTAGTCGGTGACGCCGAGCCGCCGCATCAGGGCGATGTCCTCGGTCACCCGGTGGTAGTGGTCCGCCGCGATGTCGCCGGTGTCGCCGTTGCGGACCTTGCCGGGGGTGCGGCTGAAGGTGTCCCAGATCGACGGGGTCCGGCCGTCCTCGGCCGCGGCGCCCTCGATCTGGTAGGCGGCGGTGGCGGTGCCCCAGCGGAAGTGCTCCGGGAAGCGATGGGTCGTCGTCGTGTCGGGACGTGCGTCGAGCGCGGTCATGAGGAGGGAACTCCCGGGAGTGAGGCGGTGGGCGGGGGAGGCGGAGCCGGGGGGCGGGCCGGGCCCGAACGGGCGGGAACGAGGCCGGCCCCGCCGTCCGGACCGGCCCGCGCACCCGGTGGGCGTCCCATCAGCCCTTGACCGCGCCCTGCATGATGCCGCCGACGATCTGGCGGCCCAGCAGGCCGAAGACCAGCAGCACCGGCAGGGTGCCGAGCAGGGTGCCCGCCATGATCACGGACTGGTCGTGGACGTAGCCGCCGCCGAGCTGCCGCAGGGCCACCTGCACGGTCGGCTCGGAGGAGGTCAGCGCGACGATCGGCCAGAAGAAGTCGTTCCACGCGGCCATGAAGGTGAGCAGGCCCAGAACGGCCATGCCCGGCCGGGCGATCGGCACCACGATCGACCAGAAGATCCGCGCGGTGGACGCGCCGTCCACCCGGGCAGCCTCGATCAGCTCGTCCGGCAGCGACTGCACCAGGTACTGGCGCATGAAGAACACACCGAAGGCGGATACCAGTCCGGGCAGGATGACCGCCTGGAGCTGGTTCACCCAGCCGAGTTCGGCGATCAGCATGAACAGCGGGATGACGCCGAGCTGCGGCGGGATCATCATGGTGCCGATGGTGATCGCGAGCAGCGCGCCCCGGCCCCGGAAGCGCAGCTTGGCGAAGGCGAACCCGGCCAGCGTGCAGCACAGCACCGTGCCCACCGTGATCGAACCGGAGACGATCAGGGAGTTCAGCAGCGCCTTGCCGATGTCCGCCTCCTCCATCACCGCCTCGAAGTTGCGGATCAGGTTGGGGCCGGGGATCAGCGACGGCGGCACCTGGGCGAGGTCGGCGTTGGAGCGGCTCGCCGCGACGATCGTCCAGTAGAACGGGAACGCGGAGATCAGCACGGCCACGATCAGGATCGCGTAGGCCAGCCTCCCGCCCTGGTTGGTCCGCCCGGCGCGGGAGCGCCGCCCCCGGCGGTCCGGCGGCTGCTTCCCGGGGACGGAGGGTGCGACCGGCGGGTCGGCGAGTGCGGTCATCGGCCGGCCTCCTTGCGGGAACGGCGGCGCGCGAGCAGGGCGTTGACCCCGACGAGCACCACGATGAGCAGGAACATGACCCAGGCGATGGCGGCGGCCCGGCCCAGGTGGAAGAAGCCCCAGCCCTGCTCGTACATGTAGAGGCCGAGGGTCTGGTACTGGTGCGAGATCCCGCCGGAGATCGAGCCCTCGAACAGCAGCGGCTCACCGAAGAGCTGGGTCGCGCCGATCGTGGAGACGATGACCGTGAACACGATGGTCGGCCGCAGACCGGGCAGGGTGACGTGGAAGAACTGGCGCCACTTGGAGGCACCGTCCATCTCGGCCGCCTCGTACAGCTCGTGGGGGATCGACTGCATGCCCGCGAGGTAGATCAGCGCGTTGTAGCCGGTCCACCGCCAGATGACGATGGTGGAGACGGCGATCTGCGAGGCGACGGTGCTGTTCTGCCAGTCGACGGGGCCGATGCCGACCAGGCCCATCACATAGTTGATCAGGCCGAAGTCCCGGCCGAACAGCTGCGCGAAGACCAGGGTGGCGGCGGCCACGGAGGTCGCGTACGGCAGCAGCATCGCGGTGCGCAGGAAGGTGCGCCCACGGAGCTTGTAGTTGAGCAGGTGCGCGAGTCCGAGGGCGATAACGAGCTGGGGCACCGTGGAGAGCACACCGATGGTGAACGTGTTGCGCAGCGCCGTCCAGAAGAACTCGTCGCTCAGCAGCGCGGTGTAGTTGCCGAGGCCGCGCCACTCCATGTCCCCGGGGGTCTGGAGCTCGATCCGGTACAGGGACACGAACGCCGTGTAGACCAGCGGGAAGAGACCGAAGGCGGCGAACAGGGTGAAGAACGGGGCGACATAGGCGTACGGCGAGAACTTCTGCCACGCCCGCCGCGCGGCCTGCGGCCGGGGCGGCGGCGCCGGCTTCGGCGCGGCCGGCTTCGCGGATGCGGTCAGGGTCACGGTGCGGCCCTTCGTGGGTCGGTACGGGCGGGCGGGGCGTCTCCCCGGCGCGCCCGGTGGGGGCGTGGGGGCGTGGGGGGCGCGGGCGGGGTCCGGGGAATGGGCGCCGCCCGCGAGGCGGGTTGGTCCGGCCACGGGTCACGGGCCGGGGGCGGGCGGTGGCTGGGCCTCCGGGCCGGCCCGAGGCGGGGTTCTCGGACTGCGGACCGGCCCGGAGGGGTGCGGGGCCCGGCTCGCGGCCGGGCGGCGGGCACCTCAGGCGTCGGCTCGTGGCCGGGCGGCGGGGCACCTCAGGCGTCCGGCTCGTGGCCGGGCGCCTGTGGACGCGGCGCCCGGCCCCGGGGTCAGCCGATGGTGTTCTCGACGCCCTTCTTCGCGTTCGCCCACGCCTTCTTGGGCGAGGTGCCCTTGCGCTCGACCTCGCTCAGCGCGTTGGTGATCTGCTGCGCCACGTTCTGGTCGTGGACGCCGAGGACCTGGACCGGGGCCTCCTTGGCCGCGTCACCGAAGATCCTGCCGATCGGCGCGTCGGAGAAGTACGGGTCCGTGGCGTCGGCGACCTTCTCGATCGCGCCCGTGGAGGAGGGGAAGTTGCCCTGCTTCCGGAAGAGCTCGGCCTGCTGCTCGGGGGCGGTCAGCCACTCGATCAGCTTGTACGCCTCCTCCTTGTTCTTCGCCGCCTTCGGCACCGCGAGGTAGGAGCCGCCCCAGTTGCCCGCGCCGCCGGGCAGCCTGGCGATGTCCCACTTGCCCTGGCCCGTCTCACCGGCCTGGCCCTTGATGTAGCCGAGCATCCACGCGGGGCAGGGGATCGTGGCGAAGGAGCCGGCCGCGAACGCCTGGTTCCACTGCGGCGACCACTGGTCCAGCTTGGCGCTCAGACCGCCCTCGGCGGCCTCGACCGCAGTGTTCCAGGCCGTCTTCAGCGCGGGGTTGCTCTCCCAGATCAGGTCACCGGAGGCGTTGTAGTACCGCTCCTCCTCCTGGCCGATCATGATCGAGTAGAGGCTGCCGACGCTGTCCAGCCAGGCGCTCTTGGCGGGGGCCTTCGCCTGGTACTGCTTGCCCAGCTCCAGGTAGCCGTCCCACGTCGACCACTTCTGCGCCAGCTCCTCGCGGTCGGTGGGCAGGCCGGCCTTCTCGAAGAGGTCCGTGCGGTAGCACATCGCCTCCGGGCCCACGTCCGTGCCGAGCCCGAGGACCTCGCCGTTCCTGCCGGTGGCCGCCGCCCACTTGGCGTCCGCGAACTGGCTCTTCAGCTTGTCCGCGCCGTACTTCTTCAGGTCCTCGAACTTGTCGGCCTGCTGCTGGGTGACCGAGGCGATCCGGCCCACCTCGATGCCCTGGACGTCGGCGAGGCCGCCGCCGCCGGCGAGCCGGGTCTGGAGGGACTTCCAGTAGTCGGCCTCGTCCTCGGTGTCGGTCTGCTTGATGGTGACGCCCGGGTTGGCCTTCTCGTACTCGGCGTAGAGCCCGGCCTCCTTGTAGCCGAAGGACCCGAACAGGTCGACGGTGATCGTCACCTTGCCGCCCGCGCTGTCGGAGGCGTCGTCCGACGACCCTCCGCAGGCGGCGAGCAGCGCCCCGGTGAGAGCGACCGCCCCGAGACGGACGGCGGCTCTTCTGGCGGCTCGGGCATTGGGCATGGGAAGCCTCCCTTGGCTCCGGGGTCGAGCGAGAGCCTCCCCTGACCTGAGAGCGCTCTCAAACCTGCGCTCGGAGCGTGCCCGTCCCGCGTGTGTCCCGTCAAGACTCGAAGACATAACGGGTTGGACTCGGGTCCAAGTCCCTTCTGTGTTCCATGTATTGACACCCATGTTTCGGGAGTTTTACGTTTCCGGCCATCTGAGAGCGCTCTCGGACACTGTTCCCCGGTCTTCCAGTGCACTGAGCCACCCGAGCCGTCCCCCTGTCCGTCGTGATGACATGAGGTGCCGCCATGCCAGCCCCCCGCACCGGACCGTCCAGCCCCCGCAGCCGACCGCCCACCCACCGCGCCCGCCCCGCCGCCGTCCTCGTCCTGGCCTCCGCCCTGGCGGTCGTCGGCCTCGGCCCGGGCGCCACCCCCGCGACCGCGGCCCCCGTCCCCGTCGGTGCCGGCAGCTACTCCGACACCCGCCCCGCCGGGACCTCCGGCCCCACCACCAACACGGGCGCACCGGTCACCCCCAAGGTCACCCCCGCCGCCCAGGGCAAACCGGTGCCCACCAACGACTGGTGGTCCTCACTGGCCTTCCAGCGCTACGGCGACAACCCGTACTCCACCCCGATGTACGGCCACCCCCTCACCTACCAGGCGGTCTCCGGCGGCCTGGAGGTCGGCTACCCGACCAGTCCGGCGATCGTCGGCGACGGCCGCCAGTACGAGTACGCCCACAAGCGCGACCTCACCATCGGCCTCAGCGGACTCAACTCGCCCGACACCAAGGCCGACGCCTGGTCCGACTGGACCGTCACCCCCTACTGGTCCGACGGCGCCCGCACCCTGCGCACCACCATCGGCCACGGCATGCCCTTCGTGTACGCCCGGGGCACCGGCGGCAACGCCCAGATCACCACGGCCGGCAGCCCGTCGGTCTTCGCCGACCAGGGCAACGTCCTCGGCATCACCGTCGGCGGCCACCACTACGCCCTCTTCGCGCCCAGCGGCGCCGACTGGAACGTCTCCGGCTCCACCATCAGCGCCGGGCTCGCGGGCAAGGACTACTTCTCCGTCGCCGTCCTGCCCTCCACGGACGCCCTCGCCACCTACCGGAAGTACGCCTTCAGCTTCGTCACCGGCTCCACCGTGAACTGGAGCTCCGGCGGCGGCGACGTCCGGGCCACCTACACCCTCACGACCGAGGCCAAGGAGGGCACCGAGCGCGGCACCCTCCAGGCCCTGTACCGGCACCAGTGGCTCAACACCACCGACGCGCTGACCCCGTACACCTACGTCTCCCCCCGCGGCACGATGAAGGTCCGCGAGTCCGCCACCTTCACCACCACCCAGCGGGCCCGGGCCGTCCTCCCGGCCCTGCCCAAGGCCGGCGGGATCGACGCGGCCCGGCTGCGCGGCTATCTGAACGAGGTAGCCAACTCCTCCGACCCGTTCTCCGGGGCCGTGGACACCTACTGGACCGGCAAGGCGCTCGGCAAGCTCGCCCAGCTCGTGCCGGTCGCCGAGCAGATCGGCGAGATGGGCATCCGGGACAAGCTCCTCGGCCTGATCAAGGGCCGCCTCCAGGACTGGTTCACCGTCGGCGGACCGGGCGAGTTCTCCTACGACGGCGCCTGGAAGACCCTCACCGGCTACCCCGCCTCCTACGGCAGCGACACCGAGCTCAACGACCACCACTTCCACTACGGTTACTACGTCTACGCCGCCGCGATCGTCGCCCAGTACGACCAGGCGTGGGCCGCCGACTCCGCCTGGGGCGGCATGGTCAAGACCCTGATCCGCGACACCGCCAACCCCAGCCGCACCGACAGCGCCTTCCCCTTCCTGCGCGGCTTCGACGTCTACGCCGGCCACAGCTGGGCCTCCGGCCACCAGGGCTTCGCGGCCGGCAACAACCAGGAGTCCTCCTCCGAGTCCACCAACCTCAGCGCTGCCCTGGTGCTCTGGGGCTCGGCCACCGGTGACGCGTCCCTGCGCGACCTCGGCTCGTACCTCCTCGCGACCGAGTCGGAGTCGATCGCCCAGTACTGGTTCGACGCGGACGAGCAGGTCTTCCCCTCGGGGTTCCGCCACGACACGGTCGGCATGGTCTGGGGCAGCGGCGGCGCGTACGCCACCTGGTGGACCGCCAACCCGGAGGAGATCCACGGCATCAACGTCCTCCCGGTGACCGGCGGCTCGCTCCACCTCGGCGGCGAGAAGACCGCGATCCGGCGGAACATCGCGGAGATGGAACGCGAGAACGGCGGCCCGGCCGTCGAGTGGCGCGACATCCTCTGGGAGTTCCAGTCCCTCGCCGACCCGGCCGCCGCCAAGTCCAAGTGGGACGCCCAGCACGCGGGCTACACCCCGGAGGCGGGCGAGTCCAAGGCGCACACCTACCACTGGCTCACCACCCTGGACACCCTCGGCGCGCCCGACGCGACGGTGACCGGCTCCATCCCCACCTCGGCCGTCTTCGTCAAGGGCACCACCCGCACCTACGCGGCGCACAACCACGGCTCCACCGCCCGCACGGTCACCTTCTCGGACGGCAAGACCCTCTCGGTGCCCGCCCGTTCGACCGCGACCGGCACCGGAACCGGCAGCCCGGACCCCGACCCCGACCCGCCGACCGGCAACACCTTCCAGCTCCGCACCGGCGGCGCGCTCACCACGGCCACCGGCGGCACGGCCGGCAGCGACACCATCGCCTCGGCCGGCGGCGTCAACCGCGACGGCACCCCGCACCAGCCCCTGGTGTACGAGGTCCGCAACGTCAACGGCACCCTGCGCTCCGGCGGCACCACCGCCTTCCGCCTCCAGGTCGACGCGGGCACCGCGGTCGGCCTCGGCCAGCAGGCCCGGGTCAGCTACGACCTGACCGGCGACGGCAGCTTCGACCGCACCGAGACCTACCACTACTTCGCCACCGACCCGGTCACGGGCTGGGAGGAGTACGCGCAGTCCCGGGGCCTCAAGTCGGCCACCGGCAGCCTGGGGAACCTGCGCGGCGGAACGGTCCGGCTGGAGGTGTGGAGCGCGATCGGCAACGCCACGTCGAGGCTCCAGACCGGGACGGCGCAGTCCGTGCTGGTGATCCCCTACAACTGATCCCCTGCAACTGGGCCCTGCATGTGATCCCCTGCGGCTGATCCCACACCGCGTCGGCCCCACGGCAGAGCGGCGGGCACCGGAGTCTCCTCCGGCGCCCGCCGTTCGCTGCCGTGGAGCGGGGCGGTCAGGCGGAGGCGCGGCGTACCAGGGTCGTCGGGGTGATCACCGACGCCGGCGCCTCCGCGCCCGTGTCGTCGAGCTGACGCATCAGCAGCTTGACCATCAGCCGGCCCATCCCCTCGATGTCCTGCCGGACCGTCGTCAGGGCGGGATCGGTCGTGCGCACGACGGAGGCCATGTCGTCGAAGCCGACCACCGCCACGTCCTCGGGCACCTTCACCCCGCGTTCGCGCAGGGTGCGCAGCGCGCCCGACGCCATCAGGTCGTTGGAGACGAACACCCCGTCCACGTCCGGCCGCCGCTCCAGCAGCTCGGCCATCGCGCGGGCGCCGCTCTCCTCGGTGAAGTCGCCCTGGCGGAGCAGTCCGGGGTCGGCGTCGAGGAGGACGTCGTGGTAGCCGTCGATCCGGTCGAGGGCGGAGGTCTGGTCCCGCGGGCCCGCGATGAGCGCGATGTTGCGCCGCCCGAGGGAGACCAGGTGGCGCACGGCCTCGCGCGCCCCGCCCCGGTTGTCGCAGTCCACGTACGGCACCGAGGAGTCGGCGCCCGCCGCGGGCCGGCCGCCGAACACCATGGGGATCCGGGTGCGGCCGATGAGGGCGGGCAGCTCGTCGTCGTTGTGGAGGGAGAACGCCAGGGCGCCGTCCACGTGCCCGCCGCCGAGGTAGCGCGCTATCCGGTCGTGGTCACCCGGGCCCTCCACCCACAGCAGCACCAGCTGGGCGTCGTGCGCGGTCAGCTCCCGGCTGATGCCGCGCACCTGCTGCTCGAAGAACGGGTCCGAGAAGACCCGGAACTCGGGCTCCGCGATGATCACGGCGACCGCCCCGTTCCGCCGGGTGACCAGACTGCGGGCCGCGTGGTTGGGTACGTAGCCGAGCTCCTCGACCGCCCTGCGCACCTTGTCCACCAGCGGGGCGCGCACCCCCGCGCCGCCGTTGACGACCCGGGAGGCCGTGGCACGGGACACACCGGCACGCGCGGCGACGGCTTCCAGCGTGGGGCGGGACCCCGTGGTCTGCTCGGGCAAGGCGGGCGCTCCTCGTCTGCGGCGCTGCTGGTCTGTGGTGCGGGCCCGGCACTGCTGGTCTGCGGGCCCGGTCCGCGGCGGGCCGGGCCGGCCGGGCGGCCGACGCCGACCAGGATATCGGCAGCCGAAGACGCGCTGAGAGCGCTCCCAGGAGCCGGTCCGCCGGGAAGCGGTTCACCGGGCGTGGAGCGGTCCACCGAGGCGCGGCCCGATCCGCCGCGAGCCGGCGCGGGGCCGTCGCCGGGTCGGTCGCCCGCGTCACCCGGTCCGGGTGACGCGGGCGACCGCCTTCGCGGTCAGCTCCCGCCCGTGCGGCGCGGTCTCCAGGGCCCGGTGCAGCGACAGCCCCTCGATCAGGGCGTCGAGCTGCCGGGCCGTCTCCGGGTCGAAGTGCCGCTCCAGCGCGTCCCGGCTGCGCCGCATCCAGGCGCGGGTCAGCTCACGGAAGGCCGGGCGCCGGGCGGCCAGCGTGTACAGCTCGTGCGTGAGCACCAGATCGCGCTGCCGCCCCTCCGACAGCTCGTGGATCAGCCCCGTGACCGCCTCCCGCGCCTCGCCCGGCGTCCGCGCCGCCGACAGCCGCTCCTCGAACAGCGCCACCACCCCGTTCGAGAAGCGGGTGAACGCCTCGCGCAGCAGCTCGTCCATCCCCGTGAAGTGGTACGTCATCGACCCGAGCGGCACCCCGGCCCGCGCCGCCACCTTGCGGTGCGAGACGCCCGCGACGCCCTCGTCCGCGACCACGTCCAGCGCGGCGGCGATGATCCGCTCGCGGCGCTCGGGGTCGGCCTGCCCGGTCGCCATCAGGTCCCCGGCAACGGGCGCACCACACGCGCCGGGTTGCCGACCGCGACCACGTTCGGCGGGACGTCCCGGGTGACGACGGACCCGGCGCCGACCACGCTGTTCTCCCCGATCCCCACCCCCGGCAGCACGATCACGCCGCCGCCGAGCCATACGTTGTCCTCCAGCACGATCGGCCGCGCCGCCTCCAGCTTGTCCCGCCGGGGGCCGGGCTCCAGGGGGTGGGTCGGGGTGAGGAGCTGGACGTTCGGCCCGATCTGGCAGTCCCGCCCGATGGTGATGGGCGCGACGTCCAGCGCGGTCAGCCCGGCGTTGACGAAGGTGCCCGCGCCCACGGTGAGGTGGCTGCCGTAGTCGACGGTGAGCGGCGCCCGGATGTGCGCGCCCTCGCCGAGCCCGCCGAGCAGTTCGGCCAGGATCGCGCGGGCGGCGTCCGGGTCCCGGGGGTAGGCGTCGGCGTAGTCGGCGGCGAGCCGCACCGCGCGGCGGGCGTCGCGTTCCAGCTCGGGGTCGTCGGCGAGGTAGAGATCACCGGCGAGCATGCGCTCGCGCTGGGTCCGGGGGTCACAGGCGAAGTGGTCCGTCATGCGTACGACCGTACACCCCACATGTACGGTCGTACGCTCACCGTCCCCGGACAACCCGCGCCCAGAACACCCGGCCCCGAAATCCCACGCCCCCGCCCGCAACCCCGTGGCATCCTCGGGCGGTGTTCTTGAGTGATCAGGTGAACAGCGTCGCGCTGCGGCCCGTGGGGTATCAGTTCCCAGCCGTGCGCGGGGACGCGTACGACGACAACTGGCTGGTGGTCGAAGGGGCGGTGGCCACCGGGGACGGGCGGCGGTGGACGTTCCGGGACGCGTGTCTGCTGACGGACGAGGCCCGGCGGGTCGGTGGGTGGCTGCGGGCCGTGGCGGACGGGGCGGTCGAGCCGGCCGGGGGTAGTGGGGGCGGACTGCTCGTGCCCGAGGTGGCGTTCACGGAGCCCGTGCTCGGGTTCGGGCTGGGCGGGTGGCGGGGCGGGCTCGCCGTGGTGCGGGTGTATCTGTCGCTGGAGGCGGCGCCCCGCGGCAGCCGCACCCACGCGGTGCCCGTGGCCGTCGACCCGTGCGGGCTGGTGCGGGCGGCGGACGAGTGGGAACGGGAACTGGCCGCCTTCCCCGCCCGCTGACCCGGACCCGACCGCCTTCCCCGCCCGTTGAACCGGACCCGACCGTCTTCCCCGCCCGCTGCCCCGGACCCGTCCGCGGCCTCCTCCTCGTCCGCCGGGACGGACCCGGGCCCGCAACCGTCCGCCCACCCGCCCCCTGTCGCACGGGAGTTGACCGCAGTACCGTCCCCGCCATGCCGATACGTGTGCGGAGAACCCGTGTGACGTACAGAAGCCTCGCCGTGACCACCGCCGCCGCCCTCGCCGCGCTCTGCCTCGTGCCGGGCGGAGCCGCCCGGGCGGCGGTCCAGGCGGCGGGGGAGGGGCACCAACGGCCCCGGGAGAGCAGGCCCGTTCACTCCTACGAGGACGCGATCCGCGAGTCCGTGTGGGTGGACACCGGGCTGGACGAGGACGCGGACGGGCGGCGCGACCGCGTCGCCGTCGACATCGTCCGGCCGCGCGAACCCGCGCAGCAGGGCAGGCGGATCCCCGTCGTGATGGACGCCAGCCCCTACTACGCCTGCTGCGGCCGGGGCAACGAGAGCCAGCGCAAGACCTACGACGCCCAGGGCCGGCCCGTCGGCTTCCCCCTGTACTACGACAACTACTTCGTGCCGCGCGGCTACGCCTACCTCGCCGTCGACCTCGCCGGGACCAGCCGCTCCGACGGCTGCACGGACGTCGGCGGACGCTCCGACGTGCGGTCGGCCAAGGCCGTCGTCGACTGGCTGAACGGCCGCGCCCGCGCCTACACCACCCGCACCGGCGCCGAACTGGCCCGCGCGAGCTGGAGCAACGGCGCCACCGGCATGATCGGCAAGAGCTACGACGGCACCGTGGCCAACGGCGTCGCCGCCACCGGCGTGCGCGGCCTGCGCACCATCGTGCCCATCGGCGCGATCTCCTCCTGGTACGACTACTACTTCTCCCAGGGCGCCCCGCTCTACGACTCCGGCCCCGAATGGCTCGCCGGATACGTGGAGAGCCCCGAGGCCCGCGCCCGTTGCGGCGCCGTCAAGCAGAAGCTCGTCGACGGCGCGCCCCGCTCCGGCGACCGCACCCCGCTGTGGGCCGAACGCGACTATGTGCCCGACGCACACAGGGTCCGCGCCAGTGTGCTCGCCATACACGGCATGCAGGACCTCAATGTGCGCGCCGGACAGCTCGGCCGCTGGTGGGACGCGCTCGCCGCGCACGGCGTCGAACGGCGGATCTGGCTCTCGCAGACGGGCCATGTCGACCCCTTCGACTTCCGCCGCGCCGACTGGGTGCGCACCCTGCACCGCTGGTTCGACCACTACCTCCTCGGCTACGACAACGGCGTCGACCGCGAACCCATGTCCCAGGTGGAGCGCGCCCCCGGGCAGTGGACCGCCGACCGCCACTGGCCGCCCCGGAGCACCGCCCCCACCGTGCTGCGCCCCGGCAGCGGGCCGAGCCCCGGCGTCGGCACCCTCTCCCTGAGGCCCGCCCGCCCCGGCGCCACCGAGAGCTTCGCCGACGACCCCGCGCTCGACGAGACCGACTGGGCCGCCTCCGCCGGCACCCCGACCGCCGCCAAGACCGTCTTCACGACCCGGCCGCTCTCCCGGGACCTGCGCCTCGCCGGGTCCGGCAAGGTCACCGTCCGGGCCACCCCGTCCACCACCAGCGCCCATCTGACCGCTGTCCTGGTGGACCTCGGCCCGGCCGAAATCCGTGACTACGCGGCCTCCGGAGAAGGCATCACCACCCTGGAGCGGCGCACCTGCTGGGGACCGAGCACCACCGGGGACAGCTCCTGCTACAAGGAGACCGCCGCCGACACCACCCGGGTCGGCGCGACCGTCTTCGCCCGCGGCTGGGCAGACCTGAACACCCACACCGGCGCCGCCGGGGCCCGGGACCTCGTACCCGGCCGCCCGTACACCCTCACCCTCGACCTGCACGCCACCGACCACGTCGTCCCCAAGGGGCACCGGCTCGCGCTGATCGTCGCCGGCACCGACCGGAACCTGATCGAACCGCCGGCCGCCCCCGGGCGCGTCGGCCTCGACCTGACCCGCACCCGCGCGACACTCCCGGTCGTCGGGGGTGCGCCCGCCTTCGCCCGCGCCGTCGCAGGATCGGCCCACGCCCCACGCACCACCCCGCCCGCCGCCGGCCCCCGCGACGCAACCGGAACCGCCACCGGTGACGGCATCGCCACGGGTGACGGAACCGCGACCGGTGACGGCGCCGCCACCGTCCAGGGCCCGCGCCCCGCCAACCCCGTCCCCGGAGGCGACCGATGAGTACGTCCCCGAGTCCCCGTGCCCCCGGCCGCGGACGGAACCGCACCCGAACCGGCACCCGCCACCGCACCCTCGCCCTCACCGCCGCTGCCGCCGCACTCGCCGTGCCGCTGGTCAACGCCCCCGCCCGGGCCGCCGCCGACCCCGTCCCCCGTACCGGCTTCGAACGCAGCGCCGGTGCCCGGTGGACCGCGCACGACGAGGAGCAGGACCTCCTCGCCGCCGTCGACCGCACCCCGCGCGCCTCCGTCGAACGGATCGGCGCCACCGCCGAGGGCCGCCCCCTCCAGCTCGTCCGCCTCGGCCCCCGCCACGCCGCCCACACCGTGCTGCTGGTCTGTTCCCAGCACGGTGACGAGCCGTCGGGCCGCGAAGCCTGCCTCACCACCGTCCGCGACCTTGCCTTCGCGCCCGACGCCCGCGAGCGCGCCCTCCTCGCCCGCACCCGGCTGCTCGTCGTGCCGAACGCCAACCCCGACGGCCGCGCCGCCGGCACCCGGGGCAACTCCGACGGCACCGACGTCAACCGCGACCACATCGCCCTGCGCACCGCCGAGGCCCGCGCCCTGGCAGCCGTCGTCCGCGACAACCGCCCCGACCTCGTCTACGACCTCCACGAGTACGGCGCCACCCCGCCCTACTACGACAAGGACCTCTTCGACCTCTGGCCCCGCAACCTCAACACCCACCGCCTCGTGCACCGCGAGTCCCGGCGGCTCTCCGAGGACCACGTCCGCCCCGCCGCCGCCCGCGCCGGACACACCACCGGCACCTACGGCATCTGGACCGACCCGGACACCGGTGAACCCGTCCGGCAGACCGCCGGCGACGGCCAGGAACGCATCCTGCGCAACGCGGCCGGTGTCAAGAACGCCCTCGGCCTGCTCATCGAGAGCCGCGTCGACGCCCTCACCGAGCAGGAGAAGGAGGACCCGGCCGTCAACCACCGCCGCCGGCACGACAGCCAGCTCGCCGCCCTCGGCGGCCTGTTCGCGTTCAGTACCGAGCGGCGCGCCGCGATCGAGGCGGCCACCACCACCGCCCGCCTCAGCGGCCTCGCCGACCGCGGCCCGGTCTACCTCGGCGGCGCCGACAACGACCCGGCGACCGGGGAGGAGACGATCGCCGACCCGCCCTGCGCCTACCGGCTGGACGCGTCCCAGTACGCGGAGGTCCGCGACGAACTGGCCCTGCACGGTGTGCGCTCCCTGGTGGTCCGGGACGGCGCCCTCGTGCCGCTGCGCCAGCCCCTGCGCGCGCTGGTCCCGCTGTTCCTGGACGGACGCGCGGCCCATCACCTCACAGTGGCCCGGCCTGTCGCCGCCTGTTGACCGGGCTGACGTGCAATTCGTGTGGTAGGGGGTAGCGGAGGGCCAGAACCGGTTCCCGAGAACCCTGTTGAAAGGTGCCGCTTGTGTCGGATGACGAAGGAAGGGCAGGCCGAGGAGAGCTGTCGGTGACGGCAGATCTCCCCGAGCCTCCCCATGAGACGGCACCTCAGAGAACGGACCGCGTGGTCTTCGGCGTCGCCGCCGTGCTCACCCTCGCCTTCATCGTGTGGGGTGCCACGGCGACGGACGTGCTGGAGGACGTGTCCGCGAGCATGCTCAGCGGGCTGATCCACAACGGCGGCTGGGCCTTCGTGCTGGCGGCGTCGGGGTTCGTCGTCTTCGCGCTCTGGCTCGCCATCAGCCGCTACGGCAGGATCAAGCTGGGCCAGGAGAACGAGGAACCCGAGTTCCGGACCGTTTCCTGGATCGCGATGATGTTCAGCGCGGGCATGGGCATCGGTCTGATGTTCTTCGGTGTGAGCGAACCGCTGTCGCACTTCACCAACCCGCCGCCGGGCACCGACCCGCAGGACGCGGCCGAGGCCATGGAGACGGCCATGGCCACCACCCTGTTCCACTGGACGCTCCACCCGTGGGCGATCTACGCGGTCGTCGGCCTGGCCATCGCGTACACGTCCTACCGGCGGCGCCGGCGGCAGACCATCAGCGCCGTCTTCGAGCCGCTGATCGGCGAGAAGAACGTCAACGGCGTCTTCGGCAAGGTCATCGACATCCTCGCGATCCTGGCCACGCTCTTCGGCTCCGCCGCCTCCCTCGGACTCGGCACCCTCCAGATCGGCAGCGGTATGACCGAGCTCGGCTGGATGGACAAGGTCAGCATCGCGCTGCTGATCGGCATCATCGCCGTGCTGACGGCCGCGTTCGTCGCCTCGGCGGTCTCCGGTGTCGAGAGGGGCATCCAGTGGCTGTCCAACACCAACATGGTGCTGGCGCTCGTCCTCGCGGTGTTCGTGTTCATCGCCGGCCCGACCATCATCATCCTGGACCTGCTGCCGACCTCGATCATGGCCTACCTCGGCGACCTGCCCGAACTCGCCGGCCGCACCGAGGCCAGCAGCGGCGAGGGCGTCGCCGACTGGCTCGGCAGCTGGACGGTCTTCTACTGGGCCTGGTGGATCTCCTGGACGCCCTTCGTCGGCATGTTCATCGCCCGTATCAGCCGGGGCCGCACCATCCGCCAGTTCGTCGGCGGCGTGATCCTGGTCCCGAGCACGGTCAGCCTGATCTGGTTCGCCGTCTTCGGCGGGGCCGCGATGACCCTCCAGGACGAGGGCCTGCTGCCCGCCGAGTCGACGCCGGAGGGGCAGCTCTTCGGCGTCCTGCAGGAGTACCCGATCGCCACCGCGATGAGCATTCTGGTGATGATCCTCGTCGGCATCTTCTTCGTGTCCGGCGCGGACGCGGCCTCGATCGTCATGGGCACCCTCTCCCAGCGCGGTACCTTCGAACCGTCCAGGCTGGTGGTCGTGTTCTGGGGCGTGGTGACCGGCGCTGTCGCCGCGATCATGCTCCTGATCGGCGGCGGTGAGGGCGACGCCCTCACCGGTCTGCAGAACCTCACCATCCTGGTGGCCGCGCCCTTCGTGCTGGTCATGATCGGGATGTGCGTGGCGCTGATGCGGGACCTGCGCCACGACCCGCTGATCGTGCGCGGTGAACTGGGCATCGAGGCCGTCGAATCGGCCGTGATCGCCGGACACGAGCACTACGACGGCGACTTCGAGTTCCAGATCGGCCCGGGCACGGGCGAGGACGGGACGCCGGACACCACGCCGGAGAAGCCCGGCCCGACGGACAAGCCGCCGGTCGGCTCGCGCTGAACCGTCCCGGGCTGCCGGACCGGGTCCGGGCCGCGGCCGGGCCCACCCCACCCCGCGCCGCCGAGCCGTGCCCGGTCCGCGCGCCCCGGACCCGTCCCGCGCCGCCGGGCCGTGCCGGGCCCGGGTCCGGCACGGCCCCGCGCCGGCCCGGGGCCCCGTCGTGGGGCCGGGGGCGCACCCGCCCGCACCCCCGCGTACTAGAGTGCGGGCCTGATGACTGCCACCCTCGTCGCCAAGAACCTCGCCGCCGGGCACGGCGACCGCTCCCTCTTCGCCGGGCTCGACCTCGTCGTCGCCCCCGGTGACGTGATCGGGCTCGTCGGCGTGAACGGCGCCGGCAAGTCGACGCTGCTGCGGCTGCTCGCCGGGGTCGACCGGGCCGAGGAGGGCGAGCTGCGGCTCTCGCCGCCCACCGCCGCCGTCGGCCACCTCCCGCAGGAGCCCGAACGGCGTGAGGGCGAGACCGTGCGGGCCTTCCTCGCCCGGCGCACCGGCGTCGCCGCCGCCCAGGAGGCCATGGACGCCGCGGCCCAGGGCCTCGCCGAAGGCACCCCCGGCGCCGACGACGCCTACGCGGTGAGTCTGGAGCGCTGGCTCGCCCTCGGCGGCGCGGACCTGGACGAGCGGGCCGAGGAGGTGGCCGGCTCCCTCGGCCTCACCGTCGGCCTGGACCAGCCCATGACCGCCCTCTCCGGCGGCCAGGCCGCGCGTGCCGGCCTCGCCTCGCTCCTCCTCTCCCGCTACGACGTCTTCCTTCTCGACGAGCCGACCAACGACCTCGACCTGGACGGCCTGGAGCGCCTGGAGACCTTCGTCCGCGGACTGCGCGCCGGGACCGTCCTCGTCAGCCACGACCGCGAATTCCTTACCCGGACCGTCACCAAGGTCCTCGAACTCGACCTCGCCCAGCAGCGGATCACCCTCTACGGCGGCGGCTACGCGGCCTATCTGGAGGAGCGCGAGACCGCCCGCCGCCACGCCCGCGAGGAGTACGAGGAGTACGCGGACAAGAAGGCGGCCCTCGAAGGGCGCGCCCAGATGCAGCGCTCCTGGATGGACAAGGGCGTGCGCAACGCCCGCCGCAAGGCCACCGACAGCGACAAGCTCGGCCGCAAGTTCCGCAGCGAGGCCAGCGAGAAGCAGGCCGCCAAGGCCCGGCAGACCCAGCGCATGATCGAACGCCTGGACACCGTCGAGGAGCCGCGCAAGGAGTGGGAGCTGCGCATGGAGATCGCGGCCGCGCCCCGCTCCGGGGCCGTCGTCTCCACCCTGCGCGACGTCGAGGTGTCCCGCGGCGACTTCCGGCTCGGCCCGGTCTCCCTCCAGATCGACTGGGCGGACCGGGTCGCCGTGACCGGCGCCAACGGGGCCGGCAAGTCCACTCTGCTGGCCGCCCTGCTCGGCCGGATCACCCCCGACGCGGGCCACGCGGCGCTCGGTTCCGGCGTCGTCGTCGGCGAGGTCGACCAGGCACGGAAGCTGTTCTTCGGCACCGAGTCCCTCCTGGACGCCTTCTGCGCTGCCGTACCCGACACCGAACCGGCCGAAGTCCGCACCCTGCTGGCCAAGTTCGGGCTCAAGGCGGCCCATGTGCTGCGCCCCGCGACCACCCTCTCCCCGGGCGAGCGCACCCGCGCGGCCCTCGCCCTCCTCCAGGGCCGGGGCGTCAACCTGCTGGTCCTGGACGAGCCCACCAACCACCTCGACCTGCCGGCCATCGAGCAGCTGGAGGCCGCGCTCGCCTCCTACACCGGCACGCTGCTGCTCGTCACCCATGACCGCCGGATGCTGGACGCCGTGCACACCACGCGCCGCCTCTCCGTCGCGGACGGCAAGGTCACCGAGGAGCGCTGAACCGGGGCTCCCGGGGTGACTCCGCGGGCCCGGGTCACTCCGCGCCCCGGAGTGAATCCGCCTCCGGGGGGTGCCGCATCTCACACCGGGGAACCGCCGCCGCCCCGCAATGCGTTGTGGACGAGGGGGCGGTCGACCGCCACCGTGGAAGGGACACGACAGGCGGGAGGGGCCGCCGGGCACCAGGGGCTCCACCCGTGGCCGCCGCCGTCACCGGCGGCGCCGGGTAGCGGGAAACGGGGGAGCGGACGTGTTACTGGAGACCGTGTTCCAGACCGAGGACATGGCGCGAGGGGACCGGTTCGACGCGTGGCGCGAGTGCATGGGGCGGACCCTGGCCCCGCTGGACACGCTCAGCGTCCATGCCGGCGACTTCCACGCCCACCAGCAGATGATGTGGCTGGACGCGGTGTCCGTATGGCCTCTGACCGCCAACTCCTGCGGCTACCGGCGCACTTCGCGGCATATCCGCCGCTCGGACCCGGAGCGCTACCACCTGACGCTGGTGCTGCCCGGCAGCGGCTCCCTGCGGGTCGACCACGCCGAGGAACGCAGCACCCACGGGGCCCACGACCTCTACTTCCTCGACACCTCGCGCCCCTTCTACGTCGACTCCGGTGACGAACGCGCGCCGGTCGTCGGGGTCGGGGTGGAGATCCCGAAGGTGCTGCTGCCGAGCCCCCGGCGATCGGGAGTGGACCGGCTCGTCGGACGCCGGCTGTCCGGCACCCGGGGCTTCGGCGCGATGGTCACCCAGTTCCTGGTGCGGCTCACCGAGGACGACGGCTCGTACCGGCAGGAGGACGCCTCCCGCCTCGGCACCGTGCTCGTCGATCTCGTAGCGGGAATGGTCGCCCAGGAGACGGACGCGGAGGCCGGACTTCCCGAGCGCACCAGGAACCGGAACCAGGTCCGTGCGATCCGGGCCCATATCCAGCGTCATCTGCACGACCCCGCGCTGACCCCCGGCACGGTCGCCGCCGCCCACCACCTGTCCACCCGCCAGCTGCACCGCCTCTTCGAGGGCGAGCAGGAGACGGTGGCGGGCCTGATCCGGCGCCAGCGGCTGGCGCGCGCCCGCCGCGACCTCGCCGACCCGGCACTGCTGGGCACCCCGGTCCACGCGGTCGCCGCCCGCTGGGGCTTCACCGCCGCCGCCCACTTCAGCCGGGCCTTCCAGGCCGCGTACGGCACCACCCCGAGCGACTTCCGGCGGTCGTCCCTGCGGGCGTCCACGACGCGCCGGGCCGGCGGGGATCCCGGCGCGGATCACGGCTCCGGGCGCGGCGCGGAACGTGGCTCCGAGCGCGGCGCCGGGCGCGGCTCCGAGCGCGGCGCGGAGAGTCAACGGCCCGTCGCCGCCGGTCAAGGACGCGGCTCCCCGGTTCCGGCAGGCTGACGACCGTCACGCCGACAACGGTCACACGGACCTCGGCACCGAACGGAAGGACCCCCGTGATGAAGAGCAGGCTCGGCCTCCGCCTGGCCGGTGGCGCCGTCGCCGCGGCCGCCCTGGTCGGACTGGCCGCCCCCGCCGGCGCCTACGCCGCCACCAGCACGGCCCCGGGCACCGCGGTGGAGCGGGTGGCCGCCGCAGAGGTGGGGGCAGCCGCCTCCTGGCGGACCATCGGCACCTACCGGACGTCCTTCACCTGCGCCGGGGAGAAGGCGCGGCTGGAGCTGTCCACGCCCTGGGTGCTGCGCTGCCAGAAGGCCGGCACCTTCACCTACTACCTCCAGCGCTACCACTGACGGTCCCTCACACACAGACGCCGGCCCCCACGCGCAGCGCGTGGGGGCCGGCGCCCCGGGGTTCCGCTCAGCGCCGGCGGCCGCCGCCCTGCTCGCCGCCGAGGAGGCCCGCCTTGCGGAGGGCGTCCGCCATGGCGCTGTTGGCCGGGGCCGCGGCCGGACGGCCGTTGCCGCCACCGGAGCCACCGGCGCCGCCGCGCCCGCCACCACCACGGCCGCCCGCGCCGCCGCCCTGCCGCTGCTGCGGCGGACGCCCGCCACGCTCACGGCGCGGGGCGCCACCGCCCTGGGACTGCGCCGGCGCCGAGGCGTCGTCGTCCAGCCGCAGCGTCAGAGAGATCCGCTTGCGCGGGATGTCCACGTCCAGGACCTTCACCTTCACCACGTCACCCGGCTTCACCACATCGCGCGGGTCCTTGACGAAGGTCTTCGACATCGCCGACACATGCACCAGACCGTCCTGGTGGACGCCCACGTCCACGAACGCGCCGAACGCGGCCACGTTCGTCACCACGCCCTCCAGCACCATCCCGGAGGCCAGGTCGCCGATCTTCTCCACGCCGTCCTTGAAGGTCGCGGTCCGGAACGCCGGCCGCGGGTCCCGGCCCGGCTTCTCCAGCTCGCGCAGGATGTCCGTCACCGTCGGCAGACCGAAGGTCTCGTCCACGAAGGCGTCAGGGCGCAGCGACCGCAGCACCGCGGTGTTGCCGATCAGCGCCGCGACCTCCCCGCCGCTCTCCTTCACCATCCGCCGCACCACGGGGTAGGCCTCGGGGTGCACGCTGGACGCGTCCAGCGGGTCGTCGCCGCCCCGGATGCGCAGGAAGCCCGCGCACTGCTCGTACGCCTTCGGGCCGAGCCGGGCCACGTCCTTGAGGGCCCTGCGCGAACGGAACGGGCCGTTGCTGTCCCGGTGCGCCACGATGTTCTCGGCGAGGCCCGCGCCGATGCCGGAGACCCGGGCCAGCAGCGGGGCGGAGGCGGTGTTGACGTCCACGCCGACGCCGTTCACACAGTCCTCGACGACCGCGTCCAGCGAGCGGGACAGCTTCACCTCGGACAGGTCGTGCTGGTACTGGCCGACGCCGATCGACTTCGGGTCGATCTTCACCAGCTCCGCCAGCGGGTCCTGGAGACGGCGGGCGATCGACACCGCGCCGCGCAACGACACGTCCAGCGAGGGCAGTTCCTGCGAGGCGAACGCGGACGCCGAGTACACCGAGGCGCCCGCCTCCGAGACCATCACCTTGGTCAGGTTCAGCTCCGGGTGCCGGGCGATCAGGTCGCCCGCGAGCTTGTCCGTCTCGCGGGATGCCGTCCCGTTGCCGATGGCGACCAGCTCGACCGCGTGCTCCTTCGCCAGCCGCGCCAGCTTCGCCAGCGCCTCGTCCCAGCGGTTCGCCGGGACGTGCGGGTGGATCACGTCGGTGGCCACCACCTTGCCCGTCGCGTCCACGACCGCCACCTTCACCCCGGTCCGGAAACCGGGGTCCAGGCCGAGGGTGGCGCGGGTACCGGCCGGAGCGGCGAGCAGCAGATCGCGCAGGTTCGCCGCGAAGACGCGCACCGCCTCGTCCTCGGCCGCCGTGCGCAGCCGCAGCCGCAGGTCGATCCCGAGGTGGACGAGGATCCGGGTGCGCCACGCCCAGCGGACGGTGTCGCCGAGCCACTTGTCGCCCGGCCGCCCCCGCTGGGCGATGCCGAAGCGGGAGGCGACGATCCCCTCGTAGGAGGACGGGCCCTCCACCGGCTCCCCGGGCTCCAGGACGAGGTCGAGGACCTCCTCCTTCTCACCCCGGAACATGGCCAGCACCCGGTGCGAGGGGAGGTCGGTGAAGCCCTCCGCGAAGTCGAAGTAGTCGGCGAACTTGGCGCCCGCCTCCTCCTTGCCCTCACGCACCTTCGCGGCCAGCCGGCCACGGGTCCACATGCGCTCGCGCAGCTCGCCGATGAGGTCGGCGTCCTCGGAGAAGCGTTCCGTCAGGATGGCGCGGGCGCCCTCCAGGGCGGCCGCCGGGTCCGCGACGCCCTTCTCCGCGTCGACGAACGCGGCCGCAGCGGCCAGGGGTTCGACGGACGGGTCGCCGAGCAGCCCCTCGGCCAGCGGTTCGAGCCCGGCCTCCCGGGCGATCTGTGCCTTGGTGCGCCGCTTGGGCTTGAACGGCAGATAGATGTCCTCCAGGCGCGCCTTGGTCTCGGCGGCCCTGATCCGCGCCTCCAGCTCCTCGGTCAGCGTGCCCTGCTCCCGGACCGAGTCCAGGACCGAGGACCGCCGCTCCTCCAGCTCACGCAGATAGCGCAGCCGCTCCTCCAGGGTGCGGAGCTGCGCGTCGTCGAGCATCTCGGTCGCTTCCTTGCGGTAGCGCGCGATGAACGGCACGGTCGACCCGCCGTCGAGCAGCTCGACGGCCGCCTTCACCTGCCGCTCGCGTACGCCGAGTTCCTCGGCGATCCTGCCTTCGATGGACGTGGTCACGGTTTCCCGACTCGCCTTCTCGTGCTGGCTGTGCTTGAGCCTGCATTCTGCCGGGTGACCGCGGGCGATGTCGCGCCCCGGTGCCCGCGGGTCCGCACGGTGTGCCGTGCGGACCCGCGCGGGGCGGGATCAGACCCGGCGGGCGCGGCCACCGCCGCGCGAGGCCCCGCCGAAGAGCTTGGCGAGCAGCCGGAAGGGCAGGGTCACCACGGTGGCGATCGCCGAGCCGACGGTGCGTAGTGCGTCTGCGATGGCGCGGAACATGGGTGCCACCTCCTGTGTAGGGATCCGTGCCTTCCGGCTTGCCGCCCCCGGCCTCCCGAAACCGCCCCGCGCCCCGATCTTCCGCACGTGCCCCGCGCGCCCGCGCCCGGCCGCCCGCGCCCGGCCGCCCCGTGCGGCCGAAACCCGCGCGCCGATCTTCCGCAGGCGCCCCGTGCTCCCGCCCGCCGGCCGCGACCGGACGGCCGGAGCCTCGCGCCCCACGCCCCGCGCGCCGTGAGCGGCGCGCCTCAGCCCCGACCCGTCGCGTCCGAGGGGAACGCGCCCGCCGCGAAGGCGGTGAGCAGGAAGCCCCGGCCCAGTTCCGTCAGGCGCTCGACGCCCTCCGCGCCCAGGTGCTCGTACGGGGCGAGGTCCATCCGGTCCGTGTGGTCCTCCACCTCGGCGCGCAGCGCGGTGCCGGACTCGGTCAGCTCGCCCTCCGCGTCCAGGAGACCCCGGTCGCGGAGGCGGTTCTGTGCCGCGTCCCAGTCGGCGCGGCGCCAGCCGCGGGTGGCGAGGATCCAGCGGGGTGCCATGCCCTTGCCCGTCGCCGTGTGGCTCACCAGGGCCTCCAGCGGGTCGAGCCCCGCGAGCAGCAGCGCGGCGAGGTGGGCGTCACCGCGGTGCTCGCGCAGCAGCGTGGCCGCGTGCCAGTACGCCAGGTGCGGCTCGGACGGGGCCGGCAGGTCCGCGTGGGCGGCGTAGAGCGGCCGGGCGTGCCGGGTGCACGCCTCGGTGGCGTGCAGGGCCAGGGCCGCCGCCTCGGCCAGCTCCTTGGAGGCGATGGTCTCCTCGCCGAGGAGCCGCCGCAGGGTGGTGTCGGCGGCCCGCCGGCGCGCCGCGAGTACCTCCTCGGGGGAGGCCGTCTCCCACACGGCCGGCAGGTGCCGTGCGACCAGCTCGGGGTTGAAGTTGTAGAAGGTGGCGGCGACCGCCCCGGCCCCGACCGCGCCCATGGCGGCCGAGCGGGCGGCGAAGTAGGCGGCGCTGTCGTCCTCGATACCGACGGCGGCCAGCTCGCGCCCCAGGTCGGGGGAGAAGTAGACCGTCGAGTGCAGCGGGTTCAGGGCGTTGTGGCACCGGCGTCCGGCACGCGGGGGGAGAGACGTCATGGCGACACGTTACCGACTGGTTGGTACGTGGGTACAGGCCTACCCTGGTCCCCGCCCCGGGCGCCTCCCGACGCCCCCGCCCGTCACCCGGGCGGTCGTCCCGGCCCGACGCCCCCGCCGGTCGCCCGGCCCGACGCTCCCTGCCCGTCGCCCCGGTTCGTCAGTCCGGCGTCCACCCGAAGCGCGGCGCCCGGCGCTCCAGGAAGGCCGCGACGCCCTCGGCGGTGTCCCCGCTGTGCCGAGCCTCCCTGTACCAGTGCTCCTCGCGGTCGGTCCGGCCGCCCGTGAACTCCTTCGCCGCGCACTGGGTCAGCAGCGACCGGGTGCCGAGGATGCGGGTGAACTCGGCAGCCCGCTTGCCCAGTTCGTCCGCCGGCAGGACCTCGTCCACCAGTCCGGTGCGCAGGGCGCGCACACTGTCGATCAACTCACCCGAGAAGAGCAGGTACTTGGCAGCCGCCGGACCGACCAGCCCGGCGAGCCGGCGGGTGGAGCCGGCCGGGTAGACGATCCCGAGCTTCGCCGGGGTGATCCCGAACAGCGCGTCCTCGGCGGCGAACCGCAGATCGCAGGCCGAGGCGAGCTGGCAGCCGCCGCCGACGCAGTAGCCCCGCACCACGGCGAGGGTGGGCTTGGGGAACGCGGCCAGGGCCTCCTCGGCCCGCACCGCCAGGGCCTGCGGGTCCTCGCCGGGCTCGCGCAGGGAGGAGATGTCCGCGCCCGCGCAGAAGGTCGGCCCCTCACCGGTCAGCACCAGCGAGCGAACCCGCGGGTCGCCGGCCGACTCCGCCAGGAGTTCGGGCACCGCGCGCCACATCCCGGTGGTCATCGCGTTCCGCTTCGCCGGATTGCTGATCACCAGCGTGGCGACGCCGTCCTCGACGGTGCGGACGATCCGGGGCTGCGGGGTGCCGGGGTGCTCCATGCGCCGGATGCTATCGGCACGCCGTCCGGCCCCCGGAGAGAGTGTCCGCAAGCCGGGTACGGAAGCGGTGTCCGGAAGCGGGGTACGGAAACGGAGTACGGAAATCCGCAGCGGAGTCGGGAAATAGAGTGCTGAAACGATCGGCCCGGCGTAACGGTCGCAAGACCCCCTCGACCAGTCGTTCAACCGACGCTGTCATACGTATTGCGTTACATGTCGCTCAAAGGCGATCAGTTCTGTTCAGGTGCACGGTACGGACCAAGGGACTCCCAACACTTGTTGCTCGACGGTCAGTGGGAACGAGCCGAGGGTGTGACTATGGAGAGCCGCGGGAGCGTGCCGGCCCGGCCGCTGTCGTACGAGGGGGTCTGGCGTTTCACCGCCCCGGCGGTCGACGTCTCCGTACCGCAGGCACGGCGTGCGGTACGGGACCTGCTCGCCCGCCAGGGGGTCCCGGTCGCCGACGACATCGTGCAGGGACTGCTGCTGATCGTCTCCGAGCTGGTCACCAACGCCGTGCGGCACGCGGCCCTGCTCTCGCCGGAGGTCGCCGTCGAGGTCGCGATCGGGGCGCAGTGGGTCCGGGTGTCCGTCGAGGACAACCACCCCTACCGGCCCCGGGCGCTGGAGACCGACTCCGCCCAGACCGGCGGCCGGGGTCTGCTGCTGGTGCGCGAGGTCACCCGTGAGGCGGGCGGGCGCTGCGACGTGGAGAACACGGCGAGCGGCGGCAAGATCATCTGGGCCGAGCTGCCCCTCGCCCCCGTCCTCCACGCCGACGTCGCCCCCCTCTGAGGGAGGACGCCCCGGGCCTGCGCCCGGGGCGGACACGGCCCGCGGACGGTCACCAGCCCCCGGCCGGCCCCGTCAGCTCACGGATCGCCGGCCGCGCCGCGTCCAGCACCGTCATGAACCAGGCCGAGAACGGCACCGCCTCGTGGCGCTCGGCCAGCTCCCCGGGCGTCACGAACGCGGTCTCGCCGACCTCCTCCGCGTCCGGCCGGGGCGCGGACTGCACCATGCCCACGAAGAGGTGGTTGAACTCCTGCTCCACCAGGCCCGACGCGGGGTCCGGGTGGTTGTAGCGCACCGTGCCCGCCTCGGCGAGCAGCGACGGGGACACGCCCAGCTCCTCGTACGTCCGGCGGGCCGCCGCCGCGAACGGCGCCTCGCCCGGGTACGGGTGGCCGCAGCAGGTGTTCGACCAGACGCCGGGGGAGTGGTACTTGCCCGCCGCCCGCCGCTGGATCAGCAGCCGCCCGTGCTCGTCGAAGAGGAAGACGGAGAACGCGCGGTGCAGCTTGCCCGGGGCGCGGTGGGCGTCCAGCTTCTCCGCGGTGCCGATGGTGTTGCCCTGCTCGTCGACGAGTTCGAGCAGGATCGCGGGCGCGGTGCCGTTCGACGAGCTGTTCGCCTCGGTGGCTGGTGTGATCGGCATAACCATCCTTCGCATCGTTCCTCGGCCCTGGGGAGCCCGGCCCAGTCTGCCGCAAAGAAGGGCCTTCTCCGCACTTCGGCCACGGGTATGTCCGCCCCGCGGCCCCGCCCGGGGCCGCGGGGCGGACGCACCGTCAGACGCCGAAGGCCGCGGGATAGCGGATCGTGCCGCCCGGGACCTCGGCCGATCCGTCCAGGACCAGGGCCATCAGCGCCTCGTCCGGCACCGCGAAAGACGGCCGGATTCCGTACGCGGACGCCCGTTCGAAACCGAACCGGGGGTAGTACTCCGGATGGCCCAGGACCACGACCAGGCGTTCGCCGCGCGCCCGCGCCGCGTCCAGCACCGCCCGGACCACCGCCTGCCCGGCACCCTGCCGCTGGAGACGGGGCGCGGTCGCCACCGGGGCCAGCGCCAGCGCGGGCGCGTCGCCCACCCGGCAGCGGGTCAGCAGGGCGTACGCCGCCACGGAGCCGTCCGGCGCCTCCGCGACGTACGACAGCTCCGGCAGCCAGGCGTCCGGGTCCTCGCGGAGGGCGTCCACGAGATCGGCCTCGGCCGTCGTGCCGAAGGCGGCCGCGGTGACCGCGCGGATCGCCGCGAGGTCGGCCGCCGTCCCGGGGCGGGTGCGCCAGCGCGGATCGGCCGGCGCGCACACATAGCCGGTGTAGCCGTACTCGGTGCCGTGGTCGCGGCGCATGGCGAGTTCCGCCCGCGTCGCGGCCAGCGCCCCGGCCATACCGGGAGCGCCGGGGTCGGCCGCGTCCGCGCGTGCGGCGAGCGGCCCGTAGTAGGCGTCCCAGTCGCTCTCAGGCTGCCGGTGCACCGCCCGGATCGTGTACCCGGCGGCCGAGACCGCCGCGCAGTTCGCCGCCGTGGTACGCAGCGGGTAGTGCGCGTCCCAGAAGGCCCGGGCCGGTGCCGAGGGCTCCGGGACGGTCCATTCGCACTCGGTGAGGACGAGGGAGCCGCCCGGCGCGAGCAGGCGCCGCCAGCTCGCCAGGGCCCTGTCGAAGCCGATCGCGTACGCCGAGCTCTCCGCCCAGACGGCGTCGAAGGCGCCGTCCGGGAAGGGCGGCGCGCCCATGTCGGCTTCGAGGGTGGTGACGGCGTCGCCCAGGCCCCGGGCGCCGGCGGCCCGCCGCAGCTCGTTGAGGAACGGCCGGTGCAGATCGACCGCGGTGACCCGGGCCCCGGCCTCGGCGGCCAGCAGCAGGGCGGAACGGCCCGGACCGCAGCCCAGGTCGAGCACCCGCGGCCGCTCGGGCAGCGGGCGGGCGGCGGCCAGCAGGAGCCGGGTGGTGGCGTCGCTGCCGGGGCCCTGCCGCGGCAGACCGTGGTGCAGGGCGAAGAAGGCGTCGCGGAACGCCTCGCCGGAGGCGTCGTCGGAGAAGTCGTGCGAGTCGTGCGTGGTGTTGTCGGACAACGTGGAGACCCTTGATCGAGGTCGGGCTCCCGCCGACACGGGCGGCCGCTTCGGAGCGCGTCCGAGGGGGCCGGCCGGAATCAGGATCGGCCGGAAGCCCGGAAGTCGGTGACGGACCGGGCGCTGCGCTCGGCAGCGATGACGGCGACAGTCATCGACTCAGCTCCTCGGGGAGGGGTCGTACCACCGGTACGGCCCGCACGGCTCGGCCGGGGCGCGATCCGCGCCCCGGCCGTCAACCCTAGCAATCCGTCCCCGGTCTCAGTGACAGAGTCCCGCCTCGTGCGCCGCGTGACCGGCCGGCTCCAGCTGGAAGGTGCAGTGCTCGACGTCGAAGTGGTCCCCGAGGCAGCACTGGAGCTCGTGCAGCAGCTTCTCGTGCCCCACCGCGTCCAGGACCTCCTGGCTGACCACCACGTGCGCGGAGAGGACCGGCATCCCGGAGGTGATCGTCCACGCGTGCAGGTCGTGCACGTCCTCCACCCCGGGCAGGTCCAGCATGTGCTCGCGCACCTCGGCCATGTCCACGCCCTCGGGGGCCGCCTCCAGCAGTACGTTCAGGGTCTCGCGCAGCAGCCGCAGGGTCCGGGGGACGATCATCAGGCCGATGACCAGGGAGGCGATCGGGTCCGCGTAGGACCAGCCGGTGGTCAGCACGATCGTCGCGGAGACCAGCACGGTGACCGAGCCCAATGTGTCCGCCAGGACCTCCAGATAGGCGCCCCGGACGTTCAGGCTCTCCTTCTGGCCGCGCACCAGCAGCGAGAGGGAGACCATGTTGGCGGCCAGGCCGACGAGGGCGAAGGCGATGGCCAGACCGCTCTTGGGCTGGGTCGGGCTGATGAACCGCTCGACCGCCTCGAAGAGCAGGAAGCCGCCCACGCCCAGCAGCAGCAGGCAGTTGGCGAGCGCGGCCAGGATCTCCGCCCGGGCGAGGCCGAAGGTGCGGTTGCCGCTGGGCGGGCGGTTGGCGAAGTGGATCGCCAGCAGGGCCATGCCCAGACCGAGGGCGTCGGTCGCCATGTGCGCCGCGTCCGCGATCAGGGCCAGCGACCCCGAGAGCACACCGCCGACGATCTCCAGCACCATCACACCGAGCGTGATCGCGAAGGCGACGCGCAGACGTCCGGCATGGGCCGCCGAGGCGGTGCCGGACGGGGGCCCGTGCGTGTGCCCGTGATCGTGCCCAGCCCCCATGAGGTGCCTCCCGTGTGATCGTTCCGGACCTGCCGACGACCTCAGTGAACTACGGGTGGGGGGTATGGTCAACACGGTACTGAACACCGTTGTCATATGCTCTGACCTGCGGAAATGCTTGCAGGTCAGAGCGGGTGCACGATCATCGGACGGCTGTGCGGTCCACCCGGCGGGCGCCCCGGCCGGCCGTCAGCGCACCGCCGCCTCCGGGTGCCGCAGCAGCCAGCCCTCCCAAGCCGAGGACACCATCTCCCGCACCCCCCGGCCGGCCGTCCAGCCGAGTTCCCGGGCGATCCGGTCCACCGCCGCCACCGCCTGGGCCGCGTCCCCCGGGCGGCGCGCCTCGACCACCGGTTCGGTCGCACGGCCCGTGACCTCGCCCACCAGGTCCGCCAGCTCGCGCACCGAGACGCCGACCCCGCGCCCGATGTTCACCGTCAGATCGCCGGAGGCGCCGGGTGCGGCCAGCCGCCGGGCCACCGCCAGATGCGCGTCGGCCAGGTCCGCGACATGGATGTAGTCGCGGACACAGGTGCCGTCCGGGGTCGGGTAGTCCGCGCCGAAGATCCTCGGGGCCTCGCCCCGGGTCAGCCGGTCGAAGAACATCGGGATGATGTTGAACACCCCAGTGTCGGACAGCTCGGGGGAGGCCGAGCCCGCGACGTTGAAGTAGCGCAGACAGGCCGTGGTCAGCCCGTGCGCCCGGCCGGTGGCCCGGACCAGCCACTCGCCGGTGAGCTTGGTCTCGCCGTAGGGGTTGATCGGCCGGCACGGCGCGCTCTCCGGCACCAGGGCGGTGTCCGGCACCCCGTACACGGCGGCGGAGGAGGAGAAGAGGAAGCGCGGCACCCCGGCCTCCACGACCGCCTCCAGCAGTACGGTCAGCCCGTGCACGTTCTCCCGGTAGTACTGCAGCGGGTGCTCGACGGACTCCCCGACCTGCTTCCGGGCCGCGAGATGCACCACACCCGTGATGTCGTCGCCCGCGAGGACGCCCGCCACCAGCTCCTTGTCCAGGACCGAGCCGCGCACCAGGGGCACCCCGGCGGGCAGCCGCCCCGGCAGGCCCGAGGACAGGTCGTCCAGGACGACCACCCGCTCCCCGGCCGCCGTCATGGCATGCGCCACATGGGCGCCGATGTATCCCGCTCCGCCTGTGATCAGCCACGTCATGACGGCCACCCTAAGGCCCGGGTCCCGGCGACCGGGCCCGCCTTCCGCCCGGTCCGGGCCCGCCTCCGGCCCGGCCCCCACATCCCGGCCCGCCCCGGCCCCGCCCACGTCCCGGCCCGCCATGGGCCCGGGTCCTGACCCCGGTCCGGACCCAGGTTTGGAGCCCGGGGTGATCATCGACAATGATGACCCCCGCGGGCCCCCCGGCCTGAACGGCCGATGAATTCCCGCTTCCGCTCGTCCGATAGCCTCTGCCGACGCGCGCCGCCCGGGCCCCGGGACAGGCCGTGCGCGGCCACGCACTGTCCGTTCCAAGGAGTGGGTTCGTCTGTCGACCGCCATCCTCACCGGCCCCCCGGTACCCGGATCGTCGCTCGAAGGCGATCTGCGGTCCCTGGGCTTTGACGTCCAGTTGGCCGCCGGGCCCGAGGAGGCCGCCGCCCTGCTGGCGGCCGTCCCCGCACCGCAGCGAGTGGCCCTGGTCGACTCCCGGTTCGTCGGGCACGTCCACGCGCTGCGCCTCGCCCTGACCGACCCCCGCTTCCCGGCCGCCGCCGTGACGGGCGCGCTGAGCGCGCAGCCCGCCGCCCGCGCCGCGCTCGCCGGCGCCGTGCGCTCGGTCTCCGCGACGGTCCCCGCCGGGGCGGCCACCGGGGCCGGACTGCCCGTGGACGAGGTCGCCGGCGCCCTGGAGGCCTCCGGCACCGCCGTGCACCGCCCCGAGCTGGGCACCCTCGTCGCCGGGACCCCCCTCGACGCCCAGGACCGGCACCGGGTCCGGGCCGAGGTCGACGCGGTCGACGACGAGGCCGTGCGCCTGCGCTCCGCCGTGAAGGCCCGCGACGGCTTCTTCACCACCTTCTGCATCAGCCCCTACTCGCGCTACCTCGCCCGCTGGTGCGCGCGCCGGGGCCTGACCCCCAACCAGGTCACCACCGCCTCGCTGCTCACCGCCCTGATCGCGGCGGGCTGCGCGGCCACCGGCACCCGCGGCGGGTTCGTCGCGGCCGGCCTGCTGCTGATCCTCTCCTTCGTCCTGGACTGCGCCGACGGGCAGCTCGCCCGCTACTCGCTCCAGTACTCGACCCTCGGCGCCTGGCTCGACGCCACCTTCGACCGCGCCAAGGAGTACGCCTACTACGCGGGCCTCGCCCTCGGCGCCGCCCGTGGCGGGGACGACGTCTGGGCCCTCGCGCTGGGCGCGATGGTCCTCCAGACCTGCCGGCACGTGGTCGACTTCTCCTTCAACGAGGCGAACCACGACGCCACCGCCAACACCAGCCCCACCGCCGCCCTCTCCAGCCGCCTGGACGACGTCGGCTGGACGGTCTGGGTGCGCCGCATGATCGTGCTGCCCATCGGCGAACGCTGGGCCATGATCGCCGTGCTCACCGCGTTCACCACCCCCCGGATCGTCTTCCTCGCCCTGCTGGTCGGATGCGCCTTCGCCGCCTGCTACACCACCGCCGGACGGGTGCTGCGCTCCCTGACCCGGCGGGCCACCCGCACCGAGCGGGCCGCGCAGGCCCTCGCGGACCTCGCCGACTCCGGTCCGGCCGCCGGCGCCCTCGCCCGCGCCACCGGTACGTTCGCCCGCCGCCTGCCGGGCCCCGCCCCGCTCGCCGCGGCCGTCGCCGGAGCCGCCGCCCTCGTCCTCACGGCCGCCCTCGCCGGGTACGGCTCGCCCTGGACCGTGGTCGCCGCACTGGTGTACTGCGTCACCTCCGGCCTCGCCGTCGCCCGCCCGCTGACCGGCGCCCTGGACTGGCTGGTGCCCCCGGTCTTCCGGGCCGCCGAGTACGGCACGGTGCTGGTGCTGGCCGCCCGCGCGGACGTGCCCGGAGCCCTCCCGGCGGCGTTCGGGCTGGTCGCGGCCGTCGCCTACCATCACTACGACACCGTGTACCGCATCCGCGGCGGCACGGGCGCGCCGCCGCGGTGGCTGGTGCGCGCGGTCGGCGGGCACGAGGGGCGGGCTCTGGCCGTGGCGCTCCTGGCGTTCCTGCTCGGCCCGGACGACTTCACCCTCGCGCTGACGGCCCTCGCCGTGCTCGTCGCGCTCGTGGTGCTCGCCGAGAGCATCCGCTTCTGGGTGTCGGCCCACAAGCGGGGTGCACCCGCCGTACACGACGAAGGAGAACCCGCATGATCGGCCTCGTACTCGCAGCCGGTGCCGGACGGCGTCTGCGCCCCTACACCGACACCCTCCCCAAGGCCCTCGTGCCCGTGGACCCCGAGGGCGACGGCTCGCTGACCGTCCTCGACCTCACCCTCGGCAACTTCGCCGAGATCGGCCTCACCGAGGCCGCCGTCGTCGTCGGCTACCGCAAGGAGGCCGTCTACGAGCGCAAGGCCGCCCTGGAGGCCAAGTACGGCATCGAGCTGACCCTCATCGACAACGACAAGGCCGAGGAGTGGAACAACGCCTACTCCCTGTGGTGCGCCCGTGACGTCCTCGCCCGGGGCGTGATCCTCGCCAACGGCGACACGGTCCACCCGGTCTCCGTCGAGAAGTCCCTGCTCGCCGCGCGCGGTGACGGGAAGCGGATCATCCTCGCCCTCGACACGGTGAAGTCCCTCGCCGACGAGGAGATGAAGGTCGTCACCGAGCCCGGCAAGGGCGTCACCCGGATCACCAAGCTCATGGACCCGGCCACCGCCACCGGCGAGTACATCGGCGTCACCCTCATCGAGCCCGAAGCCGCCGCCGACCTGGCCGACGCGCTGAGGACCACCTTCGAGCGCGACCCCGACCTCTACTACGAGGACGGCTACCAGGAGCTGGTCGACCGCGGCTTCACCGTCGACGTGGCCCCCATCGGCGAGGTCGCGTGGGTGGAGATCGACAACCACGACGACCTCGCGAAGGGCCGTGAGATCGCGTGCCAGTACTGACCCGGCTCATCCCCTCCCCGGTCGTCGTCGACATCCGGGCGGGCGCCCTCGACGACCTCGGCCCCCTCCTCGCCGACCAGCGGATCTCGCCCTCCGGCCGGATCGCCTGCGCGGTCAGCAACGGCTCCGGCGCCGCCCTGCGCGAGCGCCTGGCCCCCCTGCTGCCCGGCGCCGACTGGTACGAGGTGAACGGCGGCACCATCGACGCGGCCGTCCGCCTCGCCGACGAGATCCGCGGCAGCCGCTACGACGCGGTCGTCGCCCTCGGCGGCGGCAAGATCATCGACGTGGCGAAGTACTCCGCGGCCCGGGTGGGGCTGCCCCTGGTCGCCGTCGCGACCAACCTCTCCCACGACGGCCTCTGCTCGCCGATCTCCACCCTGGACAACGACAACGGCCGCGGCTCCTACGGTGTCCCCACGCCGATCGCGATCGTCATCGACCTCGACGTGATCCGCGAGGCCCCGGTCCGCTTCGTCCGCTCCGGCATCGGCGACGCGATCTCCAACATCTCCGCCATCGCCGACTGGGAGCTGTCCCACCGCGTCACCGGCGAGCCCGTCGACGGCCTGGCCGCGGCCATGGGCCGCAGCGCCGGCGAGTCGGTGCTCCGCCACCCCGGCGGGGTCGGCGACGACGAGTTCCTGA
The DNA here is from genome assembly GCF_000377145.1 of Streptomyces sp. CNT372. Classification (NCBI taxonomy): domain Bacteria; kingdom Bacillati; phylum Actinomycetota; class Actinomycetes; order Kitasatosporales; family Streptomycetaceae; genus Streptomyces; species Streptomyces sp. CNT372. The sequence goes on along the minus strand of NZ_KB897782.1, from coordinate 228,147 downwards.
CCGTGCTCGCCGAGGCCCTGGTCCTGTCCGGGATCGCCATGTCCATCAGCGGCGACTCCCGGCCCTCCTCCGGCGCCTGCCACGAGATCAGCCACGCCTTCGACCTGCTCCACCCCACGCGGGCCGCCAGCCACGGCGAGCAGGTCGGCCTCGGCGCAGCCTTCGCCATGCACCTGCGCGGCGCCCCCGAGCAGGCCGCCCTCTTCGCGGGGGTGCTGCGCCGCCACGGCCTGCCCGTGCTGCCGCGGGAACTGGGCTTCACCGCGGAGGAGTTCGTGCGCGCCGTGGAGTACGCACCGCAGACCCGCCCCGGACGGTTCACCGTCCTGGAGCACCTCGACCTCACCACCGACCAGATCAGGGACGCGTACGCCGACTATGCCAAGACCATCAGTAGCTGAACTCCGCCCGGTCGTGCACCCGGCGGGTGTGAAGGACCGGCGTAGCGGAGAACACTGGGGCGGCCGCCTGTACATGCGGGAGGTCTCCCTCCGGATCACCCGGCTCCTGGTCACCACCAAGGTCACGCCCAACCAGCTCACCTACGTGATGACCCTGTGCGGCGCCCTCGCCGCCCCGGCCCTGCTGATCCCGGGGATCTGGGGCGCGGTGCTCGGCGTCGTCATGGTGCAGCTCTACCTGCTCCTGGACTGCGTGGACGGCGAGGTCGCCCGCTGGAAGAAGCAGTTCTCCCTCGGCGGTGTCTACCTGGACCGGGTCGGCGCGTACCTGTGCGACGCGGCGGTCCTCACCGGCTTCGGTCTGCGGGCGGCCGACCTGTGGGGCCCCGGGCGCATCGACTGGCTGTGGGCCTTCCTCGGCACCCTGGCCGCCCTCGGCGCCATCCTGATCAAGGCGGAGACCGACCTCGTCGGCGTCGCCCGGCACCAGGGCGGGCTGCCGCCGGTCAAGGAGTCCGCCTCGGAGCCGCGCTCCTCCGGGATGGCGCTGGCCCGCCGGGCCGCCGGTGCGCTCAAGTTCCACCGGCTGATCCTCGGCATCGAGGCGTCCCTGCTGATCCTCGTCCTCGCGATCGCCGACGCGGTCCGCGACGACCTGTTCTTCTCCCGCCTCGGCGTCGCCGTGCTGGCCGGGATCGCCCTGCTCCAGACCGTGCTCCACCTGGTCTCGATCCTCGCGTCGAGCAGGCTGAAGTGACCTCACCCGCCGGGGCGGCCGGCCCTGAGCGCCCGCTCACTCTGGGCGCGGTCGTCATCACCATGGGCGACCGGCCCGCCGAACTGCGCGCCCTGCTCGACTCGGTCGCCGCCCAGGAGGGCGACCGGGTCGAGGTGGTCGTGGTCGGCCAGGGCGTCCCCGTCGGCGACGTCCCCGAGGGCGTGCGTACCGTCGAGCTGCCCGAGAACGTGGGCATCCCCGCCGGGCGCAACGCGGGCATCGAGGCCTTCGGCCCGGGCGGCCGGGACGTGGACGTGCTGCTCTTCCTCGACGACGACGGCCGCCTCGCCCGCACCGACACCGCCCGTCTGCTGCGCGAGGCGTTCACCGCCGACCCCCGCCTCGGCATCGTCAGCTTCCGGATCGCCGACCCGGACACCGGGCGCACCCAGCGCCGCCACGTCCCCCGGCTGCGCGCCGCCGACCCGCTGCGCTCATCGGCCGTGACCACGTTCCTCGGCGGCGCGAGCGCCGTCCGCAGCGAGGTCGTCGCCCAGGTCGGCCCGCTGCCCGGCGAGTTCTTCTACGCCCACGAGGAGACCGACCTCGCCTGGCGCGCCCTGGACGCGGGCTGGCGCATCGACTACCGCGCCGACATGGTCCTGTTCCACCCCACGACCCCGCCCTCCCGGCACGCGGTCTACCACCGCATGGTGGCCCGCAACCGGGTCTGGCTGGCCCGGCGGAACCTGCCCGCGCCCCTGGTCCCCGTCTACCTGGGCGTGTGGGTGCTGCTGACCCTGCTGCGCCGGCCCACGCGGGCCGCGCTGCGGGCCTGGTTCCGCGGCTTCGCCGAGGGCTGGCGCACCCCGTGCGGGCCCCGCCGTCCCATGAGCTGGCGCACTGTGTGGCGGCTCACAAGGCTGGGCCGACCACCTGTCGTCTGACAAGCTCGGTTCTGAGAGCATCTGGGGCGTCCCCGTGGCGGGCCCCTCCACCCGGACGGCCCCACCCCCGGAAAGTCCCACCGCCGCTCATCTTGACCACGAAAGTTTTCACCTGTGAGTGACACGACCCACGACGGCGCCCTCGCGACCAGCTCCCCGCCGTCCCCCGACGACGGCCTGCCGCCGGCGCAGCTCGCCGCCAAGTACGGCCTCGCGGTCAGCGGTGCCCGTCCCGGCCTGGCCGAGTACGTGCGGCAACTGTGGGGGAGGCGCCACTTCATCCTGGCGTTCTCGCAGGCCAAGCTGACGGCCCAGTACAGCCAGGCGAAGCTGGGCCAGCTCTGGCAGGTGGCCACACCGCTGCTCAACGCCCTGGTGTACTTCCTGATCTTCGGCCTCATCCTGGAGGCCAACCGGGGCATGGAGACGAAGGTCTACGTGCCGTTCCTGGTGACGGGCGTGTTCGTCTTCACCTTCACCCAGAGCTCGGTGATGGCCGGCGTCCGCGCGATCTCCTCGAACCTGGGCCTGGTGCGGGCGCTGCACTTCCCGCGTGCCTCGCTCCCGGTCTCGTTCTCCCTCCAGCAGCTCCAGCAGCTGCTGTTCTCGATGGTCGTGCTGATCACGATCGTGGTCGCCTTCGGCAGCTTCCCCACCTGGTCGTGGCTGCTGGTCCTGCCGGCCCTGGCGCTCCAGTTCGTGTTCAACACCGGACTGGCCCTGATCATGGCCCGCCTCGGCTCCAAGACGCCCGACCTGGCGCAGCTGATGCCGTTCGTGATGCGGACCTGGATGTACGCCTCGGGCGTGATGTTCTCGATCCCGATCATGCTCCAGGACCGGCCGGCGTGGATCGCGGACATCCTGATGTACAACCCGGCGGCGCTCTACATGGACCTGGTCCGCTTCGCCCTGATCGACGGCTACACCTCGGCCAACCTCCCCGACCACGTCTGGGCGGCGGCCGCGGGCTGGTCGGTGCTGATCGGCGTGGCGGGCTTCGTGTACTTCTGGAAGGCGGAGGAGCGGTACGGCCGTGGCTGACGACAAGGGCGACAAGGGCGGGGCGACCGCGGGGTTCGGCGGCGCGGCGGACGGGCGCGTCCCCACGGTCATCGCCGACGACGTGCACATCGTCTACCGGGTCAACGCGGGCGGCGGCGGCAAGGGCAGCGCGACGGCCGCCCTGAGCCGGATCCTGCGCCGGGGCAAGGGGGAGCCCCGCGGGGTGCGCAAGGTGCACGCCGTGCGCGGGGTCACCTTCACCGCGTACCGGGGCGAGGCGATCGGCCTCATCGGTACCAACGGCTCCGGCAAGTCCACCCTGCTGCGGGCCATCGCGGGCCTGCTCCCCACCGAGAGCGGCAAGGTCTACACGGACGGCCAGCCCTCCCTGCTGGGCGTCAACGCGGCCCTGATGAACGACCTCACGGGCGAGCGGAACGTGATACTCGGCGGTCTGGCCATGGGCATGACCCGCGAGGAGATCCGCGAGCGCTACCAGGGGATCGTGGACTTCTCCGGGATCAACGAGAAGGGCGACTTCATCACCCTTCCCATGCGGACCTACTCCTCCGGCATGGCGGCCCGGCTCCGCTTCTCCATCGCCGCCGCGAAGAACCACGACGTCCTGATGATCGACGAGGCGCTGGCCACCGGAGACCGGAAGTTCCAGATCCGCTCCGAGGAGCGGATCCGCGAGCTGCGCAAGGAGGCCGGCACGGTCTTCCTGGTCAGCCACAGCAACAAGTCGATCCGGGACACCTGCGACCGGGTGCTCTGGCTGGAGAAGGGCGAACTCCTGATGGACGGCCCGACCGACGAGGTCATCAAGGCGTACGAGAAGGAGACCGGCAAGTAGCGCCCCGCCGGCCGCGTCCGCCGACGGGCCCCGCCGCGCGTCCGCGCAACGGACCCCCGCCGCCTTCACCGGGGCGGGGGTCGCGCCGTGTCCGGGCCCCCGGGGCTGCGGTGTGCGTCGTACAACGTAAGCTGGAGCGGTGCCCATTCGTGGCAGCCGGTGACAAATCACCGCCAACCCCTGGTGCCGACGGCCGCATGGGGGCGTCCCGGTTGCGGCGTGTCCGAAATGGGGCGTATTGCGTCGACGGTGTAGAACTGGGAGATGTGACGGTCATGACGGGAATCCATGCGCTCCGCGAGCCCTCCGCCGTCCCGGCGGCAGGGAGTTGCACACGGTGACGGCCACCCGGCAGACGCGCCCGGCCCCCGCCCGCGCCACCCTCGACAAGGCCGCCGGTGAGAACTTCCCCGTCGCCCCCTTCTTCCTGCCCCGCGCCTGGCGCGGGGACCTCATGGCCGTCTACGGCTACGCCCGCCTCGTCGACGACATCGGCGACGGCGACCTCGCCCCCGGCGGCGGCGACGCCCACGCCCTCGGCGCCGACCCCGCCCGGGCAGGCGACCCCCTCGCCCTCCTGGACGCCTTCGAGGCCGACCTGGACCGCGTCTTCGATGCGGCCGAGACGCCCCGGCACCCCCTGCTGCGCGCGCTGCGCCCCACCGTGCGGCGCTGCGACCTCGATGCCGAACCGTTCCGCCGCCTGATCGCGGCCAACCGGCAGGACCAGGTCGTGCGGCGCTACGGCACCTGGGACGACCTCCGCGACTACTGCCGGCTCTCCGCCGACCCGGTCGGCCGCCTCGTGCTCGGGATCACCGGCACCACGAGCCCCGAGCGCGTCCGCCGCTCGGACGCCGTGTGCACCGCCCTCCAGATCGTCGAGCACCTCCAGGACGTCGCCGAGGACCTGGCCCGGGACCGGATCTACCTCCCCGCCGACGACCTCAAGACCTTCCGCGTCACCGAGGACGACCTCGCCGCCCCCACGGCGAACGCCTCCGTGCGCGCGCTGATCGCCTTCGAGGCCGACCGCGCCGCCCGCCTGCTCGACGAGGGCACCGCCCTGGTCGGCAGCGTCCACGGCAGACTCCGGCTGCTGCTCGCCGGATTCGTCGGCGGTGGGCGCGCCGCCCTCGCCGCGATCGCGTCCGCCGGACATGATGTGCTGCCCGGACCGCCGAAAGCCGCGAAGGCCCGCGTGCTGCGCGAAACGGGACTGGTCTTGCGAAACGCACGCAGAGAGGGATGAGCCGGACGATGGAGGGAACCGATCGCACACCGGCCCCGGTGCGGGCCGCGTACAGCTACTGCGAGGCCGTGACCGGAGCGCAGGCCCGGAACTTCGCCTACGGGATCAGGCTGCTGCCGCCCGGCAGACGCCAGGCCATGTCGGCGCTCTACGCCTTCTCCCGGCGCGTCGACGACATCGGCGACGGACAGCTCGCCCCCGAGGCCAAGCAGGCCAGGCTGGACGACACCCGCCGCCTCCTCGACCGCATCCGCAAGGGCGCCGTCGAGGACGACGACACCGATCCCGTGGCCGTCGCCCTCGCCGACGCGGCCCAGCGCTACCCGATCCCGCTCGACGCCCTCGACGAACTCATCGACGGCGTCCTCATGGACGTGCGCGGCGCGACCTACGAGACCTGGGACGACCTCAAGGTCTACTGCCGCTGCGTCGCCGGGGCCGTCGGACGCCTCTCGCTCGGCGTCTTCGGCACCCAGCCCGGCGCACCCGGCGCCGAACGGGCCCCCGAGTACGCCGACACCCTCGGCCTCGCCCTCCAGCTCACCAACATCCTCCGCGACGTCCGCGAGGACGCCGCCGCCGGGCGCACCTACCTGCCCGCCGACGACCTCGCCAAGTTCGGCTGCTCCGACGGCTTCCGGGCCGCGGCCCCGCCCCCCGGCGCGGACTTCGAGGGCCTGGTCCACTACGAGGTGCGCCGCGCACGCGCCCTGTTCACCGAGGGCTACCGGCTGCTGCCCATGCTCGACCGCCGCAGCGGCGCCTGCGTCGCCGCGATGGCCGGCATCTACCGCCGCCTCCTCGACCGCATCGAGGACGACCCCGCGGCCGTGCTGCGCGGCCGCGTCTCCCTCCCCGGCCACGAGAAGGCGTACGTCGCCGTCCGCGGACTGTCCGGACTCGACGCCCGCGGCGTCGTCCGCCGCACCCACCGGGGGCGCGCATGAGCACCGCCGGCGCGGACGCCACCGGGGCCCGGCACGCGGTCGTCGTCGGCGGCGGCATCGCCGGCGTCACCACCGCCCTCCGTCTCGCCGACGCCGGACTGCGCGTCACCCTTCTCGAAGGCCGCCCCCGGCTCGGCGGCCTCGCCTTCTCCTTCCGCCGCGGCGACCTCACCGTCGACAACGGCCAGCACGTCTACCTGCGCTGCTGCACCGCCTACCGGTGGTTCCTCGACCGGATCGGCGGCGCGGACCTCGCCCCCCTCCAGGACCGCCTTGACGTCCCCGTCCTGGACGCCGCCGCGCCCGGCGGCCCCCGCCTCGGCCGGCTGCGCCGCAGCGCGCTGCCCGTCCCCCTCCACCTCGCGGGCGGCCTCGCCCGCTACCCCCACCTCTCCCTCGCCGAGCGCGCCTCCGTCGCCCGCGCCGCCCTCGCCCTCTCCCGCCTCGACCCGGCAGACCCCGCCCTCGACGGCATCGACTTCGCCACCTGGCTCGGCCGCCACGGACAGAGCCCTCGGGCCGTCGCCGCCCTCTGGGACCTCGTCGGCGTCGCCACCCTCAACGCCCGCGCCCCGCAGGCGTCCATGGGCCTCGCCACGATGGTGTTCAGGACCGGGCTGCTCTCCGACCCGGGCGCCGCGGACATCGGCTGGGCCCGCGTCCCGCTCGGCGACCTCCACGACACCCTCGCCCGCAAGACCCTCGACGAGGCCGGCGTCCGCACCGAACTGTCCACCCGCGTACGGGAGATCACCCGGGGAACGGACGGCCGCTGGCACGTGTCGGCCGGCGCCGCCCGGCTGGACGCCGACGCCGTGGTCCTCGCCGTCCCCCAGCGCGAGACCCACGACCTGCTTCCCGAGGGCGCCCTGGAGCACCCCGACCGGCTCCTCGGCATCGGCACCGCGCCGATCCTCAACGTCCACGTCCTGTACGACCGCAAGGTGCTGCGCCGCCCCTTCTTCGCCGCCCTCGGCACCCCCGTGCAGTGGGTCTTCGACCGCACCGGGGCCGCCGGCGTCACCGAGGGCCAGTACCTGGCGCTCTCCCAGTCCGCGGTGCGCGACGAGATCGACGACCCGGTCGCCGTCCTGCGCGAGCGCTATCTGCCCGAGCTGGAGAAGCTGCTGCCCGCCGCCCGCGGCGCGCGGGTCCGCGACTTCTTCGTCACCCGGGAACGCACGGCTACCTTCGCACCGGAGCCGGGCGTCGGCAGGCTCCGGCCGGGTGCGCACACATGTGCCCCGGGCCTGTACCTTGCTGGCGCGTGGACGGCCACCGGCTGGCCCGCGACCATGGAGGGCGCCGTGCGCAGCGGCTTCAGTGCCGCGGAGGCGGCGCTCTCCGCGTTCGGCCGCCGCCAGGAACACCCCATCGAGGAGGCGGCGTGAGCACCATTTCTGGAACCAGAGGAGTAAGCGTGCCGACAGTGCCCTCGGCTCATCCGGCTGAAGACACCGCACAGACCGCACAGACGGCACAGCCCGTCCCCGACACGGACATCGCGGCGCTGCTCGAGCGCGGGCGGACCCTGTCCACGCCGGTGCTCCGCGCGGCCGTGGACCGCCTCGCCGCGCCCATGGACACCGTGGCCGCCTACCACTTCGGCTGGATCGACGCCGAGGGCAACCCCTCTGACGGCGACGGCGGCAAGGCCGTCCGCCCGGCGCTGGCCCTGCTGTCCGCCGAGGCCGCGGGCGCTGCCCCCGAGGTCGGCGTCCCCGGCGCCGTCGCCGTGGAACTCGTGCACAACTTCTCCCTGCTGCACGACGACCTGATGGACGGCGACGAGCAGCGCCGGCACCGCGACACCGTGTGGAAGGTGCACGGCCCGGCCCAGGCGATCCTGGTCGGCGACGCCCTCTTCGCCCTCGCGAACGAACTCCTCCTGGAACTCGGTACGGTGGAGGCCGGCCGCGCCGCGCGCCGCCTCACCACCGCCACCCGCAAGCTCATCGACGGGCAGGCCCAGGACATCTCCTACGAGCACCGCGAGCGGGTCACCGTCGAGGAGTGCCTGGAGATGGAGGGCAACAAGACCGGCGCCCTGCTGGCCTGCGCGGTGTCCGTCGGTGCCGTCCTCGGCGGCGCCGACGACCGCACCGCGGACACCCTGGAGGCGTACGGCTACCACCTCGGCCTCGCCTTCCAGGCCGTCGACGACCTCCTCGGCATCTGGGGCGACCCGCAGGCCACCGGCAAGCAGACCTGGAGCGACCTGCGCCAGCGCAAGAAGTCCCTGCCGGTCGTCGCCGCCCTCGCGGCCGGCGGCCCCGCCTCCGAACGGCTCGGCGAACTCCTCGCCGCCGACGCCAAGAGCAACGACTTCGACAGCTTCTCCGAGGAGGAGTTCGCCGTGCGGGCGGCCCTCATCGAGGAGGCGGGCGGCCGCGAGTGGACCGCCCAGGAGGCCCGGCGCCAGCACGCGGTGGCCGTCGGGGCCCTCGACCGCATCGCCATGCCGGAAGCGGTCCGCGCTCAGCTCGTCGCGCTCGCGGACTTCGTCGTCGTACGGAAGAGATGATCACCATCGCACCGAGCACCACGCGGAGCCTGACCACCAGGAGCACCACCCGCGGCATATGAATCGCGTCGCCGGCCGGCGGCCACCGGAAGGATGAACAGCCGCCGGCCGACGGAGACCCCAGCTCAGCAGAGACCACTGCAACGAAGGGGAAGCCATGACAGCGACGACCGACGGAAGCGGCGGACCCGTACGGGCCGAGGCCGCTCCCGCCGCCGGGACCGCCCGCGACACGGGCGCGGGCGCCGTCCGCGCGCCGGGCGCGGGCCAGGACGCCCCCCGGGATCTCAGAGCCGCCGCGGCCCTGGCCGCGGACCGCGCCGCACAGCATCTGCTCGACCGCCAGGACCCCCAGGGCTGGTGGAAGGGCGACCTCGAGACCAATGTGACGATGGACGCCGAGGACCTGCTGCTCCGCCAGTTCCTCGGCATCCGCGACGAGAAGACCACCACGGCCTCGGCCCGCTTCGTCCGCGGGCAGCAGCGCGAGGACGGCACCTGGGCCTCCTTCTACGGCGGCCCGGGTGAACTCTCCACCACCGTGGAGGCCTACGTCGCCCTGCGGCTCGCCGGGGACCGGCCCGACGACCCGCACATGCTGCGCGCCGCGAGCTGGATCCGCAGCCAGGGCGGCATCGCCGCCACCCGGGTCTTCACCCGCATCTGGCTCGCCCTGTTCGGCTGGTGGAAGTGGGAGGACCTGCCCGAGGTCCCGCCCGAGGTGATGTTCCTGCCCTCCTGGGTCCCGCTGAACATCTACGACTTCGGCTGCTGGGCCCGCCAGACGATCGTGCCCCTGTCCATCGTCTCCGCGAAGCGCCCCGTCCGCCCCGCGCCCTTCCCGCTGGACGAACTGCACAGCGACCCGGACCGCCCCGCCCCGCCGCGCCGGCTCGCGCCCGCCACCAGCTGGGACGGCTTCTTCCAGCGTGCCGACAAGGCCCTGCACCTGTACCACCGCCTCGCGCCCGAGCGGCTGCGCCGGGCGGCCATGAACAGCGCCGCCCGCTGGATCGTCGAACGCCAGGAGAACGACGGCTGCTGGGGCGGCATCCAGCCGCCCGCCGTCTACTCCGTCATCGCCCTCCACCTGCTCGGCTACGACCTGGACCACCCGGTGCTGCGGGCCGGCCTGGAGTCCCTGGACCGCTTCGCCGTCTGGTCCGAGCAGGACGGCCGCCCGGTGCGGATGATCGAGGCGTGCCAGTCCCCGGTCTGGGACACCTGCCTCGCGACCATCGCCCTCGCCGACGCGGGCGTCCCCGCCGACCACCCCGCGCTGGTGCGGGCCGCCGACTGGATGCTCAGCGAGCAGATCGTCCGCCCCGGCGACTGGTCCGTCCGCCGCCCCGAACTCGGGCCCGGGGGCTGGGCGTTCGAGTTCCACAACGACAACTACCCCGACATCGACGACACCGCCGAGGTGGTCCTCGCCCTGCGGCGGGTGCGCCACCCCGACCCGGGGCGGCTGGAGACCGCGGTGGAGCGCGGGGTGCGCTGGACTCTGGGCATGCAGTCCCGCGACGGCGCCTGGGGCGCCTTCGACGCCGACAACACCAGCCCCTTCCCCAACCGGCTGCCGTTCTGCGACTTCGGCGAGGTGATCGACCCGCCCTCCGCCGACGTCACGGCCCATGTGGTCGAGATGCTCGCCTACGAGGGGCAGGCCGCGCATCCCCGGGCCCGGCGCGGCATCGAGTGGCTGCTCGCCCACCAGGAGCCGTGCGGCGCCTGGTTCGGCCGCTGGGGCGTCAACTACGTCTACGGGACCGGGTCGGTGGTCCCCGCGCTGGTCGCCGCCGGTCTGCCCGCCTCCGACCCCGCCGTCCGGCGCGCCGTCACCTGGCTGGAGTCGGTGCAGAACGAGGACGGCGGCTGGGGCGAGGACCTGCGCTCCTACCGGGACCGGGGCTGGGCCGGACGCGGCGCGTCCACCGCCTCCCAGACCGCCTGGGCCCTCCTCGCGCTCCTCGCGGCGGGGGAGGTGGACGGCGAGGCCGTCGCCCGGGGTGTCGCCTGGCTCACCGCCGCGCAGCGCCCGGACGGCTCCTGGGACGAGCCCTACTTCACCGGCACGGGCTTCCCCTGGGACTTCTCCATCAACTACCACCTGTACCGGCAGGTGTTCCCGCTGACCGCCCTCGGCCGTTTCGTGCACGGCGAACCGGTCGCCGGACCCGCCGGCGCGCGCAGGGCGACCTGATGGACTGTGCGCCGCTTCCCGGCCCCGCCGAAGCCCCCGAGGGCCCCGGCGGGGCCGGGGACCGCGCGGCCGGGACCGCCCGCGGGGCCGACGGCGCCGGGAGCGCCGGGGCGGCCGTGCCGCTGCTGGTCGCCTGCGCCCTCGGCATCGAGCGCTTCGCTCTGCGGGCCGCCCCCGGCCACCGGGGCCGCGGGGGCCCGGACACACCCCGGGCGACCGTGCTGCGCACCGGCATGGGACCGGAGAGCGCCGCGCGTGCCGTTCTCGCCGCCTGCTCCACCCCCCAGCTGCGGGAGGCCGCCGTCATCGCCTCGGGCTTCTGCGCGGGACTGGTGCCCGGGATGCATCCCGGCGATGTGGTGGTCGCCGACGAGACCCTCGCGCACGGCACGGCCGTGCCGTGCGCCAACGCCGGACTGCTGCGCGCCGCCGTGGCCGCCGCGCTGCCCGGGCGCACCGTGCACGGCGGGGTCCTCCTCGGGGCCGACCACGTGGTCCGCGGCCCCGAGCGCGCACGGCTGGAGGCCACCGGGGCCATCGCCGTCGACATGGAGTCCGCGAGCACGCTGGCGACCGCCCTGAGCGCGGGGCCCCGGGCGGTTGCCGCCGTCCGGGTGGTCGTGGACGCACCGGAGCACGAACTGGTCAGAATCAGCACACTTCGCGGTGGAATATCAGCGTTCCGCGTACTTCGTGCCCTCATGCCCGCGTTTTACGAATGGCACCGTTCTTTGCTGCTCCCCAGGAGGTGAGCCAGATGGCCATGCCGCTCCGCCAGACCATCAGGGTCGGGACGTATCTCTTCGAACAGAAGCTCCGCAGGCGTGAGAAGTTCCCGCTGATCGTCGAGCTGGAGCCGCTCTTCGCCTGCAACCTCAAGTGCGAGGGATGCGGAAAGATCCAGCACCCCGCCGGGGTGCTCAAGCAGCGGATGCCCGTGGCCCAGGCGGTCGGCGCGGTGCTGGAGTCGGGCGCCCCCATGGTCTCCATCGCCGGCGGCGAACCACTGATGCACCCTCAGATCGACGAGATCGTGCGGCAGCTGGTGGCGAAGAAGAAGTACGTCTTCCTCTGCACCAACGCCATGCTGCTCCGGAAGAAGATCGAGGACTTCACCCCCTCCCCGTACTTCGCCTTCGCCGTGCACATCGACGGCCTGCGCGAACGCCACGACGAGTCGGTGGCCAAGGAGGGCGTGTTCGACGAGGCGGTGGAGGCCATCAAGGAGGCCAAGCGCCGGGGCTTCCGCGTCACCACCAACTCCACCTTCTTCAACACGGACACCCCGCAGACCGTCGTCGAGGTGCTCGACTACCTCAACGACGACCTCCAGGTGGACGAGATGATGATCTCGCCCGCCTACGCGTACGAGAAGGCCCCCGACCAGGAGCACTTCCTCGGCGTCGAGCAGACCCGGGAGCTCTTCCGGAAGGCGTTCGCGGGCGGCAACCGCCGCCGCTGGCGGCTCAACCACTCCCCGCTCTTCCTGGACTTCCTGGAGGGCAGGGCCGACTTCCCGTGCACCGCCTGGGCGATCCCCAACTACTCCCTCTTCGGCTGGCAGCGCCCCTGCTACCTGATGAGCGACGGCTACGTCCCGACGTACCGGGAGCTGATCGAGGAGACCGACTGGGACGCCTACGGCCGGGGCAAGGACGCCCGCTGCGCCAACTGCATGGCGCACTGCGGCTACGAGCCCACCGCCGTCCTCGCGACCATGGGCTCCCTCAAGGAGTCCCTCCGCGCCGCCCGGGAGTCGGTCGGCGGCAGGTGAGAGACCCGGGCGGGGTGGACGGCGGCGCCGCCGTCCACCCCGCCCGCCCGTCCCCGTGACCCGACCCCCTGCGGAGAACCGTGAGGAGAGCTGAGCGATGACCGAGGCACCCCGGGGCTTCGACCTGGCGGAGCTGCTGGCCCGGCGCGGCGGCGAACGCTACGAGCTGCACAGCCGGCACCTCAACCACCAACTGCCGCGCATGCTGCGCACCATCGGCTTCGACAAGGTCTACCAGCGGGCCGAGGGCGCCTACTTCTGGGACGACGAGGGCAACGACTACCTCGACATGCTGGCCGGCTTCGGCGTGATGGGCCTCGGCCGGCACCACCCCGTCGTCCGCCGCGCCCTCCACGACGTCCTCGACGCCCAGCTCGCCGATCTCACCCGCTTCGACTGCCAGCCCCTGCCCGGTCTCCTCGCCGAGAAGCTGCTCGCCCACGCCCCCCACCTGGACCGGGTCTTCTTCGGCAACAGCGGCACCGAGGCCGTCGAGACGGCGCTGAAGTTCGCCCGCTACGCCACCGGCCGCCCCAGGGTCCTCTACTGCGCGCACGCCTTCCACGGCCTCACCGCCGGATCGCTGTCCGTCAACGGGGAGCGGGGCTTCCGCGAGGGCTTCGCGCCCCTGCTGCCGGACACCGCGATCGAACTGGGCGACCTGGACGCGCTGGAGCGGGAAGTCGCGCGCGGGGACGTCGCCGCCCTGGTCGTCGAGCCCGTCCAGGGCAAGGGCGTCAACCCCGCCCCGCCGGGCTTCCTGCGGGCCGCCCAGGACCTGCTGCACCGCCACGGGGCCCTGCTGGTCGCCGACGAGGTGCAGACCGGTCTCGGGCGCACCGGCGACTTCTACGCCTTCCAGTACGAGGCCGGGGTCGAACCCGACCTGGTCTGCGTCGCCAAGGCGCTCTCCGGCGGCTATGTGCCGGTCGGCGCGACCCTCGGAAAGGACTGGATCTTCAAGAAGGTCTACTCCTCCATGGACCGGGTCCTGGTCCACTCCGCGAGCTTCGGCTCCAACGCCCAGGCCATGGCCGCCGGGCTCGCCGTGCTGAGCGTGCTGGAGGACGAGCAGGTCGTCGCCAACGCCCGGGTCACCGGGGAACTGCTGCGCTCCCGGCTCGCGGCGCTGGTGCCCCGCTACGAGCTGCTGCACGAGGTCCGCGGCCGGGGGCTGATGATCGGCATCGAGTTCGGCCGGCCCGAGTCCCTGCGGCTGCGCGGCCGCTGGACGATGCTCCAGGCCGCGCGCAAGGGGCTCTTCGCGCAGATGGTGGTCCATCCGCTGCTCCAGCGGCACCGGATCCTCACCCAGGTCTCCGGGGACCACCTGGAGGTCATCAAGCTGATCCCGCCACTGATCATCGGCGAGCGCGAGGTGGACCGCTTCGTCGCCGCGTTCACCGCGGTGATGGACGACGCGCACGGCGGGGGCGGGCTGATGTGGGACTTCGGCCGGACCCTGGTCCGCCAGGCGGTCGCCAACCGCTGATCCCAGTGTCCCCGCGGCGGATTTTGCCTCCGAGGCAAGTCATTTGCCTCGGAGGCAATACTGCTGGCCCAATAGGGACATGGACACTCCCGCCGCACCGGACGGTGACGGTCTCACCGGTGTCGCCCCCCGCCTGCGGGACCTGCGCCGCCGCCGGGGCCTGACCCTGGAGAGCGCCGCCCGTCGCGCCGGCCTCTCGCCCGCCCATCTGTCCCGGCTGGAGACGGGCAACCGGCAGCCCTCGCTGCCCATGCTGCTCGCCCTCGCCCGCGTCTACGGTACGACGGTCGGGGAGGTCCTCGGCGAGCAGCCGGCCGAACGCGAGCCGGTCGTCCGGGGCGGTGAGCGCGAACCCGTCCGGGCCGACGGCTGGACCTACCACCCCGCCGGCGCCCCCGGCCGCGCCATGCAGGCCCTGCGGGTCGCCGTCCCCCACGGCACCCAGGGCGACCTGGTGCGTGTGCACCCGGGGGAGGAGTGGCTGTACGTGCTGACGGGCCGGCTGCGCCTGGGCCTCGGGGACACCGTGCACGACCTGGCACCGGGTGACAGCGCCCACTTCGACTCGCTCACCCCGCACCGGATCGCCGCCGCCACGCCCGAGGGCGCCGAGCTGCTGTTCGTACACACCCTGCTGCAGAGCCCCGACCCGCACCCCCATCCGCACGTCCGACCGGAAGCCAGGTGACCAGGGAATGTCGCACGACCCCTTGGACAAGCGCGGAGCCGGCGGCGGCCGGCGCGAGGACCGGTTCCCGCGCGGACTCGTCATCCGGCTCTTCGCCTATCTGATCGCGGGCCACATCGTGGCCGCCTTCCTCTACCTGCTCTTCCTGGTGGGCGCGCAGAACCAGTGACCCGGCGGGGCCGGAGGGGGGCGCCTCAGGCGTTCTCGACCAGCCGGCTCCGCAGCCGCTCCCGGGTGGCGGGGGAGAGGCCGAGCCCCTCGGAGAGGTACTGCTCGGTGCCGCCCCAGGTCTCCTCGATCGTCTCGAAGGCCGCCGCGAGATAGGCGGGGCGCGCGTCGAAGAGCGGACTCAGCAGCTCCATCACCTCGGCGGACATCGCGTCCGGGGAGTCGGAGCCGCGGGTGACCTTGTAGCGGCGGTGCGGGTCGTTCGACTTGAGGTAGTCCGCCTCGATCGCGTCCCGCTCCACGCCGACCGCGAGCAGGGTGACGGCCACCGACAGGCCGGCCCGGTCCTTGCCGGCGGCGCAGTGCATCAGGGCCGGGACGCTGTCCTCGGCCAGGGCGTGCAGGACCCGGCTGTGCTCGGCGGTCCGCTGGGTGATGATCGCGCGGTAGGCGGCGATCATCCGGTCCGCGCCCTTGCCGCCGTCGAGGATCGACTTGAGCTGGTCCAGATTGCCGTCCCGGACCATCCGCCAGAACTCCGCGCCGTCGGCCGGGTCGCTCAGCGGCAGGTTGAGGTTGCGCACGCCCGGCAGCTCGACGTCCGGGCCCTCCAGCCGCTGGTCGGCCGCGTTGCGGAAGTCGAAGACCGTGTGCAGCCCGAGGGAGGAGAGGAACGCGGCGTCGCTCGCGGTGGCGTGGGCGAGGTGGCCGCTGCGGTACAGCCTGCCGTGCCGCACCCGCCCGCCGTCGGTGGTCGGCAGCCCGCCCACGTCGCGGAAGTTGCGGACTCCGGCGAGTGCGGGCTCGGGGTCCTGCCCGGCCGGGGATGCCTGCGGCAACTGCTGCGTCACATGGACTCCAATCAATGGCGTCGGTGCCCGTCCCTCCACCGGCGCGGTCGCCGGCGCGGGCGCGCTCCCGACGATACGACACCGGTTCACCCGCCCTTCCCGCGCGGCGGGGCCGGGACGGCGAGGACACCGGGGTGAGGGACGAAGCCGGACGAGCCGGTCGATCTTGAGCGGCAAGTGCGGTAGTGGAATTGCATTCGCGCCTTGTGTCCGAATTAGGAGATTGATTGGAGTGTGCCCCGCAAGCGCCGTAAATGGGAAGCGGCTGGTGAGCAGGATCATATTGGTGACGGTGTGTACTGGCTTCCGCCGGGTCAGTTCCGTGCCGGGCACGGGAGTTGACGGCCCGTCGCCCACGGAGGGTGATGGCCGCCCGGTCCCGGTGCGGGTGCGGTGATTGCGTCCGGGAATTCATGGCTTGTTCCCCCGGGGTGGCTCGCCTACGGTCACGCTCAATCCGGACGGACCGCCTAATCCTGCCGCCGACCGGAGTTCGCACCCACCACCGCGTGGCAGGAGCGGGGGACCCAGGTAGTACGCCGATTCCGGAGCAATTCGGACGGCTTGGGGTGAATTCGCGCGACCAGCGTGAACGGGCATCTCCAGCCCGAACCCGACAGCTCACCTCGCAGGCGCCGGAGAGGAATGCGTCATGCCCGGAAAGGGTAAGCACCGCCGTCCCAAGTCCAATCCCGTGAGCCGTGGCTTCGTCGTCGCCGGCACCGGTGGCGCCGCCATCGCGCTCCCGCTGTTCGGCGCCGCGGGCGCCGGAGCGGCGACCGCCGCCCCCGCGGCCGTCCCCGGCACGTCCGCCGTCGCGGCGCAGGCGCCCGCCGCCGCGCAGCAGGCGGCCCCGGCCAAGGCCGCCGCAGCCGCTCAGGCCGCGGCCAAGAAGGCCCCGAAGACCTACACCGTGGTCCCGGGCGACTACCTGTCCAAGATCGCCGACGACCACGACGTCCGCGGCGGCTGGCAGGAGCTCTTCGACGACAACCGGCGTGCCATCGGCGCCGACCCGTCCCTGATCCACCCGGGCCTCGAACTCACCATCGGCGGCAAGTCGAAGCTGAAGAACGACCCCGAGGCGCGGACCGAGTCCAAGCCGCGCGCCTCCCGCGACGACTCCCGGCAGGAAAAGGCCCCGGCCGCCCCCGCCGAGAAGCCCGCCGAGGCTCCCGCCAAGTCCTCCGCCGCCTCGGCGGCCAAGACCTCCGCCTCCGGCTTCAGCGCGCCCGTCGACGCCGGGGTCACCACCCCGTACCGCCAGGCCGGCGGCATGTGGTCCAGCGGCTACCACACCGGTGTGGACTTCGCCGCGGCCTCCGGCAGCACCGTGAAGGCGGTCGCCTCCGGCACCGTCGAGTCGGCGGGCTGGAGCGGCAGTTACGGCAACGAGGTCGTCATCCGCCACACGGACGGCACCTACTCGCAGTACGCCCACCTGTCCTCGCTCTCCGTCTCCGGCGGCCAGTCGGTCTCCGGCGGGCAGCAGATCGGCCTCTCCGGCTCCACGGGCAACTCCACCGGCCCGCACCTGCACTTCGAGATCCGCACCGGGCCGTCCTACGGCTCGGACATCGACCCGCTGGCGTACCTGCGCCAGAACGGCGTCAACATCTGACGCGCCCCCTGCCCCCGGCCTGACGCGGCCCGCGCCGCGTTCTCCGGCCCCGGTGGTGGTCCCCCGTTCCGTCCGGCGGCGGAGCGGGGGATTCCGCGTATTCCGGCTTGGTGGAAACTTGACCGGTGGTAAAGATCACCTCCCGTCAACCCCTCCTTACGGTCGCGTAGGTCACATCCGGACAGGAAGGATGTGCTCCCGTGGCAGACGATTCGAGAACAGAGACCAGTGGCGCATTCGGGTCGTACGCAGCGATCGGTGACAGTTTCACCGAGGGCGTGGGCGACCCCGGACCCGACGGGACCTTCGTCGGCTGGGCGGACCGGTTCGCGGTCATCCTCGACGACCTCACCCCGGAGCACACCTTCCGCTACGCCAACCTCGCCGTGCGCGGCAAGCTGCTCGACCAGATCGTGGCTGACCAGGTCCCCCGGGCCAAGGAACTCGCCCCGGACCTGGTCTCGTTCTGCGCCGGCGGCAACGACATCATCCGGCCGGGCAGCGACCCGGACGACGTGGCCGAGCGCTTCGAACGCGCCGTGGCCGACCTGACCTCCTCCGTCGGCACGGTCATGGTGACCACCGGCTTCGACACCCGTGACGTGCCGGTCCTGCGGCATCTGCGCGGCAAGATCGCCACGTACACGGCGCATGTGCGGGCCATCGCGGACCGCTACGACTGCCCGGTGCTGGACCTGTGGTCGCTCAAGTCCGTCCAGGACCGGCGCGCGTGGGACCTGGACCGGCTCCATCTGTCGCCCGAGGGCCACACCCGGGTGGCCCTGCGCGCCGCCCAGGTCCTCGGCATCGACGTCCCCGGCGACGCGGACCCCGACCAGCCCTGGCCGCCGCGGCCGCCGCGCGGGCCGCTGGAGGTGCGCCGGGACGACATCCACTGGGCACGCGACTACCTGGTCCCGTGGATCGGCCGCCGCCTGCGCGGCGAGAGCTCCGGCGACCACGTGGAGGCGAAGCGGCCGGACCTCATGCCGCTCTGAGGGGCCGCGCGCCCGCGGGGGTACGGGCGGGGCGTGGTGCGTGCCGGGCGGCTCGCCGCTGCGGCGCGGTGGTGGTGTCCGCCCGGCCCGCCGAGGCCCGGGGCCGTGTGCTCGTCGGCTGCGTCCGCCCGGCCCGGGGGCCGATGACGGCCACGACGGTCAGGGCGGTGGCCCGCCGGAGCCCGGTCCGCACTCCCGCTCGGCGGCGTGGCGACGTGGCGACGTGGCCGGTGGTACGCCTGACGGGCCCCGGTTCGGGCCGGGAGCGATGCGGCCCATTCCGGTGACCGGCCGACCTCCCCTGCCGGGCAGGCTGGAACAGGGGCCATGACCCCTGCGGGCGGGCCGCTCCTCCTGCCCGCCAGGCTCTGGCCGTCCTTCGGTGGCGCGGCCCGGTCCGGCTGTGCCTCGTCGGTGGCGCGGCCCGGCCCGGGCGCCTGCCCCCTGCCTGCCCGGGCCCCCGGTCAGGACCGCGTCAGCGGGCCGTGGCCGTGAGGGCCTCGCGGTCGAGGCACAGCTCCCGGGCCAGCGCGTCGTCCGTCCACTGGAGCATCGCGGCGCGGGAGAGCGTGCCCGCGTAGGAGGTCATCTGGACGGCGAGCCCGTCCAGGAAGGCCGTCAGGCGCCAGGCGGCCGCCGCCGGGTCGTCGCAGCAGAACTCGCCGGCCGCCGCACCCTCCGCGATCACCTCGGTCAGCGCCGACTTCCACTGCTGGTCGAGCCCCCGGGACAGATCACGCAGCGCCGGGTCGCGCAGCGAGACCGACCACGCCTCGATCCACAGCCGCCAGCCCTTGGCCTGGCCGGTGGGCGCGTACCAGCGCACCGCCGTGCGCAGCCGGCGCAGCGCGGAGGTGCGCCGGCCGAGGATCCGGCGCAGATGCGCCAGATCGGCGTCCGCCGCGTGTGTGAACGCGGCGGCGACCAGCTGTTCCTTCGACGAGAAGTGGTAGAGGACGAGCGCGCTGCTCACCCCGAGCGCGGCGGCCACGTCGGCGATCCGCACGGCGGAGGCGCCGCGCTGCTCGATCTGCTCGACGGCGGCGTTCAGCAGCTCCTCGCGCCGCTCAGGGACACTCAGTCGGACTCTCCCCACGGCGGTCACCCTACACAGCCGATCTTGGCCCCGGTCCAGCCCTCGGAGGGGGAAATTCCGGGGCGCCGGGAAACTCTCCCGAAGCACTCCCGACCGGGGAGTCGCGGGGCCGCCGGGCCGGCCGCGCGGCCGGCCCGGCGGCCCGGCAGGGTCACCCGCGGTGGCGGAACGCCACGTTCCCGTGAACCGTGGAACACCGGCGGACGGGTGCGCGTTGCACCGTCGTGGGCCGTCCGCGCCCGCTGCCGCACCGGCGGACCGCGGCATACCCTCGAACCATGGATGTGTCGACCGAACTCCAGGAGGTGCCGTGACCGGCACTGGCTCTCCCCCCTCGCTGCGTACCCGGCTGCGTTCGCTGCGGACCGCGGCCTTCGGCGCCGACCCGGCGGGTGAGCGCCGGGAGCGCATCCTCCGTTCGCCCAACTTCGCCGACGGCACCTTCCAGAACCCGGTGGGCGCGCGGACCAGGCCCTCCGGCGCCTCGATGACGGAGTTCGCGAAGATCTACTTCGAGAAGGAGGCGCGCGCCCGCCGCACCCCGGACGGCCCGGTGCCCGTCCACCCGACGACCGTCGCCGACCTCTCCCGGCCGCCGGCCACGGGGCTGCGCCTGACCTGGATGGGCCACTCCAGCGTCCTCGCCGAGATCGACGGCGGCCGGGTGCTCTTCGACCCCGTCTGGGGAGAGCGGTGCTCTCCGTTCGGCTTCGTCGGACCCCGCCGGCTGCACCCCGTGCCCGCCCCGCTCGCGGCCCTCGGCACGGCGGACGTGGTCGTGATCTCCCACGACCACTACGACCACCTGGACCTCCCCACCATCAAGGCCCTGGCCGGCACGGACACCGTCTTCGCCGTCCCCCTGGGCGTGGGCGCCCACCTGGAACGCTGGGGCGTCGCCCCCTCCCGCCTGCGCGAGCTCGACTGGAACGAGACGGCCGAGGTGGCCGGGCTCAAGCTGACGGCGACCCCGGCCCGCCACTTCTGCGGGCGCGGCCTGCGGAACCAGCAGCACGCGCTCTGGGCGTCCTGGGCCGTGGAGGGCCCGGACCACCGGATCTACCACAGCGGCGACACCGGCTACTTCCCCGGCTTCAGGGACATCGGCGCCGAGCACGGCCCCTTCGACGCCACCATGATCCAGATCGGTGCCTACTCGGAGTACTGGCCCGACATTCACATGACCCCCGCGGAGGGCCTCCGGGCCCACCTCGACCTCCAGGGCGGCGCCCCCGCCGGGGTGCTCCTCCCGATCCACTGGGGCACCTTCAACCTCGCCCCCCATCCGTGGGCCGAACCGGCCGAGTGGACGAAGTACGAGGCTGAGGAGGCCGGGCAGACGGCGGCGTTCCCCCGTCCCGGCGAGCCGTTCGAGCCCGGGGGGAAACTGCCTGCGGATCCGTGGTGGAGTGAGCTGTCCGAGCCCATCGCTCATCCGTGGCGTCGTCCCCGGCTTGCTGAGGTCGTTCCGGAGTCGCGCAGCGATGATCTGGACCTTGCGGGAGAGCGGTGACGCCGATCGGGGCGGGAGAGCGGTGACGCCGATCGGGGACAGCAGGCGAGGGCCAGGTGGTGGGGTGCTCGCGGTACGGGCCGACGCGCCGCGCGGAAGGTGAGCGCTCACCGACTGCCGGAACGCGGCCCCAGCCCTGGCAGGACATGAGCGGACACGTGCGGAGAGGATCGCGGCGATGGTGCGGATCGGCGTCGTAGGAGCTGTGACGCTCGCCGCGGCGGGTGCGGCGGCCGGGTACCTGGGCCTGGTGACCGGGGCGCTGCCCCTGGACCTGGGGGTGGGACGGCGCACCCGGCCACTGGGGCCCCAGACCGTCGACATCGCGGCGCCGCGCGAGGTGGTGTTCGACGTGATCGCCCAGCCGTACCTGGGGCGGGCCACCCGGGCGATGCGGGAGAAGGTGGAGGTCCTCGAACGGGGCTCGGACATGGTGCTCGCCGCGCACCGCACGCCCGTCGTCGGCGGGCGGCTGACGGCGGTCACCGTGGAGACGGTCAGCTTCACCCGCCCGGGGCAGGTCGGCTTCCGCCTGGTACGCGGACCGGTGCCCGCGGTGACCGAGTCGTTCACCCTCACCGAGCGGAACTCCGGTACGCGGCTGGTCTACGAGGGTGAGCTGGCTACGGACCTGTGGCGGGCGGGGCAGTGGTGGGGCGACCTGGTCGCGCCGCGGTGGGAAGCAGCGGTCGCCTCCTCCCTGACCGCGGTTCGCCAGGAGGCCGAACGCCGAGCGCCGGCGGCCTGAGACGTGTGATGTCACTGGGCAGGAAAGCCCTGTGCGCTCTGCGCCCGGCGCGCTCTGGGCGGTGACGCGGCGGTCGATCATGCTGCTGGGCCCAGGTCCTCCGGTCTTTCCGCGGGGCGGGAGGCGCGCTCCGGAGGGCGCGGGCCGGGGGCCGGGTGGTTGACCACACCGGACCAGCGTTCGTACGAGGCACGGTGGTCGGGGTGGAGCAGGACGGCCAGGGGCGGGGATCCCCAGATGACCACCGCGGCGAGCAGGGCCGTGTAGGGCAGGAGCGGCCCGATGGGGTCGGGGAGGGTGAGGGTGGCGGTGTGGTGGGCGATGGCCAGCCAGGTGAGGGCGAGGGGTGAGCAGCGGATCCAGGAGCGTGCGGTGATCCGCAGGAAGCCCGGCCTGCTTCCGTCGGGCCTGGCCAGGCGCAGGAGTACGGCTCGTTTGCCTGGGGTGGTGGCGAACAGGAGGGGCAGGAGCCAGAACCACACCAGGCCGAGGGCGGCGCCGGCTGGGAGGGCGTAGCGGCGGCCGGTGGGCCAGTCGGTGGCCAGGGCGAGGAGGCCGGTGGACAGGGTCCAGGTGACGAGCCAGCCGGCGAGGTCGGTGAGAAAGGCCAGTGCGCGGCGGGTGAGGGTGACGCGGTGGCCGTAGCGGGTGCGCTCGTCGTCGGGGTCGTTGGCGGGCAGCAGACGCGCGAGGGGACCTGCGAGAAGCCAGCCCGCGATGGCGCCGGCGGTGTTCAGGGTCAGGTCGTCGACGTTGAACTGCCGGTAGGGGCAGGCGTAGACGAACCAGAGGCCGGTGTACTGGGTGGTCTCGAAGAACAGCGAGGTGGCGAAGGCCATGACCGTCGCGGGGAACAGCCCCTGCCGGAAGTAGTAGCGCAGGTAGACGCCCAGGGGGAGCAGGAGGACGGCGTTGAGGAGCGTGGTCCAGGTGGACGGCAGTGCGAGCAGGGTGCCCGTGGACCAGTCGCCGCCGGCGGCGGAGGTGATGCGGGCCTGGAAGGCGAAGGGGTGCAGTTGCGGGCTCGCGGCGTAACGGGTGGCGACGCAGTGCGCATCGGTGTCGGCCGGCAGCGGCATCACGGTCTGCAGGAGCGCGGCCAGGACGTAGAAGACGAAGCTGTAGAACACCAGCACGGGCCAGCCGCCGGCGCGGCCCCGGCTGCGGTATCCGTGGACCGCGGCGGGAACCACGATCGCGGCGGCGACGAGGGGGAACAGGGTGAGCGCTGCCTCGACGGGCAGCAGGTAGGTCCGGAACACTGTCAGGCGCCTTCTGCGGCCGGGCGGGCCGCGGTTACGGGGAGCAGGGGTTTCGGGTGGGACTGAGCGGTTCCGGCGGGCGCCCCGCGACGTGAGGCACCTTCCCCGCACGTCGCAGGCTAGGCGATGGCGAGCGAAGCCGAACAGAGGGTGTGTCCGCCCACGCGCTGCGCCGTCGACCGAGCGGTCCGGGTGACCGGCCCGCGAGGGGGCTCACCGCTACGGACCGGTGACCGTGCCCGGCAGGAGTCAGGCCGGTGAGCGCGCTTACCGTCCTCCCCGCCCCCGGGCACCTACCGTCGGGGCATGGTGCTCAGGATCGTGCTCGGCACGCCGTACAGGGCGATGGCCGTCGGCCGGCTCGCCTCCTTCGAGCACATGCCCCGGATTCTGGACCGTGTACGGGCGGTCGGCCGCCGGCGCCCCGACCGCGCCGGCCGCGGCGCTGATCGCGGGGGACCTGGAGGGCGGGGTCCTCTTCCTGACCCGCCCCCGCGCGAGGGCCCGCCAAGTCCGCTGAACGCAAGCCCCCTGGAAGAGCTGAACGCAACCCCCTGGAAGAGGAGTTCTTCGATGACCCAGGCACCCGTGCCGAGGCGCAAGCAGGACCGTGACGAGGTGTTCGTCGAGTTCACCAAGTCCGTCTGCCCGCTGTGCAAGACACCCGTCGACGCGCAGGTCAACATCCGCGCGGACAAGGTGTATCTGCGTAAACGCTGCCGAGAGCACGGGGAGTTCGAGGCGCTGGTGTACGGGGACGCCGAGGAGTACCTGTCCTCGGCCCGCTTCAACAAGCCCGGCACGATCCCCCTGACGTTCCAGACCGAGGTGAAGGACGGCTGCCCGTCGGACTGCGGGCTGTGCCCGGAGCACAAGCAGCACGCCTGCCTCGGAATCATCGAGGTCAACACCGGCTGCAACCTGGACTGCCCGATCTGCTTCGCCGACTCCGGCCACCAGAGCGACGGCTACTCGATCACCCATGAGCAGTGCGAGCGGATGCTCGACGCCTTCGTCGCTTCCGAGGGCGAGGCGGAGGTGGTGATGTTCTCCGGCGGCGAGCCCACCATCCACCAGCACATCCTCGACTTCATCGACCTCGCCCAGGCCCGCCCGATCAAGAACGTCAATCTGAACACCAACGGCATCCGCCTGGCCACCGACAAGAACTTCGTCGCCGCGCTCGGCACACGCAACCAGGTACCGGGCCGCTCGGTGAACATCTACCTCCAGTTCGACGGCTTCGACGAGCGCACCCATCTGGAGATCCGGGGCCGGGACCTGCGCACCTTCAAGCAGCGGGCGCTGGACAACTGCGCGGAGGCCGGGCTGACCGTCACCCTCGTCGCCGCCGTCGAGCGCGGCCTGAACGAGCACGAGCTCGGGGCGATCATCGAGTACGGAATCGACCACCCCGCCGTCCGCTCCGTCGCCTTCCAGCCGGTCACCCACTCGGGCCGGCACGTCGCCTTCGACCCGCTGCAGCGGCTCACCAACCCCGACGTCATCCGGCTCATCAACGCCCAGCGGCCGGGCTGGTTCGCCAAGGGCGACTTCTTCCCCGTGCCGTGCTGCTTCCCCACCTGCCGTTCCATCACCTACCTCCTGGTGGACGGCGAACCGGGGAACCGCACCGTCGTGCCCATTCCGCGCCTGCTGAACGTCGAGGACCACCTCGACTACGTCACCAACCGGGTCATGCCCGACGCCGGGATCCGCGAGGCGCTGGAGAAGCTGTGGTCGGCCTCGGCCTTCATGGGGACCGGGACGACCGAGGAGAAGCTGCGGGCCACCACCGAGGCCCTGGACTGCGCGGACACGTGCGGCATCGACCTGCCCCAGGCCGTGAAGCAGCTGAACGACAAGGCGTTCATGATCGTCGTGCAGGACTTCCAGGACCCCTACACCCTCAACGTCAAGCAGCTGATGAAGTGCTGCGTCGAGGAGATCACCCCCGACGGAAGGCTCATCCCCTTCTGCGCCTACAACTCCGTCGGCTACCGCGAACAGGTCCGCGCCGAGATGTCCGGCGTCCCCGTCGCACCGGTCGCCCCGAACGCGCTGCCGCTCGCCGACCGGCTGACGACGACCCCGTACGGCTCGAAGACCCCCACCGGGAGCGAGGAGCGCAGGCCGTGAACCACGAGGAGATCAAGTCCTGCTGCGCGGACGCCTACTCGAAGGACATCGTCGCGCTGCTGCTCGGGGACTCCTACCACCCCGGCGGCACCGCCCTGACCCGGCGCCTCGCCGACCGTCTCGTGCTCGCACCCGGCGCGCGGGTCCTCGACGTCGCCTCGGGCCGTGGCACCACCGCGCTGCTGCTCGCCGACGCCTACGGGGTGCGGGCGGACGGCGTCGACTACGCCCCGGCCAACACCGCCCTCGCCCGGGGAGCCGCCGAAGCCGCGGGGCTCACCGACCGTGCCGCCTTCACCACCGGCGACGCCGAGCATCTCCCGTACGGCGACGGCATCTTCGACGCGGTGGTGTCCGAGTGCGCGCTGTGCACGTTCCCCGACAAGACCAGGGCCGCGGGCGAAGCCGCACGCGTCCTGAAACCCGGCGGACGCCTCGGCATCACCGACGTCACCGCCGACACCGACCGCCTCCCGCCCGAGCTGCGCGGACTGACCGCCCGCATCGCCTGCGTCGCCGACGCCCGCCCGCTCGACGACTACGCCGAGCTCCTCGCCGCCGCCGGGCTGCGCGTCCTCGCCACGGAACGGCACGACGAGGCGATGATCCGCATGATCGACCAGGTCCAGGCCCGCCTGGACCTGCTGCGCATCACCGCCCCGGACCGCCTCGCCGGCGCCGGCGTCGACCTGACCGCGGCCCCGGCCGTCCTGGACGCCGCCCGCGCCGCCGTCACCGACGGTGTCCTCGGCTACGCCCTGCTGACCGCGGTGAAGTCGTCACCCTGACGGCCCCGCCGTTCTCCCGCCGGCAGGCGAGCGCCCTCACCTGCTGTCCGGCCCCAGGTCGTGGCGTCAGCGGCGAGAACGGCGAAGACCAGCCCACAGGGGAGGGCGATCACCCGACCGCACCCTCAGGCACCTGCCAGGCGGGCTGCGCCTGTTCAGGTACTACCGATGTGTCATTTCTAGGTCGGATGACCTATGATCGGGTTTCATGAACACTCAATCGACGGATGACCTTCGGCTCGCCCCGTCCGGCCCTGTACTGATCACCGGCGGATACGGCACCGTGGGAGCCGAGATCGCCCGGATGATCGCCGAGGACGCTCCGGTCCTGCTCACCGGGCGCTCTCCCGGCCGAGGGCAGGCTCTGGCGGCCGGTCTCGGAGGTGAGGCACGCGCCTGGGACCTGGCGGATCCGGCGCCGTTCCGCGCGGACGTACGGGCCGTCGTCGGCTCGGTCAACGACCCCGACGACCGTGTCCTGCGCGCCGCGGTGGCCGCGGGAATCCCCTACGTCGACATCACGAGGTGGACGAGCCGGCTGCAGCGAGCCGCCGCCCTGACCGCTCTGCTCCGTCCCGACTCCCCGGTGCTGTTCTCCTCGGCATGGATGGGCGGGGTCAGCAGCCTGGTGACAGCATCGCTGGCGGCGGACCTGGGCGGCGCCGAACGGGTCGAGATCGCCGTCCGATGGGACACGGCCGACCGGGCCGGCGCGGATTCGGTGGAGTTCATGGACCGTCTGGGCGTGGACTTCGAGGTGGTCGACAACGCGACCCGCCGACTTGTCACGCCGCTGACGGACGTACGGACCGTGGGCGTCGGCGGCACGCCGGTGCGGGTCGCGCGCATCGACACCCCGGAGCAGTTCACCCTTCCCCTGACCCTCGGTACCACCACGGCGGCCACCCGGATCGGGTTCAGCTCCCCGGCCACGACCCGGGCCCTGCTCGCGCTGCGCGGAACCGGGTTCTTCCGCTGGGCCGCGGGTGAACGCTGGACCCCACTGCGCCGGGCCGTCCTTCACTCACCCGGTGAGGGCGGCACCGCCGTGATGCGCGTCGACGTCGCGCATCAGGGGCGCACCCGCACCGCGACCGTCACCGACCCGAGCGGGCAGCACCATCTGACCGCCGTCGGAGCGGTGCTCGGCCTGCGTCGCGTCCTCGGCACCGACGGCTTCCCCGCCCCCCGCGGTCCGGTGTTCCCCGAGCAGCATCCGGATCCCGGCCGGGCGGTCGAAAGCCTCGCCGCCCTCGGTGTCGAACTCACCGCGGACCGGGGCGCCGAGGGGGAGCGGGACGGGGCCGCCGCGTGACCACCGATCCAACCCCCAAGGGCAGCAAGCGGCGCACAGTCCTGCTGGACGCGGCCCAGCACGTCCTCACGTCGTCGGGCGGCTCCCAGCTCACCCTGCGGGCGGTCGCCGACGAGGCGGGCGTACGGCTGGGCCACCTCCAGTACTACTTCCCGTCGCGCTCGGCCCTTCTGTCCGCTCTGCTCGACCGGGTCCTCGCCGCCTCACTGGACCGTGTCGCCCTGCTCACCGCCCGCCCTGCCGGAAGAGGCGGCGACGCCCTCCTCGACGGCGTCCTGGCCGACCACGACGATGCCGCACTCGTACAGCTGTTCACCGAGGTCTGGTCCATGGCCGCACACGACCCGGAGGCCGCCACCGCCGTCAGGTCCTTCTACGACCAGTACGCCGCCCACGTGGCCGGCTTCCTCCAGGAGAACGCCCCCGAGCTGCCCACGGCCACTGCCCGCGACCGGGCCGAGGTCTTCGTGATGCTCATGGAAGGGGCCTCACTGTTCCGCTCCGGCATCGTCGGTCGGCGCAGCGCCGGGGCCGACGCGTACCTGCGCCACGTCGTGCGCACGATGCTCGCGGACGGAAGCCGGGACTGACCCCGCCGTGCGCGGGCCGGACCGACGCCACGTCGGGCGGCACCGGGATCGGCCGTGGTGCGTGCGTCGGTCAGTTCGTCGGCCGTTTCTGGGCCGTGGGCACGGCTCCCCTCGTCGGGTCCGGCCCCGGCCGTGCCCCCGCCATTTCGGCGGGGGGCGAGCCGCGGTAGGCCGCGCCCGCCCGCCGGGGTCTGAGGGGGCCCGGCCTCCAACGGTCGGGCGAGACCCCGGGTGTCCCCTCGGTACGGGTGCACCGCTGCCGCCGAGGCCCGGCGGTCCCGTCTCCGCCCGAGTGCCGGCACGTCAGTAGAACGTGACCCACCCCGGTACCAGTCGCGTGACGGCGACACAGGCGAGAACCGAGAGGCCGGCCATGAGGGCGAGCAGCCCGGCTTCCTCGGCCCGCACCCGCCTCCTCGACGGCTGCCGGCGGCGTGACGGGCCCTTCGGACGAAAGCCGGACTCCCCGTGCCACGTCACCGTGAGCCCGGGAGCGAACCGTTCCGCCACCGCGACCAGTTCATGGGCCCTGCTGCGCAGGCAGGCCGAAGTGACCTCGTACGTATCCGTGTCGGTGACCACGTCGAGCCGGTACGGCTTCCGTGCCGCGAGCCGGGAGCGGGCCGAGCCCGGACCTGGCCGGGTCTCGCCGTGTGCGACGGTGAGGCGCCGTACCGCACTCCACGGGACGGTGACGCCGTTGACCGTGATGCCGTCGGGGGAACAGCGCACCTGCGTCCTGGCGAGATCATAAGTGAACATGGCCGTGAGCATCAGCGAGATCACCCACAGGAGGAGGCCCACGTAGGCGACGCACAGCATGAGAGTACGCTCGTATATCGCCGCGTCCGCTGCGGCCGCAGCGTCGACGTTGTTCACGCCCACCAGCACCAGCAGAGCCCCCAGGACGGTGGTCGTCGTCGCCAGAGCGATCCACGGCGCGTCGCGCCAGTCCTCCCAGAAGGCGACATCTTCCATGCCGTCTGCGCCGCGTTGCGAGGAATCGTCCGGAAGCCGTGCCCCCGTGTCCGCCATCGGTATCCCTCCCCCACCGAAGGTCTGCGGTCAGACCTCGGATCCCGCTCGCTCAGCTTAGGAAGCAACGACCGCGGGCACCAGAACGCCTCGCCCCGCGGGGCCTTCGCCGTTCGCGAGCGCCTCGGGCACAGAGCGCCCTCGCCGAGGGGCGTCAGTACAGGTCGCCCGCCGGTTCCGGGCCCCGGCGGTCCGCCTCCCGGTCAGGGGCTGACCGACAGGAAGAGGAACGCGGAGAAGAGCGCGAGGTGGACGCCGCCCTGGAGGAGGGTGGCCCGGCCCGGGACGACGGTCAGGGCGCTGACGACGGCGGTGAGGGCGAGCAGCACCAGGTGGACCGGGGTGAGGCCCAGTTCCAGGTTCCCCGAGAGCCAGACCGAGGCGAGGGCGATCGCCGGGACGGTGAGGCCGATGCTCGCGATCGCCGAGCCGTAGGCCAGGTTCAGACTGGTCTGCATCCGGTCCCGGCGGGCCGAGCGGACCGCCGAGAGGGTCTCCGGGAGCAGGACCATCAGGGCGATGACCACACCGACGACGGTGTAGGGCAGCCCGGCGTTCTCCACGCCCTGCTCGATGGTCGGTGAGACGACCTTGGCGTTGCCGACCACGGCGATCAGCGAGACGACCAGCAGCAGCAGGCTGATGCCGGCCGCGCGGCTGGAGGGGCGCGGGGCGTGCTCCTCGCCGTTCTCGTCGACCGCCACGTCGGAGTCGGGGTCGGCCTCGACCTCGGAGCCGTCGGGGGAGGCGATCCGGCGCGGCTTCTTCCGCAGGCTGACGGCACCCGTGGCCTCCGCCTCGCGCGCGGCCTCGCCGGTGCCGGAGGCGCCCTCGGAACCTCCCCCGGAGGCGCCCTCGGAATCAACCGCGGAGGCGCCCTCGGAATCAACCGCGGAGACCTTCCCGGAGTCGCCCCTGGAATGACCCCCGGAGGCGTCCCCGACGGCGTCCTCGGAGGAGGCTCCCGTGGCGAGGGGCGGGTCCGCGGGGGTGGGCACCGGGGGCTCCTCCTCGCGGGAGACCGGCAGGAAGTAGTCGCGGTGGCGCACGGTCTGGACGGTCACGAACAGCGCGTACAGCGCGAGAGAGGCCACCGCGGCGAAGGCGAGCTGGCCGGTGGTGAACTCGCGGTCCGCCGCGCTCGTCGTGAACGTCGGCAGGACCAGCGTCATGGAGGCCAGGGTGATGACCGTCGCCAACGCGCCGCCCGATCCCTCGGCGTTGAAGACCACGGTGCGGTTGCGGAGCGCTCCCGACAGCAGGCAGATGCCGACGATGCCGTTGCAGGTGATCATGACGGCGGCGAAGACGGTGTCCCGCGCGTAGGTCGACGCCTTGTCGCCGCCGCCGGACATCAGCATGACGATCAGTCCGACCTCGATGATCGTCACCGAGACCGCGAGCACGAGCGAACCGAGCGGCTCGCCCACCCGGTGGGCGACCACCTCCGCGTGGTGGACGGCCGCCAGCACGGCACCGAAGAGGCAGAGCGCCACGGCGGTCACGCCGAGCGCGGGCAGATCGCGCCCCCAGCCGAAGGCCAGGGCGACCAGCGCCACCACCGGTACCCAGGTGGTCCACTGTCTCAGCGTCGAGGTGCTGGTGTCCGTGCTCATGGTGATCAGGGTGCCAGAGAGTACCGGCGCACCGGCCGAGGGGGGCGCACGGCGTGCGCCCGTCACCGTGTGGCAGGCGCGCGGCGTGGAATAGCGCTCCCGTGCGAGTCCTCATACCAGAGCGGGACCCTCCATGGGGAACTTTTCCAACTGCCTCTCGCAGAAGACCGATCGACGACTACCGTGTGTTGCCGGTGATCAACGGTGGGCTCACTTCCGCGTGCCCTCGGTCCACCCGCGTACACCGTCCCCCAGAAGGTCTCCCAGAAGTACGCCGACCCCTCGGACCCCACGTACCAAGGACGCTGATGTCTCAACTACGCGCACCAGCCGCGCGGTCCGACCGCCGGGAGGGCGGGCGGCACGGCCGTCCCGGCACCCGTTCCCTCGCCTCCCCGGGACGGTCCCAGCCCGCCGCGGTGCCACCGGAGTCGCGGATACGCCCCCAGCTCCTGCGCACCGCGGTCCTCCCCGCCGTCGCCGCGGTCCTCGCCGGGCTGGCCGCCGTGATCTACCTGCTGCGGACCGCCGCACCCGAACCCACCTTCGGACTGTGGGCGGTGCTCCTGGCCACCGCGGCCCTCGCCGCCGCCGCCCTCGCCGCGGCCTTCCTGGGCGCCGAGCGGCTGGCACGCTCCGTCCACGCCCGCACCAACGCCCTGCGCCGCAGCACCGCCCGCGGCCAGGCCGAACTGCGCACCGTGGTGGAGGGGCTGCGGCGCGGCGAGGGTCCGCCGCCCCGGCGGCGGCCCGCCGAGGCCCCGCGCGGCGGCGACGAGTTCGACCTCCTGACCCAGGAGCTGAGCCGGTCCCACGAGGCCGCCGTGGCGGCGGTCGTGCAGGCGTCCCGGCTCTCCAGCAGCGTCGGCAACGAACAGAAGGTCGAGGTCTTCGTCAACCTCGCCCGCAGGCTCCAGTCGCTCGTCCACCGGGAGATCCAGCTCCTGGACGAGCTGGAGAACGAGGTCGAGGACCCCGAGCTGCTCAAGGGCCTCTTCCATGTCGACCACCTCGCCACGCGCATCCGCCGCCACGCGGAGAACCTCGCCGTCCTCGGCGGCGCGATCTCCCGCCGTCAGTGGTCCAACCCGGTCACCATGACCGAGGTGCTGCGCTCGGCGATCGCCGAGGTCGAGCAGTACCCCCGGGTCAAGCTGGTCCCGCCGATCGACGGCACCCTGCGCGGCCACGCCGTCGCCGACGTCATCCACCTGCTCGCGGAGCTCGTCGAGAACGCCACCCTGTTCTCCGCGCCCCACACGCAGGTCCTGCTGCGCGCGCAGCACGTCACGGCGGGCCTCGCGGTCGAGGTGGAGGACCGGGGCCTCGGTATGCCGCTTGCCGAGCAGGAGAAGATGAACGCCCTGCTCACCGACCCCGACCAGGTCAATGTCGCCCATCTCCTCCAGGACGGGCGCATCGGCCTCTTCGTGGTCTCCGCGCTGGCCCGGCGGCACGGCATCGCGGTCCGGCTCCAGTCCAACATCTACGGCGGCATCCAGGCCGTCCTGGTCCTGCCGCAGGGACTGCTCGGCTCCGCCCCCGGCGCCCCCGCCCAGGAGGGCACCAACCAGGCTACGGCGGAACGGGCCGGGGCCGGCGCCCCCCGGGTCGCCGCCGCGGCACCGCCTCCGCTGCCGCCCTCGCACACCGCGCCCGCCGCCGCCCAGCCCCTGCCGGAGCTGCGTCCCGAACCCCCGGCCGCCCGGCTGCGTGCCGAACCGTCGGCGACGGACCCCCCGCACACGGCGCACCGGGCCGAGGCGCCTCCCCACCCGGTGCCCCCGCACACGGAAGCCCGTCACACGGCAGCCCGTCACGCCGAACCCCGGTACGCCGAGCCCCCGCACAGCGGCGGCGGCCCCGCCGTCGGCCACCCCGCACCGGAACCCCACCGGGACCACGGTCCCGCCGCTCAGCCCCTGCCCGCCCAGCGCGAACCCGTCCGGACCCAGGCCGGTCTCGACCCCCTGCCCGTACGCGGCGAGCACACCGACCGCCCCAACCCCGCCTCCGCCCGCCCGGGCCACAGCACCCCGGGGGGCGCCGCGCAGGAGCCCCCGCACCTGCCGCCCCCGACCGACGCCCGCCCCGTGCACGGCACCGAGGACCGGCCCCAGCTGCCCCGGCGCCGCAGCCAGGAGCACCTCGTCCCCCAGCTCCGCGACGCCCCCGCCCCGCGCCGGGACCAGGAGCAGACGTTGCACGACCCGGGCCTGATGGCCGCCTTCCAGCGGGGCATCGGACTCGCCGAGTCGGCACACGAGATCACCTCCGCGCCCGCGCCGGCGCACGAGACCGCGCCCGCGCACGCACAGCCCGACCTCCGTCACGACACCACCATCAAGGAGTAGATGCACCATGGCGAGCGACGTGCCGACCGGTCATGTGTCGGACCTCGACTGGCTGCTCAGCGGTCTGGTCCAGCGGGTGCCGTACACCCGCAATGCGGTACTGCTCTCCTCCGACGGGCTCGTGAAGTCGGTGCACGGTCTGGACAACGACAGTGCCGACCACATGGCCGCCCTCGCCTCCGGCCTCTACTCGCTCGGCCGCAGCGCCGGGGCGCGGTTCGGGGACGGCGGCGAGGTGCGGCAGGTGGTCGTGGAGCTGGACTCCACCCTGCTGTTCGTCTCCACCGCCGGCTCCGGGACCTGTCTCGCCGTGCTGGCCGGCCGGGAGGCCGACGCCGCCGTCCTCGGCTACGAGATGGCCATGCTCGTCAAGAGCGTCCGCCCGTACCTCACCACACCCGCGAGAACGGCCGCCGGGGCGTCGAGCGCAGTGGGACAGTGACCGTGCCCTCGCCCAAGGACGGGCCGTTGCTCGACGACGCGGCCGGACGGCTGATCAGGCCGTACACGGTGAGCGGCGGCCGGACGCGTCCGACGGCGGCACTGGACCTGCTGTCCCTGGTGATGGCGACCGGGAACACGCCCCAGGCGCACCTCGGACCCGAGCACTCCCTCGCGCTGGGCCTGTGCCACGGACCCACCTCGGTCGCCGAGATCTCCGCGCATCTGCGGCTCCCCGCCGTGGTGACCAAGGTGCTCGTGTCCGACCTCGTGGACTGCGGCGCGGTCACCGCGCGCGCCCCGCGCACCCATGACACCCACACGGACCGTTCACTGCTGGAGGCGGTGCTCGATGGCCTACGACGACGGCTCTGAGACCGGGGCCGGCACCGGCACCGGCACCGGAGATCTCTTCCCGACCGCGCTCAAGATCCTGGTCGCCGGAGGCTTCGGCGTCGGCAAGACCACCTTCGTCGGCGCTGTGAGCGAGATCGACCCGCTCAGTACCGAGGAACTGCTCACCCAGGTCAGCGTGGGCACCGACCGTCTGGACGGCATCGAGTCCAAGACCACCACCACGGTCGCCATGGACTTCGGGCGGATCACCCTCGACGCCCGCCATGTCCTCTACCTCTTCGGCACCCCGGGCCAGGAGCGCTTCTGGTTCATGTGGGACGAACTCTCCGAGGGTGCCCTCGGCGCCGTCGTCCTCGCGGACACCCGCCGCCTGGAGGAGTCCTTCTCCGCGGTGGACTTCTTCGAGCGGCGCGGCATCGGATTCGTCGTCGCCGTCAACGAGTTCGACGGCGCCTTCCGCTACGACCCCGAGGAGGTCCGCGCGGCGATCGACCTCAAACCCGAGGTGCCGGTGGTGATGTGCGACGCGCGGATCGCCGGCTCCGGCATCGGCACCCTGGTCACCCTCGTCCAGCACCTGCTGTCCACCACCTCCCCCGTCGTGCCGGGCCCGGCACCGAGCTATGGAGCACCGACATGACCTACGACCCCACCGGCCACCTGCTGCTCACCCCGGTCGACCGCGAGGCGCCCGCCCGGGTCGAGCGGCTGCGGCAGCTGGGTTTCGGGGACCGGCCGGACCCCGCGTTCGACGAGTTCGCGCACCGGCTCGCCGAGGTGACCGGCGCCCCCTACTCGATGGTCAACTTCATCGACGAGAACCGGCAGTTCTTCGCCGGACTGCACACTCCGGGCGGCACGCACAGCGGCACCGACGCCGGGGCGGCGGCCGGCGGGGTGAGCCGGTTCATGGCCCGCGACCACGGCTACTGCCCCCATGTGGTGGTCCGGCGCAAGGCGCTGGTGCTGGAGGACGTCTGCGACTACCCCCGTTTCGCGGGCAACCCGGTCGTCGACGAGATCGGCATCCGCTCCTACCTCGGTGCTCCGCTGATCGACCGCACCGGGATCGCGCTGGGCACCATCTGCGTGGTGGACACGGAGCCGCGGCCGTGGGGGAGGGCCGGGCTGGAGACCATCAAGTCCCTGGCCGCGGAGCTGATCGAGCAGATCCACCACCGGGAGGACTCCCGGTTCTGAGGCGGAACGGAGCGGGCGGCGCGCACAGGTCGCACACCGGCCCCGCCCCGGGCCGCCCGCCTCACCCGGCCGGGGCCAGGCGCACCTCGTCCGAGAGGCGCTCCGACCACTGGCCCTTCGCCGTGCCCAGCGCGACCTCCGCGAGCCGCAGCAACTGGATGTCCGAGGTGCCGGCCGGGGCGAACATGTGCAGCGCGTCCCGCATATAGCGCTCGATGGGCCGGTCCGTGAAGAGGCCGGCCGCCGCGTGGATCTCCATGGCGTTGCGCGCGGAGTCGATCGCCGACTCCACGTTCACCAGCTTGGCGTTCATCAGCTCCGCGTCGCACGGCAGGCCCTGGTCCAGCAGGTGCACGGCGTGGTACGCGGCGAGCCGGGAGGTCATCAGCCGCGACTGCATGGTGCCCAGCTTGAGCTTCACCGAGGGGAGCTCGTGCAGCGGCTTCCCATAGCGGTGGCGCTCCTGGCAGAAGCGGGTGGTCTCCTCCAGGATCGCCTGGTGGATGCCGAGGGACACGGCCGTGAGGTTGGCCCGCCCGTAGAGCACGCTGGACGAGTAGGCCACGGCGAGCCCGTCGCCCTCGTCCCCCAGCCGGCTCGACGCGGGGACCCGGCAGTTGTCGAAGATCAGCTCGCCGAAGCTGAAGCCGTGCAGCCCCATCGTCGGCTTCTGCTCCCCGACGCGGAAGCCCGGCCGGTCGGACTCCACCAGGAAGGCCGTCAGCCCGCGCGAGCCCGGGCCGGTGCGGACCACGACGCCGTGCAGATCGCCGACATGGCTGTTGCCGACGAACACTTTCCGGCCATGGAGGACATAGTCGTCCCCGTCCCTGACCGCGCGGGCGCTCATGCCGAGGACATGGCCGCCGGACTCGGGTTCGGTGACCGCGATGGTCGGGAGGCAGTCGCCGGCGGCTATCGCCGGGAGCCAGGTCTTCTTCTGCTCGTCGCTACCGAAATGGACAATCTTGGCGACACCGAGCTGGGACGCCTGGACCATGGCTCCCATCGCCCCGCTGACCCGGGACAGTTCCTCGATGACGACGGTCTTCGCGAGGTGCCCGAGGCCCATTCCGCCGTAGTCCTCGCCGATGGTGGCCCCGAGCCAGCCCTGCCGGGCGATCAGCGCAGAGAGGTCGTGGTCGACCACCCGGGCGGCCTCCATGGCCGGAACCCGCGGGCGGACCTCCCTCTCGGCGAACTCCCTGACCCGGGCGCGCAGCCGGTGATGCGGCCGGCCGGTGAAGTAACCGTCCATCGCGAGCTCCCCTCCGCGAAACGCCTGCTCGCGCACTTGTGCGAGCAGGTGGTGCATCGGCAGTGGCCCCGTCCCGAACAGGCCGACACTTCAGCCTGTTGAGGCGCGCGCGGCGGGACAAGGTCACAGCCAGAATTGGCCGAAACGTGAAGTATTGACGTTTGATTGAGTCCATGGGCCGGGTGGTGGGCGACCCCCCGAGCCCCGCCGGAACCCTTCCCACCGGACGTGTCGTAGCCACATGCCAACGGCACCCGTTCCCCGGAACGGCGTGCGAGCACCGTCGGGGACGTCGCGAAAGGGCACGGAAGTGTCTCCAGTGGCCTACTGAAGGATCGATACTGCGCAGGAAGCGACCGAAAAGCGCCGGTGGCGGGCCGGGGTGGCGGCGTGCACCGGCGTACGGGGGTGGCGCGGGGCGTGCGAGCCCTGCACGCGCTCCCCCTCTCCGAGACGTGCGCGTGCCCCTCCCGGACAGGGTCGTGGTCGGACGGCCGGTCGCGGATCGCGGTCGGACGGTCGCCCGAACGGAGGCCGCGTGGTCCGGCGGTCACCGGGTACACGGGCCGCATGGCTCTCATCAAGCGCGTCGCTCTCCCTCCCCGCGCTGTACGGCAGTTGCGGCGGATCCGGTCGTACTACCTCGTGGGCATCGCCCTCTCCCTGCTGGCCCTGGTACAGGGCGGCAGCCCGGCCGCGCCCGACCGGGGGACCCTGTTCGCCGGCGGCCTGCTCGCCGTCTTCGTGGTGTTGCTGGCCCTGACGGTCGTCCAGTTGTGGCGGCACGCCAGGACCCCGCACTGCGCCACGGCACGCCGGCTCACCCGCTCGGTCTGAGGCCCGCGCGTCCCGACCCCGCCCACTCCCCGTTCGACTCGGCCCGGTGCGCCTCCTCACGCCCTCGACGAGGGCGCGACCGCGCGACCCGCGCCGGGCCACGGGCCCCGGGCCCTGGCCTGCGCCCGGCGGCGTCTCGTATCTCCCGGTCCCGCACCGTGGCGGCAGACGACGGGGGGAAGGCGCTCTCCGTGCCGGTGGCACGGCGTAGGTCCGGCGTTCACGGCGGGAAGGGGTCTACGGTCGTCGCATGGTGACCGCCGACGACGTCCGCAGGATCGCGCTCTCGCTGCCCGGCGCGCTGGAGAAGACGGCTTGGGGCATGCCGACCTTCCGGCTGGCCGAGGCCGGCCGGGTCTTCGCCTCCCTCTCCGACGACGACCGGGTGATGGGCGTCAAGTGCCCCAAGGAGGAACGCGAAGAGCTGATCGCGGCGGAGCCGGAGAAGTTCTTCCTCAAGGCCGGCCACGACGACAACTACGCGTGGCTGCGGGTGCGGTTGGCGGCGCTGGAGGGCGAGGACGAACTGCGCGCGATCCTGACGGACTCGTGGCGGCAGGCCGCGCCGAAGCGGCTGCTGACGGCCCACCCGGACCTGTCCGGCCCCGGCGCCCCCTGAGGGGCCGGGAGCGCGTGCCGGGGCGCGTGCCCGGGTCCGTCAGCTTGCGCCGGGGCGTGCCCGGGCCCGCCCCCAGGCGCCGGCCCCCGCCGCCCCCTGCCCGGCCGCGCCGCGCGTGGCGCTGTCCTGGTGGGCGCGGTGGCCCATGGCAGATGCGCCCGCGTGGTGTTGGGTGCGCTCGGGCGTATCCCTTGCGCCGGGGAGCTCCTTCCCGGCGCCGGTGACGAGGACGGCCGCCCCGGAGAGCGCGGCGGCCGTGAACTCCGTCGCCGCCTTCTCCCTGGCGAGCCGCGCCCGGCCCGGCGGGCGCCGAACCCGCTCTGCCCCTGTCACCGGGCCGTTCCCCGCCGGAGCCGCCCGGGCCGCGCCCGCCGGAGCCCGGCCCGGGCGGCTCCGGCCGGGTCGCCGCCACTCGGCCCGCCCGCCGCTCAGCTCACCCCGCGCCCCGCGAACGCCGTGATCCGCTCCCGCAGGCCGCGCGGGTCCAGGCCGTGGGCCGCCAGGTGCTCCGGGACGCTGCCGTAGCGGCGCAGCTCCGCGCGGCCGACGCCCAGGCCCAGGACCCGGTGCGGCACCTCGGCCAGGGCTTCGTTGGCGGCTGCCGTGGAGGTGCCCGCGAGGTAGGGCTCTACGAGGACGACGTCCGCCGCGGTCCGGTCGCCGACGGCCGCGCGGAGCCCGGCGGCGTCGAAGGGGCGCACGGTCGTCGCGTACAGGACGGTCGCGTCCAGGCCCTCCGTCGCCGCGAGGGCGTGGTCCAGCATCGGGCCGACGGCCACCACGACCGGGCCGCCGCCCTCCCGGCCGCCGCCGCCCTCCCGCACGGTCAGGAAGCGTGCGCCGTCGACCGGCCGGGGCGCCTCGTTGGACTGCGTCGACAGCCGTACGTACACGCGGTCGTCGCCCGTGACGGCCGCCCGGAGCAGGGCCTCCGCCTCGTCGGGGTGGCCGGGGACATGGACCGTCCAGCCGTCCAGGGTGTCGAGAAGTGCCACATCGCCCGGGGCCATATGCGTGAAACCGCCCGCGGGCCAGTCGTAGGAGCCGCCCGCGCTCACCAGCACCCCGCCGACGTCCTGGTGGCCGAGGTCCAGCTTGACCTGCTCGAACGGGCGCTCCACCAGGAAGCTGGCGAAGGTGTGCATCACCGGCCGCATCCCGGTCAGGGCCATTCCGCCGCCCACGCCGATCAGCAACTGCTCGCGGATGCCGACGTTGACCACCCGGTCGGGGTGCCGTCGGGCGGCGGCGTCGAAGCCGTCGCGGCTGATCTCGGCGAGGACCAGGGCGAGGCGGGGGTCCTCGTCCAGCAGCCGGCTCGTGGTGGCGATGAAACGGTCGCGCATCGTGTCCATGGGGTCTCCGGTGGTCTGTCTTCGGGTGGTCTGCGGCGGTCTCAGGCGGTCTCAGCCGGTCTCAGGCGGCCTTGGGCTCGACGCGGGCGACGACGGCGTGCGGCCGCCCGGGGTGCGGGGCGGTGAAGGCCCGGTACAGCGCCTCGTGGTCCCGGCCGTCGACGGTCTCGGTGGACCAGCCCGCCGCGGCGAACCGGGACGCGATGCCGCCCGGCCGGGCGTACGTCGCCGAGGCGTTGTCGATCACCAGCGTGTGCAGGGACTCCAGCCCGGCGGGTCCCGCGTAGGCGATGGCCTCGTGGTTGCTGCCCTCGTCCAGCTCCGCGTCCCCGATGAGGACCCAGACGCGCGGGTCGCGCAGCCCCTGCGCCCGCAGCCCGAGCGCCGTGCCCACCGCGAGCGGCAGACCGTGCCCGAGGGAGCCGCTGCCGATCTCCGCGCCGGGCACCAGGACCCGGTCGGGGTGGTGCCCGAGCGGGGAGTCGTAGGAGCCGAAGCCCGGCAGCCACTCCTCGGGCACGAAGCCCTTCGCCGCGAGCACCGCGTAGTACGCCATCGGCCCGTGCCCCTTGGAGAGCAGGAAGCGGTCCCGGCCGGGGTCGTCGGCATTCCCGGGTGAGACGCGCAGCACCCGGTCGTAGAGGACCCAGAGGGCGTCCAGGGTGGAGGTGGCGGCGGGGCCGTGCTTCTCGTCCCCGGTCATCAGGGCCATCAGGGCCATCAGCCGGCCCAGCTCGCCGAAGTCCGCAGGTGGGGTGAGCTCTGTCGTATTCATGGCTCCACCGTGCAACCTCGACCAAACTTGAGGTCAAGCGGTCTCCCGCGCGGACGTGTGCCGCGCGCCCGGTGAAACGGGTTCGTGACCACCGGCCCGAGTGCGGTATGGTTCTCGTGCGCGTTCGGCCGGGGGAAACCCCAGGTCACGGGCACCGGGACGTGGCGCAGCTTGGTAGCGCACTTGACTGGGGGTCAAGGGGTCGCAGGTTCAAATCCTGTCGTCCCGACTCGTTTGAGTCGTGGTTGAGGGCCGGGTCGGAGATCATCCGACCCGGCCCTCACGTATGCCCGTCAGAAGTCGGGTCCCGACAGCGGGAGCGTGTCCCAGGACAGGCCGGCGCCGTCGGCGGACAGCGACTGCTCGGCCCAGATGACCTTGCCCTCCGGGGTGTACCGGGTACCCCAGCGCTCGCTCAGATGCGCGACCAGGAACAGTCCGCGCCCGCCCTCGTCCGTGGAGGCGGCGTACCGCAGGTGCGGGGCGGTGCTGCTGGCGTCCCACACCTCGCAGGTCAGCTTGCGGTCGCGGAGCAGACGGACCCGTACCGGCGCGGTGCCGTACCGCAGCGCGTTGGTGACGAGCTCGCTGAGGACCAGCTCCGTGGTGAAGACGAGCTCCGCCAGGCCCCAGCGGGTGAGCTGCTCCGCCGCGAGGCCGCGCACGACCGCCACCTCGCTCGGGTCGGACGGCACGTCCCACTGGACGACGCTGTCCGGGTCCAGGATCCGGGTACGGGCGACGAGCAGGGCGACGTCGTCGGCGGGCCGGCCGGGGAGCAGCGCGTCCAGCACGGCACGGCAGCTCGCCCGCGGGTCCCGGCCGGGCCGGCCGAGTGCCGTCCGCAGCCG
Source organism: Streptomyces sp. CNT372 (assembly GCF_000377145.1). Classification (NCBI taxonomy): domain Bacteria; kingdom Bacillati; phylum Actinomycetota; class Actinomycetes; order Kitasatosporales; family Streptomycetaceae; genus Streptomyces; species Streptomyces sp. CNT372. The sequence goes on along the minus strand of NZ_KB897782.1, from coordinate 187,553 downwards.
CTCCAGGCCGACGCCGATGTCCCGGTTCCGCTCCTCCACCAGCCCGTCGGTGTACAGGGCCAGCAGGCTGCCCTCGGCGAGGCGCAGCTCCATGGTCTCGAAGGGCATGCCGCCCAGTCCCAGAGGGGGACCGGCCGGCAGCTCGCAGATCGTGGTCGTGCCGTCCGGTGCGACGACGAGGGGCGGCATGTGCCCCGCCCGGGCCATGACGCAGCTACGGGAGACCGGGTCGTAGACGGCGTAGAGGCAGGTCGCGCCCATGACGCCGCCGTCCGGGGCGCTGCCCTCCTGGTCCATGCGCTGGACGAGGTTGTCGAGACGGGCGAGGAGTTCGTCGGGCGGCAGGTCCAGGGAGGAGAAGTTGTGCACCGCCGTGCGCAGCCGGCCCATCGTGGCGGCGGCGTGCAGACCGTGTCCGACGACGTCCCCGACGACCAGTCCGACGCGGCTGCCCGGCAGCGGGATCACGTCGAACCAGTCCCCGCCCACCCCGGACTGGGCCGGCTGGTAGTAGTGCGCGACGTCCACGGCGCTCTGCTCCGGCAGGTCGTGCGGCAGGAGGCTGCGCTGCAGGGTGACGGCGAGATGGTGTTCCCGGGTGTAGCGGCGGGCGTTGTCCATGGTGACCGCGGCGCGTCCGACGAGTTCCTCGGCCAGGGAAAGGTCGTCCTCGTCGAACGGTTCCGGCTTCTGTGAACGCCAGAAGTTCACCACCCCGAGGACGACCCCGCGGGCCTTCAGCGGAGCCGCGATGAGCGAGTGGATGCCGTAGCCGACGATCGCCGAGGCGCGCGGCGGGTCCTGGGCGTGCCAGCCGGGCGCCTCCGCGAGGGCCGGTACGAGTTCGGCCGTGCCCGTGCCGTAGCCGCGGGCCTGCGGCGTGGACGGCAGGAAGTCGATCAGGGTGCCCAGCGGATACAGGGGATGGTCCGGGCGGATGCCGCTCACCGCCGTGCGCCGCATGTCGGGGTCGGGCCCGGGCTCCTCCCCGTCGAGCACCGGGCCGGCCAGGTCGACGGTGACGAAGTCCGCGAACCGGGGGACGGCGACCTCGGCCAGTTCCTCCGCGGTGCGCACCACGTCCAGGGTGGTGCCGATCTCGCCCCCGGCGTCGTAGAGCAGCCTGAGCCGTCTGCGGGCCGTCTCCGCCCGGCTGCTCAGGAGCTGCATCTCGGTGGAGTCGCGGATGGTGACCGCGGCCCCCTGGGGGCGGCCCCGGGGCCGGGTGGGCCGCTGGTTCACGACGAGCAGCCGGTCCCCGGCGTCCACCACCTCGTCGGTCGCCTCCCGGCCGGAGAGCAGCAGCTCCGTCATGCGGTGGTCCATGTCCACCTGTTCGACGGGACGGCCCTCGGCATCGCCCGGCAGGCCGAGCAGCCGCCTCGCCTCGTCGTTCGCCAGGAGCAGCCGCCCGCTGTCGTCCGTGATCAGCACGCCCTCCCGCACGGCGTGCAGGACCGCGTCGTGGTGCTCGTACATGCGGGTCATCTCCTGCGTGCCGAGCCCGTGCGTCTGGCGGCGCAGCCGTCTGCTGATGAGCGCGGAGCCGACGGTGGCCAGGGCCAGGCCGGTGCCGGTCGCCAGCAGGATGACCGGGAGCTGACGGTCGGCCACGCCCGCCACGCTCTCCACCGTCAGACCCGCGGAGACCAGCCCGACGACCTCGCCCGCCGGTGAGGTGACCGGCACGATCGCCTGGATCTCCTTGCCGAGCGGTCCGTCCACGCTCTCGGTGTGCACACGGCCGGCGAGCGAGGGCTCGATCGTGCCGACGAACCGCTTGCCGATGCGGTCCGGCTGGGGGTGGCTGTACCGGATGCCGTTGGTGTCCATCACCACCAGGAAGTCCACCCCCGCCGCCCTGCGTGTCCGCTCGGCGAGGGGCTGGAGGACCGCGGAGGGGTCCGGCGACCTGAGCGTCTCCTGCAGGCCCGGGGCACTCGCGAAGGTCTCCGCCACGGCGACCGACCGGTTGCGCGCCTCCTGGTCGAGGTCGTAACGCGACTGCAGCACCAGGGCCAGCAGCGCCCCGGAGGCGAGCAGCACCACGATCGCCACCTGAAGGACGAAGACCTGCCCGGCGACGCTCGTGAAGCGTCTGCCTAGGTCCGACCGCACCGGTGGGCCGGGCGGGAGAGGCGGGAGGAGCTCATCTCCCCAGTTGTAGCACCTTCGCCTGTGCCGACCACGGGCGCGCACGCTGTGTGCCCCGGGCACCGCGCCGAGTCGCCCTCCCCGCTCCGGGCCCCGGCTAAATGTTGCGTACACCTCACCTGCGGAAGCTGTTCAGGCGGTGGCCCGGACCGCCAAGCTGATCGGCGCGCCCGGGATCACCGGGCGCCCTTTCCGATCCGGGTCGGAACACGACGTTGACGGTTGACGCAGCGAACGGAGAACACTCGTGCTTGTCGGAGTCCTCAAAGAAGAACGGCCAGGTGAGAGCCGTGTCGCGGCCACACCGGCCACCGTCCGGCAGATCCTCCAGCTGGGCTACGAGGTGGTCGTCGACCCCGGCGCGGGCGTCGCGTCCGGATTCACCGACGAGGCGTACGAGGCCGCCGGAGCGACCACGGGTGACGCCGTGACGGCGGACGTGGTGCTCGGAGTCAACGCTCCCGCTCCCTCGCAGCTGGACCGGGTCCGGCCGGCGGCGACGGTGATCGCCCTGTTCGCACCCGTCTTCGACCAGGCGATGGTGGACGATCTGACCCGCCGGCCGTTCACGGCCCTGTCGGTCGACGCCGTACCCCGTATCAGCCGGGCCCAGTCGATGGACGTGCTCTCCTCGATGGCGAACATCGCGGGCTACCGGGCCGTCATCGAGGCCGCGCACGAGTTCGGGCGCTTCTTCACCGGCCAGGTGACCGCGGCGGGCAAGGTGCCGCCGGCCCGGGTGCTGGTGGCGGGCGCCGGCGTCGCGGGTCTCGCGGCGATCGGCGCGGCGGGCTCGCTCGGGGCGGTCGTGCGGGCGACGGACCCCCGGCCGGAGGTGGCCGACCAGGTCCGGTCGCTGGGAGGCGAGTACCTCCCCATCGAGTCGCCCGAGGCGGAGGTCTCGAAGACCGGCTACGCCAAGGAGATGGGCGACGACTACCGGGCGCGCGAGGCCGAGCTCTACGCCGCGCAGTGCCGCGAGGCCGACATCGTCATCACCACCGCGCTGATCCCCGGACGGCCCGCGCCGACGCTGATCACCGCCGCGATGGTGGCGAGCATGAAGCCGGGTTCGGTGATCGTCGACATGGCCGCCGCCAACGGAGGCAACGTCGAGGGAACCGTGCGGGGCGAGAAGATCCGCACCGCGGGCGGTGTGACGATCATCGGGTACACCGACCTCGCGGGCCGGCTCCCGGCGCAGGCCTCCCAGCTGTACGGCACCAACCTGGTGAACCTGCTGACGCTGATGACACCCGGGAAGGACGGCAGCCTCGTCCTCGACTGGGACGATCCGGTGCAGCGCTCGATCACCGTCGTGCGCCGGGGTGAGCCGGCCTGGCCGCCGCCGCCCGTCGAGGTGTCGGCGGCGCCGGCTCCCGGGCCGGCGGCGAAGCAGGCGCCGCCCGCGCCCCAGAAGCCGCAGACGACCCCCGGGCGGAAGTTCGGCGGCGTGGCCCTCGGCGCCCTGGCGCTCTTCCTGGTCGCCGCGTTCGCGCCGGCGGCGATCCTGCCCCATGTGACGGTCTTCGTGCTCGCGATCGTGATCGGCTACTACGTGATCGGGCATGTGCACCACGCCCTGCACACGCCCCTGATGTCCGTCACGAACGCCATCTCGGGGATCGTCGTGGTCGGCGCGATCCTGCAGACCGGGCACGGCGGCGCCGCGGTCACGGCGCTCTCGACGGTCGCGATCCTCCTGGCCAGTATCAACGTCTTCGGCGGCTTCGCGGTGACGCGTCGCATGCTCGCCATGTTCAACCGGAGCTGACATGTCTACGACTATCGCCGCCCAGGCGGCCTACCTTGTCGCCGCGCTGCTGTTCATCCTCGCGCTGGCGGGACTCTCCCGGCACGAATCGGCCCGGCTGGGCAACGCGTTCGGCATGCTCGGCATGGGCGTCGCCCTGCTCGCCTCGGTCGTCCTCGCGGTGGACGGCGACATCGGCGGCGCCGCTCTCGGCCTGATGGCCGCCGCGATGCTGACCGGCGCGCTCATCGGCATCCAGCGGGCACGCGGCGTCGAGATGACCGGCATGCCCGAGCTGATCGCCCTGCTGCACTCCTTCGTGGGCCTGGCGGCCGTGCTGGTGAGCTGGAACGGATTCCTCGGCGTCGAGCACGATCCCGACGGCCCGGAGGCCGCCGCCCTGGACGCGCTCGGCACCCTGGGCATCCACCACGCGGAGGTGGTCATCGGCCTGTTCATCGGTGGCGTGACCTTCACCGGTTCGGTCGTGGCCTACCTGAAGCTGTCGGCGAAGATCGACTCCAAGCCGCTGGTGCTGCCGGGCAAGAACGCCCTCAACCTCGGCGCCCTGGTTCTCTTCGCCGCCCTGACGGTCTGGTTCGTGATCACCCCGGGCCCGGGGCTGATGATCACGGTGACGGTCCTGGCGCTCGCGCTGGGCTGGCACCTGGTGGCCTCGATCGGCGGCGGGGACATGCCGGTCGTGGTCTCCATGCTCAACAGCTACTCGGGCTGGGCCGCGGCCGCCTCGGGCTTCCTGCTCAGCAACGACCTGCTGATCGTCACCGGCGCTCTGGTCGGCTCCTCGGGTGCCTATCTGAGCTACATCATGTGCAAGGCGATGAACCGCCCCTTCGTCTCCGTCATCGCCGGCGGCTTCGGGATCGAGGCGCCCACGGGCTCGGGCCCCGACTACGGCGAGCACACGGAGATCACGGCCGCGTCCGCCGCCGAACTGCTGGGCGCGGCCCGGTCGGTGGTCATCACCCCCGGATACGGCATGGCCGTCGCCCAGGCGCAGTACCCGGTCGCCGAGCTCACCTCCAAGCTGCGCGCCCGGGGTGTCGACGTCCGGTTCGGCATCCACCCCGTGGCCGGCCGCCTGCCCGGACACATGAACGTGCTCCTCGCCGAGGCCAAGGTCCCCTACGACCTCGTCCTCGAAATGGACGAGGTCAACGGCGACTTCGCCGAGACCGACGTCGTCCTCGTCATCGGCGCCAACGACACGGTGAACCCGGCCGGCGCCGAGGATGCGGCCAGCCCGATCGCCGGTATGCCGGTGCTCACCGTGTGGGAGGCCGGCAAGGTGATCGTGTTCAAGCGCTCGATGGCCTCCGGGTACGCGGGCGTGCAGAACCCGCTCTTCTTCCGGGAGAACACCTCGATGCTCTTCGGCGACGCGAAGGCCCGGGTGGAGGACATCGTCGGCGCGCTCTGAGACGCCCGGCGGCGACCCGCCGGCGCACCGGGTCGACCGGTGCGCCGGCGCCGTGTCCAGGTGAACCGGCGGTGCGTGCCGCTTCCCCCGCCGCTCCCGGGGGGAGGGATGCGGCCATGGACGCGAACGACGCACACACCGGCGGCCGCTACGGCGAGGACGTCTTCCCGCCCGGGCAGGCCGGGGAGGGGCAGCGGACCGACCTCGGCGCCCTCGCCTACGACGGGTTCACCATGGCGCGGCTGCGTGCCCTCGGCGCGGGGCCGGGCTGGCGGTGTCTGGACGTGGGGGCCGGGACGGGGACGGTGTCACGGCGGCTGCTGACGGAGGCCGGTGTGGCGGGCGTCCTCGCCGTGGACCGGGACGCCCGCTTCCTGAGGGCGGGGGCCGTGCCCGGTCTGGACGTGCTGGAGGCCGACATCACCGCCGACGGCCGCGATGGCCTCGACGCCCTGGGCACCGCCCGCTTCCGGCTCGTCCACGCGCGCTTCGTGCTGATGCACCTGCCCGAGCGGGAGCGCCTGATCGCCCGGCTCGCGCGACTCGTCGAGCCGGGTGGGGTGCTGGTGCTCAGTGACGCGGTCGACCTGACGAGCGACCGCGCGCCCGCCACGCCCTACACCTCCGCGATGCGGGCGATGTGGCGGGCGCTGCGGGACACCATCGGCACCGATGTCTCGCCGGTGCTCGCCTATCCGCAGGCGCTGCGCGCGGCCGGGCTGGAGTCCGTCGCCGCCGAGATCCATGTGCCGCCCCTGCTGCCCGGCAGCCCGCTGAGCCGCTTCTGGGCGGACACCTGGGAGCGGAGCCGGGCGGCGATGCTCGCCAGTGGGGCGATCGACGACGCGGGTCTCGACGAGGCGATCCGGTATCTCGGCGCCGAGGAGTGCGCCGCGCTGTCGGCCGGCATGCTCACCGCCTGGGGCCACCGGCCCGGGGACGGCGCGCCGCGCTGACCCACCGGCCGCGGGACGGCGTACCGCGCCGACCCGCCGGCCCCGGGACGGCGCACCGCGCCGACCCACCGGCCGCTGACCCACCGGCCGCCGCCCCGCCGGCGGTCAGGCCCCGTCCGGCGGTGTCACCGGGATCTCCGCCCACACCTGCTTGCCCCCGCTCAGCGGCACGGCGCCCCACGCCGTCGTCGTCGCCTCCACGATCAGCAGGCCCCGGCCGCCCGTCGCGTCCCACTCGACCTGCGGCTTGACCGGGCTGCGCGGGGAGGCGTCGTTCACGGAGACGCGCAGGCGGTCCCCGGAGAGGGCCAGATTGAGCCGGACCTCGCCCTTGGTGTGCGCGATCGCGTTCGTCACCAGCTCGGACACGACCAGCAGCGCCACGTCCACCTCCTCGCGCACCCCCCACGCCCGCAGGGTGCGGGCCGTGAAGCGGCGGGCGTGCTGGACCGCGTCCGGCAGACGCCACACCGTCCAGTGGGTGCGCCGGGCGCGCGCCGGGGTGCCGTCGTAGCGCAACAGCAGCACGGCCACGTCGTCGTCCCGCCCGTTCCCGTCGCCGAGCAGTCCGTCCGCGACGCGGCCGGGGTCGGCGGGGTCCGCGGCGGCCAGGGACTCCCGGACCCGGGCCATCCCGTCCTCCAGCGACAGCTGCGCCGACTCGACCAGACCGTCGGTCAGCAGGGTCAGCAGGGTGCCCGGGACGAGCCCCGCCTCGGTCATGGGGAACTCCGCGTCCGCGACCACCCCCAGCGGCGGGCCGCCCTCCACCACCGGCTCCCGGGTCGTGCCGTCCGGGTCCCGCAGCACCGGCGGCAGATGCCCGGCCCGCACGAAGCGCGCCTCACCCTCCTCCATGTCCAGGTCGACATAGAGACAGGTCGCGAACAGGTCCGTCTCCATGCCGACCAGCAGCCGGTTCGCCCGCGCCATGACCACGTCCGGCGGGTGGCCCTCCACCGCGTACGCGCGGACCGCCGTGCGCATCTGGCCCATGATGGTCGCCGCGCCCGCGCTGTGGCCCTGGACGTCGCCGATCACCAGCGCCACATGCCCGTCGGCGAGCGGGATCACGTCGTACCAGTCGCCGCCCACCTCCAGCCCCCGGGTCGCCGGGAGGTAGCGGGCGACCGCCACCCCGCCCGGCAGCGGGGGCAGTTTGCGCGGCAGCAGGCTGCGCTGGAGCATCGTCGCCAGCTCGTGCCCGGCGTTCAGCGCGTGCGCCCGGGTCAGCGCCTGGCCGACCAGCCCGGCGACCGCCGTCAGCAGCGAGCGCTCCTCGGGGACGAAGGTGTGCGGCTCGTCCCACCCCACCAGGCACACCCCGGCCATCCGGCCCTCCGCGGGCAGCGGCAGGACCGCCAGACCGCCCGGCCCGATGCCCCGCAGCCCCTCCTCCAGCCCGCCCGCCGAGGACCACAGGCTCATATGCCCCTCACGCAGGGCGCTCTGGAGGGTCGGCAGCGCGTGGAACGAGGCGTCCGGCCACTCCGAGCGCCACTCGGACTGCCAGGAGCGGGGCCAGGCGTGGTGGTCGGGCGGGTCGAGCACGGTGACGAACAGCCGGTCCGCCTTCAGCTCCGCGAGCGCGATCCGGTCCGCCCCCAGCGGCCCGCGCAGCGCGGCCACCACCAGCCGGCTCACCTCCCGGACCGTGGTGGCGCCCGCCAGCCGCGCGGACAGCTCCTGCACCAGGGCGACGTCGTCGCTGGTGGGACGCAGATACGCCGCGTCCGCGACCACCCCGAGAATCCGGTCCGGCGCCCCGCCCGTCCCGGTCCACGGCCGGCACCGCACGCCGAGCCAGCGCAGCTCGCCTCCGGGCCGCCGGACCCGGAACGCGAGTTGGGTGCCGGCCGCCGGCAGCTTCCCCGGCTCCACCAGCTCCATGAGCGCCGGCACGTCGTCCGGCACCGCCCGGGCCAGCAGGGTCTCCGCCCGGCCGTCGAACTCGCCGGGGGCGACGCCGAGGAGCCGCAGCATCCGCTCGTCGGCGTCCAGGGTGCCGGTGGCCGGGGTGAGGGTGAACGCCCCGCCGTGCAGCGGGACGAGCGGGTGCCCGACCGCGCCCGGGGTCTCCGCCCGTCCGGCGGTCCGCGCGGTGGCCGCCTCCAGCCCGGCCGCCACCTGGTCCGCGTACAGCTCCAGCAGCCCGCGCCGGTCGGCGTCGAAACCGTTCCCGACATCGCCCGCGACCAGCAGGCAGCCCAGCGGCCGGGCCCCCTGGCCCAGCGGGATCGCGCCGACGGAGAACGACGCCGGCCAGGACCCGGAAAGGTAGCGCGGCGCGGAGTCCGGCACGGCCGTGTCGTAGGCGGCCCGCTCCGCCGGGGAGAGCCAGACCGCGCGTCCGCCGCGGAAGGCGTCGGTGGCGGGGGAGCGGCCGGACAGGGCGACGGCGGACGGCAGCCCGTACGTCCCGCCCCGGTCCCCGGCCACCTCCGCGAGCCGCAGCTCGTCGTCTCCCTCTGCCCGCACATAGACGGCGGCGAGCTCGGCCCCGCAGAACGCAAAGTCGTGCCTGGTCACAAGCTGTACCGCCTCCGTGCGCGGACGCGCGTCGCCACACACCCATGCTGCCGCCCGGCTCCGGGCGGCAGCCAGTGGGAGCAGAAGGTGATGATGCCCCGGGAAGCGGCCCCCGTCAGCCCCCTTCACCGCGAAAGCGGCGCTCCGTACCGCGAACGCCGGGAGTGTCACCGAATGTCGGCGGGGTCGGACCGGGACGGCGGCACATGCCACGGCGTGTCCCGGGCGGGTCCCGGCCGCCGGAGGGGCGGCGGCCGGTGGTCCGGTGGGCGGCGGGGTCGTACGGGGTGGTTCGGGGCAGGGCCGGGGTCTGGTCGAGGGCGTGTGGCGTCAGGCGGGCAGTGGGGCCCGGTCGCCGTGCAGGACGCGGAGCAGGCGGCTCACCTCCCCGGCCATCGCCTCCCGGGCCGGGCCGAGGTAGCGGCGCGGATCCGAGAGGCGGTCGTCCGCCGCGAGGGCGGCGCGCGCGGCGCCGGTGAAGGTGCGGTTGAGATGCGTCGCTATGTTGATCTTCCGCATACCGGCGGCCACCGCGCGCACCAGCCCCTCGTCGTCCACTCCCGAGGAGCCGTGCAGCACCAGCGGGACGGGGACGGCCGCCGCCAGCCGGGCCACCAGGTCGAGGTCCAGGACCGCGTCCCGGGTCTGCATCGCGTGCGAACTGCCGACCGCCACGGCCAGCGCGTCGACCCCGGTCGCGGCGGTGAACGCCCGCGCCTCGGCGGGGTCGGTGCGGACCCCGGGGGCGTGCGCGCCGTCCTTGCCGCCGATCTCGCCGAGTTCGGCCTCGATGTGCACGCCGTGGGCGTGGCAGCGGGCGGCCGTCGCCCGGGTCCGGGCGACGTTCTCCTCGTAGGGCAGCTTCGAGGCGTCGAACATGACCGAGGTGAAGCCGAGCGCGAGCGCCTCGTCGACCAGCGACTCGGACTCCGCGTGGTCCAGGTGCACGGCGACGGGGACCGCCGCCGCGCGGGCCAGCGCCAGCACCGCCAGCGCGATCGGGGCGAGGGAGCCGTGGTAGCGGACGGTGTTCTCGCTGATCTGCGCGATCACCGGCAGCCCGGCGGCCTCGGCGCCCGCGACGATCGCCTCGGCGTGTTCGAGCTGCACCACATTGAACGCGCCGACGCCCGTCCCGGCCTCGGCGGCGGCGCGCAGCACGGCGTCAGTGGGGGTGAGGGGCATCGAGGTCCTCCGGCAGGGGTGGTCGTACGGGAGCGCGGACGGCGGCCCGGCTGTCAGGCACGGTCCGCGTCCAGGACCACGGACCGGGTGAGGTTGCGCGGCGTGTCCGGGTCGTGGCCGTGGGCACGGGCCCGGTGCACGGCGAGCCGCTGGGCGCGGACCAGGTCGGCGAGCGGGTCGCGGCCCGGATGGTGGCTGTGGTGGCCGCCGGCCGCGCGGATGTCGGCGTCCAGCCCGGGCGGGACGGGGCCCAGCGTCCAGACGGCGCGGCCGGGGGCGGTGACGGCGACCGGGCCGTGCCGGTACTCCATCGCCGGGTACGCCTCGGTCCAGGCGCCGGCCGCCTCGCGCATCTTGAGGGCCGCTTCGAGGGCGAGCCCGTACGTCCACCCGGTGCCCAGGAAGGTGACCTGCTCGGCCTCGGTGAGCGCTGCGACCAGGGGTTCGGCGAGGGCGTCCTCGGCGTGGCCGGCGGCGGTGGCGAGCGGGACGAGGCCGGCCGGGGCGGTGCCGTCCGCCTCCAGGTGGGCGCGGAGCAGGGCGAGCGCGGTGGTGGCGAACCGGGTCTGTACGACGGAGCGTTCGTCGGCGAAGGCCAGCGGCAGGGTCTCGTGGGCGGCGCCCGCGACCGGGGTGGCGGGGTCGGCGGTGATCGCGGTCGTGGGGGTGTGCTCCCGGACGCGGGCGAGGAGGTCCAGCACCTCGGTGGTGGTGCCGGACCGGGTGAGGGCCAGGACCCGGTCGTAGCGACGGCCGAAGGGGTACTCGGAGGCGGCGAAGGCGTCGGTGTGGCCCGCGCCCCCGGCCTCGCGGAGCGCCGCGTAGGACTGGGCGATGAACCACGAGGTGCCGCAGCCGACGACCGCGACCCGCTCACCCGGCTTCGGCAGCACCCCGGCGACCTCGGGCAGCAGGGCGGCGGCGCGCCGCCAGCACGCGGGCTGCGACGCGATCTCCGCCTCCGTGAACGAGGGCCCGGCAGAGGGCCCGGCTGAGGGCCTGGCCGTACCGGGGGACGAGGAGGCGGGCGACGGCGTGGCTGTCATCTTCAGGAGACTCCTTGTGCGTGAAGCTGCGAGAAAAGCGGCAAGTTCAAGCAGGTATGCGCATGATGCGATGGGTGCAGTATTCAGCAGAACCCGTCCCGGGGTCCAGGGCCCGAGGGGCGGAGGGCGGCGGATAGCGTGTCGGTGCGCAGTCCCAGGTCCTGAAGGAGTCCGGTACATGTCCAAGCACGAGCGGTGGAACGCCCTTCTGGAGCTGCTGGCCGCCGCGGGCCGGCTCGAGGTCGAGGAGGCCGCCGCCACCCTCGCGGTCTCGCCCGCCACCATCCGCCGTGACCTGGACGAACTCGCCGAGCAGCAGATGCTGGTGCGCACCCGGGGCGGGGCCGTCGCGCACGGCGTCTCCTATGAACTCCCGCTGCGCTACAAGTCCTCCCGGCACGCCTCCGAGAAGCAGCGCATCGCCGCCGCGGTGAGCGAACTCGTCGCCGAGGGCGAGGTGGTGGGGCTGAACGGCGGCACCACCACCACCGAGGTCGCCCGCGCCCTCGCCCTGCGCGTCGGCAGCGCCCGCCGCGAGTCACCGGACGCGGCCGGGCCGGCTTTCACCGTCGTCACCAACGCCCTCAACATCGCCGGGGAACTCGCCGTCCGCCCCCAGATCAAGATCGTGGTCACCGGCGGGGTGGCGCGCCCCCAGACCTATGAGCTCGTCGGTCCGCTGACCGGCGGGGTGCTGAACGAGGTCGTCCTCGACGTCGCCGTCCTCGGCGTCGACGGCATCGACCCCGCGCTGGGCGTGATGACGCATCAGGAGGACGAGGCGAGCATCAGCCGCCTGTTCGCCGAGCGGGCGCGACGGGTCGTCGTCGTGACCGACTCGTCCAAGATGGGCCGCCGCGCCTTCGCCCGGATCTGCGGCCTGGAGAGCATCGACGTGCTCGTCACGGACACGGCGGTCCCGGCGGAGGTCGCCGCGCGGCTGAAGGACGCGGGCATCAAGGTCGTCACGGTCTGACGGGCCCGGGCCGGGGTCGTCACGGGTCTGACGGGCCCCGGGCCCGGCCGCCGGGCTCAGGCCGGCCGGGTGGGTACCGGCACCGGCGGCCGCACACCCGGCCGGGCCGGCGGCACGCGTTCGCACTCCGGCTCACGCCCCACCGCCGGGAGTGCCCGGGAATCCCCGGCGGCCGCCACGACGGACGGGCGGGGCACCTCGGCTGCGGCGGAGGGACGGGCCGTGCCGGACGGAGCCCGCTGAGCGCCGCCCCGGGTCAGCAGCACCACCCCGCGCGCCGCCAGGGCCGCCGAGGCGACCGCCGCCGACCAGCCCCAGGCCCCGCCCCGGAACGACTCGCCGAGCAGCGCCACGCCGATCACCGCCGCGGCCGCCGGATTCGACAGGTTCACCAGGGCCAGCGGCGCGGCCAGCCCGCCCCGGTACGCGGCCTGGGACAGCAGCAGCCCGCCCACCGCGAACGCGGCGACGAGCACCGCGACCAGGGCGGCCTGCCACCAGGCCGGCGCACCGCCGGGCAGCGCGCGCGTCAGGGCCGCCGTCACGGTCTGGGTGAGCGCCGACGCCACCCCGGCCGCGATCCCCGAGGCCGTGGCGTGGCCGAGACCCCGGCCGTGCGCGAGGACGGCGATCAGGAGCACGGCGGCGCTCGTCACCACCAACGCCTCCGTCACGGTGAGCGCGTCGCCCGGCGTCGCCGGTCCGGTCACGGCGACCAGCGCGCCGAGCCCCGCCAGGGTGGCCAGCGCCCCGCGCCACTCGGTGCGGTTCACCCGGCGGTGGGCCCGCCGCGCCGCCAGCGGCAGCGCGGCGACCAGGGTCAGCGCCCCCAGCGGCTGGACCAGGACCAGCGGTCCGCAGTGCAGCGCCCCGACATGGGCGAGCGCGCCGGCCGCGTTCAACCCCACCGCCCGCCACCACAGCGGGCGCACGAACAGGCCGCGCAGCCCCCCGCGCCCGGGGGCGGCCTCGGCGGCCAGCCGGGACTGGGTGACGGCGGCGTACGCGTACCCGGCGGCGGAGAGCAGCGACAGCAGGACCGCGGCGAGGACGCCGTTCACCGGGGCACGCTCCCCGCCGGGGCGCGCCCGGGCACGGCCGCCGACCCGGCCGCCGAAACGGCCTCCGGTGCCGTGTCCGGTGCCGTGTCCGGTCCGCGCGGGGGCGGCACCCCGGCGCGCCGCGGCGGAACCGGGGCCCCGGCGTGCACGGGTGCGGGCAGCAGGAGCAGCACCGCCCCGAGGAGGGCCGCCGCGACCAGCGCGTCCAGCCAGTAGTGGTTCGCCGTGCCGACGACCACGAAGAGGGTGAGCAGGGGGTGCGCGAGCCACAGCACACGCCACCGCCCCCGGGTCGCGCGGACCAGGCCGACCGCGACCATCAGCGCCCATCCGACGTGCAGGGACGGCATCGCCGCGAACTGGTTGGCCAAGGTGTCCGTCTCGGGCCCGGCGCTGTAGACGGAGGGGCCGTAGACCTGCGCGGTGTCCATCAGGCCGGCCGCCGCCAGCATCCGCGGCGGGGCGAGCGGCACCACCAGGTGGAGCACCAGGGCGGCCGCCGTCAGACCCGCGAGCGCCCGGCGGGCCCACCGGTAGTGCGCGGGACGCCGCAGATACAGCCAGACCAGGAAGGCGGCGGTGGCCGGGAAGTGCACGGTCGCGTAGTAGACGTTCGCCGCGCGCACCAGGGGTTCGCCGTGCAGCAGGAGTTGCTGCACCAGCCCCTCGTCGGGCAGACCCAGCAGCCGTTCCACGCGCCAGACGCCGTCGGCGTTGGCCATGGCCCGCTCCCGGTGGCCGTTCGCCAGCAGACGGCCCAGCTTGTAGAGGAGGAACAGCACGGTCACCAGGGCGAGTTCGCGCAGCAGTGGTGGCCGGCGGGCAGTGTCCGTCCCCGGTATCGCGGGACCTGTCCCGGCAGCCATGGCGGCTCCTCCATCACCCGGATCGACCGGAATCTTCCGGGAACACCCGGAGAAGCGACAGCAAACGGAAGAAGCGTAGATCCGAAATTATCGAGACGCAAACGTCTCGATACGTTTGCGTCTCGAATGTGCGGACCCTACTCTCGGATGTGCGGCGGCCGGTCCTGTCCGAGTCGCCCCGGATCACGCCCGGACCGCCCGCGGACCGCCCGGAGGAGTGGTCGGAGGAGTGGTCGGAAGGATCCGTCCGAAGGAGCCCGTCCGACGGGCCCGTCGGACGAGCCCGTCCGGGGGCCGTCCGAAAGGGAAGGGAACCGATGTCCACGCAGGCCGCCACCGCCGCCGCCCGCCGCAGCAGGATCACGCCCGAGCGGGAGCAGGAGCTGTACGCGGCCGTTCTCGACCTGCTGCGCGAGGGCGGGTACGACGCCGTCACCATGGAGGGCGTCGCGGCCCGCACCAAGTGCGGGAAGGCCACCCTCTACCGGCAGTGGAAGACCAAGCCGCAGCTCGTCACCGCGGCTCTCGACCGCAGCCGCTGCGTCTTCTTCGGCGGCATCGACACCGGGTCGCTCGCCGGTGATCTGCGCGAGGCGGCCAGGGTCGCGTCGGACCACCGGGGGCGGGACGCCGAACTGATGGAGGCCGTCGGCCAGGCATACCTCCAGCACCCGGACCTGCGCGCGGCCCTGCGGGCGACGGTCATCGACCCGGAGGTCGCGGCCCTGGACGCGATCCTGGACCGGGCCGTCGCACGCGGGGAGATCGCCGCCGACAACCCGGCCATCGGCCATGTCGCCCCCTGCTTCCTCGGCCTCCTGCGCGTCGAGCGCCTCTTCGAGGACCGCCTCGGGCGGACCGGCTCCCTCCCCGGATTCGTCGAGGCCGTCCTCTTCCCGGCCCTCGGCCTGCCCGCCGCCTGCCCCGCTAGCAGCCCCGAGCCCGGCCGGTGACCCTGGAGGCATGACGCGACAGCCCGGCACGGTCAGAATCCGCAGGGTCTACGAGGACCCCTCCGACGACGACGGCGTACGCGTCCTCGTCGACCGCCTCTGGCCCCGCGGCCTCGCTAAGACCCGCGCCCGGCTGGACGAATGGCCCAAGGCGCTCACCCCGTCCACGGAACTGCGGCGCTGGTACCACGGCCCGGACGGGGAGTTCGGCGAGTTCCGGCGCCGCTACGAGCAGGAGCTGGCCGAGCCGCCGGCGGCGGACGCGCTGCGCACGCTGCGTGCGGTGGTGGCGGACCGTCCGGTGACCCTGCTGACGGCGTCCAAGGACCTGGACACCAGCCATGCGGAGGTCCTGCGGGAGCTCCTGACGGACCGGGGCACGCCGAGCGGCTAGACCGCCGCCCGGCCCCTTGGATTCAGCCACCGCCCGTCAGTCCGTGACCGGCCCCCCGCAGCCCGTCAGCTCGTGACCGGGGCTCCGCCGCCCGTCAGCCGGGGCGCCTCGGCCACCGGGTCCACCGGCGGCGCGGGCCGTCCCGTATCCGCCGCCACCCGCCCCGCCAGCTCCTCCGCCCACCGCCGCAGGCCCCGGATGTCGATGCCGTACGGGTCCGGCCGGCCGGCGATCCGGTCCGCGCCCCGGCGCAGCAGCCGCGCGCCGCCCCCGGTGTTGCCGCGTGCGGCGTGCGTGAGGCCGACGGCGAGCTGCGCCAGCCCCTGCCACAGGTCCCGCTCCTCCTCGGGCCCGGACTTCCACGCGTCCTCGAACACCTCGTGGGCGTGGAAGGGCATCCCCGCGTCCAGCAGCCGCTGCGCCTCCGCCAGTGTCTCGGCCGGCGGGCGCTCCACCCCCTCCGGCTGCCGTGCCACCCCGGCGGCCCCGTACGGCAGCGGCCGCCCGAGCCCGTCCCGGGGGCGGGCGTTGCGCGCCCTGCCCTCGGTGTCGCGGTCCCTGTCCTTCATGCCGTCCATGCCGTCCATGGCCTCCATTGTCCCGCGCCGGTCCCCCCGGCCCCCGCCCGGCCCCGAACCACCTCGCATCGGGGCCCGGACAGAGTGTTGTATGGTTTCTCTTGCGTGTTCGGCCGGGGGAAACCCCAGGTCAACAGGACACCGGGACGTGGCGCAGCTTGGTAGCGCACTTGACTGGGGGTCAAGGGGTCGCAGGTTCAAATCCTGTCGTCCCGACTCGTAGGAGTCACCGGCGAAGGCCGTGCGGAGATCACCCGCACGGCCTTCGCTTGTATCCGTATCCGTATCCGTATCCGTATCCGGGTCCGGTCGCAGCACGTGACGCTCGCAACGCAACGCCCCGCCCCGGCTCAGCCGTTGAGCGCCGTCGCGAGCTGGGCCCGGGAGCGGACGTCCAGTTTCTGGTAGATGCGGGTGAGGCGGGCCTCGACCGTCTTGACGCTCAGGAACAGCTTGGCCGCCGCCTCCTGGTTGCTCGCGCCCTGGCCCACCAGCTGGGCCAGGCGCAGTTCCGCGTCGGTCAGGGCGGAGAGCGCGCCCGCCGCGCCCGCGGCGACCGGTTCCGTGGCCGTCGTCGGGTGCTCGGAGGCGAGGGCCAACCAGGGCGCGGCCCCGGCCCGTTCGAAGACGGCCGACGCGGCGGCCAGGGCGCCGGCCGCGGGGGAGCGGCGGCGACGCCGGCGTTCCACGCGCGCCAGGGCGATCAGGGCCCGGCCCTGCTCCAGCGGCAGCGACGCCGCCTCGTACGCCGCGGCGACCGAGGTCAGCAGGTCGGCCGCCTCGTCCACCCGGCCGCCGGCCGCGAGGCGCAGCGCCTCGGCGCGGTCGCAGCCGAGCAGCACGGTCGCGCGGCCGAGGCGGCGCGCCACCGGGCGGACCTCGTGCAGCAGTGCGGCCGCCTCGTCCAGGGAGTCGCCCGCCACCAGGGCCTCGGCCAGCTCCTCGTGCCAGCGCAGCATCGACGGGTCCACCGCCCCCTGCTCCCGCTCGCCCGACTGGACCCGGCGCAGGGTCTCCAGGGCGCTGGTGACGTCGCCGGTGAGCAACTGCACCCGGCCGAGGGCGTAGAGGCTGCGGGAGAGGAAGACATGGTCGCCCTCCTCCTCCGAGGCGCGCACGCTCCGGCGGGCGTAACTGGCGGCGCGGGCGAAGCTGCCGCCCGCGGTCTCCGCCAGGGCCAGCGCGTACCAGGCGGGCCCGGGGGAGAGGCCCGCCTCCAGGGTCAGCGCCAGTGAACGGCCCGCGTGCGCCAGGGAGTCGGCGCAGCGGCCCTGTCGGGCCTCGACCTCGGCCAGGGTCCGGAACAGCTCGATGGCGTCCTCGACCGAACCGCGCCGCTCCACCAGCGGAAGAAGGGTGCCCAGTTGCTCGCGCGCCTCGGCCAGCCGGTCGTCGAAGAGAGCGTGACGGATCGTCAGGATCCGGGCCGCGTTGCGCACGCCGAGAGGGTCCTTGCCTTCCTCCAGGGCGCGGGCCCGGGCGAGCACCGCCTCGGCGTCCTGGGAGCCGAGGAAACGGTCCATCCGGGCCTGCACGGTGAGCGCCTTCGCCGCCGTGTCGTCGTCGCCGGCGGACGCGGCCAGCGCCGCCGACTCGACGGCCGCCGCCCGGGAGCGCACCGGGTCGCCGTCCGCGAGCACGTACTTCATGGCGAGGCGCAGCAGCACCCCCGCGCGCAGGGCCGTGTCGCCCTCCGAGTCCTCCATCGCGTGCGCGTAGATCTCGTCCAGTCCGCTCAGGCCCTGGCCCGCCGTGTCCAGGACGGCCAGGCGGGCGCGCACCCGGTCGCCCGGGGAGGCGTCCCGCGCGAGGAGGTCGGTCGCCGCGCGCATCGCGAGGTCCGCGCGGGCGGCGCGGGCCCCCTCCCCGGCCGCGTCCACCAGCCGGGCGATGCGCCGGTCCCCGTGCAGTCCGGGTGTCGACTCGGCGGCGAGCAGGGCGAGTTCGGCGGCGAGGGTGCTGTTGCCGCGCCGCCGGGCGGTCGCCACGGCCGCCGACACCTCGGCCGCCAGCCGTTCGTCGGGCACGTCCGTGGCCAGCGCCCGGTGCCGTACCGCCTCCACCGGGTCGTCCACGACCGCCGCGAGGGCCGCGTGCCCGCTGCTGCGCTCGGTCCAGCAGGCGTCGTGGACCAGGGTGGACGGGAACAGGCCGGCACAGAACGCGACCCGGCCGTCCTCGGTCAGCCGGATCAGGGAGGCCCGCTCGGCGGCGGCGAGATCCGCCTCGGCGGTCGGCCGGCCCGCCCGGCGGATCAGCGTCGCCGAGGGGCGCAGCGCCAGCGCGGCGAGCAGCAGGGTGCCCCGGACCTCCTCGGGGACCGCGCCGAGCAGCGCGCGGGCCAGGTCGCGGGCGCGCCCCGAGAGGGAGAGCGACTCGGCGTGGTGCACGGGCGTGCGGGCGTCGGCGAGCGAGCGCCCGACGGCGAGGGCGAGGCGGGGGTTTCCGCCGCTCGCCTTGTGGATGCGGCCGGCCATCCGGGACGGCAGCCGGTGGTGGATCAGCAGCTCGGCGATCTCGTCGGCGTGCAGCGGCGGGACGTTCACCACGTCCGCCTCCGACGGCTCCCACAGCGGCTTCCCGGTGTGCGGTGCCCGGCCGGCGGGCGGGGCCGCGTAAGCGCCCGGCGAGTCCACGGCGAGGGCGCGCAGCGCGGGCGGGGCGAGGTGCAGGGCGAAGCGCAGCAGGTCGGCGCTGGCCGGGTCGATGAACTGGTTGCCGTCCAGCACCAGCAGGGCCGGTCCCCGGGCCGCCAGGCGGCGCAGGACGTGGGCGAGGGCGAGGCGCAGGGCGACCGGGTCCCAGCCGTCGTCCGGCATGGGGGCCTCGCGGCACAGCACGGCGACGGCGTCCCGCTGGGGTCCCGGCAGGCCGTCGAGTATGTCGTCCCCGGAGCCGGAGCCGGAGCCGGAGCCGGAGCCGGAGCCGGAGCCGGAGCCGACGCCGGGACCGGAGCCGACGCCGCCCGTGCCGGGGTCGGTGCCGCCCGTGCCGGAGCGCGCGTCCGACGTGTCCGGGGAACCGGGGCCCGCGCCCTCGCGGGTGAGAGTCGCCGTCGCTATCAGGCCGGCGGCCGCCGCGCCCGGGATGTCCCGGTCGGCGGGGAGCGCGGTCAGCCAGAGGACCGCTTCGCCGCGTGCCTCGGCGCGGGCGGCCACGGAGAGCGCCACCTCGGTCTTGCCCACCCCGGGCGGTCCGGTGAGCAGGGCGCGCCCGCTGCTGGCGAGGACCCGGTCCAGCCGGGCGAGCAGGTCCGTGCGCCCGACCGGCGCGGCGCGGTACTTCGCCGGTTCCATCGGCCCGACCACCACCTTCCGGTGCGCGGGCCCCCTGCCCGTTCGACCCGAGGATACGAAGCCTGCCCCCGTCGTCGAGGCCCGATGTCCGGCATACGGACAGGTACGGACTTGCGGGCACGGGCGCGCGCCCCCGGCCGAAGCCGGGGGCGCGCTGATGACCTGCGGTGATACTGGTTCGTGCCAGGTCAGAAGGTCAGGCTCCAGGAGTCGATCCAGCCGGTGTCACCCGAGGCCACATCGCGGACCCGGAGCTGCCAGGTGCCGTTGGCGGGCACCGTGGAGGCGTTGACCGTGTAGGTGGCGAGGACGT
The DNA here is from genome assembly GCF_000377145.1 of Streptomyces sp. CNT372. Lineage (NCBI taxonomy): Bacteria > Bacillati > Actinomycetota > Actinomycetes > Kitasatosporales > Streptomycetaceae > Streptomyces > Streptomyces sp. CNT372. Next base: position 168,052 of record NZ_KB897782.1, on the reverse strand, counting down.
CGTCGGCGCTGTCCGAGCCGGACGAGGTCTTCAGGTTGCGCACACTGCCGTCCGGGGCGACCAGGTCGATGACCAGGTCACCGCGCCAGGTGTGCTTGATGTCCACGTCGACCCTGAGCGCGGCCGGGGCGTTGCCCGTACGGCCCGTGACGGAGATCGACGAGGTGGCCGTCGAGTGGTCGCGGATCGTGACGTCGGTCGCGTTCGTGAACACATTGCCGCCCGGCGTGGTGCCGCCGCCGGTGACCGCGTTCACGGTCTTGGCGGCGTCGGCGATACCGGCGCCGCAGCCGCCGGAGCAGGTGCCGGGCAGCGGACGGGCGTTGGCCTTGATCGCGGACTCGATCTCGGCCGGGGTGAGCGCGGGCTTGGCCGACTTCAGCAGTGCGGCGAGACCGGCGATGTGCGGGGCCGCCATCGAAGTGCCCTGGTAGGGCTTGTAGTTCTCGGCGCCCTGTGTGGTCGTGCCCGCGTTCAGCGTGGACCAGATCCCGTTCTCGGGGGTGGTCACGGTGCCCGGGGTGTCGGTGCCGCGACGGGTCTCGCCACCGGGGGCCGAGACGTCGATCGAGGTGCCGAAGTTGGAGTAGAAGGAACGATTCCCCTCGCGGCTGGTCGACGCCACGTTGATGATGTTGGCGCAGTTCGCGGGAGTGAATCCGGAGGCGTTCGCGTTGCTGTTGCCCGCCGCGACGACCACCGTGCTGCCGCGCTGGACGGCACCGTTGATGGCGTTCTGGTAGACGCTCGGGCAGGTGCTGCTGGCGCCGCCCAGGCTGAGGTTGATCACCTTCGACGGGGTCGGGTTGGCCGGGACGCCCGGCACGGACCCGCCGGAGGCCCAGGTGATGGCGTCGGCGATGTCGGCGGAGGAGCCGCCGCACTTGCCGAGCACCCGGATGGGCTGGATCTTCGCGTCGTACGCGATGCCCGCGACACCCTTGCCGTTGCCGGTCGCCGCCGCGATGGTGCCCGCGACATGCGTGCCGTGCCAGGAGGAGTTGCTCGCCTTGGAACCGAGGCCGCACTCGCCGTCGGTGGCGTTCCAGTCGCCCTCGTCCTTGGCGTTGCTGTCGCGGCCGTTGCCGTCGCGGGCGTCGGCCGAGCTGGAGATGAAGTCGTAGCCGTTCACGACGTTGGCGGCGAGGTCCGAGTGGGCCGCGTAGCCGGTGTCGATGACGGCGACGGTGACACCGCTGCCCGTGGTCTTGTCCCAGGCGGACGGGACGTTCATGCCGCCCGTCGCCTCGAACAGGTCCCACTGCCGGGGGTATTCGGTGTCGTCGGGAGCGGCCGCCATCGCGTAGGCGCGGATGTCGGGCTCCACCGAGGCGACGGACGGGTCGGCCCGGAAGGCCGCCATCACGTCGGCGACGTCCTTGGTGGACTTCTCCCCGCCGAGGTCGACGAGGGCCGGCCCGCCGGCGAGCCGGCGCTCGAAGGACAGGCGCTCACCGGTCTCGGCGGCCTTGGCCTTCGCGTCGGTGGCGGCCGCGGCGTTGGACGCGGCCTCGGCCGCACCGGACTTGTAGGTGACGATGACCTTCTCCACCGGCGCCGACGGCGGGGTGGTCATCGACTGCGAGACCGGTGCGGGCTGGGGTGCGGGAGCCATGGGCGCTGCGGCGAACGCCACGGGAGCCGTCGCGGCTACGCCGGCGAGCGTGGCGCTCGCTGCCGCGATGGCTATGAGTCTCCGCCTGGAACCGTTCAAGGTGTTCCTCTCAATGACGGTTTCGAGAGTCCGGGCGGGCGGCGCGGGAACCGTGGCGCAGCGTGGGGGGTTGCGACAACCCACGGTTCCCCGGGCCGGGTGAGCCCTCGCGCCGCCGCTCGGCACGTCGGCCCTGGGTGGGACCGACACCGGCCGAAACCCGATCTTCATGAACCTGACAGGCAAGTCCAGTGGACTCGCGGGTCAGGGAGGAACGGGAACCGCCGGTGGCCAGACAGTAGGAAAACCCGAGGTGAACGCGATACGGGGAAAACCCTTGTCACCCCTCCCCGGCACGAGGGTGGCGCAAGGGTCTCCGCTCCCGGACGGCCGGATCCGCTCCCCGCCGAGGGGCGGACCCGCAGGTCGCGCCGTATGCCCGTGCCGTGCGGGGCCGTTGTCGGTGCCCTCGGCTAGCGTGCCGTGCCATGACGGAATTCGTACTGGTACCGGGCGCCTGGCTGGGGTCCTGGGCGTGGGACGCGGTCGTGCCCGCACTGCGCGCGGCCGGCCACGGGGCGCACCCGCTGACGCTCTCGGGCGTCGCGGAGAAGCACGGGGCCGGCGGCCCGGCGGGTCAGCGGACCCATGTGCGGGACATCACCGGCGAGATCGAGGGCGGCGATCTGCGGGACGTGGTCCTGGTCGGCCACAGCTGCTCGGGCATCCCCGTGGGCCAGGCCGCCGCCCTGATCGGGGACCGGCTCGCCCGCGTCGTCTTCGTGGACGCCGGGGTGCCCGCCGAGGGGGAGTCCTTCGCCTCCGCGTGGTGGGAGGGGCGGACGGCCTTCGAGGCACGGCTCGCCGCCGACGGCGGCGACTGGGCGCCGCCGGGGCCGGAGGAGTTCGAGGGACAGGACCTGACGGCGGAGCAGATCGCCCGCTTCCTGGAGCGGGCCACTGCGCACCCCGGCGCCAGTCTGACCGAAACGGCCGTGCTGGCACGGCCGTTGGGCGAGCTGCCCGCGACCTACGTCAAATGCCTCCTCGACGGCCCGGAGCCCACGCCCGACGTGGCGGAGCTGCTGACGGGCGAGCGCTGGCGGCTGGTCGAGATGGAAACGGGGCACTGGCCGATGTTCTCCCGGCCGGAGGAACTGGCCGGCGTCCTGCTGGACGCGGCGGGCTGACGTCACACGGGCCGGGCGCCGGCGCGGCGGGACCAGGGCTCGCCGCGCCCGGTCGCGCGGTGGGGCGGGGCCACGCCCCCGTGACGTCAGACGGAGCCGAGGTCCGAGCTGACCCACCGTTCGGGGCGCATGCGGATCACGACCTGCTCCCCGTGGTTCGCCCAGGCGAACTCCACATAGCCCGCCACCTTCTCCGGCGGCAGATAGCGGGCGGAGATCTCGGTGAGCTGCTCCCGGGTGGCCTCCTCGGTGGCGATGACCGGGCCCTCCACCGACACATAGCGGATCGTCGGCTCCAGCCGGTCGGTCATCAGCGTGAAGCGGCCCGCCTCCGCGATGAGCCGGCCCTTGCGGGAGTCCCGGCCCGTCATGATCCACACATCGCCGCCCGGCGCGTACTGGTACCAGATCGGCACGGTCAGCGGGGCACGGTCGCCCTTCTCTCCCGCGTCCACCGCCAGTGCGGCCACATGGGGCTCGGCGAGGAACTGCTCACGCTCTTCACGGGACAGGGCCACGGTGACACTCCTTCTCTGAGACGTACTGCACCCTCAACGCCGGTGGCCCGTGCGGGATTCCACGGGGACCGGGTGTGCGAACGGATCCGGCCAAGCCTGACACCGACCCGGCCGCCCCCTGGCCGGGCGCGGACCGCTTCACCCGATCGGGCGCAGCAGCGGGGCGGGGTGCGACGGCGGGAGGGGCCCCGGGCCCGGGGCCCCTCCCGCCCGCCCCGGGGACCGGTCCGCTCAACGGGTCAGCCGCCACGGCCCCTTCGCCCGGGCCGCAGCCACCAGCTCCTCCACCGTCGCCAGCTTCACCCGCGGCCGGCCCTCCCGGCGGCCCCGGTCCACCTCGGTCCGCTCGATCACGGCGAGCCCGCGGGCGTCGACCAGGTCACGGTTGCGCCGGCGGGCGAGGCGGCGGAACTTGCCGGCCGAGCCCGTCGGTTCCGGCAGTGCCCCGGCCACCGCGTCCGCCAGCAGGGTGCCGACGGTCTCGGCCGCGCAGGTCCGGTTGGCGCCGATCCCGCCCGAGGGCCCGCGCTTGATCCAGCCGGCGACATACGTGCCCGGCATCCCGGCCACCCGGCCGCCGTCATGCGGGACGGTGCCCCGGTCCTCGTCGAACGGCAGCCCGGGGACCGGCTCGCCCCGGTAGCCGACCGCCCGCAGCAGCAGGCCCGCCGGGATCTCCCGCTCGCCGTGGGCGCCGTCCCCGACGGCCACGGCCCGCAGCGCTGCCCCGGAACCGGCCGCCGGGGCGGCCCCGCCCGCGTCATCGGGCGCGGGAGCGGCCCCGCCCGTGCCGGCAGCCGGCCCGCGCTCGTCGTTGTCGCCGCCGAGGGCGGCCACCGGCGCCGAGTGGAAGCGGAGCACGATGCGCCGCCGCGGGCCCGGCGAGCCGGACCAGTCGACCCGCTCCCGGGGCACGTCCCGCAGCACCGCCGCCTTGCTGCCCGGGGCGGCGGAGTCGATCGCCGCCCCGATCCGCGGATCGTGGTCGTCCACGACCAGCTCCACGTCCGGCAGATGACGCAGTGCCAGCAGTTCGGACCGGGTGCAGGCCGCGTCCTCGGGGCCGCGCCGTCCGAGCACCACCACCTCCCGTACCGCCGAGTCCCGCAGCGCCGCCAGGGCGTGTTCCGCGATGTCCGTGCCGGCCAGCGCCTGCGGACCGGCGACGAGGATGCGGGCGACGTCCAGGGCGACGTTGCCGTTGCCGACCACCACCACCCGTTCCGTGTCGAGGCCGACCGTGTCCGGGGCGACCTCCGGGTGGGCGTTGTACCAGGCGACGAAGGCGGTCGCGGAGAGGACGCCGGGGCGGTCCTCGCCGGGGATCCCCAGGCGGCGGTCGGCACCGGCGCCGACCGCGTACACCACGGCGTCGTGGTGGGCCGCGATCTCCTCGGCCGAGACGTCCCGGCCGACCGCGAGCCCCAGGTACATGCGCACCCGGGGGTGGCGGTGGAAGCGGGCGAAGGTCTCCCCGACCCTTCTGGTCGCCGGGTGGTCGGGCGCCACGCCGTACCGCACCAGCCCGCCGGCCACCGGCAGCCGGTCGATCAGGGTGACCTCGGCGCCGGTGTGCAGCAGCAGGTCCTCCGCCGCGTACATCCCGGCCGGGCCGGTGCCGACGACCGCGACCCGGATCGGGCCGAAGTCGGACGGCAGGCTGCGCGGGAAGGAGGGCTCGCCCCAGGCGTGGAAGTTGGGGCCCCCGGGCTCCGGGTCGGCGGCGGGCCGGTCCTCGTACCAGGCCGCGTTGATCTGCGCGTACTCCCGCAGTTCGGGGCGGAGGCTGTCCACGGGGAAGATCGCGTCGACCGGGCAGGCGTCGGCGCAGGCGCCGCAGTCGATGCAGGACTTCGGGTCGATGTGGAGCAGCTCGGTGCTGCCGAAGGCGCGTTCGTCCGGCGTGGGGTGGATGCAGTTGACCGGGCAGACGGCCACACAGGTGGCGTCGTTGCAGCAGGTCTGGGTGATCGCGTAGGTCATGTCCTGCCCGGTTCAGATCAGATGGGCGCGCTTGTAGAACACCAGCGCGGGCTTGGTCAGCAGGCCGGCCGAGGCGAGGAAGTCCATCAGGCCCGAACAGCTCGACCGCAGCATGGACTTGTGGTGCTCGTTCGCCCGCGCCTCGGCGAGCGCCCGCTCGGGGTCGAGCCCGGCGTTGGCGTAGACGTTCCTGTTCCACATGCTGGTGACGATGAAGTACGAGGCCACGGCCACCACGAAGGCGTTGATCCGGCGGCGCAGCGCGCCCGCGCCCCGCAGCCGCTTGCGCGTCTCGTCCCGGGCGAACTTCATGTGCCGGGACTCCTCGACGACGTGGATGTTGTTGATGGTGCGCACGAACGGGACCACCCGCTCGTCGCGCATCCAGTCGCGCTGCATCACGTCGAGGACCTCCTCGGCGACCAGGATCGCCGCGTAGGCGGCCTCGCCGAAGGCCAGGGTCTTGAAGACGCGGCCCAGTTCGAGCACCGGGCGGGGCGGGCGGTACGCCGGGGCGCCGAGCTTCTGCGCGCCGCGGGCGAACATGATGGAGTGCCGGCACTCCTCGGCGATCTCGGTCAGGGCCCACTGGAACTCGGCGCCCGTCGGGTCCTTGGCGTAGATGTCCCGCAGCACCATCTGCTGGAGGATCATCTCGAACCAGATCCCCGTGCTCGCCACGGACGCGGCCTCCTGCCGCGTCAGCTCCTTGCGCTGGGCCTCCGTCAGCTCCGCCCAGTAGGCGGTCCCGTAGAGGGTGCTCCACTCGGGGCTGGTGCCGTGGAACTCCTTGTCGAGCGGGGTGTCCCAGTCGACCTCCACGGCGGGGTCGTACGACAGGGTGGCGGACGAGTCGAGCAGCCGCCGGGCGACCTCCGGTTCCTCGGGCCGGTCGCCGTGGACCTCCGGGCGGACCGTGCTGCCTGCCATGTCGGCTCCTTCCGTGGTGCGTTCCGTGGCGTTCTCCTGGGCATGCCGCGCCTTGTTAGACGGACCGTATAGTAAGAGCGTCCAGGGGCCTACCCCTCGGTAGAGAATTTGTCAGCAGGGTGTCCGGTCGTCGTGTGATCGTGTGATCGTCGTCCACCGGGTTCTGGCCCAGGCCTGACGCTCCGTGATGCGCGCCGGTCGAGTGGGGTGTGCGCGCCCCCGCGCGCCCGTCGATTCGCGCCAACCTTCCATCCTTTTCGGGCGCTCTCCCGCTCGTGACGCTCCGTTAGCCGCGTCGACGTCTTTGCACAGTTAAAGTCGCCTTGACCATCTGTTGACCAATCCTTGGTGCCCGTAAAGGGTCCCCTTCGTGTGCGAGGAGGTGGGGAAGTGGGAGGTGCGATGCCCTGGCTGGGCTTCGTGGTGTCGCCTCCGCCGCCGGCCGGCCTCCCCGGGCCGCTCCGGCCTTCGCATCCGCGCACACCCCCGGTAAGGCATCGGCCAAAGATCGGTCAGTCCCCCCGCACACCGCCATGACGGCCCGACGCGCCCCGCCGGCGCGCCAGGAGGAACACACACGCCATGCAGCCCCTCATCGACAACGCCCGTCGTTTCGGACCGCGCCCTGAGGAGTTCGCGGAGCTCGCCGCAGGCCAGTCCCCCCAGGTCCTGTTCATCACCTGCTCCGACTCGCGAGTGGTGCCCGCTCTGATCACCGGGGCCCGCCCCGGCCAGCTCTTCGAGCTGCGCACCGCGGGCAACATCGTCCCCCCGTACGCTCCCGAACGGCCGTCCAGCGAGGCGGCCACCGTCGAGTACGCCGTCGAGGTCCTCGGCGTCCGCGACATCGTCGTCTGCGGCCACTCCCACTGCGGGGCCGTCGGCGCCCTGGTGCGCGGCGACGACCTCACCGCCGTCCCCGCCGTCCGGAGCTGGCTCGCCGGTGCCGACCCCCGCCCCACCGGCGGCGAAGCGGACCCGGCCGTCGCCGAGGGCGTGCAGAACCACGTCCTCGCCCAGCTTCTCCGGCTGCGCTCCTACCCCTGCGTCGCGAGCGGCCTGAACGCGGGCCGGCTCACCCTGCACGGCTGGTACTACGAGGTCCACACCGGCGCCGTCCTCGCCCACGACGGCACGACCGACACCTTCGAGGCGCTGTGAGGACCGCGATGACGACCCCCGCCACCCCCACCGACCGGTCCACCTGGCGGCAGGACTTCGCCGCCTCCCTCGTCGTCTTCCTCGTCGCCCTGCCGCTCTGCGTCGGCGTGGCCGTCGCCTCCGGCGTCCCCGCCGAACTCGGCCTGGTCACCGGCATCGTCGGCGGCATCGTCACCGGCCTGATGCGCGGCAGCAGCCTCCAGGTCTCCGGACCGGCGGCCGGGATGACCGTCCTCGTCTTCGAGGCCGTCCGCGAGTTCGGCCTCCCCCTCCTCGGTGTGATCGTCCTCGCCACCGGGCTGCTCCAGATCCTGATGGGCACCCTCCGGCTCGGGCGGTACTTCCGGGCGATCTCCGTCTCCGTCGTCGAGGGCATGCTCGCCGGCATCGGACTCGTCCTGATCGCCGGCCAGTTGTACGCGATGACCGCCGCCGACGCCCCCGCCTCCGGTATCGGCAAACTCGCCGGCCTGCCCGGAGCGCTCCTCGGCGCGGCCGGCAGCGCCGAGGCCCTCGCCTCCCTCGCGGTCGGCGCCGGCACCATCGCCGTCCTCGTCCTGTGGAAGCGGGCACCCCGGGTGCTGCGCACCGTGCCCGGCCCGCTCGCGGCGGTCGGCCTGGCCACCGCCGTCGCCCTCGCCGCCGGGCTGCCGGTGGCCACCGTCGAGGTGCAGGGCCTCCTCGGCTCCCTGCAGCCGCCGCCGCTCAGCGCCTTCGGGGAACTCGCCGGGATCGGACTCCTCGGCACGATCGTCGCCTTCACCCTGATCGCGTCCGCCGAGTCCCTGTTCAGCGCCGCCGCGGTGGACCGCCTGCACGACGGGCCCCGCACCCAGTACGACAGGGAACTCGTCGCCCAGGGCACGGGCAACGCGGTCTGCGGCGTCCTCGGTGCGCTGCCCCTGACCGCGGTGATCGTCCGCAGCGCCGCCAACGTCCAGGCCGGGGCGCGCACCAAGGCGTCCCGGGTGCTGCACGGCGTCTGGCTGCTCCTCTTCGCGGCCCTGTTCCCCGCGGCGCTCGCCTGGATCCCGATCCCCGCCCTCGCGGGCATCCTGGTCTACTCGGGCGCCAAGCTGGTCCCCGTCGGCTCCCTGCGCGCCCTCTGGCGCGACCAGCGCGGCGAGGCCCTGATCCTGGTGGCCACCGCCGTGTCCATCGTGGCCGTCAGCATGTTCGAGGGCGTCCTCATCGGGCTCGCGCTCGCCGTGTGCAAGACCGCCTGGGAGGCGTCCCACGTCCGCCTGGAGGTCGTCGACAAGGGCGCCGGGCCCGTCCAGGTCCACCTCTCGGGGAACGCGACCTTCCTGCGGCTCCCGAAGATCCTGGACAGCCTGGAGGCCCTGCCCCGGGACCGGCCGGTGGAACTGGACCTCGCCCATGTCCACCACCTCGACCACGCCTGCCGCACCGCGCTGGAGACCTGGGCGGAACGGCACAGCCGCACCGGCACCGAGCCGGTGACGGTCCGGCCGGGGTAGCGCCGGGGCGCCGTGGCGCGCTTCCGCACCCGGTGGGTGGTGGACCCGGGTCCACCACCCACCGGGTGTCCGGCCGTCCGGGCTCCGTCCGTCCGCGCCCGTGAGCCCCGGCCTCCCGCTCGCCGGCGAACGCGGCATCGCGCTCCTGCTGGTCACCGGCGGCGTCGGCGCCCGCCGGCTCTCGGCGTACCTCCCCCGCTCCCTGGCCGGCGCGTACGCCCGCTCGCGGCCGCCTCAGTACCCCCGTCCTGTCATGTCACGCCTTGAGCGCCCGCCCCGCCACGGCGAGTGTCATCCGGCGCGGGGCGAGCCGTGCTCCGAGGGCGGAGAGGCGATTGCCCAGCCCCGCGACCGTGCTCGGCGGGGCGCTCCGCCGCTCCAGCGCGCGCCGGGCGGTCGTCACCACCTCCTCGGGCGTCGCGAGCCGGCCGACCTTCGCCTGCTCGCTGCCGACGACCTCGAAGAACTCGGTGCCCACCGGCCCGGGCGAGAGTGCCAGCACCCGCAGCGGGGAGCGGCGGGTCTCGTAGGCGACCGCCTCGGTGAAGCTCAGGACGAACGCCTTGGTCGCCCCGTAGAGGGCCATGCCCGGCGTGGGCTGGTACGCGGCGGTGCTGGCGACCGTGACCAGTGCCCCGCGGCCGTCGGCGGCCATCGCGGGCAGGAAGGCCCGGGTCAGCTCGACGACCGCCCCGCAGTTCAGCGCGACCATCCGGCCGACCTCGTCCGGGTCCTCCTCGGCGAAGGGCCCGTAGCTCCCGAAACCGGCGTTGTTCACCAGCGTCTGCACGGCGATGCCCCTGCGGTCCAGCTCCGCCTTCAGTCCGGCCGCGGCGCCCGGCTCGGCGAGATCCGCCGCCACCGTGTGCGCCGTGACACCGTGCTGTGCCTCCAGCTCCGCGCGCAGGGACTCCAGTCGGTCCGCGCGCCGTGCCACGAGCACGACGTCGGCGCCGCGGCGGGCCCACTGGCGGGCGAACTCGGCGCCCAGGCCGGAACTGGCTCCGGTGATCAGGGCGACCGTTCCCCGGTAGATCATGGGCATGGTGAACCACTCCGTTCTCGGGTGTGCGTCATCATGAATGTAGGCAATGACATCATTGTAGTCAATGACAACATGAGAGGACCGGCCGTGGCCGACACCGCCGACACCACCTACCATCACGGCAATCTCCGTGCCGCGCTGCTGGAACGGGCGGCGGCCGTCCTCGGCGAGTCGGGCCCCGACGGACTCTCCCTGCGCGCCCTCGCCCGCGACCTCGGGGTGAGCCACGCGGCGCCGTCCCGCCACTTCCGGGACCGGCGGGCGCTACTGGACGCCCTGGCCGTCGACGGCTTCACCGAACTCAACCGGCGCCTGTCCGAGGCGGCGGGCGCCCCCGGCGGCACCGAGGCACGGATGACCGCGGCGGCCCGCGCCTACGTCGGCTTCGCCGTCGAGCGCCCCGCCCTGCTGGGGCTGATGTTCGCCGCCAAGACCGAACAGGACCCGGCGTCCTGCCTGCGTGAACTCGGCCATGAGAGCCTGCGCCTCGCCGCCGCGCTGGTCGAACAGGGCCAGCGCGAGGGCCTGTTCCGCCCGGGCGACCCGCACCGCCTCGCCCAGGTCGCCTTCTCGGCCGTGCACGGCCTCGCGACCCTCGCCCTGGGGTCCCTGCTCGACGACACCCCGCTCGACGAGGCGCTCGACCTCGCCGTCGACGTCCTGCTGCACGGGCTGCGCGCACCCGCCGCTCCTTAGCGCGCACCCGCCGCACCTTGGGGCTGCCCGGCGGGTGGGCTCCCTCTTCGCCCGGGTCGACCCGGGGTGCGGCGTGTCCCGTCGCGGCTGACTTGATAGGCAAGCGAACACTTGCCTATGGTGAGCCCATGGCGGAGGACGTCTTCAAGGCGCTCGCCGACCCGACGCGTCGGCGGATCCTCGACGAACTCGTGGAACGGGACGGCCAGACCCTGTTCGAGATATGCGGGCGGCTGGCGATGAAGCACGGCCTGGGCCTGTCCCGCCAGGCCGTCAGCCAGCATCTCGCCGTCCTCGAGTCCGCGGGCCTGGTGCGTACGCGGCGCGAGGGCCGCTACAAGTACCACGACTTGGACACCACCCCCCTGGAGCACATCGCGACCCGGTGGCTCAGGCCCCACCTCTCGGAGAGCACCCCATGAAAATCCATCTGACCAGCGTCTTCGTCGACGACCAGGCGAAGGCCCTGCGCTTCTACACCGAGGTGCTGGGCTTCGTGAAGAAGCAGGACGTGCCGGTGGGAGGCACCGACCGCTGGCTCACCGTCGTCTCGCCGGACGCCCCCGACGGCACCGAACTCCTGCTGGAGCCCGCCCACCACCCGGCCGTCGGTCCGTACCGCACGGCCCTCGTCGCGGACGGCATCCCGGCCGCCTCCTTCGCCGTCGACGACGTCCCGGCCGAGTTCGAACGACTGCGCGCCCTCGGGGTCCACTTCACCCAGGAGCCCGTGGTCATGGGCCCGGTCACCACCGCCGTCCTGGACGACACCTGCGGCAACCTGATCCAGATCGCGCAGAGCGGGTAAGTCGCGAGCCGCACCGGCCGAGCGCTCCGGGCCGAGCGCCCGTGGCCGCCGCCAGCCGGCCCGGCCCGGCCCGCCCCGCGCCCCCGGCCGAACCCGGCCCGGTACCCGTCCCGCCCCGCGCCCCCGGCCGAACCCGGCCCGGTACCTGTCCCGCCGGACGGCTCGCCGTGATCTCCGTGGTCTCCGTAATCTTCGTGATCTTCGTGTGCGAGGATGCCGCGTCGCCGTGGCGGGCCGGTCGCCTCGGCGGCGACCGGAAGCGATACGGCGGAAGCGAGGACGCGATGATCGGGACTGTGTTCCGCAGCGAGGACGTGCCGGTGGGCGACCGGTTCGAGCACTGGCGGGAACTGCTGGGCCGGACACGCGCCAGTGACATGGGCAGCGCCCACGCCGACGCCTTCTGGGCGGAGTGCCGGGTGATGGAACTCGGCCCGGTGACCGTGTGGCCGATGGCCTCCCTCCCGGCCCGCTACCGGCGCGGCCCCGCGATGGTGCGCCGCTCCGACCCCGAGCTGTACCACCTCTCCCTGCTCCTCGACGGCGGGCTGGGCCTCGACCACGGCGGCCGGGCGGACACCTTCGGCCCGGGAGACCTGCATCTGGTCGACAGCTCCCACCCGTACGACCTCGGCCCCGCCCGCGACGAGGACAGCGCCCTGGTCCGGGGCGTCGGCGTGGACTTCCCCAAGGCGCTGCTGCCGCTCCCCGCGCACCGGATGAACGCCCTGCTGGGCCGCGCCCTGCCCGGAGCGGACGGTATCGGCGCCCTGCTGCGGGACTGCCTGACGGGCCTGGACCGGCAGGCCGACCACCTCCGACCGGCCGACGCGCCGCGCCTGGGCACGGTCGTGCTCGACCTCGTCGCCGCCCTCGTGGCCCACACCCTGGAGTCCGAGGCGGCCCTGCCGCCGGAGACCCGCCGGCAGGTGACGTTCCGGCGCGTCACCGCCTTCATCCGCCGCAACCTGCACGACCCGGGGCTCGGCCCGCCCACCGTCGCGGCCGCCCACCACATCTCCCTCAGCCAGCTGCACCGGATCTTCCAGCAGGAGGGGAACGGCGAGACGGTCGCCGCCTACATCCGCGCCCGGCGACTCGACGGCGCCGGGCGCGACCTGGCGAACCCCCGGACGGGCACCGAGCCCGTCCATGTCGTCGCCGCCCGCTGGGGCTTCCCGCGCGCGCCCGAGTTCACCCGCGCCTTCCGCACCGCGTACGGGTGCTCCCCGACGGAGTACCGGACGGCGTACCGGACGCGGGCGCTGCCCGAGGGCCGTGGGCCCACCCCCGTGGAGCCCACCCCGGCCACCGGCCCGCGCCGCAGTCCGGCCCCCTGAACCTACGCGCGGCGCACGGGCCTTCGCCCCGTTCCGCGCCACCCTGCGACGCGGGGCCAACACATCGTGGACGCCACGCCAACTCGCCCTGGGGGTGCGCGGACGGAAGCGGGTACACCGGCGACGGCCCCCGGTGGCGAACCCGGCAGGCGAGGCCCGCTGACGGGACCGCGGGGTCGCCCGCCTCGTCGCTTCCTCCTAGGGCCTCTCATTCGCGATGGAGGCTCCCACAGTGTTGTTGCAAGTGAGAGAGAAATCGGCCTACGGTGTCGCATATGCAGTCCTACACCATCGGGCAGGCCGCGCGGCTGCTGGGCGTCAGCCCGGACACGGCGCGGCGCTGGGCGGACGCGGGCCGGGTCGCGACCCACCGCGACGAGAGCGGGCGGCGCGTCATCGACGGCAAGTCCCTCGCCGCGTTCTCCGTGGAGATCGCGCAGAGCGACGACGAAGGCGACGCCCCGTACACCTCGGCCCGCAACGCTTTTCCCGGGATCGTCACGGCCATCAAGCTCGGTGACGTCGCGGCCCAGGTCACCATCCAGGCCGGCCCGCACCGGCTGGTCTCCCTCCTCACCCGGGAGGCCGTGGAGGAACTCGGACTGGAAGTCGGCATGCAGGCCACCGCCCGCGTGAAGTCCACCAGCGTGCACATCGACCGCACCTGACCACCCCCCCCACGCGGTATGCACCACACGCCACCCAGGACGCATCACGCACCACGCGGTACGCATCACGCGGTGCGCCCCGCCTCCCGCGCGCCCCGGCGTCGGCGCGGCCGGCCTCTGCCCTCGACCACCGTCCCTCGTCCAGGAGTCCAGACGTCATGTCCTTCACCCCCGCCGGACGCCGTACCGCCTCCGCCGTACTCACCGCCGCCCTGCTCGTGCCCCTCGCCGCCTGTTCGAGCGGCGGCACTTCGAGCGACGGCACCACGAAGGACTCCGGCGGTTCCACCGCGACCGGCTCCGCCGGCACCGCGCCCCCCGCGAACCTGACCGTCCTCGCGGCCGCCTCGCTCACCGACGTGTTCAAGACGGCGGCCCCCGTCTACGAGAAGGCGCATCCCGGCACCAGGCTGACGTTCTCCTTCGCCGGCTCGCAGGAACTCGTCGCCCAGGTCTCCCAGGGGGCGCCCGCCGACGTCCTGGTCACCGCCGACACCAAGAGCATGGACAAGGTGAAGGCCGAGGTCGACACCCCGGCGATCATCGCGAAGAACCGCCTCGTCATCGCCACCGGCGAGGGCAACCCGCACAAGGTCGACGACCTCCAGGACCTCGCCGACCCGAAGCGCAAGGTCGTCCTCGCGGCCCCCGAGGTGCCCGCCGGCAAGTACAGCGAGCAGATCCTGGACGCCCAGAAGGTCACGGTGAAGCCGGTCTCCCAGGAGCCCAGTGTGCGCGCCGTGCTCAGCAAGGTCGAGCTGGGCGAGGCCGACGCCGGCCTCGTCTACACGACGGACGCGGAGAGCGCCCGCGACAAGGTCCACGCCGTCGCCATCCCCGACGACCAGAACGCCATCGCCGAGTACCCGGCCGCCTCCCTGAAGGACTCCGAGAACGCCGAGGCCGCGGCCGCGTTCGTCGCCTGGCTCTCCTCGTCCGAGGGGCAGAAGATCCTTCAGGACGCGGGCTTCCAGAAGCCGTAGCGTTCCGCAATCTCCCAGACGGGAGGAACTGCCCGCCGCACCGGGGGACCGGGCAGGCCCTCCGCTCCTCGTCCACACCTCTCCAGGATCTTCGATGAAACGAGCAGGCGTACGAAGCCCGGGCGTTCGCCCGCCCATCGCCCTGGCTCTGCCCGCACTCCTGGCGGTGGCCTTCCTGGCCCTCCCGCTGATCGGCATCCTTGTGCGCACCGAGTGGAGCGAACTCGCCGGACACCTCCGCTCACCCGGAACCGTCCAGGCGCTGAAGCTCTCGCTCCTCGTCTCCTTCTGGGCGCTCGGACTCTCCCTGCTCCTCGGCGTCCCCCTGGCCTGGCTGCTCGCCCGGGTGCCGTTCCCCGGCAAGGCGTTCGTCCGCTCGCTGGTGCTGCTGCCCATGGTGCTGCCACCGACCGTCGGGGGCGTGGCGCTGCTCCTCGCCTTCGGCCGTCGCGGACTCCTCGGCCCCTGGCTGGAGGGCACCTTCGGCATCACCCTGCCGTTCCACACCTCGGGCGCGGTGATCGCGGCGACCTTCGTCGCCATGCCCTTCCTCGTCATCAGCCTGGAGGGCGCGCTCGGCGGCCTCCGCCCCCGGTACGAGGAGACGGCGGCCTCCCTCGGGGCCTCACCGGTCCGGGTGTTCTTCACCGTCACCCTGCCCATGGTGGCGCCCGGTGTCCTTGCCGGGGCGGCGCTCACCTGGGCCCGTGCGCTGGGCGAGTTCGGCGCCACCATCACCTTCGCGGGCAACCTGCCCGGCTCCACCCAGACCCTGCCGCTCCAGGTCTATCTGCTCCTCCAGGACGAACCGGAGGCGGCGACCTCCGTCTCCCTGCTGCTCCTCGCCATCGCCATGGGTGTCCTCGTGGCGCTGCGAGGGCGCTGGACGGGCACCCCGGGCGAACGCGCACGCGCCGCCGTCACCGGTACCACCGCCGACTCCGTCCCGGACGTCGGAGACCCGGACGTCAGGGACCCGGCCGTCAGGAAGCCGGCCGTCGCCGAACCCCTGGACCGGTCTGCTCCTGCCGCTCCTGCCGCCCCGTCCGGCGAACGCTGGTCCCTCCAGGCCGAGGTCACCGGGTTCACCCGTCTCGTCCTGACGGCCGAACCCGGCACCACCATCGCCGTCGTGGGACCGAACGGCGCCGGGAAGACCACCCTGCTGCGTGCCCTCCTCGGCCTCACCCCCCGCGCCCACGCGAAGCTCCGGCTCGGCGGCGCGGACGTCACCGCACTGCCCCCGCACCGCCGCCGTGTCGCCTGGGTCCCGCAGGACGGCGCCCTGTTCCCGCATCTGACCGCCCTCGCCAACACGGCCTACGGCCTCCGCGCCCAGGGCGTCCACCGCGCCGGGGCCCGCCGCGAGGCGCAGGCATGGCTCGACCGCCTCGGCGTCGGCCACCTGGGGCACCGCAAGCCCGCGCAGCTCTCCGGCGGCCAGGCCCAGCGGGTCGCCCTCGCCCGCGCCCTCGCCGCCCGCCCCCGTCTCCTGGTCCTGGACGAACCGCTCGCCGCTCTCGACCAGACCACCCGCGCCCATGTCCGCCACACCCTGCGCACGCACCTGGCCGGCTTCGGCGGCGTCTGCCTGATCGTCACCCACGACCCCGTCGAGGCCGTCTCGCTGGCCGACCGCGTCCTCGTCCTCCAGGACGGCCGTGCCCTCCAGGACGCCGCCCCCGCCGAGGTCACCCGCCACCCCCGGTCCCCGTGGGTGGCCCGGATGCTGGGCCGCAACGCCTGGCCCGGTACCGCCACCCCTGACGGCGTCGCCCTGGACGGGGGCGGCGTCCTCGTCGCCGCCGAGCCCCCGCCGCCCGGCACCCCGGCGCTCGCGATCGTCGCGCCGGAAGCGGTGTCACTCCACCGGGAGCGGCCCACCGGCAGCCCCCGCAACGTCTGGCCGGGCACCGTACGCGAGATCACCGCCAGCGGCAGCCGCCTCCGCGTCCTCGTGACCTCCCACGACGCACCCGACCTCGTCGCCGAGATCACCCCGCAGGCCGCCGCCGAACTCGGCCTCGCCGACGGGGTGTCCGTCTGGGCCGGCATCAAGGCGACCGAGACCACGGTCGTCCCGCTCTGACCTCGCCGCCCCGCCTCAGGCGTGGGGCGGCAGCACCGGCGGGGGATTCCCGTCCAGAGGGGGCATCCTTCACCGTCTCCCGGCGTTCTCGAGAGCGTGACCGGAATTGGCGACGACGGCCGCAGTGCAAGCGAGCGTCATACCGGACCGCTCGGGCCTACCGCCACGGCGTCGGGTACAACGCCTGCCACGTGTGGGAACACCGTGCCGTCATCGCCGGCCGCGTCGAGGGCGGTGCCTGCCGGGGTGCGCGGAGTTCGGGGAGACCTGGGGCCGGATGTATCCGGCGATCGTCCGGATCGGTCCGTCAGCCAACCCCGGCCCTGCGGCTGCACCGCTCGTTGGCCGGACCTCTCCACGAACATCGACCTCTACTCGATGCTGCGGACGGTGTGCTTCTTGGCGGCCACAGGTTCCACATACCGTGGCGCGCTGGTGGTCCACACGTGCATTCCGTCGACCCAGCTGACTGCAGCTTGCGCCTGAGATATCACTGAGTCTGCGACATCCGGCGTCTTCTCGAGCGTTGAGATCAATCGGTCCAGGTTGTTCTTCAGGCCCTCGATCATGCCGAGGGCGACGTGGAGTGCCGTCGTGAGCGAGATCGGACAGTGCTGAGCGATCGAGAACACGAGATTTCCGGGTTCCGGGCGCGCAAGATCTGCCGGGAAGCCCGCGACATCGTTCTCGATCGCGGCCAGTTGGGCGCTCTGCGCCGCAATATCACGCAGCAGCGCAGACGTTTCGGGAGACGTGGGGCCCGAGGAACGAAAACACTGCGAGAGTGCGATCATCGGGTGTGTCGATCCGTCGACGGACCTCATCGAAAGATACCCGGCCGGCTCGGGCAGCACACCCTCTCGAATGTGTTGCTGCTTGCGCTGGTACGCCTCGATATTCTCGCTCACCAGAGCGGCGAACTCCGGTATGAACCCCTCCCTTCCCAGACTCTGCAGGGAAGACCGCAGGTCTGTCATGGCAGCCACCGTGGGAGTTTGCTCACCTCCCCCATGCCCGAGGAGCGTCCGCGTCGCGCTCTCCTTGAGGTTCTGGAGGCTCTTCCCGTGATCGGCCATCCCGTCATCCACGGCAGTGATCCACGCGAAGTACATCGCCACAGGCAGCCTCTGCTGACGGCTGAGTCCGGGCGTGCACATCCGGACGACCCAGCCGCACTGCAACGCCCGCAGTTCGGCAGCCGTCGAGGCGTCGTAGATCCCGGTACGCAGCGCCCAGTCGATCACCTCGTCGTCGAATTCTTCATGCCGGTGTACGCGCAAAGAATTCGGGAAGATCAAATCCAATCGGCTCAGAACGCCGGGCATCACGGAATCAATCGAGGCGGATTCCTCGTCCTGCCAGCGTTCAATGAGGCTGTCCAAGTCGGTCACACTGCTTCCCTTTCTCTGCCGGGTCTGTACGAGAGTTGTGAATACTTGCCGAGGAGCTGACATGGCTCTCGCCGTCGAACAGGATCCGGCCCGCGAGGGAATCCGGGGTCAGTGCACCGACACGTGTGCGGAACCTCATCCGCCGTAGCGGCGATGCCTCGCGGCGTAAGAATCCAGAGCCCGGTCGAGGTCTTCCTTCGAGAAGTCGGGCCAGTACTTGTCGCAGAAATAGAGCTCTGCCAGGGCGGACTGCCACAGCAGGAACCCGGAGGTGCGGATCTCTCCGGACGGCCGTATGATCAGGTCGGCATCCGCCTGGCCAGCCGTGTACAGGTATTCCGGCAGCCGATTGGCCGCGACGTCGGGATCTGTGCCCGCCTTCACATCGGCCAGCATCAGCCGTACAGCCTCAATGATTTCAGCCCGGCCCCCGTAGCCGATCGCGAGGTTGACGCACAGGCCGGGACGGTCGCGCGTCACACGTTCCGCCTCTTTCAAGAGCGAAGCCAGACGGCTGGGCAGGATACCCCGCTGCCCTATGTGACGTATTTTCCATTCACCGTCCCTCACCAGGAGTTCCAGCACCTCTTCCTGGATTTCGAATATGTCATTCAATTCATTCAGTGAACGCCTTTTTATGTTGTCGTCGGAGAGCATCCACAAACTCACTATTCCGACTCCCCGGCTGCCGCACCAGTCGAGCACGTCAGGAATCTTGAAGAATGCCTCTCGATGCCCGAGCGCAGCCGAAGCAGAACCGCGCATGCGGGCCCACCTTCGGTTTCCGTCCAGAGCGACCCCCAGATGCCAGGGCGTGCGTGCGCGCTCAACGTCAGTCGATCCGCGGACAGCACTTTCATCGGACATGCGACATCACTCTCCACATATGACTGAGGATCGGCCACGGCAGTGAGAAGACCTCGAGAAGAGAGCCTCTCGCTCGCTGCGCTCTCTCGACGGCGGCCCGGCAAGCTACGGCTGCCGGCCGGCGAAGAAGTCGATCGAACGGGGAAGGAAAGCAGACGACTGCCCGAAAACCGGGCTGTCCGTCCCTACGGGCTATCACAGTAGGACGCCGCCGACCGGAGGCCCGGTAAGTGTCGTGGGCAGTCCAGCACATGCGGTGAAGATTGCGCCTTTGTGAACTCCCTGCACCGATCAGGTCGGCATCCGCTCGGACCAGGTCACCGGTCGCACCTGGGCGAGAAGCGCAGCAACTCACCGCTGGGACCCGGGGCTTCTTCCGCTGCGCCGGCTGTCGGCCGTACGTGGTCCGAGGCTACGTCGGTGACGGCCCGCACGTCCGCTCCGTCCCGGAGGAGAACGCCATGAGCTGCTGACCGACACCCTTCGCCACATCCATTGCATCCGTCACGTCCGGCGCATCCGGGCGCTGACTGAGGGGTCAGTCACTGGCGCGATTCCGCGATCCGGCAGCCGTCCACCCGATCGGAACCGGGAGGGCGAACTCACGCCACCTTCCCGGCGCATGGAACCTCATTCGGCGGGCAGTTGACTACTGAAGAGTACGCGCACCCCTTACCGGCTCGCCTGCCGTCGCACCTCAGCCAGGTTGGTGCTGGAGTCCAATTTCCGCGGTGTCAGGGAGAGGCGAGACCAAAGGGCCCGGCAGTTTGGTGGCGTGCTCTTTCATGAACGTCTCGGGTAGTGGAGTGGATGACCGTGACTAGAGCGCCGAATGAGCAATTACGCCTGCTTCTGCGAGCTGCGGGCCTGAGCAACTCCCAATTCGCTCGATTGATAGTCGCCGTAGCGGCCGAGCACGAACAGAACCTCACATGTGACCGCTCCACCGTATCCCGGTGGCTGGCGGGCCACCAGCCGCGCCCTCCGACGCCGACCTTTCTGCTGGAAGCGCTGACGCGACGGCTGAACAGGCCGGTCACCGCACAGGAAGCCGGGCTGACGCGGGCACCATCCGTGCTTCCCGCACTCAATCACAGTTCAGGGATGGACCCGGTGTCGAGGCTGGCCCTCCTCACCCGGGCCGAACTCGATCCGGGCAGCAGCGCGCTCCCCAGGGAAAGGTCCTACAGCCTCTCCGCGTTGTCCATTCCCGTCGCTGAATCGGCGGGGCAGCGCAAGAAGACCCTGTCGAGTCCCGCTGTGCGGGCGGACGCCCAGGTGGTGCAGATGGGGGCCATGGTGACGATGTTCGCCGAAGCCGCGGAGTGCCACGGTGGAGGCAGCGTCCGGTCCGCCCTCGCTGCCTATCTGGCTCACGACGTCTCACGCTGGCTGCGTGTTCAGGCGGGGGACGAGACGTCACGGCGACTGCATTCCACCGCCGCTCAGCTCGTGCTTCTGCTTGGTGCGATGAGCATGGACGATGGCGACCACGCGCTCGCGCAGCACTATCAACGCATTGCGGCCGAGCTGGCCGCGGAGGCGGCGGACCACGGCATGCTCGCCATCGCGTTGCGGCTGATGGCCACTCACGCCTATGAGTTGGGACATCACGGTGGCGCCGTTCTTCACCTCATGGAGCGATCGGTGGCGGCCGCCGGCCGGGCCCAGCCGATCACGGAGGTCTACGCACGGGCGCAGCTGAGTGTCATAAAGGCGCATCACGATCGACGCGCGGCACTGGCCGAACTCGCGAGGACGGAGCGGCTGTACGATCAGGCCGACTCGAGCCCGGGGGCTTTCACGACCTATCCGCCCGGGGCGTTGCACTATCAGCGTGCACAGGTCTTCATGGCCCTCGGAGACACGCCTGCAGCCGTGTCGGCCCTCAACACGTCCTTGCGGCTACGCACACCTGTGGAGCGGCGGGCGAGCTGCCTCACCCGCGCGAGCCTGGCGGAAACGCTCCTGGGCGCCGGACACCTGGACGCCGCCCTTGGGCACTGGGGCGAGTTCGTTTCGGTCTATCCCGCCCTGTGCTCCGCCCGGGCGACGCGCCGGCTTCGTGTGATGCGCAGTCGGCTGCAGGTCCACAGGAAGTACCCGCCCACGGCCACACTGCTCGAGCGTGCCAAGGACCTGGTCTGAGCACAGACGTGCTCGGCCTGGAGTCCTCGCTCCGCGGTGATTCACGAACGCTCAATCTGGTCCCGGGCGCATCACTCTGGCCGTGTTCTCGGGTCCTGGGCGATGCGTGGATGTGGTGCACTGGTCCAACCGGTCGGCCCCTTGCCGGCCGCATCTCGGTCTGTGTCCGTGGTTCCTGCCCAGGCTTCCGCCGAGTTCACCTGTCCCACTCTGCTGCGGCACGTGGACTCGGGGAGGCCGGGCCCTCGCTTTCGTGCGTCACCTCCCCAGGGCGGCATGCCGGCCGGCTGAGGATTCCCTGCCGGAACGGGGCGGCTCGATGCCACCCATGAGCGGGGTGAGGCGGGTGAACGGATCGTTCTGGCGGACGCAGACGTGGGGTCTGCCGTCGAGAGCGGCAGGACGACGAGTATCACCAGGGGAACTTCATGGCCACTGTTTCCGCCTACTCATTTCCGCCGTTCAGCATGAGTCACACACCAGACGTACTGCGCACTCTCGCCGACCGATGCCCCAAGGTGCGGAACGTTCTGGAGGAGTTCGATCAGGCGCTCACAGAGGAACGCAGACCCCCGGTCTCCACCCGGCTCCTGAGCTCCTCCCGGCATTCCACTCCCGGGGCCACCGGCGAGTGGGAGAAGTTTCTTCTGGACGTCGTCTGTGTGAGCGCTGTTCCCCTCTGCGTGTACACCTCGCTGCGGGACAGGATTCCGGATCCCGCTGTCTTCCTGGGACATGGCGCCGGAGTGAACACGGGGATGCTCGCGGCGGGAGCCGTGACGATCGGGGGGCTCGTCCGGGGGAGCTGTGCCGTGGTGGACCAGCTCGCCGAGCTGCAGCTGTCCGGGGGGATGACCGTGCTCGGTGCGAACCGTTCCACAGCCGCCCGCCTGTGCCGGGTCGTGGGGGAGGGAACTCTGTCCGTGGCCATGGTCAACTCCCCGTCGCAGACGGTGGTCTCGGGCGCCACCGACGATATCGAAGCGCTGGAAGGGGCCGCCCGTGACCAGGGTCTGGGCACCGTGCGGCTTCCATCTCCGGCGCCGCTGCACCACCGGATGCTGGAAGCGGCCGTGTCGCGTGCCAGTGGGGCACTACGTCGTATCGACCACGGTTCCCCCCGTATTCCCGTCTACTCGACGGCATTCGGCCGGACCATCGGCAACGCGTCGGACGTTGCCGACCCGGTCCACGGATACACCCTGGCCTGGGCTGCGCCGGCCGATCTGGTGTCCGCCATGGAAGACCTTCAGCAGAACTTCGACGTGAACCATTTCGTCGAGATCAACGCATCCCCGCTCCTGACGCCTCTGCTTCACGCACTGGCGCTTCCGGGGACAGGTGTGAATGGTCCGTCTCCGGGCGTCAGGGACGCCGCGGATGCCGGAGTCAGCCTACTCGGAGACCTGACTGCCACGAAGGTCGCGGTCAGCCGGCCCGGTGTCAACACGTGGAGGTAGTTCGATGAAACACCCCGATTCCGAGGTTCGCGGAACCTCGTCGCCGCCGGTCGCCGTGGTGGGCGTGGGAATGCGACTTCCCGGTGGGATCAACTCACTGAGCGGTCTGTGGGCGGCACTGGTGGCAGGGACGGACACCGTGTCCGCGGTCACCCCGGACCGTTTCCCCGTGGAGCATTTCGTGGTCCCCGGTGAACCGAGGCCAGGTAAGTCGTACACAGCGGCCGCCGCCCTGGTCGGGGATGTCGCGGGCTTCGACGCGGACTACTTCGGCATCTCGCCGCGCGAGGCCGCGCGTATGGATCCCCAGCACCGGCTTCTCCTGGAGTGCGCGGTCGAGGCCTTCGACGACGCGGCGATCGACCCCGCGTCGCTCATGGGGACGAACGCTGCCGTGGTGATGGGACTGAACACCCACGACTACGAGAGTCTCCTGGACCGGGCGCCGCGGAGCAGGGGCGGAGCGATTGTCGGAGCGACGTCCGCCTTCGGAGCAGCCAACCGTCTCTCGTACTTCTTCGATCTGCGAGGGCCCTCGCACGCTGTGGACACTGCATGCTCGTCCTCCCTGACTGCCCTGCACCTGGCGGCCGAGGAACTGCGCACGGGGCGGAGCAGGACGGCCCTGGCGGGGGCAGCGAACCTGATCATCGGGCCCCAGGTGCACGTGGGCGCATCACAGGCACGGATGTTGTCCCCCACAGGGCGCTGCCACCCCTTCTCGGCCGCCGCCGACGGCTACGTGCGCGGTGAAGGCGCCGGGGTCGTGCTGCTGAAGCTCCTGTCGGATGCTGTTGCGGACGGCGACCGGATTCACGCGGTGGTGCTCTCGTCGGTGCTGAACGACGACGGCCGCACTCCGGGTTTCACGATGCCCGGTGTGATCGCCCAGTCGGAGATGCTGGAGCTCGCCTATGCCCAGGCTGGGGTGTGTCCCTCCGATGTGGCCTATGTCGAGGCGCACGGGACGGGCACGCTTGCCGGTGACCCGGTGGAGTGCGAGGCGCTGGGCAGGGTTCTGGGTCAACCACGCAACGGAACCGCGCTCCCGATCGGTTCGGTGAAGTCGAACCTGGGGCATCTGGAAGCCGCTGCCGGCATGGCCGGGCTCTTCAAGGCCATCCTTGTGCTTCAGAACGGCCACATCCCCGCCACGCTGCATGCGTCGCCGCTGAATCCCGGCATCGACTTCGAAGGCCTGGGACTCCAGCCGGTCGTGGCCGCTCAGCCGTTGCGGCCGGCGGGGCGGCCGGTGGCAGGAGTCAACTCCTTCGGCGTGGGCGGAGCCAACGGGCACGCGGTACTCACCCTGCCGGACACGCCCGGCGCCGCTGTGCCACGCGCGTCGTCCGGCCACGAGCACGCGGTTCCGATCATGGTCAGCGGTCACACCCAGGAGGCGCTGCGGTCCGCTGAAGCGGCGATGGCGGGCTATCTGACCGGTCTTGACGAGTCGCAGGTCCCGCTGCGGGACGTCGGGTTCACCACCGTGCGGCGTCGGGGCCACCGGTCGTTCCGGACAGCGGTGATGGCACGGGACGCCGCAGGGGCCGCGCGTGCCCTGCGCGCGGCTGCGGAGGGCACGCTCGGGGAAGCGGTGTCGTCCGAATCGGTCCAGCGCGGCCGGATCGGCTTCGTCTTCACCGGCAACGGGGCTCAGTGGGCGGGCATGGGACAACAACTGCTCGCCGCGGATCCCGTGTTCGCCCACGAGGTGGAGTCCATGAACCGCGAGCTGGAGCCCTTGCTCGGCTGGTCGGTGACGCAGGAGATGCGGTCCCCCGAGCCGGGGCGCTGGTCACGCACGGACGTCGCACAGCCGATGCTGTTCGTTCTGCAGTGCGCCCTCGTCGCCTCGTTGCGGCGACGGGGTGTACGTCCCCACGCCGTGACCGGGCACAGCGTGGGTGAGGTTGCGGCAGCGTGGTGCGCGGGTGTGCTCGACCGGCGTACCGCGTGCCTGGTCATCGCGCAGCGCAGCAAGGCGCAGCAGACGACGTCCGGGACGGGTCGCATGGCTGCGGTGGCACTCGGGCCGGACCGGGCCGCGCGGTTGCTGCAGGAACTGGGGCTGGCGGAGCGCGTCGTCGTGGCCGCCGTCAATACGGGCAAGGACACCACTCTGTCGGGTGAGGCCCGGGCGCTGGAGGCAGTGGGGGAGGAGTGCGCGGGTCAGGACGTCTTCTTCCGGGACGTGGGACTGGACTTCGCGTTCCACAGTCCGGCGATGGACGGCACACGCGAGTCACTCCTGGCGGGCCTGCGGGGAATGAAGACCTGCCAGGAGCAGGTGGTGCCCGTGGTCTCCTCCGTGACGGGCGCTACGGTTCCGGCCGCAGCCATGGGCGACGAGTACTGGTGGCGCAATATCCGGGAGCCTGTCCTGTTCGCCCAGGCAGTCGACTGTCTGATCACGGAGCACGACTGCGACGTCCTGCTGGAGGTCGGCCCCCATCCCGCCTTGCGTGGCTACCTGAGGAGCATCGCCGCGGGCTGCGAGGAGCCGGTACGGGTGTTCCCGACGCTGACCCGGATCAGCGCGGACCCCGCGGCCCTCGACGCGGTGACGGCAGGGCTGGTGGCAACAGGTGCGGAGCTGGGCGCGGAACACTGGTTCCCCGAGGGCGGACGCGTGGTCGACCTTCCCGCCTATCCGTGGCAACGGGAGCGGCACTGGATCGGCGAGCCCGACTGGTGGCTGGACACCGGCCGGGCCGCTGCCGGCGGCGGTCGGAGCTCCCACCCGTTGCTGGGCCACCGCGTGCCCGCGACGGCCCCGACCTGGCGCCAGGAGCAGACCGCGGGCTGGCTGGTCGACCACCGCGTGGCGAGCAGTGTTCTCATGCCGGCCGCGGCCTACCTCGACATGATCCTTTCAGCTGCGCGGGAGATGGACGACGAGCCGTACGAACTCGTGAACGTCAGCCTCGACGCCGCGCTCGCCCTGCCCCAGGACCCACAGGACGAACCGGTTCACACCACCAGCACGCTGCGCGAGGAAGGGACGTTCTCACTTGCCAGCGAGAGGGCCGATACCGACGACGTCGTGCGGCACGCGCGGGGGCGCTGGCGCAGGCTGGCCATGGAACAGCCGTCCCCGCTGAAACTGGCCGAGATCGAGGGCCGTATTCCGGCGGGCACCACCGTGGAGGAGTTCTATCGCCAGTGCGCGGAGCTGGAACTGCACTACGGCCCGGCCTTCCGGACTGTCGCCTCGGTCCGCACCGGCGAGCGGGAAACGCTTGCGGCCGTCAGGGCCGTCCCCGGTGCGGGGGACATCGCGCCTTACACAGCCTGTCCCCCCGTCCTCGACGGGGTGCTCCAGTCCTCGGTGCCGATGATCGTCGCCGCGACCGGCACCACCGAGGCGTACCTGCCGACCGGCTTCGAGGCGGTGCGCCTCTTCAGGCCGCTGCCCTCTCAGGTCTGGGCCCACTCCCGGCTGCGTACAGCCACGCCCACCGAGGCAGTGCTGGACATCACCGTCGCCGGGCCGGACGGTGCGGTGGTGTGCGAACTCGTAGGCTTCCGGACGCGGCGCAGGGCGGCTCCGGCCGGACAGGGCATGGCATTGACCGTGGAGCGGATGCGGGCACTTCCCTGGCCCGGACCGGCGAGCGAGGCCTCCCCGCTGCCGCACCCCGAACGGATCGTCGAGAGGCTCGCCGAAGATCTGGACCGCATCACCTCGGCGTCCGACCTGGGGGCGGTCCGTGAACTCCAGGACCGCGCCATCGAGCTACAGTCCCACTTCGCCGCCGAAGCCATGCGGGTGATACTCGAAACCGGCTCGGACAGGGGCGCGACGGACCCGGCGAAGGACGGGGGCTTCGACCTGGAGGACCTGCTGGCCGCCGGTATGGACGAGGCATTCGGGCGCCGCGCGCGATTCCTGATGGACATGGCGGTCCGGAACGGCCCCCTCACGGCACTGCCCGACGGGCGCTACCGCCTGGGGAGCCCTCCGCAGCCCGAAGCGCTCTTCACGGCGCTCCTGGAGACCGCGCGTGGTCACCTCGCCTATCTCCATACTCTCGCTGCGTGCGGCCGCCGGCTCCCACAGCTGCTCACCGGTGCTGAAGATCCACTGAGGATGCTCTTCGACGCGCCCGACCGGCTCGCGGACAGGTTCTACCGGAGTTTCCCCCAGCAGGCGCACGCCAACTCGGCCTTCACCACCTACCTGAGTGCCCTCCTGGCCGACTGGCCGCAGGACCGGCCACTGCGCGTCCTGGAGGTGGGCGCAGGCACCGGCAGCCTCTCCTCGCTCGCCCTTCCCCTGCTTCCGCGGGAATGCACCCACTACACCTTCACGGATGTGTCGCAAAGCTTCTTCGACGACGCGCGTACACGCTTCGCCGACTACGACTTCATCGACTACCGGACCTACGACCTCGATGCCGACCCCGCGGGGCAAGGGCTGCCGCTCGGAGGCTATGACATCGTTCTCGCCAGCAACGCGCTGCACACCGCGGCCGACCTGCCGGCGGCCATGCGGTCCGTGCAGGCACTCCTCGCGGAAAAGGGCCAGCTCATCGCATTGGAGATGCACAGCAACGAGCACACCGCCTGCCTGTTCGGCATGCTCGACACCTACTGGAGGAACACCGACACCGAGTTGCGGCCCGCGGGGCTGCAGGTGTCGAGGAGCCAGTGGACCGCGGTCATGGAGGGAGCGGGCCTCACCGCTGTCCACACGCTCGGCGGAGCAGGGCTGGAAGAGGTCGCCTCCGTCATCGTGGCAGCCCGGCCCTCGCTCCCCGCGCGAACCGCACGGACGGATGAGGACCAGGCAGCCGACGTCACGGAGCCGGAGTGCATCCTGGCCTGGGCCACGAAGCCCGAGCGGCCGAAAGGCCCCGTCACTGACTTCACAGGGCTGCTGAGCGACGTACTGGCTCCGAGCACAGCGACCCCCACCGTTCATGAGCCCCCCGAGGACGGCCGTGGCTGGGAGCGGTTGATGCCCCCGGAGGGCAGCTGCCATGTCGTCCTCCTCTGTGACGCGATGGACCCGCCCAACGCCGAAGCGGCGACCCGGCAAGCCGCGGAGGCGTGCGGCCGGCTGAGCGGATTCGCCCGAGCCTGCGCCGCCGGGGAGGTGGCATCACGGTTCACTGTCTGGCTCGTGGTGTGCTCCCTCGAGTCCCGTCCGGACAGCGCCCTCGGGCCCGTCGGCGCCGCGCTGTGGGGTGCTGCCCGCACCCTGACCAACGAACACCCCGATCTGGCGGTACGGAGAGTTCACGTCACCGGGCTGGGATCAGGGAAGGCAGCCATGGACGCCGTCGCCGCGCATCTGCGGCACGCGATCCGCCACCCGGACGACGAGGACGAACTCGTCCTCACACCGCACGGGCGCTTCGTGCCGCGTGCCCGGCAGCTCGGTTCCCAGTCCGCGAGCACTCCTCAGCGCACCACCACCCGCACGAATGCCTCGTTCGCCCTGCGCCTCTCGCGCACGGCGGGTCAGCAGTACGGCCTGGACTGGACCCACGCGCCGATACCCCGGCCCGGTGACGAGGAGATCGTGGTCAAGGTGGAGGCGGCCGGCCTCAACTACCGGGACGCGCTGCTGGCGAACGGACAGCTCTCACCGCCGGCCACTCTGCGTCCCCACGCCTCTCCGCTCGGGTTCGACGGCGCGGGGACGGTCGTGTCGGCCGGCTCGAAGGTCACGCGCTTCGTGCCCGGAGACCGGGTGGCGGGGATCACCGTGGCGGGAAGCTGGTTGGCCTCTCACCTCGTGATCCGGGCCGATCACGTTTTCAGGGTTCCCGAGCACATGCCGTTCGCTGAGGCGGCCACCCTGCCTCTGGTCCATACGACCGTGCACCACGCCCTGCATCACCTGGCCGAACTGCAGAAGGACCAGGCCATCCTGATCCACGCGGGAACCGGGGGTCTCGGGCTGGCCGCCCTGGCCTACGCCCGCCGGGTGGGTGCCCGTACGTTCGTGACCGCCGGGACCCCGGCCAAGCGCGACCTGCTGCACGTCCTGGGTGCCGACCACGTACTCGACTCCCGTACCCCACGATTCGCCGAACAGATCCGGAGTCTCACCGACGGCAGGGGGGTCGACGTCGTCCTCAACTCCCTGGCCGGTGACCTCCTGCAGCGGAGCCTCGAGTGTGTCGCGGGCGACGGTGTCTTCATCGAGCTGGGCAAGGCCGACTTTCACGACGACCGGCCGCTTCCCATGTCCGTGCTGAACGGCAACGTGTCCTTCCACAGCATCGATGTGTCCCGCTGGTTCAGGGACTTCACAGCCGTCTCCCCGCTCGTTGAGCGTCACCTGCGGTACATCGAGGCAGCCGTCGCGCGCGAGGAGTACCAGGCGCTCCCCTACACGCTCCACGATGCCGCCGGCATCCATGAAGCGATGGTGCAGCTGCAGCACGCACGTCACGTCGGCAAACTCGTGGTGGACATGTCCGACGGCGCACCCGTCGATCTCGAGGAGCCGCTCCTGGGGATCGACCACGAGGGGTGCTATCTCATCACCGGAGGGTTCGAAGGGTTCGGTGCTGCGACGGCGCGCCACTTGGTCGCCCGCGGGGCCCGTCACCTGGTGCTCGTCAGTCGCCGTGGTCCTCAGGCAACACCCGGCGCCGACGGTCTGATCGCGGACCTGACCGCACAGGGTGCCCGCGTGGACGGGTTCGCCTGCGACATCGCCCAACCGCAGGCGATCGCCGGACTGTTCGGCCACATTCGCGGCACCGGGGCGCGACTCGCGGGCGTCATCCACCACGCCATGGTGCTGGATGACGCCCCCATCACCGAACTCACGCGGGAGCGGTACCTGAAAGCCCTGGGGCCGAAGCTGACCGGGGCCCTGCTGCTGGACCAGCACAGCCGTGCCCATGACCCGGACCTCTTCGTCCTTTCCTCTTCCTTCGCCTCCCTGATCGGCAACGCGCAGCAGGCAAACTACTGCGCTGCCAATGCGAGCCTGGAAGACCTCGCCAGGCGACGGCGGCAGGAGGGCCTGTGCGCGCTCGCCATGCAGTGGAGCGTCATCGCGGATGCCGGCTACGTACACCGCACCGGCATCCGCGACCAGATCGAGACGCTCATGGGGACGGAGGCCATGACCACCGCTGCCTCGTTGGGGCTCCTGGACGTGACACGGACACTGGCGGACCCCGTCGTCGGCCCCACCCCCGTCGGCGGGCTGACCGAGGCGCTGCCCGGACTACGCGCTCCGCGTACCGCCCCTCTGCTCTCCAACACCTTGAACGACAGTACGGGTGAGGAGGACTGGCTCACCGCTGTCCGCAATGCCGGTGACGTCGACGCGGCTCATGCGCTGCTGGAGGGGCTCATCGTCCAGAAGCTCGCGAAGATCATGCACACGTCGCCGGAGCGCGTCCCCACGAACCGGCCGCTGAACGAACTGGGAGTGGACTCCCTGATGGCCACGGAGCTGACCGCCCACCTCGGGCGGCGGGTCGGGACGGGGGTTCCCCCAGCGACGGCTCTGTCAGCGAGCATCACCCACCTCACCACCCACGTCCTGCGGCGCCTCCGCGTTTCCGTGGACTGAGGCTGTCCAGTCACGGCCGCCGTCATGCGGGTCCGTCCGGTGAGACGGGCGGACCCGCATGACGCCAGGTCCCGCCGTCCCGGTCGTCGTGCGGCCACGGAGGCGTGCTGCGAAGGCATTCTCACAAGTGCGCGAGCGTGCACCGTTTGCCTGTGCTTCACGACTCCGCGCCGGCACAATCTCCGATTGCTCTGTGCTGTACTTCTTCCAGGGCCGCTTCATTCGCGGCCAAGCGGCGACACGGTACCGCCGGGCGCTGAGGATACGTTTCCGTTCTCTCAGGACGGTCCTGGGCGTCATCCCCTCGAAGGGCCGGCACATTTTCCGCCCCCCTCTAGCGAGTTCACGGGGTCCGGCACTTTCCGTATTGCTGTCATCAAGATCCTGGAGGAATCATGCACGCACCCGGGCAGGCGGCCGTGGCATCGGTGGGAACACCGCATTCGGGCTCCCGGGTGACCGGCCTCGGTGCCTATCGCCCCGCCATGGTCGTTTCCAACGAGGAAGTGGCCAAGCCGGCCGGCGTCAGCCCGGAATGGATCGCGCAGCGGGTAGGAGTACAGGAACGGCGATTTGCCTCAGAGGCCGAGACGGTCGTTCACATGGCGGTCGAGGCCGGCAAGGAAGCGCTGGGCTACGCCGGGGCCTCGCCTGCCGATGTCGACGTGGTGCTTCTCGCCACGTGTTCCATGCCGTCCCCCATGCCCAACGGTGCGGCGCAAGTGACTTCCGTCCTCGGCTGTACGGCGGCCGCTTTCGATCTCAATGCCGCTTGCTCCGGGTTCGTCCACGGCCTCGCGGTGGCGGACGCGTTGGTGCGCGCCGGGACCGCCCGGACGGTGCTGGTGTCCGGCGCCGAGCGGATGAGCGACTGGGTCAGGCCGACTGATCGGAATACGGGTCCCATCTTCGCCGATGGGGCCGCAGCGGCTCTGGTCCAGCCTTCCTCGGTGCCACGGATCTTCCCCGTCGCATGGGGCAGCGACGGTTCCGGTGCGGGGCTCATCCGAATAGATTCCGAATCCGGGTACATGGAGATGGCCGGCCGCAAGGTGTTCCGGTGGACCACCACCGCCCTCGCGGCAGTGATTCATACGGCATGTGAACGTGCGGGCCTGGCCCCCTCGCAGCTCAAGGCCCTTGTCCCGCACCAGGCGAACCTGCGCATCATCGAGTCCCTCCGACAGGTGATCGGGGCAGAGCAGTTGCTGGTCGCCGACGACGTGGTTCAGGCAGGCAACACGTGCGCGGCCTCCGTCCCTCTGGCCCTGCACGCCCTGAAGCAGAGCGGTCGCGTCGCACAAGGTGATGCCATCCTCCTCTTCGGCTTCGGAGCCGGCCTCACAATACGCGGCACAGGTCGTCGAATGCCCATAGGAACGGCTCGCGGCTTTTCCCGCCGGCTCTCGCCCCGTCCATCCACCCAGGAGAACATGATGAGCACCGAAGTGACCACGCTGGAGCTGGTACGGCAACTCATAGCGCTGATCGCCGAACGCCCGGCTGTGGAAATTCAGCCGGGCCACCGGCTCTTCGAGGACCTGAGTCTCGATTCGCTTCAGATCACCGAACTCGCCCAGAAGATCGAGAGCGAGACCGGGAAGTTCATCGACGAAGATCTTCTCGTCGTCGATGGGACGACGGTGGAGCGGTGCGCCGAGGTCACTGATCAGGCGACCCGTCGCTGACACGGACCGGGCAGACACGTGTCCTTTCGCCAGGCGGTCAGATGTCATCTCCCTTACGGGCCCGCTCCCTGGGGGCTGCCTTGCGCGGACACGAAGCAGAAAGGTTGCGCTCGTGGTCATTGATCTCCGCTTCCGTCACAGGCCCGCTCTTGCTTCATGCGGCGAGATCATCCATGACATCTACAAGGCGGTACGTCCGGCCGCGGCGGTGGCCGTCGCGGCAGGCACGGACGCTGCGCCGACCCGATTCACCCTTCCTGAGCCCCACCTCGAGCAAGAGGGCGTTTTCATGACGAATGATCCGAGCAGTCACATGGCCGGCTCCGGCCTGCGGGCCGGCTTCCCGCGGGGAGACGGCGCGACGGCACAGTGCGGTGCCCATGGAAAGGTGATTCTCATGGGGGAGCACGCCGTCGTCCACGGTGCTCCCTCGATCGCTCTCCCTCTGCTCGAATTACAGTGCAGGGCCTGGGCCGTCCCCAGTCCGGGTGACGGATACGGACTGGTGAACTTCTACGTGTCCCGGCCTTCTGCGGCGCGGCCGGGGCCGGGGTCCGTCGGCCTCGCGGACGCGGTACGCGTCACCCCGCCCGGGGGTTGCCGCACCTTGGTGAACGCCGCCCTCGGCGCGCACCGGGGGCGGGTGCGGGGCGTGGACGTGTATCTCGAGAGCGGCATACCCCAAGGTCGTGGCCTGGGCTCGAGCGCCGCCGAGGCCCGTGCGGTGACCGGGGCTCTCGACCAACTGCTGCAGCTGCACCTCAGTTCGGCGGGCGTGTACGAGCTGGTGCAACTGGCGGAGATGACGGCCCACGGACGCGCCAGCGGGGTCGACACCTACGCGACGGGCAGCCGTGCTCCGCTCGTCCTGCGTGACAGGCGCCCGCACGGTCTGGTGATCGCCGTGCCCGCCTGGGTGATCGTCGCGGACAGCGGTACCTCGAGCAGGACCCGGCAAGCCGTGGAGATGCTCGACGACACCTTCCTTCCGGCCCCGGAAAGGCGTCGTGACTTTCTGGAAAGGTCGGAGCACCTGACAGAGGCTGCCCTCGACGCGCTGGCCCGCGCCGCGCTCCCGCAGCTGGGGGAGCGTATGACGGAGGCCCACGCCCTTCTGGCATCCCTCGGTCTGGTCACCGACACGGTCAACAGCCTGGTGAGTGCGGCCCTCTCGGCCGGCGCACTGGGCGCCAAGATGACCGGCGGAGGTCTGGGAGGCTGCGCCATCGCCCTGACGGACACCGCCGGGCGGGCGGATGCTCTCGCCGCCCATCTGGTGTCTCACGGTGCGGTACGCACCTGGATCGCCCCTCTTCTCCCCACCAGCACGTCATGAAGGCGGCATCACGGTCGGCAACCGCGGTTGCCCACCCCAACATCGCCCTGGTCAAGTACTGGGGGAAGCGGGATGAGGAACTGGTACTTCCCTGTGCGGACAGCCTCTCCATGACGCTGGACATCTGTCCGACCACCACGACGGTTCAGCTGTGTCCAGATGCCGACGGCGACGTCGTGTTCATCGACGGCGTGCGGGCGGGGGGGTGAGGCGCACCTGCGGGTGACCCGGTTCCTCGCCCTGGTGCGCAGCGGCGCGTCCCTGGGCAGCCCCGCCACAGTGCACACCTCCAACACCATACCGACGGGTGCCGGTTTGGCCTCGTCCGCAGCCGGGTTCGCCGCGCTGGCCCTCGCCGCGGCCACCGTGTACCAGCTCGGCCTGGACGACCGACAGCTCTCCTGTCTCGCGCGTCGTGGTTCTGGATCGGCGTCCCGCTCGGTGTTCGGCGGGTCCGTCCGTTGGCACGCGGGGGAGGAGGACGCCTCCGACCCGGATGCTGCCTCGTACGCGGAGCCCGTCGCCGACGCCCGCCTGGACGCGGCGCTGCTCGTGGTTCTGGTGGACTGCGGTCCGAAGGCCGTGTCCAGCCGGGATGCCATGCGCCGTACACAGGCCACTTCTCCCTTGTACACCGACTGGCTTGCCGCGACCCGGGGAGACGCCCTTCTCCTTCGTCGGGCCCTGGCAAGCGGGGACTGGGAATCCGCGGGCCGGACAGTGGAGCAGAACGCCCTGGGCATGCACCGCACGATGGAGTGTGCCGTTCCGCCGGTCGTGTATCGCACGCCCGAGTCCCACCGGATCCTGCGGCTCGTGCAGCGCTTGCGGGAGGGCGGCGAGAACGTCTGGGTGACGATGGACGCGGGACCCAATGTGAAAGTGCTGTGCCCGCGCCCGGAGGCGGAACGACTTGCCGACCGTTTACGGAAGGACGTCGGCCGCCCTGTGCTCGTCGCCCGGCCGGGCCCGGGCGCGAGGCTCCTGCCCTCGGAGGCCCAGCGATGAGGCTGGCCGGTGGGGCCTGTACGGCCCGGGCCCCGGGCAAACTCGTGATCGCCGGTGTGTATGCGGTGCTGACACCGGGTCACCCGGCTGTCGTCGCGTCGGCAGGCAGGTATGTCACTGTCACTGCCTCTGTCCCTGCTGGAGAGGGGGAGGGCGAGGTACAGCTCGTCACCGACCTGCTGCCCCACAGTGTTCCGCTGCGCCGGACGCGGACGGGGGTGCGACCGGTCCACGACCGGGACCAGGAGAACCTGCGTGGCCCGCTGGCCCACCTGGCCGCGGCCGTCGATCTTGTCGACCGGTTGCGAGCCGAACTCGGCGTGCCGCCCATGCCGATACGCCTGGAAACACACAGTGCCCTCCACGAGGGGGGTACGAAAATGGGCCTCGGGTCCAGCGGCGCCGTCACGGTGGCGGCTGTGGACGCTCTCACGTCCTGCTGGGGGATGGAGATGAGCACCGAGAGCAGGTTCAGACTCTCTTTGCTCGCAGGAGCCGAGGCCGACCCGGAGGCGTCCGGCGCCGACATCGCCGCCGGGGTGTGGCACGGCTGGATCCGGTACAGCCCGCCCGACCGGCACGCGTTGTGCGACTCCTTGGCCCGGCACGGCGTCCTGCCCACTCTGCGTGCTCGGTGGCCGGGGCTGTCGGTGCGCGCCGTGCCCCCTCCGTCCGCGCTGGCGCTGCTGGTCGGCTGGACCGGTTCTCCCGTCTCCACCGCCCACAAGGTGGGTCTGCTGCACGGGCGCGACTGGTGGCAGTCACCGGCCCGTCACAGGTTCCTGGCGGACAGTGACGAAATGATCGCCGACATGTGCGCTGCACTGGAGCAGGACGATCCGGAAGCGATGCTGGGGACCGTACGCCGGGCCCGGGTGCTGCTGGAGACACTGGACCAGGAATGTGCTCTGGGCATCTTCACGGACTCCCTGTCATCCCTCTGCCGTATCGCCGGTCAGTACGGGGCTGCCGCCAAGCCCTCCGGTGCCGGGGGCGGTGACTGCGGTATCGCCCTGCTTCCCCCGACAGAGCGTGTGCACCTCCTTCGTCACAGCTGGTCTCTCGCGGGTATCACCCCCCTCAGGCTGCCCGTGGCCCCCGTGCCGACCGGTAGGGCGAAGCCTCCCAGGGAGATCGGCCCCCTAGCCGCTGAGCCGTACGACCCGTCGAGGCCCCCGAGCGTAAGGACCTAAAGGTGAGCGCATCACGTAAAGACGATCACGTCCGCCTGGCGCTGGAGCAGTACCGGGAGCAGCCCGCTCCTCGTGGTCCGGAGCTCGGGGGTTCCTCCACCCGAACGAATGCCTTCGACCACGTGCACTTCGTGCACCACGCTCTCGCGGCCACCGACCAGGAAGAGGTGCGGTTGACGACGGAGTTCGCCGGGGTGGTCTGGCCCGCTCCCCTGTACATCAATGCCATGACAGGCGGTAGTGAGAAGACGGGCGAGATCAACCGGCTTCTGGCCATAGCCGCCCGCGAGACAGGTCTGCCCATGGCAACCGGCTCCATGAGCCCGTACCTGAAGGACCCCTCCACAGCCGAGACGTTCGCCACGGTGCGACGCCATCATCCGGACGGCTTCGTCATGGCGAACGTCAACGCCCTCGCCAGCCCCGAACAAGCCCGGCGGGCAGTGGGCCTGCTGAACGCCGACGCATTGCAGATACATCTGAACACGGTGCAGGAACTGGTCATGCCGGAGGGGGACCGCTCCTTCGCCTGCTGGCCGGCGAACATCCAGGGGATCACGGAGGCGGTCGAAGTTCCCGTGGTGGTCAAGGAGGTCGGATTCGGCCTGAGCGGCCGAACCGTCAGCCTGCTCGCCGACCTCGGTGTGGCCGTCGCGGACGTCGCCGGGAGTGGCGGTACGAACTTCGCCGTCATCGAGAACTCGCGTCGGCCCCGATCCGACTACACCTTTCTCCGGAATTGGGGACTGAGCACCCCGGCAGCACTCCTGGACGCTCAAGGAGCGGGACTTCCCCTGCTGGCGTCGGGGGGCGTCCGCACCCCGCTGGACGTCGTCCGGGCACTGACACTGGGGGCTCGTGCGGCAGGCGTGTCCGGCCTGTTCCTGAGCACGCTGCAGCACCAGGGCCTCGACGCGCTGATCGACCAGATCAGGCAATGGCTGTCACACATAACCGACTTGATGACTCTGCTCGGCGCCAGGTGCCCTGCCGAGCTGACGTCCGCGGACGTGGTTCTCACCGGTGAACTGCGTGATTTCCAGGTGGCGCGCCTTGCCGCGCCTGACTCCACTACCCGAAAGGCATTGTGATGAGCGCACCGTCGGTACCCGAGCGGCAGACGCCGACCCGGTCCACTGCGGGAGAGGCGGCGTACGTTCCGCTGAGGTGGGTTGGTCCCGTACGGGTGTCAGGTAACGTCGTTGCTGGTGAATGCGAGGTACCGCTTGCCACGTACGAGAGTCCGCTGTGGCCGTCGGTGGCGCGTGGCGCTCGGATCTCCCGGCTCGTGGACGGCGGCATCACGGCGACTCTGCTGGACGAGCGCATGACCCGCTCGGTCCTCATCGAGGCGGTGGACGCCGCGGGCGCCTCGGCTGCGGCCCGCGCCGTCGACGACCGCTTCGGCGAGTTGAGGGATCTCACCCGTTCCACCAGCGGATACGCCCGACTGCTCGCTGTGCGCCATGAGATCTGCGGCCCGCTGCTGTTCCTCCGCTTCGAGTTCACCACGGGCGACGCAGCGGGTCACAACATGGCCACACTGGCCGCGGACAGGCTGCTGGCCCATCTACTGGAGGTCATTCCCGGCATCCGGTACGGCTCGATCTCCGCGAACTACTGCACGGACAAGAAGCCATCGGCAGTGAACGGAATACTGGGCCGCGGCAAGAGCGTCACGGCCGACATACTGATACCCCGACAGCTCGTGCAGGAAAGGCTGCACACGACCGCCGGCCGGGTGGAGCACCTCAACGTCAGCAAGAACCTGGTAGGCAGCACGCTGGCCGGGGGATTCCGTACCGCGAACGCGCACTACGCCAATATGCTGCTCGCCTTCTACCTGGCCACCGGCCAGGACGGTGCCAATATCGTCGAGGGCTCCCAGGAGATCACCTACGCACAGGACCGCGACGGAGACCTCTATATCTCCTACGGAGACCTCTATTTCTCCTGCAGTCTGCCGAACATCATCGTCGGCACCATCGGCAACGGCAAGCATCTGCCCGGAGTCGAGGAGACGCTCCGTCGTCTGGGCTGCCGCGAAGACCGGCCCACTGGGGACAACGCCCGCCGTCTGGCCGTCCTGGCCGCTGTGACCGTCCTGTGCGGCGAACTCTCGCTGCTCGCGGCCCAGACCAATCCCGGTGAACTGATGAAGGCTCATACCGGGCTCGAGCGTGCCGTTGGAGACCGCAATGCCCACTGACATCCCGGTCGGCATCCACGACCTCACCTTCCGTACCACCGGTCTGGCGCTGCCCCACACCGAACTGGCCCGGCACACGGGTGCCAACCCCGCCAAGTACCACCACGGCATCGGACTGCGGGCCATGAGCATCCCCGCGGCCGACGAGGATATCGTCACGATGGCCGCCGAGGCCGCGGCTTCCGTCGTCGAGCGACACGGCACACGGGGTCTGCGCACCCTCATGTTCGCCACGGAAACCGGGATAGACCAGG
Organism: Streptomyces sp. CNT372; assembly: GCF_000377145.1. Taxonomy (NCBI): domain Bacteria; kingdom Bacillati; phylum Actinomycetota; class Actinomycetes; order Kitasatosporales; family Streptomycetaceae; genus Streptomyces; species Streptomyces sp. CNT372. The sequence goes on along the minus strand of NZ_KB897782.1, from coordinate 130,403 downwards.
CAAAGGCTGCCGGCGTGTACGTCCACTCGCTGTTGGTATTGCCGCCCCACCTGCGTGTATTCGAACTCCAACAGGCCTGCTACGGCGCCACCGCCGCCCTGCAGATGGCCACGGCACTGGTGCGCCAGGATCCGGAGCAGCAAGTCCTCATCATCGCCAGCGATGTGGCGCGTTACGAGCTCGACAGTCCCGGTGAGGCCACCCAGGGAGCGGCCGCCGCCGCGATCCTCGTCCGGGCCGATCCCGCCCTGGCCACCGTGGACCGGGTTTCGGGCGTCTACACACGGGACGTCATGGACTTCTGGCGGCCCAACTACCTGGATACCGCCCTTGTGGACGGAAGAACGTCGCTGGAGGCCTACCTTCTCGCCCTCGAGGGTGCCTGGAGTGACTACCAGAACCAGGGCGGCCTCTCGCTCCGGGATCTCCACACCGTCTGCTATCACCAGCCCTTCCCCAAGATGGCGTTCAAAGCGCATCGACGCCTGTTCAGTGCGGCGGGTACGGCCGCGACGGAGGAGGACGTCGGCGCCGCCGTGGCGCTGACAACCGGGTACAACGAAGCCGTCGGCAACAGTTACACCGCGTCGGTCTACTTTGCCCTGGCCTGCCTCCTGGACAGCGCCCCCGCCCTTGACGACGCGTGCCTGGGGCTCTTCAGCTACGGCTCGGGGAGTGTGGCCGAGTTTCTTTCCCTGCGTGTCCGTCCGGGCTACCGCGACGCTCTGCGCACGACTGAACACCAGCACGCCATTGCCCGTCGCCGCGGCATCGGGTATGCGGAGTACCGTCGGCTTCGCAGCCAGTCGCCTTCCACGGACGGAGGCGACGGGGAGGCCCCCCGGCCCGCCCCCCGGCCCTACCGGCTGGCGGGTGTACGCCGGCACCAGCGCATCTACCAGGCCGGCGGGCTCACCCTGACATCCTGACAAGCTCGCACCGAGCTTCCGGCCTCTTCTCCGGCGGCGCGCCCGGGTGGTGCGGTCGGCTCTCTCCGTACCACCCCGCGCCCCTGGTCCCGTACGACGGGCGCACGGCCGCCACCAGCCCTGGTTCAACGCGCATCGAGGAGCAGGTGCTGGTCACGGTCCTGGGGTACGGCCACGACTCTGCTGCGCTCCGAGGTCGAGCGCCCTGGCCTCCTGCTGGTTCTCCGAGGAGGAGCTGGCAGATCGAAACGCAGCCGATTCCGGGCGACCTTCCGCGTCTGGGAAGGACGGAAACCGAGGCGGTGGCCGGCGTCGAGGCGGACGGGTGGGCACCGGGGAACCGGTCGTGGCCCTGCTCCGACCGGACCGCGCGGGATCGAGCCCGCCACCACATGGTCGCCGTGCAACTGGCTTCGGTTCAGCGGCGGATGACGTACCGGCGTGGGTGGCGGACTCTGATCCGGGCCGACCCGCCGGGCGGTACCCACGACTCCTTGCCCGGCTCGCTCAGCGGGGATGGTGGCTGTCCTACCCGGTCAACATGGTGATCACCGAAACGGTCCACCAGCGGTGCCGAAGCTTTCGGCATCGGCCTGGACGGCAGCCGTCGAGGCCGACGGCGAGAGTCGTGTCGCCGGCTGGGCCGACCTACCCGCGATGTTCCGGACGGCCGGCTGCGGGCATACGGCTGGCTTTCGCCAGGCAAGGCTCTGCGAGTCCCGCCGGCTACGGCTTCGCCTGGTAATCGTGACCGGCGGGCCTGTGCACACAGTCGTCGGCGAATCCTCCGCCTGGCCCGGCACCGGTTCCGGACCGGTCACGTCACCGCAGCCCCCGACCGTCTTACCTTCCTGCCCGCCCCTGGCTGACCAGCGGATCCCCCGTCCTCAGGCACACGTCAACACCTGTGGCAGTGGAGTCCGGCGTCATCCGGAGGCGACACCCGGGTTTCGGCCTCCACGGGCTCAGCCGACGGCACGAAATCGGAGCTCCGGCTCCGTCGGCGCACCCTCGAGAAGAATCGGGGCCAGGCGCTCCCCGGGGCGCATGACCGAATGTCAAGTCGTCGCACGGCCTCTCTGAAACGGCCGCGGCTGAGCCCACGATGGGACTGTGGGAGAAAGGATCATTCACATCTGCATCAAATCGAAGTAAAATCGGCGTGTCGTGCAGCCTCGCTGCTCGACATGCAGGATCACTCGAAGTGGTGAGTGGGGACTCTCTCCGACCGCCTTCCACGTGGAGTGACGTGCTGGACGAATGTCTGCCTGGCGTATCGTCAGATGACTCGGTATCGGTCGGCTTCGCTCCCTGTGCATTCGGGAACCGATGTTCGCACAGGTGCTTGGTCGGCGACGGGAGAGCGGCCCGGTTCGCGCGGAAGCGCAGGCGGAGGGGCCCGCTTACCGGAGGGAAGCGACGTTCCTCACACTCTTCGAGTCGGGCGAATGCCAGTTGTAGAGCGGAGACCGCCCTTCCCACCAGGCCGCAGCCGGACCCACCGCGGCGGGCTTCCGCGTGACCTGCTGCGTCATGATCGCCCCCGCCCATCATCGGGGCTGGTTCCGGGTCTGCAGGGCTGCCGGTTGCCGCGCCACCTGGGGCCGGCGCGGGTAGGCGATGTTGTGCCAAGCGCCCACTGGGCCAGATGTCCGAGTGAAAGGCGGGCGGCCGCCCCATCCGTACGTACGACAGGGGCCCCGTATCCGCCAGGCCGACGCCTCTCAGCAGCGATGCTGGATGCATGGACGCGACGATCACCGCGCCCCGCGCCGAAGTGCTGCGGGACCGCTACCGCAGCCGACTGCCCGAGCGCCTGCGGGAGCCGGCCGGCCCCGTCGAGGGCGGCGTGGACCTGCCGCTCCACATCGTCTGGTCCGGGCGCACGAGCTACAGCCTGGACCGTCCGAAGTCCCGCATGACGCTCTACCGGACCGTCCTCGCCGAAGGACTGCGCGAGGACCTGATGACCCCCTCCTGCACCACCGGCTGCTCGCCGAGCAGTGGCCCGTGCTGAGGCGCTTGATCAGTCCCTGCATCCGCGAGGTCGGGGAGGACGCCTTCCCCGAGCTGGCCGCCGTCGCGCCCACGACGAGTTCGGCCTCGAAGACCTCCGGGACCGGCTCATCGGCGCAGAAACGCGCAAGCAGGCAGCCTGGTCACGGCAACGCACGATCTTCCTGGAGGTCTTCGAGCCGAAGGCATGCCCGTGTAGGGTGAAGGCCGCCCTTGACCTGCACAAAGCAGGCAGGGAGCCGTCTTCCAGGAGTTCAACATGCTGCGCACCATGTTCAAGTCCAAGATCCACCGCGCCACCGTCACCCAGGCCGACCTGCACTACGTGGGATCGGTGACCGTCGACCGCGACCTCATGGACGCGGCCGATCTGCTGCCCGGGGAGCTCGTCCACATCGTCGACATCACCAATGGCGCGCGCCTGGAGACCTATGTCATCGAGGGCGAGCGCGGCAGCGGGGTCATCGGGATCAACGGGGCCGCAGCCCACCTGGTGGAGCCCGGGGACCTGGTGATTCTCATCAGTTACGCGCAGGTCGAGGACGTGGAGGCGCGCAGCCTGGTGCCGCGGGTGGTCCATGTCGACGCGGAGAACCGGATCGTCGCCCTGGGGGACGACGCCTCCGCGCCCGTGCCCGGTTCGGACACGGCGCGCAGCCCGCACGCCGTGGTCTGAGACGGACCCGGGGTCCGGGCGGGGTCCGGGCCCGCCTACCGGCCGGTCCGGGCCCGCCTATCATCCCCGCATGCTGGCTCTCCTCCACACCTCGCCCGTCCATGGCCCCGTCTTCGACGCCCTCCGCGATCGTGACCACCCCGGGCTGGAGCTGCGTCACCTCGTCCGTCCGGAGCTGCTCGAACGGGCCCGGCGCGAGGGGGCGGACGCCGTCGTGGCGGAGGTCGCCGGGGCCGTGGGGGAGGCCGCGGCGGGGGCCCGGGCCGTGCTGTGCACCTGTTCGACGATCGGCGGGGCCGCCGAGGCGGCCGGCGCCCGGGCCGGGGTCCCCGTCCTCCGGGTCGACCGCCCGATGGCGGCGGCCGCCGCCCGGTACGGGCGGGTCGTGGTCGTCGCCGCCGTCGCGAGCACCCTCGCGCCCACGGCCGACCTGATCCGGGACGAGGCCCGCGCCGCCGGGAGCGGGGCGCCCCGCGTCCGGACGGTGCTGGTCGAGGGCGCGTGGGAGCGCTTCGAGGCCGGGGACCGGGACGGCTATCTGGACGCCGTCGCCCGGGCCGTCACCGCCCTGAACGAGGCCGACGCCGACGCCGTGGTCCTCGCCCAGGCGTCCATGGCCGACGCGGCCGCCCGCGCGACCACTCCGCTCCCGGTCCTCAGCAGCCCCGCCCTGGGGCTGCGCGCGGCGGCGGAGGTCGTGGCGCGGGCATGACAGCCCCCACTTCGCCCTCGCCGGATCCAGTCACGGGCCGTCCCCGCACCCCGTGACTGCATCCGGCGAGCGTGGGAACGCGCACCGGAGGACATTGGGAACGCACGACGTCGCACCATGGAGGCTCGGCATGACCCACCCGTACCCCGACCCCGCACCGCCGGTGCCCACGCCGGACCCCGGGACGCCGCCCGATCCGGGCCCGCTGCCCGGTCCCGTCCCGGCCCCCTCGCCCGTGCCCGGTCCGAATCCCGACCCGATTCCGCAGCCGCCGGGACCCGCGCCGGACCCGGTGCCGCCGCCGGAGCCCCAGCCCGGCCCCGCCTGACCCGCTCAGCCGCCACACGGCAGGGAACGGGCCGGTCCCGCGCGCCGAGTGCGCGCGGGACCGGCCCGTTCCGCCGTCCGTCCGCCGTCCGTCCGTCGTCCGTCCGCCGTCCGTCCGCTCAGTCCGCCGCGACCTCGTCGCGGTCACCGCCCCACAGCGTGTGGAACGACCCCTCCCGGTCCGTCCGCCGGTAGGTGTGCGCGCCGAAGAAGTCGCGCTGCCCCTGCGTCAGCGCCGCCGGCAGCCGCTCGGCCCGCAGCGCGTCGTAGTACGCGAGCGCCGCCGAGAAGCCCGGCGTCGGGACGCCCTGGCGGGCGGCCGTGGCCACCACCTCGCGCCAGTCGTCCTGTGCCGCGCCGATCTCCTGGGCGAACTGCTTGTCCGACAGCAGGCTCGGCAGGTCCGGCTGCGCCTCGTACGCCGCGCGGATCCGGTCCAGGAAGGCGGCCCGGATGATGCACCCGGCCCGCCACAGCGCGGCGACCGCGCCCGGGTCGACGTCCCAGTCGTACGCCTCGCTGCCTGCCAGGACCTGGTGGAAGCCCTGCGTGTACGACACGATCTTGGACGCGTAGAGCGCCTGCTCCACCCGCGCGGCGAAGGCGTCCGCCTCGGCCTCGCCCAGCGGCTCCACCGTCGGCCCCGGCAGTGACTGCGAGGACTCGCGCAGCGCCGCGTGCCCGGACAGCGACCGGGCGAACACCGCCTCCGCGATGCCCGAGACCGGGACGCCCAGGTCGAGGGCGATCTGCACCGTCCAGCGCCCGGTGCCCTTCTGCTCGGCCTGGTCGAGGACGACGTCCACGAACGGCTTCCCGGTGGCCGCGTCGGTGTGCGCCAGCACCTCCGCCGTGATCTCGATCAGATACGAGTCCAGCCGCCCGGTGTTCCAGGTGCGGAAGGTCTCCGCGATCCGCTCGGGGGAGTACCCGGCGACCGACCGCAGCAGGTGGTACGCCTCGGCGATGAGCTGCATGTCCGCGTACTCGATGCCGTTGTGGACCATCTTGACGAAGTGCCCGGCGCCGTCCGGGCCGATGTGCGAGACACAGGGCGTGCCGTCGGGGGCCTTCGCCGCGATCCGCTCCAGCAGAGGGCCCAGCGACCGGTAGGACTCCTCCGAGCCGCCCGGCATGATGCTCGGCCCGTGCAGCGCGCCCTCCTCGCCGCCGGAGATGCCGACGCCGACGAAGTGGATGCCGCGCTCCCGGAGCTCCCGCTCCCGGCGCCGGGTGTCCTCGAAGTGGGCGTTGCCGCCGTCGATGATGACGTCGCCCTCCTCCAGCAGCGGCGCGAACTCCTCGATGACCGCGTCCGTCGCCTCACCCGCCTTGACCATGATCACCAGCCGGCGGGGGCGCTCCAGCGCGGCGACGAACTCCTCGGCGCTCTCGGCGGGGACGAAGGTCCCCTCCTCGCCGAACTCCTCCACCAGGGCGCGCGTCCGGGACGCGGTCCGGTTGTGCACGGCGACGGCGAGGCCGTTGCGGGCGAAGTTGCGGGCGAGGTTGCGGCCCATCACCGCAAGCCCTGTGACGCCGATCTGGGCGGTTCCGCTCATGAGGTGTGCTCCTGGAAATCCGGGTGTTCGAGGGTCAGTTCCGGGGTGCTGCGGGTTCTCCGGGCTCATACGTTACGGCGGCCGCGCCCATTCACCGATCTTCCGGTCGGGCACCCCGGTCTTCCGGTCGGGCACCCCGGTGGTCCTTCGAGCGGACACCCGGACCGGCACCCCGGCGGCCTTCCGTGCGGAACCCGGCGGGCAGGTCCTTTCCAGCCGCCCGCGCCGGGCCCGCAGGCCGGTACGTCGGTATTCGGTCACTCTGGGCCGAAACGCTTGTCACGCTCCGTGCGCGCCCCCTACCTTGCGGCTTGCGGCAGCACCTGCCGCACCGCCCGGAGACATGCACGGGTACCGCACCACGACGGGTAGTGGGGGATCACCATGGCCGGAACCGGTCGGCACCGCCGATATCAGCCGAGTCGCATCAACCGGGCGTCGCTCACGGTCACCGCCGGCGGGGCCGGAATGGCGCTCCCCCTCATCGGCGCGGCCCCGGCCGACGCCGCCTCCGCCGACACCTGGGAGAAGGTGGCGGCCTGCGAGTCCTCCGGCCGCTGGGGCGTCAACACCGGCAACGGCTACTACGGCGGGCTCCAGTTCAGCCAGTCGACCTGGGAGGCGTACGGCGGTACCCGGTACGCGGCCCGGGCCGACCTGGCGACCCGCGAGCAGCAGATCGCCGTCGCCGAGAAGGTCCTCGAGGGGCAGGGGCCCCGGGCCTGGCCCACCTGTTCCGAGCGCGCGGGGCTCACCCGTGGCGGCGAGTCGCCGGGCGCCGTCCCCGCGGCGGCCCCCGCACAGCGGAAGGCGGCACCGCGCCCGCAGGCCGCGTCCCCGACCACCGTCCCCACCCAGCGCGAGGGCTACACCGTGGCCCGCGGGGACTCGCTCTCCAGCATCGCCGACAGCAAGCGGGTCCGGGGCGGCTGGCAGCGGCTTTACCAGCAGAACCGCTCGGTCGTCGGCGACGACCCCGACCTGATCTTCCCCGGCCAGCGCCTGGTGCTCCGGGCCCCGGCCGCCGGCAAGGCGCCCTCGGGCACGTCGCCCTCGACGAAGGCCCCGGACCGGCGCGGCCCCGTCCCCGCCGCCCCCAAGGGCTCGAAGCCCGGCACCGGCGAGACGAAGGCACCCGGGACCAAGGCCCCTGCCGCCGAGTCCCCGAAGGCCAAGGCGCCCGCCACCAAGGCTCCCGAGGCCGCGCCGAAGCCGAGACCCAAGCCCGAGCAGGCCACCGAGCGTGCCCCCGAGCGGCAGGTGCGGACCGAGCGGCGGTCCGCCTCGTTCAGCGCCCCGGTCGCGGCCGGCCCCTCCACGGCGTACCGGACGTCGGGCTCGTCCTGGTCGAGCGGCTACCACACCGGCGTCGACTTCCCGGTGCCCACGGGCACCTCGGTGAAGTCCGTCGCCGGCGGCAAGGTGGTCTCCGCCGGCTGGGCCGGCGCGTACGGCTACGAGGTCGTGATCCGTCACCACGACGGGCGTTACAGCCAGTACGCGCACCTCTCGGCGCTCAACGTCCGCGCCGGGCAGCAGGTCGCGGCCGGGCAGCGCATCGCACGCTCAGGATCCACCGGCAACAGCACCGGACCGCATCTCCACTTCGAGGTCCGGACCGGCCCCGGCTACGGGTCCGACGTCGATCCGCTGGCCTACCTCCGGGCCCGGGGCGTCTCCATCTGACCCACCTGGCCCACCTGACCCCCCTGACCCACTCCTGACGGCCCCGTCCGCGCGCCGGCCCCCCGTGCCCGGAGCGGCAGCCGCTTCACGTCCCGCCCGGTGCCCCGCGCGGGAGTCCGCCCCGCGCCGCGCGCGCTGCCGCGACAGCAGCCCACTCGGCGTGACCGCGCCCTCCGGCCGGACCGTACCCGCGTCCGGCCGGCCCGTACGGCCGCCCGCCGGGCCGGTGCCGGCGTCCGACGGGCCCTCGCCGCCGCCCGGTGCGGCCGTTCCGCCGCCAGGCACGCGCGCCCCTCCGTCCCGTACGCGTGCCCCTCCGCCAGGCACGCGCGCCCCTCCGCCTCCGTCCCGTACGCGCGCCCCGACGTGGTGCGTCGCCGGGACGCCCGCCCGGGTGTCCGGCGCCGCCTCCCGGGCCGCTGAGCGTGCGTCCGGTGCGGCGGCCGTCACCGCCGGGTCGCCCCCGTCCCCGTTGCCGCCGCCGCGCAGGCGTTCCGCCGTGAGCAGCGCCAGCCCCGCCGCCGCGACGACACCGGACAGCAGCGCCAGCACGGTCCCGACCAGGCCGTGGCGGAAGTCCTCGCCGAAGAGGGTGAGGCCCACGACCGCGGCCACCACCGGGTTGACCACGGTGACGGTCGCCAGCGGTGTCGCCAGACCCGCCCCCCGGTAGGACGCCTGGGACAGCAGCAGCCCGCCCACCGCGAGGACCGCGATCACGGAGATGCCCGGCCATTCCCGCAGCGGCGCATCCCACGCCCAGCCGACCGCGACCGTCTTGGTGAAGACGGACGCGATGCCGAACGCGACACCCGCGGCCGTCGCCAGCAGCACGCTGCGCAGAACCGGCCGGTGCACTCCCTGCGCCGCGAGGAAGAGCAGCGCCACCGCGCCCAGCGTCGCCGCCGCCAGCACGGCCCGCTCCCCGGAGCCCGGGGTGCTCCCGCCGTCGCCGCCGGTGAGTGCCAGCAACCCCGCGAGGCCCGCGGTCGCCAGAACGGCCCCCCGCCACGCCGCCGCCCCCGCCCGGCGGCGGACGAACACGGCCGCCATCGGGAGCGCGAACACGATCGTCAACGCCCCTAGCGGCTGGACCACGCTCAGCGGCCCGTAGGCGAGCGCGACCACGTGCAGGACGGCGCCGAGGCCGTTCAGCGCGACGGCCACCCACCACAGGGGGTGGTGCAGCGGCGCGTAGGGACGGGAGGGCGTCGTCGTCGCCACCCGCTCCTGGAGGATCGCCCCGGCCGCGTAGGCGACCGCCGAGACCAGGGACAGGAGCACGGACAGCGAGAGGGAACTCATGGTCACCACCCTGTCGCCCCTCGGCGTTCACGTCGTCGTCCTTGAGCAGGCACTTGGTCCTACTGCGGCGGTACTACGGGAGTACACGCGACGTACCTCTCGGGGCGGGGCCGGTCGCGCGGGCCCTCGAACGGCCCGCCGGACATGCTCTCTTCCTCCCTCAGTATCCGTTTCGACGCCCCGCCGCGCGCGCCCGCCCCGGCGCATTCGCCTCGGGTGCGCGCCCCGCGCGCGCTCCGTGCCGCCCCTGTCACCCCTAGGGGCCCCAGGGGCATGCACCGCACGGGGCGCCGGGGAGGCCGGGTACCGGCCGGGCCGCCGGGCACGCCATGCTTGCCCGTGACCGGGCCCGCCGTGCGGGGCGGCCCGCACGGGCGAGGAGGAGCGCGGATGGACCTGGCGTACCTGGCGGAGACCACCGCGGTGGGCGGGTTCTTCGCCCTGCGCGCGGGCGAGCCGGACGAGGGGGGCACCCCGCTCTCCGCCGTGTACGCGGCGGAGAGCGGCCCGGACTCGCCCCTCACCGCCCGCGTGGACGCGGTCGCCGCGCGGCTGGCCGCCCCCGAGCGCCGGATCGCCGTCTCCATCGCCCACCTCGGACTCGCCGCGCGCCTGTGGTCCATCGCCCTCGGCGCGGCCGCCCTGCACGGCAGGGTGCCGGACCTCGGTCCCGAGCGGCTGTACTGGGACCCGCGCCGGACGACGCCGGACGATCTGCTGCTGACCCGCGCCGACTTCCTGCCCGCCGGGGTGGGGGTCCTGCGTGAGACCGTGCAGCAACGCCATCTGGTGCCGCTGCACGCCGCGTTCCGCCGGGACACCCGCATCTCCGAGCGGCTGCTGTGGGGCAACGCCGGGTCGGCGCTGGCCGGTGCGGTGCGCGAGCTGACGGCATGGGCGGAACGCGAGGGCAGGCCGCACGTAGGGGCCCGGGCACGCGAGTTGGCCTCCGGCCTGCTCACCGGTCCCGAGCTGGCCACGACCCTGCGCGCCCGGGACACGGGCGACGGGGAGCGGGGCTCCGGCCCCGGATTCTGGGCGGGCAGGGGCCCGCGCCGCCGCTCCTGCTGTCTGTACTACCGCTGCCCGGCCGGCGGCCTCTGCGGGGACTGCGCCTTCGACCACCCGCCCCGCACCACCGCCACTGCCTGACCGCCGGACACGTCCGACCGCCGGCGTTCTCCGGGACGCGTCCGACCCGGGCGACGGCGTGCGCGGGCTCCTGACGGCCCATGGCCCCCGGCCCGTCCGGCGGGCGCGGGCCCTCGGGTCCCGCGACGTCCGGAGCGGGCCGGCCGCCGTGCACCGTCCGCACGGCGGCCGGCCCGCGATCCGCCCCCGCGGGGCATGCCGGACCCCCCGGTCCGCGCATGCCCCGCCCCCTCGCCATGGCCTGTGCGCGATCAATGGTGGGGCGGGGAGCGCGAAAAGTGTGTGGACTCGGTGAAAGCTGGCGTGAAAAGGCGTCCGGGACTCACCGGCGAGAAGGCGTTGCGTCCGCCCGGGCCGGGGGAGCACCCGTGCGGTCACGGTGTGCAAGCGGTTGCGCACCGCCAGAGGTCTGGACCACCGAGGCGGTCGGGATCCGGCCACTTTCCGGCGGGCCGCCGACGGCCCTGGCCAGGCGCACTCCGGCGCGTACGCGGCGCACACGGGGCGCGCCCCCGGCGCACACCATCGGCCGCCCTCGGGACGGGCCTCTCCGGGCCGCCCCCTCCGTACCGGTCCCTCGGGACGGGCCGCCTCGGGACCGGCCCCTCTCCGGCCCTCCACCCTCGGCGTGACGGAGATCATTTGGCGGCACCCCCTCCCGTCAGTAAAATCGCGCTTTTGGAACTACGGCATTCGAGTGACCGAGGAACAGCGAAGGCGATGACCCTGACAGAGGACAGCCCCGTGGCGTACGGCCCGGGCATCGACCCCGAGCGTCTGGCTGTCTGCCTGAGCGTGCTCGACGAGCTCGACAAGATCGACGTCGACCACCCCGACGCGATCGCCGTCCGCCGGGCGACCGCGGGCATCTACCGCACGGTCAAACAGCGCCGCCGCCAGGAGCGCCGGGCCGCCAAGACCGCCCACGACCGAGCCGTCACCGAGTCCACCGCCACCGGCTCGGCCGAGCGGATCGACGACGAGACCCAGGGCCTGCTCCCCTCCTCGTCCGTCCTCGGCGAGATCGCGGGCGTCCTCCAGCGCCCCCGGTCCTGCTACATCTGCAAGACCCGCTACACCGAGGTCGACGCCTTCTACCACCAGCTCTGCCGCGAGTGCGCCGCGGAGAACCGCGCCCGCCGCGACGCCCGCACCGATCTGACCGGCAAGCGGGCCCTGCTCACCGGCGGCCGCGCCAAGATCGGCATGTACATCGCCCTTCGCCTGCTCCGCGACGGCGCCCACACCACCATCACCACCCGCTTCCCCAACGACGCGATCCGCCGCTTCAAGGCGATGCCGGACAGCGACGAGTGGATCCACCGCCTCAAGATCGTCGGAATCGACCTGCGCGACCCGGCCCAGGTCGTCGCGCTCGCGGACTCCGTCGCCGCCGAGGGTCCGCTCGACATCCTGATCAACAACGCCGCGCAGACCGTCCGCCGCTCGCCCGGTGCCTACCGTGAGCTGGTCCTCGCCGAGTCCGCCCCGCTTCCGGCCGGCGAGCTGCCCCCGGCGCAGGTGATCGGCACCTTCGGCAGTGGCGCCGTGGACTCCGTCGCCGCCCTGCCCTCCTCCGGCGGCGAGGGCCTGAGCGCGCAGGACGTCACTGACCTCGCCCTGGTCAGCGGCTCGGCCACCCCCGCGCGCATCGCCGCGGGCACCGCGATCGACGCCGGCGGCCTCGTACCCGACCTCCACGACACCAACAGCTGGATCCAGACGGTCTCCGAGGTCGACCCCGTCGAACTCCTCGAAGTCCAGCTCTGCAACTCGACGGCGCCGTTCATCCTGATCAGCAGGCTGCGCCCGGCGATGTCCGCCGCCGCGGGCCGGCGCAAGTACGTGGTGAACGTCTCCGCCATGGAGGGCGTCTTCAGCCGCGGCTACAAGGGTGCGGGCCACCCGCACACCAACATGGCCAAGGCCGCGCTGAACATGCTCACCCGCACCAGCGCCCAGGAGATGTTCGAGTCCGACGGCATCCTGATGACGGCCGTCGACACCGGCTGGATCACCGACGAGCGCCCGCACCCGGACAAGATGCGCCTGGCCGAGGAGGGTTTCCACGCCCCGCTCGACCTCGTGGACGGCGCGGCGCGGGTCTACGACCCCATCGTGCGCGGCGAGAGCGGCGAGGATCTGTTCGGCTGCTTCCTCAAGGACTACGCCCCCGGCAAGTGGTGACCCGGAGCCGGACCGGCACATTGACCGGAATCAGGCACTCCGCGTAACTCACCCCTTTTGTGGCCTTTTTCGGCCGGTACGCCAGCAGGCGTACCGGCCGTTGTCCATTTGGAGGGGGTCGTTGGCCTGAATTGGGCGGAACTAGTGGCCCCATCGAGCACGGGGCCGCTCATTTGGTTAGTCTGTGTGGAGCTGGACGGCCTCCAAGGGACTCACTCGGTCCCCCTCGGCCCTCCTGGGACAGGTCCTCAACCCGGCCGCGGTCCCGCACGAGTTGACTGCGCCACCGCGACCCAACCGAACCTGTTCCCGTTACGCGACACATGAGGAGTGCGCGGTGACACCAGATCTGAAGCACGAGACCCGGCCGTCCGATTCCGGCGGCGAGCGGGCCGGCAAGGCCGATGAGATCCGTAACCTCGAAGTGTGGGCCCGCTCGGCCCCGATCAGGCTGGCCGGCTACGAGGAAGACCTCGCCGAGCCGCACATCCTGCCGGGCATCGACTAGCCCCGCGCAGCAACCGCGACACATCAGCAACCGCGACACGCAGCAACCGCGACACCGCAGGAGCCGGGCCCGACGGGGCCCGGCTCCTGCGGTGAGCTGCGCCCCCGGGCCGCCCTTCACGGGTCAGCGCAGCCGCGTCGGCCCCAGGAACTCCCGGACGTACGTCCGGTGCCAGTGGGCGCCCGTGGCGCGGTGTTCCTCGCGGGTGGTGAAGCGGTAGCGGTAGAGGCGGGCGCGGACCAGGGCGGGCGGGGTGCCGGGGAAGGGGTTGCCGGCAAGGAGGCGCAGGGTGTCCCGGTCGCCCGCGAGCAGGCGCTCGACGAAGCCGGGGAACCAGGAGCGGGCGTAGGCGGGGGAGAGGGCGGCGAACCACATCATCCAGTCCAGCCGCAGATGGTACGGAGCGAACTGGCGCGGCACCCGGCCCGGGGCACCCGGCTTCCCCTTGAACGCGTACTCCCGCCACACCGTCCCCTCCCCGGCCACCGCGTCCGCCGTCCCCTCAACGACGATCTCCTGGCGCACCCGGCTCACCGTGCCGAAGGCCCCGTAGGAGTTGACCAGGTGGAGCGGGTCCCAGGACCGGTTCATCGCCTGCCGGCGGGAGAGCAGATTGCGCGCCGGGCGCACACTCAGGACGAGCAGCACGGCGGCCACCGCGCACACGGCGACCGCGTACCAGAGCGGGGCCTCGGGCAGCGCGGGGGAGGTGACCAGGGGCGAGAAGTCCACTGCGGACAGGGCCAGGATCATCGTCAGCCAGTTCAGCCAGGCGAAGTTCCCCGAGAGCACCAGCCACAGCTGCGTCACCACGATCAGCCCGGCGGCCACGCTCGCCACCGGCTGCGGGGTGAACAGCAGGAACGGGACGCCGAGCTGGACCACATGGTTGGCCGCCGCCTCGGCCCGGTGCACCGGCCGGGGCAGCAGATGGAAGAGGCGGCTGAGCGGGCCGGGCATCGGCTGGGTCTCGTGGTGGTGGTAGAGGCAGGTCAGGTTGCGCCAGCAGCGGTCCCCGCGCAGTTTGATCAGCCCGGCACCGAACTCGACGCGGAACAGCACCCAGCGCAGCAGCCACAGCACGATCACCGGAGGGGCGACGCGTTCGTTCCCCAGCCAGACCGCCAGGAACCCGGCCTCCAGGAGCAGGGACTCCCAGCCGAAGCCGTACCAGGTCTGGCCGACATGGACGATCGACAGGTACAGCACCCACAGCAGCGCCCACCAGGCCATCGCGACGCCCAGCGGCAGGCGGTCCGCCGCGCCCGCAACCAGGGCCGCGGACAGCAGTACGCCGGCCCAGGCGACGAGGGCGAAGAAGCGGTCGGAGTAGTGCAGCCGGAACAGCGTCGGTGCCGCGCGGGCCGGTGTGCGGCGCAGATGGGCGGGCACCGGGAGCATCCCGCGCTCCCCGATCAGGGCCCGGAACTGGAGCGCGGCGGCGAGGAAGGCGACCAGGTACACGGCGGCCAGCGCCCGCTGGAACACCAGCCGGCTCAGCCAGTAGGCGTCGTCACCGAACCACTCCATATCCCTTCAGTATCAGGGCGGGCGGCGGTCCGGTGCGCTCCGGACCGCCGCCCGCCGGGCCGGATGCGCCCCGGCCGGATGCGGCCCGGGTCCGGGTTCAACCGGCGCCGGCGCCGGTGCCGGTGTCCGCGCACGCCCGCCGCAGCGCCCGCGCCAGCAGCCCCGCGTAGCACCGCTGCGCCACCGGAATGACCGGCCCCGCGAGGCGGGTGTACCAGGCGGCGGGCCGGCTGAAGGCCGTCACCGTGAACCACACCGACCCGTCGCCCCGCAGTTCGACGAGGAAGGACTCCTCGCCGCACTCGGGATGCCCGGTGAGCGTCCCGTACGCGAAGCCCGTGCGGTCCGCCTCCTCCACCGTCCACAGCACCTCGCACGGCGCGGCCATCCGCAGCGGCCCGGCACCCAGCGAGACCCGGACCCGGACTCCCGCTCCGGCCCGCCCGGCCGTGGCCGCCACCCGGGCCCGGGTGGCGCGGTGGGCGGCCCAGGTCATGACCCTCGTGCCCGCCGTCTCGAAGGCGGCCCGGCCGTGGCCGACCCACTCCGTTCGCCGCAGATGATGGTAGCCCTCCGGCAGCGGCTCCCGGCGGGTGGCGCCCCGTTCCGGATAGGTCAGCACGAGGTCGGACCCGGGCGCGCCACCGGTCGTACGGGGACGGGGATGCGGGCGGGGGTGCGATCGGGCGTTCACGCGGGGCTCTCCTTCAGTCGTCGCCAGGCGAGCACGGAGCAGAGCGCGAAGCCCAGTGCGTTGCCGAGGCCATGGGTGGCGGCCATCCAGGCCAGGTTCGGGTGGGGCAGTCCGGTCGCCTGGCCGGCCGCCCAGCTCAGTGCCAGGAGCATGGTCGCGACCAGGACGGCCGCCGAGACGCCCAGCAGCCGCCGGGTCAGCCGGTCCCGCCCGCCGCCGCGCACGTCGCGCCAGGTCACCAGGGCGACGGCCCACATCCCGGCGGTCAGCACGACGGCGCCCGCCAACTCGGCCCAGTCGTCCACGAAGTAGCCGACGAGGACGAGCAGGGTGCCCGCCGGGACGCTCAGGGCGCCGAACCGGGCGAGTCGCCCCCCGGACGCCCGGCACACCAGCCCGGCGACCAGCGCGGCCGCGAACCCCGCGTAGTGGAAGTGCGGCACGGTCAGCGCCAGGATCTCCAGGTCGAAGCCGAGGAGTTCGGTTCCGGACCGCTCCGCGACCAGGGCCACGGCGGCGACCGACGGCGCCACGAGCGCGGTCAGCACCGCCGCCTCGGCCGGCCCCGGCCGCGCACCCCGCCGCAGCAGCCGGCGCGGCGCCTCGCAGGCGAGCAGGACCGTGCCCGCCGCGTACACCCCGGCGAGGGCGACCGCCGCCGTTCCGCGCGGGAGCCACAGACAGAACGAACCCGCCACCGCGAACAGGGGCCATGCCCGCCGAATGGCGGCCCCCGGCGCGGGCTCGATCAGCCGCAGCCCGGCCGGTACGACACAGAGCATGCCGAGCGCGACGATCAGGTTGACCAGTACGGACACCGGCCCCCACCCCCCTGGGTTGAACGTGTTCAACTCCTTGGCGGTGAGCCTACGCACTCTATTGAACGCGTTCAAGTCGCGCCTCGTCTGGCGATCCGTCAGAAATGAGAGGTCACCGCGAGACAGCAAGCGCCGCCCGAGCGGAGCGCGACACAGCAGAGTGGGAGAGCCTGGTGCGTTCACCGATGCCGCCGACGCCGCCGATGCCACCGACGCCACCGACGCCGGCCGAGCCGCCGAAGCCGCACCGGTCTCCGCAGCTGCACCGGTCTCCGCAGCCGCTCAGGTCACCGCAGCCGCACAGGGCGCCGGTGCGCCGCCTGTCCGCGGCCGCCGCCGCGGTGTGCGCGGGCCTCCTGGCCGCCGGCTGCGGCGGGGCGGACGGCGCGGCGGGTCCGGAGACACTGCTCCTCCACCCCCTCGCCGCACCCGGCCCCGACCCGTACACGCCCTCGACCGCCGTCTCCACCGCCGCCTTCGCGCCCCCGCCCGTCACCGCCGCCCCCCGCAGCCCCTCCGGCGGCGGGACGACCCTGCGCACCCTCTCCGGTGCCACCCCCGGTCTCTACGGCGGCATCCCCGAGACCGCCAGCTGCGACGTCCCGGCCCAGATCAAGCACCTCACCCGGGACAAGGACCGCACCCGCGCCTTCGCCGAGGCGGCCGGGGTCGGCAAGGGCGACGTCCCGGCCTTCCTGCGCGGCCTGACCCCCGTCGTCCTGCGCGCCGACACCCGGGTGACCGCCCACGGCTTCACCGACGGAAGGGCCGCGGCCCGTCAGGGCGTCCTCCAGGCCGGCACCGCGGTCCTGGTGGACCACTACGGCGCGCCCCGGGTGCGCTGCGTCGGCGGCAACCCGCTGAGCCCCCCGGTCGCCGCCAAGAGCGCGCCCGAGGCCCAGGGCACCCCCTGGACCGGGTACCGCGCGGACCGGGCCGTCGTCGTCAAACCCGCCGCGCAGGTGATCAACAACCTGGTGATCGTCAGCGTCACCGACAGCAGCTGGATCGAGCGCCCCTCCGGCACCCGGGGCGAGGAGGACGCCCGCCCCGAGGTGCTGCCGCCCGTGGCGGCCGAGGAGGTCTTCTCCGGCCTCCGGCGCACCGACGGCTCCGAGACGGTCGCCGACGCCGGTTCCGTGCCCTCGGGCACCACCGGCACCGGCTCCGGGGTGCCGGGCGGCGGCACGCAGGGCACCGCACCGGCCGCCGGGACCGACCCCTACGGCTCCGCGCCCCGCCTGCCCGCAGAACCCGCCCCCGAGCCCCCCGCCCCCCAGGAGGAGACCGTCCCCGTCCCGGACGTTCCGCTGCCGGACGCGGGACCGGACACCGTCACGGGGACGGGCGCAGGGCCGGACGCCGGTCCCGACGCGGGACCGGACGCGGGCTCCGGCACCGGCCCCGACGCCGGGACCGGCGCCCTCACGGGGTGACGGCGATCCGGTCGTGGGACGGGGCAAATGATGGCAGAGTGGCTGCATGGCTGATCGGGCAGCGGGTGCCCTGTCGCTCCCCGACGACTGGCCGGCACACGCGGATGTGAGTCTGGGTCTCAATCGCATGGGCTGCTTCGACTGGGACCTCGGGACCGGTCTGATGCACCTCGACCCGATCGGTCTCGACGTCTTCGACCTGCGTCCCGACGAGTACAGCGGCCGCCCCGAGTCGCTCTCCGCCCGGGTCCCCGCGGACGAGGCCATCCGCCTGGACACCCTCGTCACCCAGGCCCTCAAGCGCGGCGCCGAGCACTACGGCGCCTACTTCCGCGTCCGCCGCCGGGACGGCACCCTGCGCTGGACCCACACCCAGGCCTGCGTCCGCCGGGACGAGACCGGGCGCCCGGTCCGGATCATCGGGATCGTCCGCGACGCCACCCAGGAGATCGCCGACTCGGCGGCCCGGCTCGACCTCGACGAATCCCGCCGCATGCAGACCAGCGTCGTCGAGTCGACCACCGCCGCCCTCGCCCACGCGCGCACCGTCGACGACGTCATCGAGCTCCTCAAGGACTCCGACGGCCTGGAGCTGCTGGGAGCCACCAGTCTCGTGATGGGCCTGCTCGAAGCGGGCCGCATCCACCTGGTCGCCGAGGGCCCGGAGAGCTCCTTCGTGCCGGGCACCCGCTGGACCCGCGTCGACGAGCAGTACCCGATGAGCGAGGTGGTGCGCACCCTCGCCCCCCGCTTCATCGAGTCCGAGGAGGACTTCGCCGCCTCCTACCCGGTCCTCTGGCCGCACCTCAGCGGGCTGGGCATCTCGGCCGCCGCGTATCTGCCGCTGATCGCCCAGGCCCGGCCGATCGGGGCGCTCGGCCTGCTCTACCGGGACAAACAGGGATTCACCCCCGACGAGCGCAATCTGCTGGTCGCCCTCGGCAGCAGCATCGCCCAGAGCCTGGCGCGCGCCGTGCTCTACGAGCAGGAGCACGACCTCGCCGAAGGGCTCCAGCAGGCCATGCTGCCCCGGCGCATCCCCGACGTGCCCGGCGCCCAGATCGCCGTGCGCTACCGCTCCGCCCGCCTCGGCCGCGACATCGGCGGCGACTGGTACGACATCATCGCCCTGCCCGGCGGCCGGGTCGGCGCGGTCATCGGCGACGTCCAGGGCCACGACACCCACGCCGCCGCCGTGATGGGCCAGCTCCGCATCGTGCTGCGGGCCTACGCGGCCGAGGGCCACACCCCGGCCACCGTGATGGCCCGCGCCTCGGTCTTCCTGCACGAACTCGACACCGACCGCTTCGCCACCTGCACCTACGCGGAGGCGGACCTGTCCACCGGGGTGGTCCAGATCGTCCGCGCCGGCCATGTCGACCCGCTGCTGCGCGACAAGGACGGCAGCTGCCGCAGGCTCCCGGTGCACGGCGGGCTGCCGCTCGGGCTGTCCGCCGAGTTCGGACGGCTGGAGTACCCCGTCAGCACCGTCGAACTCGACCCGGGCCAGACCCTCCTCCTCTACACCGACGGCCTGGTCGAGCAGCCCGGCGCCGACCTCGACGACGGCATGCGGCTCCTCACCGCCCTGGTCGACAGCGGCCCCCGCGACCTCCAGCTCCTCGCCGACCGGCTCTGCGAGGTCGTGGACGAACGCGGCGGGGACGACGACGTGGCCCTGCTCCTCCTGCGCCGCCGGGGCGCCGTCGCCCCGCAGGCCGGCGGCCGCCTCCAGCAGCACGTCGCCCAGAACGACCCCGAGGCGCTGCGCTCCGCCCGGCACATGGTCCGGGCCGCGGTCCGCGCCTGGGGGGCCGGGGACCGGGCCGACGAGATCGAACTCGCCGCCGACGAACTGATCACCAACGCCCTGATGCACACCGACGGCGGCGCGGTCGTCACCGCGCGGGTGCTGTCCGGCCCGCGCCGCCGCCTGCGCGTGGAGGTCGAAGACCGCTCCAGCGCCCTGCCGCGCCGCCGGGACGCGGGGGAGTCCGGGGTCTCCGGGCGGGGCCTGATGCTGGTGGACCGGATCTCCGACGCCTGGGGCGTGGAGTCGCGCGGCGGCGGCAAGTGCGTGTGGTGCGAGTTCGCCATCCCGGACCGCGAGGCGCCCTGACCGCGCAGCGCCCCGACCGCGAGCCGCCCCGACCGCCGGCCGCCCCGACCGTGAGCCGCCCCGACCGGCCGTGGCGGGCGGCCGTGGGCGGTGTCAACCGGGATGGTTGTTAACCGTACGTGAATGGATCGTACTTGACCGTAACCGACCGTAGGCGATTGACTCGTGTTCGCCGGGCCTCCGGACATCCCCGGCCTCCGTGACAGTGAGGACCACCGTGAGCACTGAGCTTCTCGCCCCGCTCGACCTGGCGTTCTGGCACCTGGAATCGGACGGCCATCCCATGCACCTCGGTGCCCTGGCGGTCTTCGACGCGGGCCCGGACGGCCCCCGCCGCCCCGCCTCCCCCGAGCGCGACCTCCTCGCCCTGCTGGCCGCCCGCGCGTCCGCCGTCCCCCGGCTGCGGATGCGGGTGCGCGACGTCCTGCTGCCCGTCGGCGGCTCCGCGTGGAGCACCGACGGCGACTTCGACGTCCGGCGGCACGTCCACGAGGTGCGCCTGGACGGCGAGGACTTCGAGGCCGCCGCGACCGCCGCGGCGGGCGGGCTGATGGGCCGCCCCCTCGAACGCGGGCGTCCGCCCTGGGAGATGTACCTCCTCCGGTCCGCGGACGGGCGGCGCTTCGCCGTCCTCGTCAAGCTGCACCACGCCCTCGCGGACGGCATGCGCGCGGTGGCCATCGGCGCCGGGATCTTCGACGAGATCGCCGACGCCCGCACCACCGGCACCCGCCGGCCCCGCCCGGTGCCCCCGCGCTCCTGGTCGGCCGGACCGGGGCGGCTCGCCGGCTTCGCGCTGTCGCGGATGGAGGAGCTGGGCCGCGCGGTGGGCGTCGGTGCCTCCGTCGTCCGGGCCAGCCGGCTCGACCCGCGCGGGCCCCGGGCGCTGAGCGCCGGTCCCAGCGGCACCCGTCGGCTCGGCACCGCCGTGCTGCCCCTGGACGCGGTGCACAGTGTGCGGCGCGCGGCGGGCGGCACGGCCAACGACGTGCTGCTCGCGGTGGTCGCCGGCGGCCTCGGGCGCTGGCTGCGCGAACGCGGCGACGCGCTCCCGGGCGTCGGCCCGCGCGCCCTGGTACCCGTCTCCCGCCGCCGACCCGGGGGCCCGCCCGGCTCGGGCAACAAGCTCTCCGCCTACCTCCTCGACCTGCCGGTCGCCGAACCCGATCCGCTGCTGCGGCTGCGCGCGGTGCGCGAGGCGATGGACCGCAACAAGGCGGCCGGGCCCGCCCGGGGCGCCGGGGCGGTGGCCCTCCTCGCCGACCAGCTCCCGCCCCTGGCCCACCGCCTCGGCGCCTCGCTGGCGGGCGGGGCGGCCCGGATGCTGTTCGACGTCCTCGTCACCAGCGTCCCGCTCCCGCGCGCGGCCCTCTCCTTCGGCGGCTGCCCGCTGCGCGCGCTGTATCCGATGGCCCCGCTCGCCCGGGGCCAGTCCCTCGCGATCGCCCTCACCACCCACGCCGGCCGCGTCCACGCGGGCCTGGTCGCCGACGGCGAGGCGGTCCCGGATGTGGACCGCCTGGCGGCCGCTCTGACGACCGAACTCGGCGCACTCCGCGCGGCGGTCCACGAGGGCGCGCCCCCCACCGCGCAGACCGGGCCCGCCCCCGGCCGCCGCCCCGTGCCGGCGCCCCAGCGGTAGCCCGGCGCACAGGGCCGGCCCGCCGTCGACCGCGCCCCGGACCCCGGCGGCCCGGCACGGAAGGACGCGCCGCACACCGCGCCGCGCCGCACACCGCGCCGCACACCGCGCCGCGCCGCACACCGCGCCGCACACCGCGCCGCGCCGCACACCGCACACAGCGCCGCACACCGCACACCGCGCGGCGCGCCGCGCCGTGCGGCAGGGTGGAGGCATGCCCGAGCTGCCCGAGGTCGAGGCCCTCCGGGGCTTCCTCGCCGACCGTCTGGACGGACGCTTCGTCGCCCGTGTCGTGCCCCTGGCCATCAGCGTGCTCAAGACCTACGACCCGCCCCTCAACGCGATCGAGGGCGCCGAGGTCACCGGCGTCGAACGGCACGGGAAGTGGCTGGACCTCGGGGTCGGCGGGCTGCACCTGGTGATCCATCTCGCCCGGGCCGGCTGGCTGCGCTGGAAGGACGAGTTCCCCGCGACGCCCCCGCGCCCCGGCAAGGGCCCGCTGGCCCTGCGAACCGTGCTCGACGACGGCGGCGGCTTCGACCTCACCGAGGCGGGCACCACCAAGCGGCTCGCCGTCCACCTGGTCAGGGATGTGACCGATGTGCCGCAGATCGCCTCCCTCGGACCGGACCCGCTCGCGGACGACTTCGGCCCCGACGCCTTCGCTCAGGTCCTCGCGGGGGAGAAGCGGCAGCTCAAGGGCGCGCTGCGGGACCAGAGCCTGATCGCCGGGATCGGCAACGCCTACAGCGACGAGATCCTGCACGCGGCCCGGATGTCCCCGTTCAAGCCGGTCAGGAACCTGGACGAGGCCGAGACCGCCGCCCTCTACGAGGCCATGCGGACCACCCTCCAAGACGCCGTCGAGCGCTCGCGCGGGGTCGCGGCGGGCAGCCTCAAGTCCGAGAAGAAGAGCGGACTACGGGTCCACGGCCGCACCGGGCAGCCCTGTCCCGTGTGCGGGGACACCGTGCGGGAGGTGTCGTTCAGCGACTCGTCCCTCCAGTACTGCCCGACCTGCCAGACCGGGGGCAAGCCGCTCGCGGACCGCAGGCTCTCCCGCCTGCTGAAGTGAGCCCCGGAGCGACGCGCCTGCACCCGGTCAGCCGCCGATGGACAGCAGCCGCTCGCCGTTCTGCCCCCGGACCTCCCAGCGCCCGATCTCGCCCGGGTGCAGGACCGTTCCGCCCTGGAGGTCGAGCGGACCGGCCTCCTCGCCCGTCGCCTCCCCGACTCCGTAGCCCTCCGCCGGAACCCGCCAGCTCATCACCGGATGTTCCGTCCCGTCCTTGCCGATCGCAACGAGCCGGCAGGTCCGCGGCCCCGGCAGCGCGCTGAGCCGCATCGCGACGGACGTCCCCCAGCCGTGGTCCTGGAGGGCGACGGAGGCCCGCACCCCGGAGACCGGATCGGTCGCCACCACCCGCTGGACGGCCACCTGCCCGGAGTCCTGCGTCACGGCGACCCCGACCGGCAGTCCCACGACCAGCGCCGCCGCCACCGCGACCAGCCGCAGCCGCCGCCTGCTCTCACGGCGACGCCGGACCCGGACGTGGTCGGTGAGGCGCTCCAGGAGCTGCGGCGCGGGCGTCACCAGCTCGCGCGTGGGGCCCGCGAGATCCGCCACGGCCCTCGCCACGGCCGTGAACTCGGTCAGCCGGACCGCGCACATCACGCACTGGGCGAGGTGGTCCTCGAAGCGGAACGCGTCACCAGGTTCCAGGACGCCCAGCGCATACGCTGCCACATCGCCGTGCGGCTGCTGGGGGGTCATCGGCACTCCTCGGGCGCTGGTGTTACGGGCGGTCACCCTGGAATACGCAGCGCACGGGGACTCTGCTCAACCGCTTGGTCACGGTAAGGACGCGATCGCAAACGGGCCCCCGCCCGGACGCCCGCCGGGGTGTCTAGACTCCGCTGCATGCTGCGCGTACTGGCCGTCGACGACGAGAAACCGGCGCTCGAGGAGCTGCTCTACCTTCTGCGCGCGGACCCCCGGATCCGCAGCGCCGAGGGCGCCACCGACGCCACGGAGGCGCTCCGCAGGATCGGGCGCGCCCTCGACGCGGGGCCGGACGGGGAGGAGGCGGTCGACGTCGTCTTCCTCGACATCCACATGGCCGGGCTCACCGGACTGGACGTGGCCCGCCTCCTCGCCGGGTTCGCCCGCCCGCCCCAGATCGTGTTCGTCACCGCGCACGAGGGCTTCGCCCTGCAGGCGTTCGACCTCAAGGCGGTGGACTACGTACTCAAGCCGGTCCGCCGGGAACGCCTCGCCGAGGCGGTGCGCCGGGTCAGGGAACTGGTCCTCGCCCAGCGGGAGACCCGGGACGGGGCGCGGCAGCCGGACCCGGTCCCCGGTGCCAGGACCGCCGGGCCGCCGGTGGTCCCCGGACCGGGCAGCGACCAGATACCCGTCGAGCTGGGCGGGGTGACCCGGTTCGTCCCGGTGGACGACATCGCCTATGTCGAGGCGCAGGGCGACTACGCGCGCCTGCACACGGACGAGGGCAGTCATCTGGTGCGCATCCCGCTGTCCACGCTGGAGGAACGCTGGGCCTCGCGCGGTTTCGTGCGCATCCACCGCAGCCATCTGGTGGCACTCGCCCGGATCGACGAACTCCGGCTGGACGCCGGGGCGACGAGCGTACGGGTCGGCTCGGCGGAGCTGGCGGTGAGCCGCCGGCACGCCCGCCAGCTCCGCGATCTGCTGATGGCACCGCGCGGCGGCAGGCCGGCGGGGCCGGCGGGCGGCGGCCGGGACCGCTCCTGACCTGCCACCGGCGCGCACAGCCGGGCGTTCCGTGCCCGAGGCCCACCGCGCGCAGCCCACAACCGCGCCCCCACCCCACCGCCCGGCCGCCACGCCGCGTGCCGGAAGCCCGGCCCCGGAGCGGAACGCCCGCCCCCCGGAGCAGGACGTCCGGCGGTACGGGCACGCAACGCCCGGCCCCGGAGCAGGACGCCCGGCGGTACGGGCCCGTCACCGACGGTCTCTACCGTCGGTAATCGCCGCTGCGTAGACTCCCCTTCTCCTGGGGCCTGTTCCCCGGGAGCCCGGTGTGCCGGGCCCGAGCCGACCGACGAAGAGACGCTGGAGCGGACGCCGATGTCTGCAGAGCACCCGCCGCGCCGCGAGGTGGTCACCGGTGTGCCCCGCGGCACCCGGCGCCCGCCCGGCCACGCCCCGGCACGCCACGAGATCAGCGAGCAGACCACCCTCGGCACCACCTACGTGCGGTCCCTCATGCGCAGCCAGCTGCGTGCCGCGCTCTGGACCCTCGGGATGCTGGCCCTGCTGGTCGGGACCCTGCCGCTGCTCTTCGCGCTGCCCGCCGCCCTCGGCGGCCGGCTCGACTCCCCGGCGCCCCTCGTGTGGGGAGCCCTCGGCTTCGGCGTCTACCCCGTGATGTGGCTCCTCGCCCGCTGGTACGTGCGCCGCGCGGAACGCAACGAACGGGACTTCACCCGGCTGGTCGAGGGCCGCTGACCGTGAACCAGACCTACGCGGTGGCCGCCGTCACCGCCGTGGTGCTCGCCACGGTCCTCATCGGCGCCCTGGGCCTGCGGATATCCCGGACCACCTCCGACTTCTACGTCGCCTCCCGCACCGTCAAGCCCGGTCTCAACGCGGCCGCCATCAGCGGCGAGTACCTCTCCGCCGCCTCCTTCCTCGGTATCGCCGGACTGGTCCTCCTCCAGGGGCCGGACATGCTCTGGTACCCGGTCGGCTACACCGCCGGCTACCTCGTCCTCCTGGTCCTGGTCGCCGCCCCGCTGCGCCGGTCGGGCGCGTACACCCTCTCCGACTTCGCCGAGGCCCGGCTGGAGTCCGCCGCCGTGCGCCGGCTCGCGAGCCTCTTCGTCGTCGGGATCGCCTGGCTCTATCTGCTGCCGCAGCTCCAGGGCGCGGGCCTCACCCTGGAGATCCTGACCGGGGCGCCCGACTGGCTGGGGTCGCTGGTCGTCGCGGTCGTCGTCACCGGTGCGGTGGCGGCCGGCGGGATGCGCAGCATCACCTTCGTCCAGGCGTTCCAGTACTGGCTGAAGCTCACCGCCCTGCTGGTGCCCGCCCTCTTCCTGGTCGCCGCCTGGGTGGGCGACGACGCCCCGCGCGCCCGGTTCGACGCGCCGGCCGTGCTGCGCGAGCACACCGACGTCCGGGTCGGCGACACCGTCCGCGTCGAACTGGACCGGCCGCTCACCCTCACCGTCTCCGGCACCGTCGACGGCGTCCGCCACCAGGGGGAGCGGGTGACCCTGGCAGAGGGGCCGCACCGGATCGAGGCGGGCGCGCTCCTGGGCCTGCCCGAGGGCGCGCAGGTCCCGGAACGGGCGGCCTCCGGCGCGGACCCGGTGAGCTGGTCGCAGCCGCTGTCCGGCGGGCGGGACGGCTCCCAGCTGTACGCCACCTACGGGCTCATCCTGGCGACCTTCCTCGGCACCATGGGCCTCCCGCATGTCGCCGTCCGCTTCTACACCAGCCCCAACGGGCGCGCGGCCCGGCGCACCACGCTGGTCGTCCTCGGCCTGATCGGCGTCTTCTACCTCCTGCCCCCGGTCTTCGGCGCCCTCGGCCGGATCTACGCCCCCGAGCTGGCCCTCACCGGCGCGGCGGACGCGGCGGTCCTGGTGCTGCCCGACCGGGTGATCGGCGGGCTCACGGGCGATCTGCTCGGTGCGCTGCTGGCGGGCGGGGCCTTCGCCGCGTTCCTGTCGACCGCGTCCGGGCTGACCATGTCCGTCGCGGGCACCCTCACCCAGGACGTGCTGCCCTCGCGCGGGGTGCGCCACTTCCGGCTGGCCACCGTGGTCGCGATGGCGGTCCCGCTGGCCCTGGCCGTGGTCACGGGGGACGTGCCGGTGGCGGACGCGGTGGGGCTCGCCTTCGCCGTCTCCGCCTCCTCGTTCTGCCCCCTGCTGGTGCTCGGGATCTGGTGGCGGGGGCTGACCCCGCCGGGCGCGGCGGCGGGCCTGATCACGGGCGGCGGCGCGGCCCTGACGGCGGTCATGGCGACGCGCGCCGGGCTGGCCCCGGAGGGCTGGGGGCACACCCTGATGGCCTGGCCGGCGGTGTGGTCGGTCCCGCTGGGCTTCGTGACCATGGTGGCCGTCTCCCTGGCGACCGCCCGCCGGATCCCGCCCGGCGCCGCCGCCACCCTGGCGCGGCTGCACCTCCCGGAGGACCTGGCCGGCGGCGGCCGCGCCGACGGGCGCGCGGAGGACACGCGGGGCGGGCCGGCGCGGGGCGGGTCAGCGGCGGACCGGGCGACGAGAGGGGCGCGACGGTGAACGGAGCTCAGGCCGTGGTGGGGGTCCTCGTGGCGGGCCTGCTGCTGGGCGCCGGCTTCGCCCTCGGCAGGTTCGCGGGGCGGCGGGCCGCGCGACCCGACCTCGACCTCGGTACCCCGGTGGAACTGGCCACCTTCCACACCCTGCACACCGCCTCCCTCGCCGCCCCGCCGCTGCGGGCCGGGCTCACCGAGGACACCGCCCGCAAGGCCGCCCGCCGGCTGCGGTCCCTGCTGGGCACCGAGGCGCTCTGCCTCACCGGCCGGGACGGCGTGCTCGCCTGGGACGGGCCGGGCGACGACCACCACCGCGAGCAGGTGATGGCGAAGGTCGCCGAGGTCCTGGAGTCGGGCCGGGGCCGCAGCGTGCACTCCGAGTGCGCCGACGTGGAGTGCCCGCTGCGCTGGGTGGTGATCGCACCGCTGACCGGCGAGGAGGGGGTGCTCGGCACCCTGGTGGCCTACGGCTCCCGGGAGTCCGCGGTCCTGGTGCGGGCGGCGACGGAGGTGGCGCGCTGGGTCTCCGTCCAGCTGGAACTGGCGGAGCTGGACCGCTCGCGGACCCGGCTGATCGAGGCGGAGATCCGCGCGCTGCGGGCCCAGATCTCCCCGCACTTCATCTTCAACTCGCTGGCCGCCATCGCCTCCTTCGTGCGCACCGACCCGGAACGCGCACGCGAACTGCTGCTGGAGTTCGCCGACTTCACCCGCTACTCGTTCCGCCGGCACGGTGAGTTCACCCAGCTCGCGGACGAACTGCGCTGCATCGAGCAGTACCTCGCCCTGGCCGGCGCCCGGTTCGGCGACCGGCTGAAGGTCACCCTCCAGGTGGCTCCCGAGGTCCTGCCCGTGACCCTGCCCTTCCTCTGCCTCCAGCCGCTCGTCGAGAACGCCGTCAAGCACGGTCTGGAGGACTCCCGCTCCGAGTGCCGGGTCACCATCGCCGCCCAGGACGCGGGCGCCGAGGCCATGGTGACCATCGAGGACGACGGGGTGGGCATGGACCCGGACGCCCTGCGGGCCATCCTCGCGGGGGAGGCGGGCGCCTCCTCGGGCATCGGCCTGCTCAACGTCGACGAACGGCTGCGGCAGGTGTACGGCGACGACCACGGGCTGGTCATCGAGACGGCCGTCGGCGCCGGAATGAAGATCACCGTCCGGGTGCCCAAGTACCGGGCGGGCGTGCACTCCTCGGCGGGCGGACGCGGCGTGCGCTGAGCGGCGGCGCGGCTGCGCGGGCACGGGCCCGCGCCGGGCCGGCCCACGGTGCGTCGGGCCGTCCGGGCTGCGCCGGGCGGTTCGGGCTGCGCCGGGCGGGCGGTTCAGGGGTCCGGCGTCACCACAGGTGCAGCGCGAGATGCGCGAGCGGGAGCCCCAGGCGGTGGACCGGTGTCCACACCCGCCGGCCCTCGTCCACCGGCCGGACGCCGGGCGTGAGGGGCGCCAGACCGTCCAGGTCGGCCGCGTGCACCTCGGTGGTGCGCAGCCACTCCCAGGCGGCGACGGCGAGCGCCAGGTCCGGGTCCGGGGCGCCGTCCCGTTCGCTTCCGGACCGGTCGGCGAGTTCCCCGGCCACCCGGAGGGGCCACGGGCCGCCGTGCGCGGTGTGCTCGATCCAGCCGTCGATCCCCGCGTCGATCCGCTCGTCCGGCCATGGCCCGGCCGCGGCGGGGGAGGGGAGACCGGCCGGGCCGCTCAGATGGATCGTCAGCGCCAGGCAGCGGTGGCCCGCCCGGAACTCGATGGTGCCGGGCCCCACGAGCCCGGCCGCGCGCAGGATCTCCCCGGCCGTGTACTCCGCGCAGAGCCACGCCATCGGGACGGCGAGGCCCGGCCCGCCCGTACCGCCCGGTCTTCCCAGCCGCATGGTCCTCACCGTCCTCCGTTCGCGCCTGTGCCGCGGGACCCGGTTCCGGCACGGACCGGAGCCGGCGGGCCGTGCCCCCGGGGGCCGGGGCCCGAGCACGAGCCTGCCCCTTCCGGTAGGGCGAGGTGTCCCGTTCGGCTCAACTCCGGCGTGACGTTCGGCATGCCGGGCGGCCCGGGCCGTGGCCGAAGTGGCGCCGGGCCGCCCCTGTGGCCTTCGGGGCGGTGGTGACCGGACGCCGGCTGTACCCGGGCAGGCAGCGGGCGAGCGCGCGGAGCGCGTAGTGCGAGCGCGACTTGACGGTTCCGGGCGGGATGCCCAGCACCTCGGCGGCCTCGTTGACGCTCAGTCCGTGGAAGTAGATCTGCACCAGCACCGCCCGGTGCTCGGGGCTGAGCGACCCCACGGCGGCGCGCACGTCGAGCGCGGCGACCGCGGACTCGGTGAGGTCGAGCGGGTCCGGGGTGGTGGCGAGGACGCCGTCGCCGATCTCGGCCGGCCGGGCCAGTCGTGAGCGGCGGGCGTCGATGGCCAGCCGCCGTCCGACCGTGAACAGCCAGGGCCGCATCGACTCGTAGGGCGCGTCGAACGCCTCCGGGTGCTGCCACGCCCGCACCAGGGTCTCCTGGAGCAGGTCCTCGGCGCGCTGCTGGTCGCCGTAGGTGAGTCCGAGCAGGAAGCTCAGCAGGGCGGGGCCGTGTTCGCGCTGGAGTTCCGCCATGGCCCGTTCGTCGGTCGTCGCGGTCGCCGTCGTCATTCGCCAACACCCTTTCACCCGTCGCCGCTGTCCCGTGGCGTATACGAACGCATCCGCGCACCCCGCGACAGCCGCCGGACGGCGGGCGTCGGCGAACGGTCGCTCCGAGCGGCGAGTGGTGCGGTGAGCGGTCGGCCGGACCCGGCGGTGCCCGCCCGGGTCCGCGGTGCCGCCATGGCGGGTCCGTTCCGGCGACTCACCGCTACGTCGCTTGACTCACCCCGTCCTCCCCTGTGTCGTCAAAAGGTCCTAAAAGCCTTAAATCACACAATTCGGAGGATGCTTGTGATGCCATGGACGACGCCGGTCCCCCGGCCCACCCGGCGACCCGGCCGCACCGCCCTCGTCTGCGCCCTCCTGCTCCTCACCGGTGCGGCGGCGTGCGCCGGCCCCGGGCACCCGCCCCGGGCCACCGGCACCGCCACCGCCGGCGCGACCCCGGCGGCCGGCTCCACCCCCGCTCAGCGGCCCTTCACCCTGGTCGCCAGCGGTGACGTGCTGCCCCATGAATCGGTGATCGCCCAGGCCGCCGCCGACGCGGGCGGCAAGGGCTACGACTTCCGCCCCATGCTGGCCGGGGTCGCCCCCGTGGTCTCCCGTGCCGATGTGGCCATCTGCCATATGGAGACGGTCTACGGCGCGAACGGCGACTACAGCGGCTACCCCTCCTTCAAGTCCCCGCCCGAGGTCGCCCGGGCCCTCGCCGACACGGGCTACGACTCCTGCTCCACGGCCTCCAACCACACTCTGGACGACGGCGCCGCCGGTATCACCCGCACCCTCGACGCCCTCGACGCGGCGGGCGTCCGGCACGCCGGCTCGGCCCGCAGCGAGACCGAGTCCCGCCGCCCCGCCCTGCTCAGCGCAGGCGGTGCCACGGTCGCCCAACTCGCCTACACCTACGGCACCAACGACATCCCCGTCCCCGCCGACCGGCCCTGGAGCGTCGCCCTCATCGACGAGCAGCGCATTCTGGACGACGCCCGCCGCGCCCGGCGGGAGGGCGCCGACATCGTCGTGGTCAGCCTCCACTGGGGCACCGAATGGCAGACGGAACCCGACGAGCACCAGCTCTCCCTCGGCCGCTCCCTGACGGCCTCCACCACCGGCGGCCGCCCCGACATCGACCTGATCCTCGGCACCCACGCCCATGTCCCGCAGGCGTACGAGAAGGTCAACGGCACCTGGATCGCCTACGGCATGGGTGACCAGATCGCCGGCGCGATGATCAACTACGACGGCGTCCACGACCCGCGCGGCAACCAGGGCACCCTTGCCCGCTTCACCTTCTCGCCCCCGACCGCACGCGGCGGACGCTGGGAGGTCACCCGCGCTGAGTACGTGCCGCAGTGGATGGACACCGTCGCCGGCCGGGTCGTCACCCTGCCCGCCGCCCTCGACGCCAACCCCGGCCGGGCCGACTACCGCACCGCCCTCGCCCAGATCGACGCCGCCGCCCTCGGCCGCGGCGCCCAGCGCGACGGCCTCGTGCGGGGACGGTAGGACGCCCTTCCGTGGGATCGGGCCGGGATCGCCCGGATCCGGCAGAAGGGCCCTGGTCGGTATCCCGCCCGGTCACGGGACGACGGTCACCGGCCAGCGCCCCGCCTTGACCAGCCGGACCGCGACCGAGCCGATGATCCGGTGCCCCGCGGACTCGGAGGCGCCCACCACCACGGCGTCCGCCTTCAGTTCGTCGGCCGCCGAGACCAGCCCCGTGAACGGGTCCCCGCGGAAGGTGTGGAACTCCCAGCGCACGTCCCAGATGCCCTGCACCCGCTCCGCCGTCGTACGGATCTCCGCCGCCAGCTCCTCGGCGATCTCCCCGGTGGTGCCTGCCACCGGCGCGCCCAGCGCCGTCCCCGCCGGCATCACCGGCTGCACGTAGACGATGGCGAGGAGCGCCCCCTGCCGGCGCGCGAGGCCGCTCGCGTAGGCGGCGGCCCGCATCGAGGAGTCGGACCCGTCCAGGCCGACGACGATCACCTTGGGGCCGTCGGTGCCGCGTTCGAAGCGCTGGGCCGGTTGCTGCGTCACACCGGCGAGGCTACCGCTGAGGTTTCCGGGCCGGGCCCCGGCGCGGTACGCGGCCGCGCCCCGCCGGCGGCGTGGCCGGCGGCGCGCCGTTGCTCCCATCGGGTCGAATCCGCCGCCCGCCCGTGTCGGTCGGCCGCGGCGGCCCCCGCGCGTGCGAGCAGTGGGCCATGAAAAAGGATGAGCTGCACGTCCCGCGCCGCTCGGCGCTCCGGCTTGCCGCCGCGCTCGGCGGGGCCGCGATCGTCGGCGGGCTCTTCGCCGCCGAGAGCGGGGGCGGTCCCGAGCGGGCGCTGAGACCGTCCGAGCCGCCGTCCCCGGTGCCCCCGGCCCAGGGCCCTGGGGCCGCCGCGGCCCCGCCCCCGCGGGGCTCCTCGTACCGCTTGCAGCCGATGACCGCGCAGGCCCCCGTCGCCCGCCGTGCGGCACCCCCCGTGCGCACCCGTCCGTTCCTCGAAGTGCCCGCCGAGGGGCGGACGATGGTGCTCAGCTTCGACGACGGCCCCGACCCCCGCTACACCCCGGGCATTCTGAAGACCCTGCGCGAGCACGAGGTGCGCGCGATGTTCTTCGTCTGCGGCGAGATGGCGGACTACCACCCCGACCTGCTGCGCGAGATGTCCGACGACGGTCACGTGATCGGCAACCACACCTGGTCGCACCCGCTGGTGCCCGGTCTGGCCCCGTCCGCGATCCGCCGGGAGCTGGGCCGCACCAGCGACGTCGTGGAGAAGGCGGTCGGCGCGCCCCCGCTCTGGTACCGCGCGCCCTACGGAGCGTGGAACCGGCACTCCTTCGAGATCGGCGCCGAACTGGGGATGGAACCGCTCGCCTGGACCGTGGACACCCTGGACTGGACCGAGCCCGGCACCACCACGATCGTCCGCCGGGTCATGGACGGCGCGGCCCCCGGCGTCGTCGTCCTCTCCCACGACGCGGGCGGCGATCGTTCCCAGAGCGTCGCCGCCCTGCGCCGCTATCTGCCCCGGCTGATCGACGAGGGCTACGACATCACCGTCCCGCACCGCTGACCCGGGGGCCCGCGGTGCGGGACGGTGACGGCGGGGGGAGCCGCGGGGGCGGTCAGCGGGTCTTGACCATCCGGGCGAACACGACCACGTTGCCGTCGTAGCCGTCGGCCTTCGAGTAGCCCCCGCCGCAGGTGATCACCCGCAGTTCCGGCTGCCCGGTGTCGCCGTAGACGCGGACCCCGGGGAAGTCGTTCTTCGAGAAGACCTCCACGCCGTACACCTCGAAGACCGCGGTCCGCCCGTCGAGCCGCGGCACCTCCACCAGCTGGCCCTTCTCGACCGAGCCCAGCCCGTAGAAGACGGCGGGCCCGGACTGGTTGTCGACATGGCCGACGATCACGGAGGTGCCGCGCTGACCCGGGGCGACGCCGTTCTGGAACCAGCCGGCCAGATTGGGGTCCTGCGGGGGCGGCGCCGCGATCCACCCCCTGTCGTCCAGGCCCACATCCATGATCGGCGCGTCGACCTTGATGGACGGGATGCGCACCGTGGCGGGCGGTGCGTACGGCAGCGGCTCCAGCGGCACCGGCAGGAAGGTTTCTCCGGTGCCGTTGCTCTGGGAGGCCGCCGCGGCGGGCTGCGGCGGGCCCATGCCGACGTCCGCGCCGTTCTTCATCAGGGCGATTCCGCTGAGCATGACGAGTGCCAGGACGCCCCACGGCGACGGGCGCGGCACCCGCCGGCCGAAGGTGTCCCGTTCCGTTCTCCCCTTATTGCGCATGCAGGCACGCTAAGTGCGCCTCCCCCGGGCGGCGATCAGGGAAGGGCGAACGGGTGGCCGGGGCCACCCGGGGTGACCCATCCGGGTAATCGGACAATGCGCTACTGACGGTCTGTGACCTGCGGCTCCGTCAGATCCCCGGCCGTCCAACGGCGTGTCGGCTCACCGGGACGGGCCAAGCCCGAAATGCGTGGTCGACGGTGCTCGGTGAGGGTTCGTCATGGAAGGCGTCCTCGTCGACTTTGCCGGAGCGCCGCTTCGGAGCGTCTTCCTGGAGGTTCAACGATGCGTGCTGTACGCACTCTCGCGGTGACCGCGACCGCCTTCGCGGCCGTCGGGCTCGGCGCTCCACTGGCCGCCGCCGGCGGTGGGGACGGCCCGAGGAACGTCCAAGTCAGCCCGTCCACGGTGTTCCCCGGAGGCACCCTGACGATCACGGTCGACGGCTGCCACCGCGGTGGCACCGTCAGCTCGAACGCCTTCCCCGACGCCACCCTCTCCCGGGGCGACCGCGGTCAGCAGACCGCCACGGCCCGGGTCCGCAACAACGCCTCGCCCGGCGACTACCACCTGACGGTCCGCTGCAACAACAGCTCGCAGACCGCCAGCGCCTCGTTCACCGTCCGCCGTGGCGGCGGTGCGCAGGGCGGTCTCGGCGGGTCCATCGGGCCCAGCAGCACCGAGATGGCGATCGGCGCCGGTCTGGTCGCCACGGCGGCCGTGGGCGGCAGCCTCTTCATCGCCCGCCGTCGCCGCACCGTCGGCGGCCAGGTCTGATCGGCCGAACCTCCCGGTCGGCCACCGCCCGTCGCCCCGAGTCCGCACGGGACTCGGGGCGTCGGGCGTTCGGTGCGCACCACGGGTGGGTGCCTGTGGTGCCGGGTTCCGCCGGGCACACCGGGCGCGTCAGTGGCGGCGGCCGGCGGTGCGGCGGCGCACCACGAGGACGGTCGCCGTGGCGGCGGCCGCGACCAGGGCGCCGCCCGCCGCGATCTCCGCCGTGTTCATGCCGTCGACGCTGCCGCCCACACCGCCGCGCACGCCCGAGGGGGCGATGGTCTGGGCGGGACGGGTGGAGCTGGCGGTGGGGCTGGACGAGCCGCCGGCTATCCGCAGATCGAGGGTGCCGACCTGCCCGGTGCAGTTGAACTGCACGGAGTAGACGGCGCCGGGCCGGGCGTCCCAGTCGACGACCGCCGTCGCGGCGCCGTTGCGGGGGATGGTGACGGTGTCGAAGACACCCGAGGTCACCGTGGTGGTGCTGGGGCAGCCGCCCGCGGTCAGCGTCACCCGGCCGCCGGCGGCCACCGAGGAGGGGGTCACCGAGAAGTCGTACGGCGTGTTGTTCACGGCGTGGGCGGCGGTGGGGGCGGACAGGGCGAGTGCGGCCGCTCCGAGAGCGGCGGATGCGGCACGTATCGCACGCATGGTCGGACCTCCGGGTCCCGAGGAGCAGCCGCGGGAACCGTTTCCGCGCAGGTCGGGGGTGCTCCTCGATCACCGAAACGCTACGAGCGGCCACGGTGCGCCGCGATCGCTGTAGGGCAATCGGGTCATACCGCTGGTGCGACAGGGGGACGGGTGCGGCGCGTCGGTGCGGGGGACCGGCCCCGGCGGGGTAGGGGCGCGCGGCCGTGCGGTCCGCGGCGACGGCGCGGCGGGACATAGGGTGGCCGGCTGGAGCAGAGGCGAGGACACCGAGGGCGAGGAGCCGGGGACATGGACGACGACGCGCTGTATCCGCCCGTCGAGCCCTACGAGGAGGGGATGCTCGACGTCGGCGACGGGAACCTCGTCCACTGGGAGGTGTGCGGGAACCCCCGGGGCAGGCCCGCGCTCGTGGTCCACGGCGGCCCCGGCTCCGGGTGCACACCGGGGATGCGCCGCTACTTCGACCCGGAGGCGTACCGGATCGTCCTGTTCGACCAGCGCGGCTGCGGGCGGAGCACCCCGCACGCCTCGGACCCGGCCGCCGGCATGGACGTCAACACCACGCACCATCTGCTCGCCGACATGGAGAGGCTGCGGACCGCGCTCGGCATCGACTCCTGGGTGCTGTTCGGCGGTTCCTGGGGGTCGACCCTGCTCCTCGCCTACGCCCAGCGCCATCCCGGGCGGGTCACGGGCATCGTCGTCAACGGGGTGACCACCACCCGGCGGTCCGAGACCGACTGGCTGTACCACGGGGCCGGCCGCTTCTTCCCCGAGCAGTGGGCCCGCTTCCGGGCCGCCGTGCCCGAGGCCGAGGGGCCCGGCGCCCTGGTCGCCGCCTACGCCCGGCGTATGGAGAGCCCCGACCCGGCGGTCCGGGAGCACGCGGCGGCCGAGTGGTGCCGCTGGGAGGACGCCGTCCTCTCCCTGGAACCGCACGGCGCACCCGACCTCTACGCGGGCCGCCCGGACGCCGCCCGGCTCGCCTTCGTACGCATCACCGCGCACTACTTCGCCCACGGGGCCTGGCTGCCGGAGGGCGAACTCCTCGCGAACGCGGGGCGGCTCAACGGCATTCCGGGCGTGCTCTTCCACGGCCGTCTCGACCTCAGCTCGCCCCTGGACACCGCCTGGGAGCTGGCCCGCGGCTGGGACGGGGCCGAACTCGTCGTCGTGGACGACGCCGGGCACAAGGGAAGTCCGGCGCTGCGCGGGCGGGTACGGGCCGCCGTCGACGGTCTCCGCTGAGCCGTCGACGGTCTCCGCTGAGCCCCGGGAACCCGCCCCGAAGAGCCCGAGGGGGGCCGGGAGCCTTCGGTTGAGTTCAGTTCAAGCCATTTCCGCGCTCTGCCGCGTGGGGGAATTCGCATGGTGCCGAGGGGATTCCGACCATTCGCTCCCGCGACCCGGAAAAAATTCCCCAACGGGTTGAACACGCCTCGCCCCCGTGTCCGTACCTAGGGCCATGAAAGGGCGCCGCGGCGGCGCCCCACCGGCTCGAGAAGCCTGAAGAACAACGGGAGTGGACATGAACACCTGGCGGAACGCCTCGCTCGCGGTGACTGCGGCGGCTGTACTCGCGCTGACGACGGCGTGCGGTCAGGACCAGGGCGACCAGACGCCCAACGGCCAGGCGGTCGGCGCGGCCAACCCCGCGGCCCCCGGCGACGGCTACGGCGGCTACGGCTCCGACAGCGGAGGCGAGGCGGCGGCGGCCAAGCCCGCCGGCCAGCTCGCCGTCTTCGACAGCCCCGACATCGGCGAGGTCGTCACCGACAGCGCCGGCCTCACCCTCTACCGCTTCGACAAGGACACGGCCAAGCCGCCGAAGTCCAATTGCGAAGGCGACTGCGCGAAGGTCTGGCCCGTCGTCGCGGCCGGCGGCGCGACCGCCGCCCCGGGCGTCGACCCCTCCCTCATCGGCGAGGTGACCAGGGCGGACGGCAGCAAGCAGCTCACCATCGACGGATGGCCGATGTACCGCTACGCCAAGGACACCAAGGCCGGTGACGTCAACGGCCAGGGTGTCGGCGGCACCTGGTACGCCTCCGCCCCCGACGGCAAGAAGGCCGCCCCGGGCGCGGGCGGCGGGGACGCCGGCGGCGAGGATGCGGGCGGCGAGGCCGCCGACCTGGCGGGGCTGTCCGTGCGCAACGACCCCAAGCTGGGCGAGGTCGTCGTCGACAAGAACGGCATGACCGTCTACCGCTTCATGAAGGACTCCGCCTGGCCCATGAAGACGGCCTGCACGGGCGAGTGCCTGGAGAAGTGGCCCGTCGTCGCGCCCGTCGACAAGAACGACACCAAGGGCATCCTGAAGAAGGGCTATGTCACCTTCGACCGGCCCGACGGCATCAAGCAGCAGACCATCGACTGCTGGCCGCTGTACACCTTCGCCGGGGACAAGAAGCCCGGCGACACCAACGGCCAGGGCGTCGGCGGCACCTGGTACGCCATCTCCCCGGAGGGCAAGCCGGTCGGAGCGCCCAAGTAGTCCCCACGTCGCGCCTCCGGCCGTGGCCGGCCCGCCCTCGCGTCCCTCGGCGCGTCGGCGGGCCGTCCGCGTGCGCGCGGCCGTTCCGGGACGGCGGTGACGGCGCGGCGGTGACGGCCCGTCATGACGCGTGCGCATGACGTCCACGTATGACGGAAGACCGTGACCGGCACGTGTGACCAAGAACGGACCGCGAATTTCCGGTTGGGCTCGCCCTCTTGGCGGGCGATCAGTAGCCTCGGCTCGAACACCGGCCATGGACATGGCCTCCCTGCCGTGGCGACTTGTTGGAGACATCGATGGAGCGACCCGCCTGGGCACCGCAGAGCATCGACATATCGGTGCCGAGCGTGTCCCGGATCTACGATTTCTATCTGGGCGGTTCGCACAACTTCGAGGCCGACCGGGAGGCCGCGCGCAGGGCGATGGAGTTCCTGCCGGGCCTGCCCAAGATCATGCAGGCGAACCGGGCCTTCATGCGCCGCGCCGTGGACTTCGCCGTCGCCGAGGGCATCGGCCAGTTCCTCGACATCGGCTCCGGCATCCCCACCTTCGGCAACGTCCACGAGGTCGCCCGGCGGTCCGACCCGCGGGCGCGCGTCGTCTACGTCGACCACGACCCGGTCGCCGTGGCCCACAGCCGCAGCCTGCTGGAGGACGACGAGCACACGGCCGTCCTCGCCGCCGATCTGCGCTCGCCCGGCCAGATCCTGGACAGCACCGAGGTCAAGGAACTCCTCGACCTGGACCGGCCGGTGGCCCTCCTCCTCGTCGCCGTACTGCACTTCGTCGAGGACGCCGACGACCCGCGCGCCGCCGTCGCCGCCCTGCGCGACGCGCTCGCGCCCGGCAGTCTGCTGATCCTCACCCACGCCTCCTACGAGGGCATCCCGGTCCCCCAGGAGCAGGCGGGCGGCGCGGTGGGGGTCTACCGCGACATCCGCAACCCGCTGGTCATGCGCAGCCGCGAGGAGATCGCGGCCTTCTTCGAGGGATTCGAGATGGTCGAACCCGGGCTGGTCCCCCTGGCGCGCTGGAGGCCCGGCGACGACGCCGGCCAGGAGGACCCGTACGCCTTCTCCGGCTTCTCAGGGGTGGGGCGCCGGGCGTGAACCAGCCGTCGTCCCAGGCCGGGGGCCCAGCCGTGGAACCGGACGCCCCCGAGGACCGCCTCCGGCGCTTCGCGACCATCTGGAGCCGGGCCATCTTCCCGGCCACCGCCACCTCGCTCACCCGCCCCGAGTTCGAGTGCCATCTGCTGCCCCTGGCCCGGGAACTGCGCGAGGCCCTGCACGCGAGGCCGTTCGCACCGCAGTCCGGGCAGCGGATCGGGCGGGCCCTGGTGGAGGCCCACTGCACCGACCCCGACGCGCTCAGCCGCACCCTCGGCGTGATCGACGCGTACCTCGTCCTCTACTGCGGCGACCCCGGCCTCAGCGCCGAGGAGAGCCGCGCACGGTGCGCCCGGCTCCAGCACGCGGTCGCCGCCGGGTTCGCCCACGCGCTGCGCGAGCGGACCCTCGCCGAGCAGGAGGCCATCGCCCGCTCCACCCTGCTCGCCCGCAACGACGCCCTCCAGGCGATGCACGACACCGAGGTCCGCTTCCGGGCCGTCTTCGAGGGCGCCGCCATCGGCATCGCCATCGCGGACCTCGACGGCAACGTGCTGGAGGTCAACGACACCCTGACCCGGATGTTCGGCGGCCTGGAGCACCATGTGCGCGGCCGCCGGTTCACCGAGTGGGCCCACCCCGAGGACCGCCCCCACGTCTGGGAGCTGTACCGGGAGCTGGTGCGCGGCGAACGCGACGACTACCGCACCGAGAAGCCCTTCTACCGGGGCGACGGCACGGTCCTGTGGACCAACCTCACCGTCTCCCTGCTGCGCGACGCCGAGGGCGTGCCGCAGTACCAGCTCGCGCTGATGGAGGACACCACCGAACGGCGGCTCCTCAACCTGCGGCTGCGCTACGAGGCCACCCACGACGCGCTCACCGGGCTGCCCAACCGCACCCTGTTCTTCGAACGCCTGGAGAAGGCCGTCACGGCGGGCGACGGCAACCGCTTCGGTCTCTGCTACCTGGACCTCGACGGCTTCAAGGCCATCAACGACAGCCTGGGCCACGCGACCGGCGACCGGCTGCTCGTCGAGGTCGCCGACCGGCTCCAGAGCTGCGCCACCGCCCCCGGCGAGATGGTCGCCCGGCTCGGCGGCGACGAGTTCGTGGCCCTGACCACCGGCCCCGACACCGAGCGCGAGGTCGACGAACTGGCCGCCCGGATTCTGGGCGCGCTCTCCGCGCCGGTCAACGTGGACGGCCGCGAGTTCACCGTGCGCGGCAGCATCGGCATCGTCGAGGGCCCGGCGGGGGAGCGGACCAGCGCGGAGGTGCTGCGCAGCGCGGACATCACCATGTACCGGGCCAAGTCGGCGGGCGGCAACCGCTACGAGCTGGCCGACCCGGAGGCGGACGCGCGGGCCATCACCCGCCACGGGCTGACCACCGCCCTGCCGGCCGCCCTGGAGCGGGGCGAGTTCTTCATCGAGTACCAGCCGCTGGTGCACCTCGGGGACGGCACCGTGCACGGCGCCGAGGCCCTGGTCCGCTGGTGCCATCCGCAGCACGGGGTGCTCGGCCCGGACCGCTTCATCCCGCTCGCCGAACGCACCGGACTGATCGTCCCGCTGGGCCGCTGGGTGCTGGAGGAGTCGGTCCGCCAGGCCCGCTTCTGGAGCAGCCGGCACAGCGACGGCGGCCCGCTGCGGATCAACGTCAACCTCTCCCCGGCTCAGCTCACCCACCCGGGGCTGGTCACGGACACGGTCGACGTGCTGGAGCGGTCCGGTCTCGACCCGGGCGCCCTGTGCCTGGAGGTCACCGAGTCGGCCCTGATAGGTGCGGACGAGGACCTGCTGAAGCCCCTGCGCCAACTCGCCGAACTGGGCGTGGACATCGCGCTCGACGACTTCGGCACCGGGTACTCCAACCTGGCCAACCTGCGCCGGCTCCCGGTGAGCGTGCTGAAGCTGGATCGTTCCTTCACGCAGGGGATGCAGCAGCACCCGTGCGACCCGGTCGATCTGAAGATCGTCGAGGGGATCGTCTCGCTCGCCCACAGCCTGGAGCTGGCCGTCACCGTGGAGGGCGTGGAGACGGGGGCGCAGGCCGAGCAGCTGCGGGAACTGGGCTGCGACACGGCCCAGGGCTGGTACTACGCCCGGCCCGGGGCGCCGGACCGGATCCACTCCCTGCTGCTGGCCGACGCGGTCTGAGTACGGGCGGGGCGGGGCGGCGGACCGCCGCCGGGGCGTCAGCCGGCGCGGCCCGGCCGGACGGGCCGGTGCACCCGGGACGCCAGCAGCATCCGCTGCAGCTCCCGGGCCGCGCGCGGCGGTTCCACGTCGCTGCGGTGCGCCAGGGCGATCGTCCGGTGCAGCCCCGCGCCGGACAGCCGGGTCACCCGCAGATCGCCGCCCGCCCCCTCGGCCACCATCGCCGGGACCACGGCCACCCCCAGTCCGGCGCGGACGAAGCCCAGCACCGCGTCCATCTCGCCGCCCTCCACCGTGAAGGAGGGCTCGAAGCCGGCGGACCGGCAGGCCGCCACCGTGAGGTCCCGCAGGCCGTAGCCGCGCCGGAACATCACCAGCGGCTCGCCCGCGAGATCGGCGATCCGCAGCGGTGACGCCGGAGCCGGTGCCGCCGGGGAGGAGACCACCACCAGGTCCTCCCGCAGCAGCTCCACCGCGGTCAGCGACGGCGAGGAGGACGGCAGCGGCAGCACCACCAGGGCCAGGTCCAGCGCCCCGCGCGCCAGCTCCCGTACCAGGTCGTGCGAGCCGGACTCCTCGATCAGGAGCTCGATCCCCGGATGCCGGTCGTGGAAGGTGCGCAGCACCTGCGGCAGCAGCCCGGTGCACAGACTCGGCGTGGCCCCCAGCCGCACCCGGCCCCGGCGCAGCTGCGCCACCTCCTGCACCTCGCGCCGCGCGGTCTCGGTGTCCGCGAGGATCCGCCGGGCCAGCGGCAGCAGAGCCTCCCCGGCGTCGGTCAGGGCGATGTTCCCCCGGGCCCGCCGGAACAGATCCGCTCCCAGCTCCTGCTCCAGCGCCCGGATCTGCTGGGAGAGCGAGGGCTGGGAGACGTGCACCCGCTCGGCGGCCCGGGTGAAGTGCAGGGTCTCGGCGACGGCGGTGAAGTAGCGGAGCTGCTGGAGCTGCATGAACGCCACCCTATAGGCCCTGCCTATCAGGATCAGCCGGATCATGTCTTGGACCACTGCCCGGCCCCGGCCCTAGCGTCGTCGTCATGGCTCTGGCAACGCGGACACGCAGGACGCAGGCGGGCACGGGCGGCGGCGGACCCGGATGGGCGGACGGCGCGGGCCGGCGACCCTCCGCGGTACGCGCCTTCTGGCGGTCGACCATCGGCAAGAAGACGGTCATGGCCGTCAGCGGGCTGCTGATGCTCGGCTATCTCGTCGCCCATGTGGTGGGCAACCTCAAGGTCTTCTTCGGCCCCGGGGAGTTCAACGCCTACGGGCACTGGCTGCGCACCATGGGCGCCCCGGTCCTGCACTACTCCTGGGCGCTGTGGATCGTGCGGGTCGTGCTGCTCGCGGCCGTCGTCGCGCACGCGGTCAGCGCGTACCAGCTCACCCGGCGGGACCTGCGGGCACGGCCCACCGGCTATGTGCGCAAGCGGCGCCGGGCGAGCTACGCGACCCGCACCATGCGCTGGGGCGGGGTCATCGTGGCCCTCTTCGTCGTCTGGCACGTCCTCGACCTGACCACCGGGCACGTCCACAGCGGCGGCTTCCAGGAGGGGCGGCCCTACGAGAACGTCGTCGACACCTTCTCCACCTGGTACGGCAACGTCATCTACCTCACCGCGATGCTCGCCGTCGGCCTCCACGTCCGGCACGGCTTCTGGAGCGCCGCCCAGACCCTGGGCGCGGGCAACGCCCGCCGGGACCGCGCCCTGAAGGCCACCGCCAACCTGCTGGCGCTGGGCCTGACCGCCGGCTTCGTCGCCGTACCCGTCGCCGTCATGACCGGAGTCGTGAGCTGAGATGTCCTACCTCGACTACACCGCCGCCGAGCCGATCGCCGACACCCGGGCCCCCG
Organism: Streptomyces sp. CNT372; assembly: GCF_000377145.1. Lineage (NCBI taxonomy): Bacteria > Bacillati > Actinomycetota > Actinomycetes > Kitasatosporales > Streptomycetaceae > Streptomyces > Streptomyces sp. CNT372. The sequence continues at coordinate 88,350 of NZ_KB897782.1, read as the reverse complement.
GGGGCCCCGTCGCCGAACGCTGGGACACCCGCCGCTTCCGGGCGAAGCTGGTCAACCCGGCCAACCGGCGCAAGCACACCGTGATCGTGGTCGGCACCGGCCTGGCCGGCGGGGCCGCGGGCGCCACCCTCGCCGAACAGGGCTACCACGTCGAGCAGTTCTGCTACCAGGACTCCCCGCGCCGGGCCCACTCGATCGCCGCCCAGGGCGGTATCAACGCGGCCAAGAACTACCGCAACGACGGCGACTCGATCCACCGCCTCTTCTACGACACCGTCAAGGGCGGCGACTTCCGGGCCCGGGAGTCCAACGTCCACCGCCTCGCGCAGATCTCCGTGGAGATCATCGACCAGTGCGTCGCCCAGGGCGTCCCCTTCGCCCGCGAGTACGGCGGACTCCTGGACACCCGCTCCTTCGGCGGCGTCCAGGTCTCCCGCACCTTCTACGCCCGCGGCCAGACCGGGCAGCAGCTTTTGCTGGGCGCGTACCAGGCCCTCTCCCGGCAGATCGCGGCCGGCACCGTCACCCTGCACGCCCGTACCGAGATGCTCGACCTGGTCGTGGTGGACGGACGGGCCCGGGGGATCGTCGCCCGCGACCTCGTCACCGGTGAGATCTCCACCCACCTCGCGGACGCGGTCGTCCTGGCGTCCGGAGGGTACGGCAACGTCTTCTACCTGTCGACGAACGCCATGAACTCCAACGCCACCGCGATCTGGCGCGCGCACCGGTGCGGAGCCTACTTCGCCAACCCCTGCTTCACCCAGATCCACCCCACCTGCATCCCGCGCACCGGCGACCACCAGTCCAAGCTGACCCTGATGAGCGAGTCGCTGCGCAACGACGGCCGTATCTGGGTCCCGAAGGCGCACGGCGACACCCGGCCGCCGCACGAGATCCCCGAGGAGGAGCGCGACTACTACCTGGAGCGCATCTACCCCTCCTTCGGCAACCTGGTCCCGCGCGACATCGCCTCACGGGCCGCGAAGAACGTCTGCGACGAGGGCCGGGGAGTGGGCCCCGGCGGCCAGGGCGTCTACCTGGACTTCGCCGACGCCATCGCCCGGATGGGCCGGGGGGCGGTCGAGGCGAAGTACGGCAACCTCTTCGACATGTACCAGCGGATCACCGACGAGGATCCGTACGAGGTGCCGATGCGGATCTATCCGGCGGTCCACTACACGATGGGCGGGCTCTGGGTCGACTACGACCTCCAGACCACCGTGCCGGGTCTGTTCGCGATCGGCGAGGCCAACTTCTCGGACCACGGGGCCAACCGGCTCGGTGCCTCCGCGCTGATGCAGGGGCTCGCGGACGGCTACTTCGTCCTGCCGTCCACCATCAACGACTATCTGGCGCGCGGCGGTTTCACCCCGGTCACCGGTGACCACCCCGCCGTCGCCGAGGCGGTCGGCGAGACCCGCGACCGGCTCGCCCGGCTCCTCGCCGTCCGAGGGGACCGCACCCCCGACTCCTTCCACCGCGAGATCGGCGAGCTGATGTGGGAGTACTGCGGCATGGCCCGCACCGATGAGGGGCTGCGCAAGGCCCTCGCCCGGATCCCGCGGATCCGCGAGGAGTTCTGGCGCCGGGTCACCGTCCCCGGCACCGGCGAGGAGTTCAACCAGTCGCTGGAGAAGGCCAACCGGATCGTCGACTACCTGGAACTCGCCGAGCTGATGTGCCTCGACGCGCTCCACCGCACGGAGTCCTGCGGCGGCCACTTCCGCGAGGAGTCCCAGACCCCCGACGGCGAGGCCGCCCGCGACGACGAGGGCTTCGCTTACGCGGCGGCCTGGGAGTTCCGCGGCACCGGCGAGGCGCCCGCCCTCCACAAGGAGGACCTCGTCTTCGAGTACGTCCACCCCACCCAGCGGAGCTACGCATGAGGATCGTCCTGCGCGTCTGGCGCCAGAAGAACGCGGGCGCCGAGGGCGCCATGGCCGAGTACGAGGTCGACGGCGTCTCCCCGGACATGTCGTTCCTGGAGATGCTGGACACCCTCAACGAGGACCTGATCCTGCGCGGTGAGGACCCGGTCGCCTTCGACCACGACTGCCGCGAGGGCATCTGCGGCGCCTGCTCGCTGGTCATCAACGGCGATGCCCACGGCCCCGAGCGGACCACCACCTGCCAGCTCCATATGCGCTCCTTCGCGGACGGCGACACCATCGTGGTCGAGCCCTGGCGGGCCGCTGCCTTCCCGGTGGTCAAGGACCTCGTCGTCGACCGGTCCGCCTTCGACCGCGTCATCCAGGCCGGCGGATACATCAGCGCCCCCACGGGCGCGGCTCCCGAGGCACACGCGACTCCGGTCCCCAAGCCGGACGCGGACCTCGCCTTCGAGCACGCCGAGTGCATCGGCTGCGGGGCCTGTGTGGCGGCCTGCCCCAATGGCTCGGCGATGCTCTTCACCTCGGCCAAGGTCAACCACCTGAACGTCCTGCCGCAGGGCGCGCCCGAGCGGGAGACCCGGGTGCTGGACATGGTGGCCGCGATGGACGAGGAGGGCTTCGGCGGCTGCACCCTGACCGGCGAGTGCGCCACCGCCTGCCCGAAGGGCATCCCGCTGCCCTCGATCGCGGCGATGAACCGGGAGTGGCTGCGGGCCACCCGCAGGGCCCGGCGGTGAGCCCTGGAACGGCATATGTTCCGGACATGTTCGGGAAGTGAAGAGGGCCACTTGATTTGGACTTCGGCGGAAGAATCTACGGGAAGGATCAGCGTTCGCTGAAGATATTCCTCTGAGCGGGGGCGGCACCGTGCGCCGGGGAGCAAGATCGACTTCGTTGAACTCCGCACGGTCCGGGACGAGTTGTCCGCATCCGGGCCAACTCCCACCGGCGGATTCACCCCCTCCGCCCCTGAGCGGATAGGCATGCCGCGGCGGTACCGACCACACCGCCGTCCGACCACGCCTGCCTCACCGCACGCATGTCCCACAGGGGGTTCCTCCATGTCCCGAATCACCCGCCGACGGGCCCTGGGCGCCGCCGGCGCCGCAGCGGGCCTCGCCGTCGTCGGCGCCGCGGCCGGCACCGCGCGCTCCTCGTCCGCCCCGCGCCCGCGCACCCCCGCCGGGCCGCCCGTCTTCGACGAGGTCTACCTGGGACGCCGCATCCAGGGCGCCCCCGCGCCCACCGGCGGCGGCCACCACGACCACCACGCCGCGCACGGGGCGGGCCACCACCCGACCGGCCACGGGGGCGGATACCGCGTCCACATCGACGGCGAGGAACTGCACGTGATGCGGAACGCGGACGGCACCTGGATCAGCGTCGTCAACCACTACGAGACCTTCACCACGCCCCGTGCCGTGGCCCGCGCGGCCGTACGGGAGCTCCAGGGCTCCGACCTCGTCCCCCTCGACCTCCCCTCCTGACACCGGAGCGACCCGCACCATGACCGTACGCAAGAACCAGGCCCTGCTGACCGCCGACGAGAAGCGCCGCTTCGTGGCCGCCCTGCTGGAGCTCAAGCGCACCGGCCGCTACGACGCCTTCGTCACCACGCACAACGACTTCATCATGAGCGACACCGACCAGGGGCCCCGGGTGGGCCACCGCTCGCCGTCCTTCCTGCCCTGGCACCGGAGGTTCCTGATCGAGTTCGAGCAGGCCCTCCAGTCCGTGGACTCCTCCGTGACCCTGCCCTACTGGGACTGGACCGCCGACCGCACCGCCGCGTCCTCGCTCTGGGCACCGGACTTCCTCGGCGGCACCGGCCGCGCCCGCGACGGACGGGTCACGGAGGGGTCCTTCGGCGCGGCCTCCGGCCGCTGGCCCATCACCGTGCGCGTCGACGGCCGCGACTTCCTGCGCCGCACCCTCGGCGCCGGGGGCGCCCAGCTCCCCACCCGCGCCGAGGTCGACTCCGTCCTCGCCATGCCCGTCTACGACGCCGCCCCCTGGAACAGCGCCTCCGACGGCTTCCGCAACCACCTCGAAGGCTGGCGCGGCGTCAACCTGCACAACCGGGTCCATGTCTGGGTCGGCGGCCAGATGGGCACCGGCGTCTCGCCCAACGACCCGGTCTTCTGGATGCACCACGCCTTCATCGACAAGCTCTGGGCCGACTGGCAGGCCCGTCACCCCGCCTCGCGCTATCTGCCCGCGACGCGCACCCCGAACGTGGTCTCCCTCAACGACACCATGCGGCCGTGGAACGACGTGACCCCCGCCGACATGCTCGACCACACCCGCCACTACACCTACGACACGGCCGCCTGACCCCCGGCTCCGGGAGGAGGGGGCCCGGCCGGCCGCGTACCGCCGGCCGGGCCCCCGCCGCGCAGGGCCGCGGCCAGATACGGCGCCGTGCGGCTGCCCGCCGCTGCCGCCACCGTCTCCGGCGGCCCGGCCGCGACCACCCGGCCGCCCTCGTCCGCGCCGCCCGGCCCCATGTCCACCACCCGGTCCGCCCCGGCCACCACGTCCATGTCGTGCTCCACGACCACCACCGTGTGCCCGGCGTCCACCAGCCCGTGCAACTGGCGCATCAGCACCTCCGCATCCGCCGGGTGCAGCCCGGTCGTCGGCTCGTCCAGCACGTAGAGGGTGTGGCCCCGGCGCTCCCGCTGGAGCTCGTTCGCCAGCTTGATCCGCTGCGCCTCGCCGCCCGACAGCTCGGTCGCCGGCTGCCCGAGGCGCAGATAGCCGAGCCCCACCTCCACCAGGGTCCGCAGACTCCGCGCGGCCGCCGGCACGTCCGCGAGGAAGCCGGCCGCCTCGTCCACCGTCAGATCCAGCACCTCGGCGATGCTCCGCTCCCGGTAACGCACCTGGAGGGTCTCGGGGTTGTAGCGCGCGCCGCCGCAGTCGGGGCAGGGCGCGTACGTCGTCGGCAGGAACAGCAGCTCCACCGTGACGAAGCCCTCGCCCTGGCAGGTCTCACAGCGCCCGCCCGTCACATTGAACGAGAACCGGCCCGCCCGGTACCCGCGCTCCCTGGCCCCCGGGGTGGCCGCGAACAGCCTGCGGACGGTGTCGAACAGCCCGGTGTAGGTGGCCAGGTTGGAGCGCGGCGTCCGCCCGATCGGCTTCTGGTCCACCGTCACCAGCCGCCCCACACCCGGCAGTTCCGGCGTGATCGCACCGACCAGCGTGGACTTCCCCGACCCCGACACCCCGGTCACCGCCGTCAGCGCGCCGAGCGGCAGCTCCACCGACAGCTCGCGCAGATTGTGCCGGGTCACCGGCCCCAGGGTCAGCCACCCGGACGGCGTCCGCCGCTCCCGCCGCACCGGAGCCCGGCCGCCGAACAGGAACCGCCGCGTCACCGACGCGTCCACCCCCGCCAGATCCGCGAGCGGCCCGCTGTGCACCACCTCCCCGCCGTGCCCGCCCGCGCCCGGGCCCACGTCGACCAGCCAGTCCGCCCGCCGCACCACGTCCATGTGGTGCTCCACGACGAAGACCGAGTTCCCGCCCGCCTTCAGCCGGTCCAGCACCACCAGCAGCGCCTCGGTGTCCGCCGGATGCAGACCGGCGGACGGCTCGTCCAGCACGTACACCACCCCGAACAGCCCGGAGCGCAACTGCGTCGCCAGCCGCAGCCGCTGGAGCTCCCCGCTGGACAGGGTGGGCGTGGTCCGGTCCAGGCTGAGGTGCCCGAGGCCCAGTTCGGTGACGGTCGCCACCCGGGCGAGGAGATCCTCGGTCAGCACCCGCGCCGGCTCGCCGTCCGGGCCGGACTTCAGCAGCTCCGCCAGCGCGGTCAGCGGCAGCGCCGCCGCCTCGGCGACCGTACGGCCCGCGAAGGTCACCGCCAGAGCCTCCGGCCGCAGCCGGCTGCCCCCGCACGCCGGGCACGGCTCACTGACGAGGAAACGCTCCGCCCGCGCCCGCAGCGCCGCGCTCCGGGAGTCCGCGAAGGTGTGCAGCACATGACGGCGCGCACTGGTGTAGGTGCCCTGGTAGGGGCGCTGGATACGGTCCGCGTCCCGCACCGGGTGCACGGTGACCACCGGCTGCTCCTCGGTGAACAGGATCCACTCCCGGTCCGCGGGCGCCAGCTCCCGCCACGGCCGGTCCACGTCGTACCCCAGCGCGTCCAGCACGTCCCGCAGGTTCTTGCCCTGCCAGGCCCCCGGCCAGGCGGCGATCGCGCCCTCCCGGATCGACAGCGAGGGGTCGGGCACCAGCAGTTCTTCGGTGGTGCGGTGCACCCGGCCGAGCCCGTGGCACCCGGGACAGGCGCCCACCGCCGTGTTCGGCGAGAAGGAGTCCGAGTCCAGCCGGGCGGCCCCCGGCGGGTAGTCACCGGCCCGCGAGTACAGCATCCGCAGCGAGTTGGAGAGGGTGGTGACCGTCCCGACGGAGGAGCGGGAGGTGGGGGCCGAGCGCCGCTGCTCCAGCGAGACCGCGGGCGGCAGACCGGTGATCTCATCGACCTTCGGCGCGCCGACCTGGTGGATCAGCCGCCGGGCGTACGGGGCGACCGACTCGAAGTAGCGCCGCTGGGCCTCCGCGTAGACCGTGCCGAAGGCCAGCGACGACTTCCCGGAGCCGGACACCCCGGTGAACGCGACCAGCGCGTCCCGGGGGATGTCGACGTCCACACCGCGCAGATTGTGCTCCCGCGCGCCGCGGACCCGGACGTACGGGTCGTGGGGGGTGTGCATGACGGCCCAGTCTAGGCGGCTTCCTGGGCATCCCGCCTGGTCAGCGCGGGGGAGAGGCCCGCGAGGGCGGCCAGCCGGGTCAGCGAGTCCAGCAGCGCGGCCCGGTCGTGGGTGCTCGTGGTCACCAGCACCTCGTCCGCACCGGCTTGGGCCACGGCCTCCGCCAGTTCCCCGGCCACCCGGTCCGCCGTCCCGGCGATGTGCCCCGCCAGCCCGGACGCGTACAGGTCCCGCTCCTTCGCGGTCATCTCCAGCGCCTCGATCCGCTCGGGCGGCAGCAGGGGCGGAAACGTGCCCCGGGTGCGGGAGTACGCCATCGACCACGCCTCCGGCGCCAGCAGCCGGCGCGCCGCCTCCTCGCTCTCCGCGACCGCTACCGTCCCGGACACCACCACATACGGCCGCTCCGCCCACGCCGACGGCCTGAAACCGGTGCGGTAGGCGTCCACCGCCGCCAGCAGCCGGTCCCGGCCGCGCAGGTCGCCGACGACCAGGGGCAGCCCGGCCTCGGCGGCGGTCCGTGCGCCCGCGCCGGTGGCCAGCACGAACGGCGGCACCCGCAGCCCCTCCGCAGGGCGGGCGCGCACGCCGGGGTGGGCGGTCTGCGTCCCGGTGAACCAGCCCAGCAGCTCGTCGAGTTGGCCCGCGAAGTCCTCCGCGTCCTCCTTCTCCCGGCCGAGCGCCCGGCGGACGCCGTCCGTGAAGCCGACGGACCGCCCGAGACCCATGTCGATCCGGCCGGGGAACAGGGACTCCAGCACCCCGAACTGCTCGGCCACCACCAGCGGCCGGTGGTTCGGCAGCATCACCCCGCCCGTGCCCACCCGGATGGTGCCGGTGGCCGCGGCGACCGCCGCCGCCAGCACGGTGGGCGCGGAACCCGCCACGCCCGGCACGCCGTGGTGCTCGGAGACCCAGAAGCGACGGTAGCCCAGCGCCTCGGCCTGCCGCGCGAGACGTACGGTCTCCCGCAGGGCGCGTGCGGGGTCCTCGCCCTCCCGGGTGCGGGACCGGTCGAGGAAGGACAGCGGGGGGAACTCGGCTGCGGCGCTCACCCTTCGTACAACGCGGCGGGGGCGCGGGGATTCCCTCGGGGCGGCTCCGCCGGGCGGGAGCGGTGCCGGACCCGGCCCGGGAGCTTCGGGCCGGGTCCGGTCCGGCCCGTGCCCGGGCGGCTTGGGGCCGGGTCCGGACGGGCCGGTGCCCGGGCGGCTTGGGGTGGGCGCCGGTGCGGCTTGGGGTGGGTGCGGAGGCGGGTGCCGGTGCGGCTTGGGGTGGGTGCGGAGGCGGGTGCCGGTGCGGGCCCGGCTGCCGGTGCCGGTACGGGCGCGGGTCGGCCCGGGCCGGGGGCGCGCGGCCGTGCCCGGGCGGTGGGGCGGCTCTAGGCTGGGGCCGTGACACGGGACAGCAGGCCACTGGCCGTATTCGACCTCGACGGGACCCTCGCCGACACCGCGCACTGCCAGCACTTCCTGGAGCGCAGCCCGCGCGACTGGTCCGGCTTCTTCGCCGCGGCCCCCGAGGACCCGCCGCTCGCGGAGGGCGTCCGGCTGTGCCGGGAGGCCGCCGCCGGCTGCGAGGTGGTGTACCTGACCGGGCGGCCGGAGCGCTGCCGCCAGGACACCCTGGACTGGCTGGCCGCGTGCGAACTCCCCGAGGGGCGCGTGTTCATGCGGGGCAACGCCGACCGCAGGCCCGCCCGCAGGACCAAGCTGGAGATCCTGCGCCGCCTCGCCCGGACCAGGGAGGTGCGGATGCTCGTGGACGACGACGCGCTGGTGTGCGAGGACGCGGCGCGGGCCGGTTTCCGTACGGTGCGGGCGGAGTGGGGCGCGGCGGCGACGGGCCGCGCGATGCGGGACGCGCAGGAGCGCGAGGGCCGCACCTGAGCCGGGGCCGGCCAGGGGTCCGGGCGGCACGAGGGGCCGGGGCCGCCCCGCCCTCGTGCGGCCCCGGCCGCGTCGGCTACGCGCCGTCCTCCAGGCGGAATCCGACCTTCAGGCCCACCTGGTAGTGCTCGATCCGCCCGTCGACGATATGACCTCGGACCTGCGTCACCTCGAACCAGTCGAGGCCCCGCAGAGTCTGCGAGGCGCGGTCGATGCCGTTGCGGATGGCCTGGTCCACGCCGTCGGTCGACGTGCCCACGATCTCGGTGACGCGGTAGGTGTGGTTCGACATGGGTGCCGTGCTCCTCTCGGTGCGTTCCCTCCACGGTGCCCCAGCCCGTCCCGTCCCGCGAGACGGCCTCCCGTCCGTGCCTGGCGGCTCCGTATCGACCCCGAGGCGAAACGTTTCAGCCAGTGGGTGGATCACCCACGGTGGCCGTCTGTGATCACCGCGTCCGGCCCCCGGCCGTGGGGTGCCAGGTTTTCCGGACTTGACCGGACCTTTGGTCCATACCAAAATCCAGCCACACACCCGTGCGAGCGTCAGCTCCTCCCCCCAGGTCGGGTTCCGCTTCGTTGCCCCGACGCAGAAGGTGACCTCGTGAAGAACCGTGCCCTCGTCCTGTCCACCGCGCTCGCGTGCACTCTCGCACTGGGCGGGTGCGGAATGGTTCCCGGCGGTTCCGACCAGCGCACGGTCCGCGTCTGGCTGATGCAGAACAGCGTCTCCGAGGACTTCCTCAACCGCTTCACGGAGGCATTCGAGGACGAGCATCCCGACATCGAACTGGAAGTCACCTTCCAGGAGTGGACCGGCATCGGGAAGAAGGTGACCGAGGCCCTGGCGGGCAAGGACACCCCCGAGGTCATCGAGGTCGGCAACACCCAGGTCGCCGGTTACGCGGAGAGCGGCGGGCTGCGGGACCTCACCCTGGAGTCCGTGCGGGACCTGGGCGGCGACGAGTGGCTGCCCGGCCTCGCCGAACCCGGCAGCGTCAACGGCTCCCAGTACGGCATCCCCTGGTACGCCGCCAACCGCGTCGTGATCTACAACAAGGAGCTGTTCGCCGAGGCCGGCATCAAGGAGCCCCCGAAGACGCGCGCCGAATGGCTGGAGATATCGCAGAAGCTGGACACCGCGAGCCAGGACGGCATCTACCTGGCGGGCCAGGACTGGTACACCCTCGCGGGCTTCGTCTGGGACGAGGGAGGCGAACTCGCCGTCGAGAAGGGCGGGGAGTGGGAGGGCGCGCTGCACTCCAAGGCGGCCCTGCGGGGCATGGACTTCTACCGGGAGCTCCAGTCCCACGGCGACGGGCCCAAGGACGCGGACGAGGAGACCCCGCCGCAGGCCGAGGTCTTCGCCAAGGGCCGGACCGCGCAGATGATCGCGGTGCCGAGCGCGGCCACCGTCATCGAGAAGGCGAACCCCGAACTCAAGGGCAAGCTCGGCTTCTTCCCGGTCCCCGGGAAGTCGGCCGAGGCCCCCGGGTCCGTCTTCATCGGCGGCTCGGACCTGATCGTCCCCGAGAAGTCGAAGGAGCGGGCGGCGGCGGTGGAGGTCGTCTCCGCGCTCGCGGGCGAGGAGTGGCAGCTCGAACTGGCCCGCACGATGAACTACGTGCCCAACAAGACGACCCTGGCCGGGCAGCTGGAGGGGGCGGAGGGCACCTCGGCGATGGCGGCGGGCGCGGTCCGCGGGCGGGCCACGCCGAGTTCGCCGCAGTGGGTCGAGGTCGAGGCGGACAACCCGATCAAGCCCTATATGACCGCCGTCCTCCAGGGCGCCGACCCGGCGACAGCCGCGCGCAGCGCCTCCGACCGGATCACCTCCGCGCTGCGGCCCTGACGGGCGGGCGGCGGGGCGCACGCCGGGGCGCGGCGGGGCTCGCCCGGGGTTCAGCGTTCGCACATCCGGTCTCCGCCGGGTGGTCACGCCGATTCCTCCCGGGGGCGGAAGAAACGAGGGGCCGGGCCGTCGTACCCGCGGCCCGGTCCCCTCGTCCGCCCAGGAGGCCGCCATGCCTGCCACCCCCGCCCCCGCGCCCGCTGTGCCGGGTCCCGCGCCCGTGCCCGCTGTGCCGGGTCCCGCGCCCGTTTCCGCCGCGTCCGTCGCCCCGGGCCGGGACGGCCGGTCCCGCTACGTCGTCTCCCTCGCCCGCGACCAGGACGAGGTGCGCGCCGCGCAGCGGCTGCGCCACCAGGTCTTCGCGGGAGAGCTGGGCGCCCGGCTCGACGGCCCCGAACCCGGCCTCGACAGCGACGCCTTCGACGCCTGGTGCGACCACCTCCTCGTGCGCGAGGCGGCCACCGGCGAGATCGTCGGCACCTACCGGATCCTGCCCCCCGACCGCGCCCGGGTCGCCGGACGGCTCTACGCGGAGGGCGAGTTCGACCTCACCCGGCTCGGCCCGATCCGCCACGACCTGGTCGAGGTCGGCCGCTCCTGCGTCCATCCCCGGCACCGCAACGGCGCGGTGATCGCCCTCATCTGGGCCGGACTCGCCCGCTATATGACCCGCGCCGGGCACGAGTGGCTGGCCGGCTGCTGTTCGCTGCCCCTCGCCGACGGCGGCGCCCTCGCCGCCGCGACCTGGGAGGCCGTCCGCAGCCGCCATCTCGCCCCTGAGGAGTACCAGGTCACGCCGCACCGGCTGTGGAATGCGGCCGGTGTCCCGCTGCCCGGCGGGCGCACCGAACTGCCGCCCCTGCTGCGCGGCTACCTCCGCCTGGGCGCATGGGTGTGCGGGGCGCCCGCCCACGACCCGGAGTTCGGGGTCGCCGACCTGTACGTCCTGCTCTCCCTGCGCCGCACCGACCCCCGCTATCTGCGCCACTTCCTCTCCCTGGCCCCCGCGTGAGCGGGCCTTCCGATGCCGGGGCCGGGGCCTGGCTGCCCACCGCGCCCTGTACGCCCGGCGGTTGCGCGGTCATGGACAGGCGCCCGGCGGGTGCCCTGCGCGCCGCCGGACGGGTCGCGGCCGGCGGCGCCGTGACCGCCGCGGGGGTCGCCCTCGCCCCGGCCACCGCCCTGCTGGGCCGCGCCGCCCGCCACCGCCTCACCCGCGCGTGGGCTCGCGCGGTGCTGCGCGCGTTCGGCGTCCGCGTCCGGATCGTCGCCGGGGGTGGGGGCGGCGCCGGTGCACAGGCCTGGACGGACCCCGGGCCGGGCGGGGCTGCGGGCGTGGCCCGGCCCGCCGGATGTCTCGTCGTCGCCAACCATGTGTCCTGGCTGGACATCCCCCTCATCGCGGCCGTGCTGCCCGGACGGATGCTCGCCAAGGCGGAGGTGCGGCGCTGGCCCGTGCTCGGGGTGGTCGCCGCGCGCGGCGGGACCTTGTTCGTCGAGCGGGACCGGCTGCGCGCGCTGCCCGGCACCGTCGCCCAGCTCGCCGCCGCACTGCGCCGGGGCGCCCGGGTGGTGGTGTTTCCCGAGGGATCCACCTGGTGCGGCCGGGCGCAGGGGCGGTTCCGGCCCGCCGCGTTCCAGGCGGCCCTGGACGCGGGCGTCCCCGTCCAGCCCGTCCGCCTCGCCTACACGCCCACCGGCGCGGCCGCCTTCGTCGGCGACGACCCGCTGGCGGTCTCGCTGTGGCGGGTCGCGCGGGCCGGGCGGCTCACCGCGGAGATACGGCTGCTGCCGCCCATCCCCGCGGCCGGCCGCGCCGACCGGCGCTCACTCGCCCGGACCGCTCAGCTCGCCGTCGCCAGCGAGAGCGCGAACCGGCCCTCCCGGTCCGTCCACCAGTGCGCCAACTCCAGCTCGGCAGAGGCAAGTTCCTCCCGCACCCGCTCCTGACGGAACTTCGCCGAGACCTCCGTGCGCAGCTCCTCGCCCGCCTCGAACGGCACCACCAGGTCCAGTTCCGGAATCTTCACCGACAGCGCCGAGCGCGCCCGCAGCCGCATCTCGATCCACTCCTGCTCGCGGTCCCACCGGGCCACGTGCTCGAAGTCCGCCGGGTCCACGTCCGCGTCCAGCTCCCGCGCCAGCACGGCCAGCACGTTCTTGTTGAACTCCGCCGTCACCCCCGCCGCGTCGTCGTAGGCCCGCACCAGCACGTCCTCGTCCTTCACGAGGTCCGTGCCGAGCAGCAGCGCGTCACCGGGGGAGAGCAGGCCGCGCACCGAGCGCAGGAACAGGGCCCGCTCCTCGGGCAGCAGGTTCCCGATCGTGCCGCCGAGGAAGGCGACCAGCCGGGGTCCGGGCGTGCCCGGCAGGACCAGGCCCCGGGTGAAGTCGGCGACGATCGCGTGCACCGACAGCTCCGGGCGCTCCGCCAGCAGCGCCTCGGCCGCACCCGTCAGGGCGCTCTCGCTCACGTCAACCGGCACATAGGTGTGCAGGTCCGTCAGCGCGTCGAGGAGGTAACGGGTCTTCTCGGACGAGCCCGAGCCCAGTTCCACCAGCGTCCGTGCGCCCGTCGCCGCCGCGATCTCGCCGGCCCGGTCGGCCAGGATCTCCCGCTCCGCGCGGGTCGGGTAGTACTCGGGGAGCCGGGTGATCTCCTCGAACAGTTCGCTGCCGCGCGCGTCGTAGAACCACTTGGGCGGCAGCACCTTGGGGGTCCGGGTCAGCCCGTTGAGCACATCGGCGCGCAGGTCCGCGTCCGTGGCGTCCTCGGGCAGGGTACGGGTCAGCAGGAACGGGCTCACTGGGTCGGCTCCTTGAGCTCGGTCAGCCGGAGGTCGGTCCGCGTCGCGGTGAGCAGCGTGCGGTCCGGCACCTCCTGCCAGCGGGGGTCGTCGTCGTACGGCTCGGAGGCCACCACCGTGCGGCCGGCGGGGCCGGTGAGATACCAGAGGGTGTCGCCCCACGCGGTCGCCGCGATGGTGCGTCCGTCGGTGAGCAGCAGATTGAGCCGCGAGCCGGGGGCCGCGGCGGCCGTCTCCCGGACGGTCTCGGCCAGGGCACGGTCCGGGCCGTCGCCCGCGTTCAGCCGGTGCAGCGCCAGCGCCCACACCAGGGCGGAGTCCGTGCGCGACTCCATCGACAGCAGGGCGGCCGGCGGGAGCGACGCGGCGACGCCCGCCATCGGGTCCGGCCAGCCGGGCACCGCGCCGTTGTGGCTGAACAGCCAGGGCCCGGCGGCGAACGGGGCCGCCGCTGCCTCCGCGTCCGCCCCGGCCAGGGTCGCGTCCCGGACCGCGGCGAGCACCGCCCCGGAGCGCACCACCCGGGCCAGGTCGGCGAAGGACCGGTCGGCCCACACCGGCCCGGCCCGCCGGTACCGGGCGGGGACCGGGTCCCCGTCCGCGTACCAGCCGACGCCGAAGCCGTCCGCGTTGACCGTCCCGTACCGCTGCCGGCGCGGGGCCCAGGACTGGCGGACGAGTCCGTGTTCCGGTTCCGCCAGCAGCGCACCCAGCGGCACGGACGGCCCCAGATAGGCGAGATGGCGGCACATCAGACCCGACCTCCCGCGCCGTACGCCGCCGCCGAGCCGCGCGGTCCCTGCGCGCCGCCGCGGACCTCCGCGTCGCGGGCCGTGCGGAAGCCGGAGAAGATCTGGCGCCGCACCGGCAGGTCCCAGTTGCGGAAGGTGCCCCGGCAGGCCACCGCGTCCACCCCGAACGCCCCGCCGCGCAGGACCTTGTGCTCCGGGCCGAAGAACACCTCCGAGTACTCGCGGTACGGGAACGCGGCGAAGCCCGGGTACGGCAGGAAGTCGCTCGCCGTCCACTCCCAGACGTCCCCGATCAGCTGCCGCACCCCCAGCGGCGACGCCCCCTCCGGGTACGCCCCCGCCCGCGCCGGGCGCAGATGCCGCTGCCCCAGGTTGGCGTGCGCGGGGCCGGGGTCGGCGTCGCCCCACGGGTAGCGGCGCGAACGGTCCGACTCCGGGTCGTGCCGGGCCGCCTTCTCCCACTCGGCCTCCGTCGGCAGCCGGCGCCCCGCCCAGCGGGCGTAGGCGTCCGCCTCGTACCAGCTGACATGCAGCACCGGCTCCCCGGCCGGCACCTCCTCCGTGACACCGAAGCGGCGGCGCACCCACCCGGAGCCCTCCCGGCGCCAGAACAGCGGTGCGCCGATGCCGTGTTCGCGGATCTGCGCCCACCCCGCCGGGGCCCACCAGCGCGGGTCCTCGTATCCGCCGTCCGCGATGAACTCCTGGTACGCCCCGCAGGTCACCGGCACGGTGTCGATCCAGAACGCGGCCACCTCCCGCCGGTGCGCGGGCCGTTCGTTGTCCAGCGCCCAGGGTTCGGTGGAGGTGCCCATGGTGAACGGCCCGCCGGGCACCAGGACCTCCGCCGGCAGCGGCTCGTGCGGGTGCTCGGGGGGCTCGGGCGCGGTGAGGGCGGCCGGGCCCCTGCGCAGCTGGTGGGTGATGAGCATGGTCTCGTCGTGCTGCTGCTCGTGCTGCGCGATCATGCCGAAGGCGAAGCCCGCGTCCACCAGCCGGGAGCCCGCCAGCTCCGTCTTCTCCAGGATGTCGAGCACCCGTCCGCGGACGTCCGAGGCGTAGGTCCGGGCCTCGGCCGGGGCCAGCAGCGGCAGGGCGGGCCGGCTCGCCCGCGGGTGTTCGAAGGCGTCGTAGAGGGAGTCGATCTCCGGCCGCAGGGCCTCGGCCCCGCCCACCGCGCGCAGCAGCCACTGCTCCTCCTGGTTGCCGATGTGCGCGAGGTCCCACACCAGGGGCGACATCAGCGGGGAGTGCTGGGCGGTCAGGTCGCCGTCGTCCACGCAGGAGGTCAGCACGGCGGTCCGGGCCCGGGCGGCGGTCAGCGCGTTGAGCGCCCGCAGGCGCAGCTCGTCGGTCATGAGGCAGCCTCCCAGGCCACGGGGGAAGGACTCAGGTCGTCGCCGGGGCAGCGGCCCCGCCGC
This sequence comes from Streptomyces sp. CNT372, assembly GCF_000377145.1. Taxonomy (NCBI): domain Bacteria; kingdom Bacillati; phylum Actinomycetota; class Actinomycetes; order Kitasatosporales; family Streptomycetaceae; genus Streptomyces; species Streptomyces sp. CNT372. Next base: position 73,010 of record NZ_KB897782.1, on the reverse strand, counting down.
ACATACCGCTCGGCGAAGTCGGCCACGCGGGACACCAGGGCGTCCGGCGCCCCCGTGCGCTCCAGGGACTCCAGCGCGACGCCGAAGGACAGGGCGGCGGCGGCCCGCAGATCCGGGTCGGCCAGGCCCCGGCGGGCCGCGGTGACCCACAGCGGGTTCAGCGGCGCGGGCAGTGAGCCGGCCGCCTCCGCCAGCGGTTTGACCGCCCGGTACACGGTCTCGGCCGCCTCCGGATCGTCGAAGAGTGCCGTGGTCACGGCGAGCGGCACCATCCAGCCGTCCTCGCCCGGCTGCGCGTCGAGCATCCGGAACTCCAGATGGCCGCGCGGCCGGACCGGCGGGAACAGGGTGGTGAGGTGGTAGTCGAGGTCCGCCCGGACCGGCGGGCGCGGGGCGCCCGAGCGCAGCCACTGGCGGAAGGTGAGCCCGGTGGGCACCTCCCAGGGGCCCTCGGCCCGGCGCACGCACATCACCGGCGCGTCCAGCACGTACGCCGCCCAGTCCGCCCGGGGGTCGGCCGTCAGCGGCGGAGCCGTCGTCCGTACCGGGGCGAGCGCGCTCCACACGGCCTGCCGGGTCGACTTCCATCCGGTGGGGCGGCCCTGTCTGACGGGGGAGTTGGCGAACGCGGCCAGCAGCACGGCGCCCAGGACGTGGGCGAGCTGCCAGCGGCGGACGAAGCCGAGCGGGCCCGGCTCCTCCTCGCCCGCGTCCAGGCAGACCTGGACCGAGGCGGAGGTGCACATCATGGTGCGCCCGGCGGGGCCGGAGCGGTCGAGGAAGTGCTCCATCGCGTCGTAGCGCGGCTGCCGCAGCAGCCGGCGCGGGGGCTGCCAGGGGTCGAGACCGTAGCCCGCGAGGGCCAGTCCCGCGGTGCGCAGGGAGGCGCGGACGGCGCGGAGATCGGTGGCGGTGAGGTCGACGCACTCGGCGAGCGACGCGGCGGGCGGCGAGCTGAGCTCCAGCTGCCCGCCCGGTTCGAAGGTCAGGGCCGAGGCCAGCGGCAGGGTCCGTATCCCGTCGAACGCCGCCGCCAGGCGTTCCGGCGGAACGGGCACGGAGGGGCGGTCGGGATCATGGACCAGCCATTCGACCTCCACCCCGACCCGCCGGGGCGGGCCCGTCTTGAAGCAGATGCATCGCAGCAGCTCTTCGGCCGATTCCTCGGACAGCCGCTCCCCGTTACACCCGGTATCTGGCGGACGCATGATCGACTCCTCGGGGGTCGAAGGATCCCGCGCGGGACTCTGCCAACCTAAGGCCACGGCCTTCGGTTCGCACAAGAGTGCCCTCCGGCCAGCCGAAATGCGCTTGCCCCCGTCGCGGCGGACCAATCAGGATGCCGGGTACGAACACGGGGGACGGAGCAGTGGTGAACGAGATCGTGAACACCGGGGGAACAGCGTGAGCGCGCGGCTGCGGGGCACAGCCCGGGAGAACGAGGCGATCGTGGCGGCGGGCGGCTACCGCCTGCCGGACGGCCACGAGGTCCGCATCGCCGAGGCCGTCGCCGCCTCGGCGGACGCCACCCGGGGGCACGGCCCTGACCCGCTGGACGTGGTGCCCGGCACCGACCGGAGGACCTCCTTCGAGGTGACCGGCGAGTCGAGCACCGAGGCGGCCCGCCGGCTGACCTCGGCCGCGCCCGGCCCGGTCGCTGTGCTCAACTTCGCCTCCGCGCGCAACCCCGGCGGCGGCTACCTCAACGGCGCCCAGGCCCAGGAGGAGGCCCTGTGCCGGGCCTCCGCCCTCTACACGACCTTGCTCCGGGTCCCCGGCCACTACGCCCACCACCGCGAGGACCGGAGCCCCTTCTACTCCGACCGGGTCATCCACTCCCCGGCGGTGCCCGTCTTCCGGGACGACCGGGGCGGGCTGCTGCGGGAGCCGTTCGCGGTCGGCTTCCTCACCTCTCCCGCGCCGAACGCGGGGGTGATCGCCCGCCGCTCGCCGGACGAGGCGCACCGGATTCCCGCCGTCCTGGCCCGCCGGGCCGAGCGCGTGCTGGAGGTCGCCGTCGCGGGCGGCTACCGGCGGCTCGTCCTCGGTGCGTGGGGCTGCGGCGTCTTCCGCAACGACCCGGCGCGGGTGGCCGGCGCCTTCCGGGGGCTGCTGGCGCCGGGTGCGCGTTTCGGCGGCCACTTCGACGAGATCGTCTTCGCGGTGCTCGACCGCACGGGCGGGGGCACGACGCTGGGCGCGTTCCGCACGGCGTTCGCGGAGCTGCCGGGGCCGGGGCCGGCCGGACGGGACTGACCGGCTGGGGCTGCTCCGCTGGGACCGACCGGCCGAAACTGCCCGGACGGGACTGACCGGTTTGGCCTCCCGGACGGGACTGACCGGTCCGGGGCTTGCCGGGCCGGCCCGGGGATGCGGTTCGCGGGCGACGGCACTACGGTGCTCGCCTGGCCCGGAGCCCTGCACGACCGTTCGATTTCCGGACGCCCGCCTGTTCCTTCCGGACACGTTCCGGGTCTCTCCCGCCGGATCCGGCCATCCGCCGCGGCACCGGCCGCCGCACGTGCGCGGAGGTCACCGGCCCCCGTCCACCACGGATGCGCAACTCCCGTGCTCTGTAGGGGAGTTGGGAAGGGCGGTGGCGCCTGATTCCGGCCAGGTGGGTGATCCGGCGTGTCGCGGGTCTGGAAGGATGGCCCGGGCGATGAGCCAGCAGCCACCACCCCAACCGCCCGTGAATCGCTCCGCCCCGACCAGTGCCGACGTCGCCCGGCTGGCCGGAGTCTCCCGGGCCACCGTCTCGTACGTCCTCAACAACAGCGCCTCCGTCCGCATCAGCGACCGGACCCGGCACCGGGTCCGGTCGGCGGCCGAGGAACTCGGCTACGTCCCGCACGCCGCCGCCCGCAGCCTGCGCGCCGGCCGCACCCGGACCGTCGTCGTGCCCGCACCGCGCCAGTCCGCCGGGGCGCTGCCCTCCGCCTTCCTCGACGAACTCCACGCCGAGCTGCGGCTCCTGGACTACACCGTCGTCCCGTACGGCAGCCTCGGCCTCGACGGGGACGAGGCCGCGCGGGCCTGGGCGGAGCTGCGCCCCGTCGCCGTCGTCTGCCTCGGCGAGGCGCAGCCCACCCCGCACGGCGTGCTGCTCCTGCGGCGCTCCGGCGCCCGCGCCGTCGTCACCCTGGGCACGGGCGGAGCGGACGGCCCGCCGGGAACCCCTGAAGGCGACGCGGGCATCGAGGGGGTGGAGGGCGCGCACACCCTGGTGATGGACCAGCGGCGTATCGGGGCCTGCGCCGTCGGGCATCTGCTGCACCGGGGCCGCCGCGCGATCGGCGTCGTCCTGCCCGAGGAGCCGGGCCCCGGGAGCCTCGCCCGGCCCCGGCTGGCCGGCGCCCGCGACGCCGCCGCCGGGACCGGCGCGCGGACCGTGCCGCTCCCGATGGAGTACGAGGAGCACTCGGCCGCCGCCCTCGCCGGACGCTGGCGCTCCCTGGGCCTCGACGCCGTGTACGCCTACGACGACGCCTACGCGATGCTCCTGATGCGCGCTCTCCAGGACGCCGGCGTCGACGTACCCCGCGAGACGGCCGTGATCGGTGCCGGGGACCTCCTCCTCGGCCGGCTGCTGCGGCCCCGGCTCAGCACCGTCCGTATGGACACCATGAGCGGCGGCACACTCGCCGCCCTCGTCGACCGGGCCGTGCGCGAGCCGGGCCTCCCGCCGGCCCGCTACGAGCTGATGACCGCCCGGCCCGTCCCGCGCGAGTCCGCCTGACCCGGACGGGCCCCGGGAGCGGGTGGCCCGACGACATGCGGGGGAGGGGCCGGGTGTCTAGCGTCGCCTGCATGAGCAACGAACCGCAGCGTTTCGGGATCCTCGTCCTGCCGGAGCACGTCGAGAGCGACGACCCCGTCACCGCGGCCGAGAGCGCGATCCGGTCGGCCGTGGTCGACGCCACCGGGGAGCAGGGCGCCTCGGGCTATCCGCGTTTCGTCGGCGACGGGGTCGAGGCCGACATCGACCCCGAGACGCGCACGGTGGAGGCCCTGCTCGTGGACGGGGCGGAACTGGACTACGGGCTGACCGTACGGGTGGTCGACGCGGACGCCTTGTGAGACGCGGACGCCTTCCGGGACGCCGCCGCCTTCCGAGTGCGCGGACGTCTTCCGAGGACGCGGACACCGCCTGAAGCACGCGTCCCCGGGCCGGGCGTGGCGGTCTGCACGCCCCCGGGGGAACGGTCGCGACCCCGGTGGACGTTGACACCGCGCACCACCCGTCACAGACTCGGGCGACTCGATAGTGGACCGCGGTCCGTCAGGGGGACCGGGTCCTGGCCCGGGAGAGAACTCGATGAGCATCCGCGACGTCTACATCGTCGACGCCGTCCGCACGCCGATCGGCCGCTTCGGGGGTGCGCTCTCGGGCGTCCGCCCCGACGACCTCGCCGCCCATGTGGTCCGGGCACTGGTGGACCGCACCCCGGCCCTCGACCCGGCCCGGATCGACGACGTCGTCTTCGGCGACGCCAACGGTGCGGGCGAGGACAACCGCGATGTCGCCCGGATGGCGGTACTCCTCGCCGGCCTGCCCGTATCCGTGCCCGGGGTCACCGTGAACCGGCTCTGCGGCTCCGGCCTGGAGGCCGTCGTCCAGGCGGCCCGCGCCATCGCCCTCGGCGACGCGTCCGTGGCGATCGCGGGCGGTGTCGAGTCCATGTCCCGCGCGCCCTGGGTGCTCCAGAAGCCCGAGCGCGCCTTCCCCGCCGGGCACCAGCAGCTCCACTCCACCACCCTCGGCTGGCGCATGACCAACCCCGAGATGCCAGCCGAGTGGACCGTGCAGCTCGGCGAGGGCGCCGAGCAGGTGGCCGACAAGCACGGCATCGGCCGCGAGCAGCAGGACGCCTTCGCCCTGGAGAGCCACCGCAGGGCGGCCGAGGCATGGGCGAAGGGCCTCTACGACACCGAGGTGGTCGGCTACGAGGGCGTCGACCTGGCGCGGGACGAGTGCATCCGCGACACCACCTCGATGGAGGCGCTGGCGAAGCTCAAGCCGGCCTTCCGCCCCACGGGGACGGTCACCGCCGGGAACGCCTCCCCGCTCAACGACGGGGCCGCCGCCCTGCTCCTCGTCGACGAGGAGGGGCTGCGGGCGACCGGACGCGAGCCGCTGGCCCGGGTCCGGGCCTCCGCCGTGACCGGGATCGAGCCGCAGCTCTTCGGGCTCGGCCCGGTCGAGGCGGTGCGGCGGGCGCTGGGGAGGGCGGACCGGTCCTTCGCCGACCTGAGCGTGTTCGAGCTGAACGAGGCCTTCGCGGCGCAGGCGCTGGGCTGTCTCGCGGAGTGGCCGGACCTGGATCCGGCCGTGGTCAACCCCCGGGGCGGGGCCATCGCGATCGGCCACCCGCTGGGCGCGTCGGGCGCCCGTCTCGCGGGCGCGGTCGCCCACCAGCTCGCCGCGGCCGGGTCCGGCACGGGGCTGGCGGCCCTGTGCATCGGGGTGGGGCAGGGACTGGCGCTCGTCCTGGAGCGCTGACGGGGGCTACGCCCGGGCCGGTCCGGCACGTTGAGCGTCCGCACGCGAGGGGCGTACGCCGGGGCGCCGTGGCAGGCGCGGCCTCCCGCGCGCGGGGGCGTGCGCCGGGGCGCGTACGCGTCGTCGGCCGGGCCCCCAGGTGGGGGGCCCGGCCGACGGGAGCGAGGCCCTGCGCCTGGGGAGCCCGGCCGACGGGAGCAGGAGCCCTGCGCCGGGCCGCGGGCCCTGCGCGGGGGCCCCCAGGTGGGGGGCCGGGCCCGCCCGGGGCGCGCGCTCGCGCGCGGTGTCAGGCCGAAGCCTGGCCGTCGCCTCCCTGGCCCTCGGCCGCCGCCTTCTTCTGCGCGTCCTCGATCGACTTGCGGACCTGGTCCATGTCCAGCTCCCGCGCCTGGCCGATCACGTCCTCCAGCGCGGACTCGGGCAGCGCGCCGGGCTGGGCGAACACCGCCACGTTGTCCCGCACGATCATCAGCGTCGGGATGGACTGGATCTCGAAGGCCGCGGCCAGTTCCTGCTGAGCCTCCGTGTCGACCTTGGCGAAGACCAGGTCCGGGTGCCGCTCCGACGCACCCTCGAACACGGGGGCGAACTGGCGGCAGGGGCCGCACCAGGACGCCCAGAAGTCGATGAGGATGAAGTCGTTCTCGTTGACGACCTGATCGAAGTTTTCCTTGGTCAGCTCAAGGGTGCTCATGACCTGCGTACCTCTTCCTCGGCGTCCTGGACGTCCGGTGGACTCGCCCCGCACAACGGCGCCCGGGGCCTGGCTATTCCAGCCCCTGCCCATGTGGCCAGGTCGCACACCCCACAGCAGACTGACCGTATGACTGAAGCTGTGGAGTGCGACGTGGTGGTGCTCGGCGCGGGTCCCGTCGGCGAGAACGTGGCGGACCGCACCCGGGCGGCCGGGCTCAGCACCGCCGTCGTGGAGAGCGAGCTGATCGGCGGCGAGTGTTCGTACTGGGCCTGCGTCCCCAGCAAGGCGCTGCTGCGCCCGGCCATCGCCCGCGCCGACGCCCGCCGGGTCCCCGGCCTGAGCGCCGCCGTGCGGGGGCCGCTCGACGCGGCCGCCGTGCTCGCCCGCCGGGACGAGGAGGTCGGCAACTGGACGGACGACGGCCAGGCGGCCTGGCTCGACTCCGTCGGCGCCCGCGTCTACCGCGGCCGGGGCCGCCTCCACGGCCCGAAGTCCGTCGTGGTCGACGGCCCCGAGGGCGAGCACCACCTCCTCACCGCGCGCCACGCCGTCGTCGTCGCCACCGGCAGCCGCGCCGTTCTGCCGGACCTGCCCGGCCTGGCCGGCGCCCGCGCCTGGACCAGCCGCGAGGCCACCAGCGCCCGCGAGGTCCCCGGACGACTCGCGATCGTCGGCGGCGGTGTCGTCGGCGTCGAGATGGCGACCGCCTGGCAGAACCTCGGCTCCCGGGTCACCCTGCTCGTCCGCGACCGGGGTGTGCTGCCGCGTATGGAGCCCTTCGTCGGCGAGCACGTCGTGGCGGCGCTGAAGGAGGCGGGCGCCGACGTCCGGCTCGGCGCCACCGTCGAGGCCGTGGACCGCCCGGGCGGTGCGACCGGCCCCGTCACCCTCGTCCTCGGTGACGGCAGCAGCGTGCAGGCGGACGAGGTCCTCTTCGCGACCGGCCGCGCCCCGCGCACCGAGGACATCGGACTGGAGAGCGTCGGCCAGAAGGACGGCGGCTGGCTCGACGTGGACGACAGCTGCCTGGTCAAGGGCACCGACTGGCTCTACGCCGTCGGGGACGTCAACCACCGCGCCCTCCTCACCCACCAGGGCAAGTACCAGGCGCGCATCGCCGGTGCGGCCATCGCGGCCCGCGCCCAGGGCGTGCCACTGCTGGAGACCGACCGCTGGGGCGCGCACAGCGCCACCGCCGACCACGCGGCCGTGCCGCAGGTGGTCTTCACCGACCCGGAGGCGGCGGCGGTCGGTCTGAGCCTCGCGGAGGCGGAGCGCGCCGGGTACCGCGTACGGGCCGTGGACTACGACCTCGGCGCGGTCGCCGGCGCGGACCTCTACGCCGAGGGCTACCGGGGCCACGCCCGGATGGTCGTCGACCTGGACCGCGAGGTCCTGCTCGGCGTGACCTTCGTGGGGCCCGCCGTCAGCGAACTGCTGCACTCGGCGACGATCGCGGTCGCGGGCGAGGTCCCGATCGACCGGCTGTGGCACGCGGTGCCCTCGTTCCCGACGATCAGCGAGGTGTGGCTGCGGCTGCTGGAGACCTACCGGGGGTGACGGCGGACGCCGGGGCGGCCGGGAGACTCCCGGCCGCCCCGGCCGCCTCCCCTGACGCACCGTCAGTCCACGGGCAGATCACCGGACATGGCCGCCGCGAGCCGCAGGTGCGGGGCGGCCTCCTCCGGGCGGCCCCGGCGCTCCAGGGTGCGGCCCAGCATCAGCCGCGCGTACTGCTCGACCGGGTCGCGCTCCAGCACCGCCCGCAGTTCGGCCTCGGCCCTGCCCAGCCGCGCGGAGTGGTAGTACGCCCGGGCCAGCAGCAGGCGCGGGGCGACCTGCTCGGGGGACTCGGCGACGAGACCGGTCAGGATGCGGGCGGCCGTGACGTACTCCTTGGCGTCGAAGAACATCCCCGCCCGGTCCCAGCGCTCGGCCGGCGTCCCGAACTCGAAGTAGGTCTCGCTCACCGCTGCTCCTTCCCGAGTCTTCCCCGGTGGATCCGGTGGATCCGGTGGTCGTACGGACCTGCCAACACCGGCGGCGCGCCGCGCATTCCACCACCCCTCGGGCCCGCCGTCCCCGGGCCGGCACCGCCGCGTCACCCCCACCGGGCCCGCACGGGAACCAAGGCCTGCCTGACACATGGCGTCGTTCGCCCGCAGCCCGGACGGGACGGGTCAGACAGGCCTTAGGTTGTGCGGCATGAGCAATCTCGATCGCCAGGCCACCCCCTCCGTCTGCGGCGGCCGCGGTTTCGTCGTCGCCGAGCCCGTGCGCGAGCTGCTGAGCCCCCGGCGGGTCCGGCTCGGCGAGTCCACCGAGGTCCGCCGGCTCCTGCCCAACCTGGGCCGGCGCATGGTGGGCGCGTGGGCGTTCGTCGACCACTACGGGCCCGACGACATCGCCGACGAGCCCGGTATGCAGGTCCCGCCCCACCCGCACATGGGACTCCAGACGGTGAGCTGGCTGCACGAGGGGGAGGTCCTGCACCGCGACAGCACCGGGTCCCTGGCGACGATCCGCCCCCGGGAGCTGGGCCTGATGACCTCCGGGCGGGCGATCAGCCACTCCGAGGAGAGCCCCCGCCCGCACGCCCGCTACCTGCACGGCGCCCAGCTGTGGGTCGCCCTGCCCGACGCCCACCGGGAGGTCGAACCCCACTTCCAGCACCACACCGATCTGCCCCGCGTCACCGCGCCCGGCCTGCTCGCCACCGTGATCCTCGGCTCGCTCGACGGCACCACCTCGCCGGGCACCGCGTACACGCCCATCGTCGGCGCGGACCTCGCACTGTCGGCGGGTACGGAGGCCCGCCTGCCGCTGGACCCCGACTTCGAGTACGCGGTCCTCGCGATGTCCGGCGAGGCTCGTGTCGACGGGGTCCCCGTCCTGCCGGGCTCCATGCTCTACCTGGGCTGCGGCCGCTCCGAACTCCCCCTGCGCGCCGCCTCGGACGCGGGCCTGATGCTGCTGGGCGGCGAGCCGTTCGAGGAGGAGGTCGTCATGTGGTGGAACTTCATCGGCCGCAGCCACGAGGAGGTCGAACGCGCCCGCGAGGACTGGACCCGGGGCTCCCGCTTCGGCGAGGTCCACGGCTACGACGGCGACCGCCTCCCCGCCCCGGAACTGCCGCCTGTGGCGCTGAAGCCGCGCGGGCGGGTGCGCTGACCCGTGACGGTGTCGCGTCCGCCGCGGCCGGGGGCCCTCAGGCTCCGCCGGCGGTGAGCTCGGCGCAGCGGGTCACGACCCGGGCGAGGTCCCCGGTCTCGTCCAGCAGCCGCCGCTGCGTACGAGCCCCGTTCCCCTCGGCGAGGAGGCGGGCGATGCCCTCGCGGACCAGGTCCTCGTCGCCGTGGTCCGCCAGGGACTCGCGCACATGCCGGTACAGGGCGTCGACGGCGTCGGCCGGGGAGGTCTCGCGCAGGGTGCCGGGGTGCAGCAGGGGGCCGTCCAGGCCCGAGCGGCCCGCGCGCCATGAGGCCAGGCGGAGCAGGCCGGTGCCGACGCGGGCCGGCGGCATGCCGTCCCGCCAGTCGCGGGCCGCGGTGTCGACGAGGCCGCGCGCGAGGGCGGCCAGCAGGACCGGGGTGGCGGGATCGAGGCAGACGTCGGCGACGCGGATCTCGACGGTGGGGAAGGCGGCGGAGAGCCGGGCGTCGAAGTAGATCATGCCCTTGTCGCGCAGCACACCGGTCTCCACCATGGCGGCGACCTGTTCGTGGTAGCGGTCGGCGGAGCCGAAGACATCGACCGGCCCGGCGGACGGCCACCGGTTCCACACCCTGCTGCGGTAGCTGCCGTACTCCGTGTCCCGGCCCTGCCAGAAGGGGGAGTTGGCGCTCATGGCGGTGAGGACCGGCAGCCAGGGGCGGACGCGGTCCAGGACGGCCACCCCCTCCTCGTCGCTGTCCACCGACACATGGACGTGGCAGCCGCAGGTCAGCTGCTCCTGAGCGGTCAGGCCGAACTGATCGCCCATCCACTGGTACCGGGTACCGGTGTTCAGGGACGGCTCGACCGTCAGCGGTGAGGTGGCGAGCGCCGCCACCACGGCTCCTGCGGACTCGGCATGACGGGCCGCCTCGGCGCGGCAGCGGACGATCTCCTCCCGCAACCGGCCCATCTCGGTGACCGGCTCCGTGGCGAACTCCAGCTGCTCCTTGTGCAGTTCCGTCTCGAACGGGTGGTCCGAGCCGCCGCCCGCGTCGCCCGCGCCGGTGTGCCCGGCGTGCCGGTCGGCGGCGGCGAGAACCGAACCGGACACGGCCGTCGGCACCCCGCTGCCCGGGTTCACCAGCAGAAGTTCCTCTTCCACGCCCACGCTTCGCATGCCACCGTCCCTCTGCTCCGCATTCCCCGACCACATGAAGGTGTACCCCCCGTGCCCCGTCCGCGTGACGGCACACCTGCCCGTCGGCGCATCTCCACCCGCGCGGTGCCGTCCCCGTGCACCGGCTCGTCCGCCGAACGTGCGCGGATCGTGGACGACCTGCCCCCGCCCGCCGCCCAGCGCGGCACCCCTCTCGGGCGTGCGGCGCAGGCGGCGGTGAGGACCCCGGCTCGGGCCCGGGGTCTCCGGGACGACGTCACGACATGGGGCCGCCCACCGTCCGGCACCGGACGGTGGGCGGCCCGGGAAGGCGGGACGCCGGGTTCAGCCGCCGAGGCGTCCCTTGCCCTTCTCCTTGGTCTCACGCGCCATTCCGCGGGTCTCCAGGGCAGCGCCCTTGGCCGCGGTGGTGTCCTGGCCCACTGCGTGGGCCGCCTTCCGCACGGTCTTCCCGACGACCTGCTCCGCCTTGGCCTTGGCCTTCTCTCCGGCACTCATGTCGTTCCTTTCGCTCGTGCGTTTGCACCGGCTCGCCTGCCCGTGCCTGCGACAGGGAAACCGCGTGACCGCGCACGACACTCAGGCGCTGTCGCTGAGTTCTGGATGGCCGTGCTGCCGGGATCAGTGGGCGCAGCAGAAGAACAGGCCGTCGGCCTGGAGTCCATGGCCCAGGATCCGGCATCCGCAGTGATCGCAGACCGGGGCGAGCCGGTGTGCCGCGCACTCGATGCTGTCGAAGAGGTGCACGGCCCCGTTGGTCATCCGGACCTCGAACGACAGCGCGTAGTCGTTGCCGCACACCTCGCAGACCGCCATGACAACCCCTTCTCTCCGTCCGCTTCGCGCGGGGCTCGGTGGCATCTCGCCTCTCGGCGAAGGGCTCCACCTCCACGACTTACCAGAAGAAGCGTGATGAAACGGACACTGGGGCTCGTTCGTGGAGCCGGTCGTTCCAACAGCGCGGTCGGCGAACCGCCCGCTGGGGAGACCCTTCCGGGCGGCGGGCCCGCCCGGGCCCGGTCTCAGAAGCGGATGGTGTCCGTCGAGCAGACCGTCGCCCCCATGTTCCGTTCCATCATCTGCAGCGCGGCGTCCGCCAGGTCCTTGTGGATGTGGGCGACGGCGTCGTGCGGGACCGTCACGTCCAGGTGGCGGATGTGTGCGTCCAGCGCCGAGTACAGCACGCACTGCTCGGTCACCTGGCCGCACAGCACGATGTGCCCGATGCCCAGCCGGCTCAGCAGATAGCCGAGAGGTGTCTCGTAGAAGATCGAATGACGGGCCTTGAGGACGAAGAGCGAGCGGTCGTCGGGGCGCACCGGCTCGACGAGGCCGGCGTGCGGGCCTGCCAGCGCGGTGTCCACCAGCTCCCCGTGGTGCGAGCGCCATTCGCCGAAGTTGTCGTTGACGTACACGACCGGCACGTCCCGCTCGCGCGCCCGGCGGATCAGCCTGGCGATCGCGGGCACGGCCTCGGCCGCGGACGGGCGCAGGAGGTCGGCGTCCGGATGGTCATAGGTGTTGATCATGTCGATCACGACGACTGCGCGGGACTCCACGTCCACCATGCTGGCATTCCTCCGCGGGTTCCGCCGGGCGGCGGCTCCGCCGGCCCGGTCGGGCGCACAACTTCTGGCGGATGGGCCTCGCAGACGGGGAAGGACGGCGCCGCTCGGACAGGGTGCGCCCGGGGCATCGGTTCCGGCGCAGCGGGTAAGCGGGGTTCACCAAGGAGGCCGAACATGACCGTGACCGCAGTGCCCGCAGACGAGACGCCCGCCGAGGAGAGAAACGACGGCGGTCGGGACACCGCGCGCTCGAACAGCGACCGGGACACCAGTCGCCCAGGAAGCAGCGAGGAGTGCCCGCGGGAGCGGGTGAACCGCCGCTGGAACGAGATCCTGCAGGAGACCCGGGTCGCGCAGACCGGCGTGCAGATCCTCTTCGGCTTTCTCCTCAGCGTCGCCTTCACCCCGCTCTTCCGGGAGTTGAGCGACTGGAACCGCGGTCTCTACGTACTGACGGTCGCCCTCGGCGCGTCGTCGACCGCGGCCCTGATAGCCCCCGTGGCCATCCACCGTTTCCTCTCCGGGCTGCGGATGAAGCACGAGGTGGTGCGGGCGGCGGGGCGCTTCATGGCCTGCGGGATGGTCATGCTCGCGCTCACCATCGGCTGCACCCTGCTCCTCATCCTCGACGTGGTCCTGCACGGTGCGATCGCCGGGGTGATCGTCGGGACGGTCATGTTCTGGTTCTGCGTCTGCTGGATCCTCATCCCCGTCCGTATCCGCCGCAAGGCACGCCGCCGCCCGCGCTGACCGAAGCGTCACGCCGGTCCCGTCCACCGCCCCTGACCCGCCCCCGCCGGGGCGCAGCAGGTACTGCCGGGTCCGCAGCCGCAGCCCCCGGTGGCGCCCTCCGCGACCTCGCTGACCTCCCCGGCCCCGGCCTCCGGGACGGGGATCGCGCAGCAGTTCTTCCCGCGCCAGGCGTCCCGGCCCTCCTTGACCGCGATCGCGGCGATCACCAGGGCGGCGAACGGGTCGGCCCAGGACCAGCCGAGCAGGGAGTTGAGGAGCAGGCCGACAAGGAGGACGGCGGACAGGTAGGTGCAGAGCAGGGTCTGCCGGGAGTCCGCGACCGCGGAGGCGGAGCCCAGTTCCCGGCCGGCCCGCCGCTGGGCCGCCGACAGGAACGGCATCACCGCGAGGGAGAGCGCGGCGAGCACGATGCCCGGGGTGGAGTGCTGTGCCTCGCCCGCGCCGGTCAGCGCACGCACGGAGTCGACGGTGACATAGGCGGCGAGGGCGAAGAAGGAGACGGCGATGACGCGCAGCGCCGTCTTCTCCCGCGCCTGGCGTACGGCGTGGTCGGGGGCCGAGAACTGCCAGGCGACGGCGGTGGCGGAGGAGACCTCGATGACGGAGTCGAGGCCGAAGCCGATCAGGGCGGTGGAGGAGGCCAGTGTCCCGGCGGTGATCGCGACGACCGCCTCGATCACGTTGTAGACGAGGGTCGCCGTGACCAGGAGCCGTATCCGCCGGGTGAGCCGCGCCCGCCGGTCGTACGCGGGGCCGAGGGTGGGTGGTGTGGTCATCAGCAGCAGTCCTTGGCGTCCGCGTCGGGGCAGGTGCGGTCGTCGGCGACGGCGAGGACCGTGCCGCGCAGATCGTTCAGGGCGCGCCCCAGCCTGGCGTCCGCCAGTTCGTACCGCACCCGGCGGCCCTCGGGGACGGCGACGACCAGGCCGCAGTCGCGCAGACAGGCGAGGTGGTTCGAGAGCCGGGTACGGGAGATGTCCAGACGGTCGGCCAGATCGGCCGGGTGGGACGGTGCCTGACGGAGGGTCAGGAGAATCCGGCAGCGGATCGGGTCGGCCAGTGCGCGGCCGAACCGCGACAGTGCGTCGATGTCGATGTCGATATCGATGCCGGTGGCGGGAGAGGGCATATCCGCGACAGTACACGTCATCCTGAATTCAGGAAATAGTGAATCACGGGATGGAGGTCCCGGTTCGGAGTGGCCCGGTCATGCGCCGCAGGCCGGCGCCGGGGTGCCGGTGCCGAGCTGGATCACTCCGGGGGCGGGGGCGGGCGCGCAGCACCCGCCGTCGTCCGTCGCGGCATCGTCGGTGGCGGCGGGTTCGTCGAAGAGACCGGTGCCGCCGCACACCCCGGTCTCCGGGAGAGCGAGTTCGACGCGCCCGGCGGACTCGTGGTCGCCGGCGATGGCGGCGGCGACGGAGCGCACCTGCTCGTAGCCGGTCAGCGCGAGGAAGGTCGGGGCGCGGCCGTAGGACTTCATCCCGACCAGGTAGAGGCCCCGTTCCGGGTGGGACAGCTCCTTGGCGCCGTGCGGGCGGACGGTCCCGCAGGAGTGCTGGTTCGGGTCGATCAGCGGGGCGAGCGCCACCGGCGCCTGGAGGCGCTCGTCGGTGCCGAGGCGGAGCTCGCCGAGGAAGGTCAGGTCCGGGCGGAAGCCGGTGAGGACGATGACCTCGTCGACCGCGTCGAGACGCCGGCCGTCCTCCGCGACCAGGACGAGGCGGCCGTCCATCCCGCGTTCGACGGCGCCGGTGCGGAAGCCGGTGACGGCATCCGCGTGGCCCTGGTCGACGGCGGCCTTGGCGGCGAGGCCGAGCGCGCCGCGGGCGGGGAGCCGGTCGGCGGTGCCGCCGCCGAAGGTGGAGCTGGAGATGCCCCGGCGCAGGATCCAGGTGGCGTGCGTGCCGGTGCCGTTCGCGGACTCGGCCAGGCGCGCGAGTCCGGCGAGGGCGGTGAAGGCGGAGGCGCCGGAGCCGATCACGGCGATGCGCCTGCCGGCGTATCGGGCCCGCACGGCGGGGTCGTCGAGGTCGGGGACCCGGTAGGAGATCCGCTCCGCCGCCGCGCGCTCGCCGGGAGCGGGGAGGCCGTCGCCCCCGGCCGGGCCCGGGACGGCCCACGTGCCGGAGGCGTCGATGACGGCGCGGGCCAGGATCCGCTCCTCGCTTCCGTCGCCGTGGGTGACGTGGACGGTGAACGGCTGGGCGTCGCGGTCGGCGTCGACGAGCCGGTCCCGCCCGGTGCGGGAGACGCCGGTGACCCGGGTGTTGAGGCGGACCGCGTCCCCCAGGGCGTCGGCGAGCGGCTGGAGGTAGCGCTCGGCCCAGTCGCCGCCGGTCGGGTAGGTGCGCGCGTCGGGCCTGACCCAGCCCGTGGGGGCGAGGAGCTTCTCGGCGGCCGGGTCGGTGACCTCGCCCCAGGTGGAGAAGAGCCGTACGTGCGCCCACTCGCGCACCGCCGCACCCGCCCGTGCGCCGGCCTCCAGGACCAGCGGCTCGATGCCGCGGTCGACCAGATGGGCGGCGGCGGCCAGGCCGACCGGGCCGGCTCCGACGACTACGACGGGCAGGCGCTCGGTGGGAGTGGCTGCGGCGTGGGGGGTACGGGTGGCGCTCGCGTTCATGACGATCCTTTGCTGTTTCGATGTTCGTCGATCCCTTGCTCTCAGCCTGGCATCTGCTTAGATGAGTGTCAACATAGACGGAAATCGAAATACTGCTTCGGCGTGTGTCAACATAGACATATGTCGAATACCAAGGCGCTGCCGCTCCTCCAGCCCGCCGTCGAGCCGTGCTGCCCGCCGCTCACCGAGCGGCCGCTGACCGCGGAGGAGGCCGAGCGGACCGCCGTGATGTTCAAGGCGCTCGGCGACCCGGTGCGCCTGCGGCTGTTCTCGGCCGTGGCCTCGCACGAGGGCGGAGAGGCGTGCGTCTGCGACATCTCCGACGTCGGTGTCTCCCAGCCGACCGTCTCCCACCACCTGAAGAAGCTGAAGGAGGCGGGCCTGCTGTCCTCCGAGCGGCGTGGAACGTGGGTGTACTACCGCGTCGAGCCCGCCGTGCTGGCCGCCATGGGGGCGCTGCTGACCAGGGCCGCCGTCGCATGAAGGCTCCCGAGGTCGGGGTGGTGCCGCTCACGGCCGCGCACGCCGACGAGGTCATCGCGATCTACCGGGCCGGGATCGACGAGGGGAACGCCACCTTCGAGACCGCGGCGCCGGCCTGGGAGCAGTTCGACGCGTCGAGGCTGCCCGGTCACCGGTTCGTCGCACTGGACGGGACCGGCCGCGTGCTGGGCTGGGTCGCCGCGTCGAAGGTGTCCGACCGGTGTGCGTACACGGGCGTCGTCGAGCACTCCGTCTACGTCCACCCCGGCGCCCGCGGCCGGGGTGTCGCCGCCTTGCTCCTGAAGGCGCTGGTCGGCTCGACGGAAGCGGCGGGGATCTGGACGATCCAGGCCGGGATCTTCCCCGAGAACACCGCCAGCCTCGCCGTCCACGCGCGGGCAGGGTTCCGGGTGATCGGAACCCGCGAGCGGATCGGCCGGCACCACGGTGTGTGGCGGGACGTGACCCTCGTCGAGCGCCGCAGCAGCACCGTGGTGTGACCGTCCCCCGCCGCCCCGGGTGGTCGCGGGGTCTACCGGCGGTCCGGGGCGAACTTTCTGCGCCAGGCCAGCGAGACGTACACCAGCGCGACCAGCACCGGGACCTCGATCAGCGGGCCCACGACGCCGGCGAGGGCCTGGCCCGAGGTGACGCCGAAGGTGGCGATGGCGACGGCGATGGCGAGTTCGAAGTTGTTGCCCGCGGCCGTGAACGCGAGGGTCGTGGTGCGCCCGTAGTTCAGGCCGATGGCCTTGCCGAGCACGAAGGTGCCGAACCACATCACCGCGAAGTACACCAGCAGCGGCAGCGCGATCCGGGCGACGTCCAGTGGCTGCGAGGTGATGGTCCGGCCCTGGAGGGCGAAGAGGACGACGATCGTGAACAGCAGTCCGTACAGGGCCCAGGGGCCGATCCGCGGCAGGAACGCGGACTCGTAGGTCTCGCGGCCGAGTCTCCGCACGCCGACGCGGCGGGTGAGGAACCCGGCCAGCAGCGGGACGCCGAGGAAGACGACGACGTTCAGTGCGATCTCCCACGCGGAGATGTCCAGGCCCTCGCCCTCGCCCAGGCCGAGCAGACCGGGCAGGAGGTCGAGGTAGAACCAGCCCAGCAGACCGAACGCGAGCACCTGGAAGACGCTGTTGAGGGCGACCAGGACGGCGGCGGCCTCGCGGTCGCCGCAGGCCAGGTCGTTCCAGATGATGACCATGGCGATGCAGCGGGCGAGGCCGACGACGATCAGGCCCGTGCGGTACTCGGGCAGGTCCGGCAGGAAGACCCACGCCAGCGCGAACATCACCGCCGGGCCGAGGACCCAGTTGACGACCAGTGAGGCGACCAGCAGCTTCCGGTCACCGGTGACGGCGTCGAGCCGGTCGTAACGGACCTTCGCCAGGACCGGATACATCATGATCAGCAGACCCGCGGCGATCGGCAGGGAGATCCCTCCGATCTCGACCTCCGCCAGGGCGTCGTCCAGTCCGGGGACCAGGCGACCCACCCCGAGGCCCAGGGCCATGGCGATCAGGATCCAGACGGCGAGGAAGCGGTCCAGCGTCGACAGCCGCGCGGCGACCGGGGCGTCCCCGGCCGGTGCGGGCGCTTCGGTGGGTGTCAACAGGGCCTCCTGGAGCCGGCGTTGGCACGGGCGGTGGCGGCGAGGGCGGTGAACTGGCCGGCGAGCGTCTCGATGACCTCGGGGGCGAGCCGGTAGTAGGTGAACCGGCCGCAGGGTTCGGTGTCCACGACCCCGGCCTCGCGCAGGACTCTCAGGTGGTTGGAGAGATTGGTCTGCCGGGCGCCGGTCTCCTCCACCAGGTGGGTGGTGCACAGCGTCTCGCGGGCGAGCAGGGTCACGATCCGGAGCCGGAGGGGATCGCTCAGCACCCGCATCAGATCAGTGTCGACTGACGTCATCATGGGCTGATACTGTCACATCAGCTTCCGCTGATGCTACCGAGGCGGGACTCCCGAACCTCCCGAACCTCCCGAACCCCCGCGACCCTGCCCCCTGAGGAAGAACAGATGACCGCTCCGCTCGCCTCCGTGCTCTTCGTCTGCGTCCACAACGCCGGCCGCTCCCAGATGGCCGCGGGCTTCCTCCGGCACCTGGCCGGTGACCGCGTCGAGGTCCGCTCCGCCGGCTCCCTCCCGGGCGACCGGATCAACCCCTCCGCCGTCGCCGCCATGGCCGAGGTGGGCATCGACATCTCCGGTCAGCAGCCCAAGGTCCTCACCCCCGAGGCGGCCCGGGCGTCGGACTACATCATCACCATGGGCTGCGGGGACGCCTGCCCGTACTTCCCCGGCAGGACCTACCTCGACTGGAGCCTCGACGACCCGGCCGGGCAGGGCGTCGAGGCCGTCCGCCCCATCCGCGACGAGATCAGGGGCCTGGTCGAGGCACTCGTCGCCGAGATCGACGCCGGGCGGGGCACGCGAACCTCCTGACCGGCCGCCCGGCCGGGACCGGCCAGGGACGGCTCGGCGTTCCGGCCCGACATCGCGGGCGCGGCGGCGAGGAGCGCCTCCCGCGCCAGCCGTTCGGGTGCCCCGGGCCAGCGCGCGCACCCGGCCTCCACGACCGTGGACACCATGAAACAGAGCACCCTGTCCGAGGTGAAGGACGCGGTCACCCCCCGGGCCACCCTGCTGGTCATCGGAGTGATCGTCCTGCAACTGCTGTTCGTCGCCTCCTATGTCGGCGCCCTGCACGAACCCCGGCTCAAGGACGTGCCCTTCGGTGTCGTGGCACCGGGAGCCGCCGCCGGGCAGACGGTGACCCGGCTGAACGAGCTGCCCGGCACGCCGCTGGACGCCCGCGCCCTCCCCGACGAGCGGACGGCCCGGGAACAGCTCATGAACCGGGACATCGACGGCGCGCTCGTGGTGGACCCGGCCGGCACCAGGGACACCCTGCTCGTCGCGTCCGGCGGCGGCCGGGCCCTCTCCCTGGCGCTCGGCACACTCGTCGCGGACGTGGAGAAGGCCCAGGGCCGTACCGCCCGCACGGTCGATGTGACCCCCGTATCCAGCGGCGACTTCAACAGCCTGTCCTCGTTCTACCTGGTCATCGGCTGGTGTGTCGGCGCCTATCTGTGCGCGTCGATCCTGGCGGTCAGCGCGGGGGCCCGCCCGGCCAACCCGGTCCGCGCGGCGACCCGGCTGGGCACGATGGCCCTGGTCTCGCTCGTCGGCGGACTCGGCGGCGCGGTCATCGTCGGGCCGGTCCTGGGCGCCCTGCCGGGCGGGGTGTGGGCGCTGTGGGGCCTGGGCGCGCTGATCATCTTCGCGGTCGGTGCCGCAACGCTCGCCCTCCAGGGGCTCTTCGGCATCGTGGGTATCGGCCTGGCGATCCTGATCATCGTGATCGCGGGCAACCCGAGCGCGGGCGGTGCCTTCCCGGCGCCGATGCTGCCGCCCTTCTGGGAGGCGATCGGCCCCGCCCTGCCACCGGGCGCGGGCACCTGGGCGGCCCGTTCGATCTCCTACTTCGACGGCAACAACATGACCTCGGCCCTGCTGGTGCTCTCGGCGTGGGCGGTCGCCGGCGTCCTGGTCACGATGGCCGCCGCGGTGCTGCGGCAGCGCCGGTCCCCGGAAGCGGGGCGGGGGGCGCAGACGGAGCCGGGGCCGGGGCAGGGGCCGGTGGTGAGCGGTGGCCCGTGATCGTCGCGCGGCGCGGCCGAGGAAGCGTCGAGGCCCCCGCGCATGTACGCCGGGGGCCGGGCCGCCGCCCGCGGGGCCCCCGGCCGGGGCCCCGGCCCGTGGTGCTCAGACGGCCGGCGCCGGATCCTCCGCGGGCCGGGAACCCCGGGTCATCAGCAGCCCCGCGAGAGCCGCCACGGGGTACATGAGCACCCCGTAGACGGCGGCCGGAACAGCCAGGCCGACGCTGCCGAGGACGCTGATCGCCAGAGTCATGGCCACGGCGCTGTTGTGCACGCCGATCTCCATGGAGCAAGCGACCGACTGCCGCTTGCCGAGCCGCACCAGCCGCGGCACGGCGTACCCCGTGGTGAGGCTGAGCACGCAGAAGACCAGCGCCGCCGGTCCCGCGTCCACCAGGTAGCCGGCGATGTTGCCCCGCTCGGCGACGAGCGCGCCGACGATGACGGCGACGAGGACGACGACCGACAGCAGCCGCACCGGGCGGTCCATGCGCAGCGCGAACGCCGCCGAGCGGCGGCGCACGACCAGCCCGATCGCCACCGGGACGAGGACCAGGGCGAACACCTGGAGGACCTTGCCGAACTGCAGCCCCAGGCCGTCCTGTCCTATGTCCGGCTCGAAGTACCCCAGGGCGAGATTGGTGACGACCGGCAGGGTCACGACGGCCAGTACCGCGTTCACCGCCGTGAGAGTGACGTTGAGCGCCACGTCGCCGCCGAAGAGATGGCTGAAGAGGTTCGCCGTCGTCCCGCCAGGTGAGGCGGCCAGCAGCATCATGCCGACCGCGAGCAGGGGCGGGAGGCCGAAGGCGACGACCAGGCCGAAGCAGACGGCGGGCAGGAGCAGGAGCTGGCAGGCCATCGCCACGAGGACGGCCCGCGGATGGCGTCGCACCCGGCGGAAGTCGTCGACGGTGAGGGACAGGCCGAGGCCGAACATGATGACGGCGAGGGCGAGCGGGAGGAACACGGTGGCGAGGGGAGTGTCCATGCGCGGCTTCGTCTCCAGGGGCGAGGGTGGCGCGGAGCACGGTGCGGGGCGGGCGAGGAGAGGAGGGACCGGCGGCGAGCCGGGCGTCCGGCCCGCCCGGGCGCCGATCGTCCGCGCACACTAAGCGCGTGAGTGAGCACGGTCAACACTGGTCACGGGCGGCGCAGGCGCCGGTAGTGCCGGTCCACCCCGTCGCCGCCACCCGTCACCGGCCCCGGTCACTGCTGAACGCCCCGGCACCGCCGGGCGCCCCCGGTCCCGGGGAACGAGCCGAGCGCCGCCGGGTCGACGGCACGGGTCCCCAGACGCAGGGGCGCGGCCCGGGTGCCGGCCGCCTCCGCCGCCGCCCAGTAGGCCAGTCCGGTAGGAGCGTCGACCGTGCCGCGCACCAGCGGTACGCCCGCACCCGAGGCGTGGAGCAGCGCCTCGCGGACCCTGGCGGCGACCCGTCCGAGGACCTCGGCCGCCTCGCGCGGCGGCCGGGCCCAGGCAACGAACACCACGACGCGCTCGGCTCCCGTCGACGGGTCGGTGGACCCGACCACCGCGCAGGTCCCGTGCGGCAGCCCAGGGGTCGCCGCGGCGACCTCCTCCATGTCCGGGGCGTGGAGCGTACGCCCGTTGAGGAACAGCACGTCCTTGTGCCGCCCGGTCACACAGAGCCGTCCGTCCCGCAGGAAGCCCAGATCGCCGGTGCGCAGCCACCCGTCGGCGAAGAACTCGGCGCTCACCTTCGGCAGTCCGTGGTAGCCGCGTGCCAACTGGGGCCCGCGCACCAGGATGTGACCGACCCGCCGGTCCCGAGATCCGCCCCCGCGTCGTCCGTGATCCGCATCGCGCAGCCCGCGACCGGGGAGCCGACGTCCATCAGCTCGACGGCCGCCGCGTCGCCCGGCGCCGCGTCCACGGCCTCACCCAGGCTCAGCGCCGCACGGTCCGGGGCCAGCGGCCGGGCGACCACCCCTGGTGGCGGGAACGTCACCGCGAGGGTCGCCTCCGACAGGCCGGCTGGGCCGCCGCCGGGTCCACCCCCGCCGGACGCGTCCTGCGGGCGAAGTCCCGCCACACCGGCCGGTGCGATGGGCTCGGCCCCCACCAGCAGCAGGCGTACGGCCGACGGGTCCAGCCCGGCCGCGCCGGGCGCGCCGCACCACACCTCGCCACGCCTCCGTCGCGACCTCACCACGCCTCCGTCCCCTCCGCCGGACACGCCCCGTCCCGGCGGCCCGTCGCGCCGCCGTGCCTGATCCTCGCGGCGACGAGGGGCAGCACCAGGACGGAGATCATCGCCGCGCCGACCAGGGCCGCCGCCGTGTCCGTGCCGAGGATTTTCTGGTCCGTGCCGATGGTCGTGATCGCCACCACCAGGGGCAGACAGGTCGAGCAGAACAGCGCCAGGGCCGTCCGGCCGGCGCGGCCGGACTCCGATGGCGCGAAGGCGTACACGGCACCGCCCCGGACCAGGACGAACAGCAGCAGGAACACCGGGACCAGCAGCAGCGCGCCGACGTCGGCGAGCAGGGCGTCGAGGTCGAACTCGATGCCGGTCACCACATAGAAGAGGGGGACGAGGAAGCCGAACCCCATGGCCTCCACCTTGCTCATGACCTCCCGGCCGCTCTCCGGGGCCGCGCTCTGGAGGACCAGCCGGGTCACCACGCCCGCGGCGAACGCGCCCAGCAGCATGTCCAGGCCGAACACCGTGGCGAGGCCGAGCATCGAGGCGAGCAGCAGCATCACGAAGCGGACGGCGAACTGGGCGCTGCTGTGCAGGGTTTCGTCGACCAGTCGGGAGAACCAGGGCGGCCTCGGCCGCAGTGCCCAGAAGACGGCCGCCGCCGTGATGACCGCGAACAGGACCAGCAGCACGGCGGACTCGCCGGGCTTCCGGCCGCTGAGCAGCAGGGCGACGGCGACCACCGGCCCGAACTCGCCCACGGCTCCGAAGGCCGAGACCGTCCGGCCGAAGGGCGTGTCGAGGTCGCCGCCGTCCCGCAGAATCGGCAGCACGGTGCCCAGCGCGGTGCTGGTCAGCGCGGTGCCGATCACGAACACGCCGGACAGGCCGTGCTCGTCGGCGAAGAGGAAGGCGATCCCGATGGCCGCCGCGAGGGAGACCGGCCAGGCCATCAGCGCCCGGTTGAGGGTCCGGCCCCGGACGGCCGCGAAGTCGATCTCGTATCCCGCGAGGAAGATCAGCATGCAGAGTCCGAGGTCGGCCAGGGTGTCGGTGACCTGGCCGCCGTGCGCCCAGCCGAGGACCTGCGGGCCGAGGAGGACGCCGAGCGCGATCTCGAAGACCACCATCGGCACGCGCATCCGACGGCCCGCCAGGTCGGCGAGCAGGGGCGCGAGCACGGCGGCGGCCATGATCAGGACGAGGGTGCCGGGTTGGGACATGCAGGTCTCATACCTGGTCGCGCCGGCGTCCCGGCCGCGACGCGCCGCCCCGCGTGCGCCCCGCCCCGGCGGCTGCCGCCATCGCCCGTGCCCGCTGCGACCGGGCGGGTGCCGCCGACGGGCGCGCCCGCCTCGACGCGGCGGCTGCCGCCCGGTCGGGGCGCACCCCTTCCCTCACCCCGACGGCCCGCACCCGATGGCGCCCCGGCACCGTCCGGGGGAGGCTGGCCGCCGTGACCCGCGAACCGGCGCGCGAACCGTCCCCCGAACCGGACCGAGGACCAGGCCGCGGACCGGAATCCGAACCGGCGCGCGAGCCGTCCGCCGAACCCCACCGCGATCCGTCCGCCGCACGGGTCGGGGACGACGACCTCGCGCACGCTCGCGGACCTGCCGGGACAGACGACAACGCGCCGGCGCGCCCGCCGCGCCCCGTCAGGAGCAGCGCGCACGCCCACGGCGCCCGCAGCCAGGCGGCCGCCCTGCTCCTGGTCGCGGCCGGCGCCCTGCTGGGGTGGGTCCTCCCGCTCTGGGAACGGCATCTGCCCGCCCAGGGGCTCAGCTTCGACGCCGCGACCGCCCAGGCGACTCTCGCCGCGATCGCCGGCAGCATGATCACACTGGCGGGCTTCGTGGTCACCGCGATCACCCTGGTCGTCCAGACCGTGCTCGGGATGTCGCCCCGCCTCGTCGGCGCGCTCGGCCACTTCCCCCGCTACCTGGTCGTCTTCGGGCTCCTGGTCGGCACGGCCGTCTACGCCCTGGTGGGGCTGAGCCAGGTGCAGGGTGAGGCCGTGCCCCGGTTCAGCGTGACCTTCGCGATCGGCCTCGTCCTCCTCGACACCGTCGCCGTGCTCAGGATGTTCGCCTCCCTGCGCCACGCGGTGACCGCCGGCGGGCTCGCCCGGGCCGTGGGCGACCGGCTCCGCGCCACGACACGGGATCTCACCGGTCGCCGGGAGCGCACCCGGCCCGTACCCGGGCCGGCGGAGGTACGGCACGAGGGTCCGCCCGCCACCGTCGCCGCGTTCCACGAGAAGCGCCTCGTCCGGCTGGCCCGGCGCCATGACCTGCGGATCGACATGGCCTGCGCGGTGGGCGACTTCGTGCGGTCCGGCGCGGTGATCGCCCGGGTCCGCACCGGGTGCTCCCCGCCGCGCGGGCTCCCCGCGCGTACGGCCGCCCGCATCGCCGCCGGTGTACGCCTCGGGGCGGGCCGTACCATCGAGGACGACCCCGCGTACGGCCTGCGGCTCCTCGCCGACATCGCGATCCGGGCCCTGTCCCCGGCCATCAACGACCCCACCACCGCGGTACAGGCGCTCGACCAGATCGAGGACGTGCTCACGAGCCTCGCCGACCAGCCCCTCGGCACGGTCCGGGTCACCGACGGCGACGGCGTGGTGCGCCTGACGCGCCCGGCCCCGAGGTGGGAGGACCTGGTCGCCGTCGCCCTGGACGAGACCCTCGACTACGGCTCGGGCAATGTGCAGACCGTGCGCAGGCTCCGGTCCCTGTTCGACCGCCTGACCGCGAGCGCGCCGGCCGACCGGGTGCCCGCGCTCACGGTGCGCCGCCGGGCACTGGAACGCCTCGCGGCCGCCGCCCTGTGCGACCCCCTCCTGACGGACGTGGCCTCGCTGGCGGACCCGCAGGGACTGGGCGGCCCGGTGCGGTAACGCGCCGCGGGAACGGTGACGTGGCCCGGAACGGTACGGGCGGCGGGCCGGATCAACCCAGGATGCAACGTTCGTTGTTCCCCGGACCTCCCCCCACACGGAACCAGTGGTTCTGGAGTGTTGCCATGAGAACGTCGGTGCTGGTCAAGAGTGGTTCCGGGACCCCTCTGGTCCCTACCGGGGGCATGGGGAATCGAGAACGCAAGAATCCCTCGGTCCGGTCGCGGCATACGCCGAATACCGGGCAGCCCGCCTCAGGCGTGGGCACGTACTGACCGGGGTGCAGCGCGCGCAGACGGCTTTGGGTGAGGTGCAGACCATTCCCGAACAGTGCTGGTATGACGCGAAGCTGTGGGAAGGCATGGTGTCGCATGCTGACCGAAAGGCTGTCGAACTCGGTGCCGAGTTCGACCAGGAACTGACCGATACCGGATCGACCTGGCAGAGCGGGACCTCCGAGCGCGGACTGATCGTGACCGTCGAGCGAGGCACCGTGAAGAGTGGGGCTGCGACGATCGCGGGGTAGTACGCACTCAACTATCACGTTGGATTCGGGAGTTGGCCCCCTGTACCCGTCACCCGTGCCAGGTGACGGGATAACGGGGTGCCCGCGTTCTCGGGTGTACGCGGTTCACTCCGTCGCCCGCGGAAGGGCCTTTAACCCCTGATATGCCTCCCGCAGATCGGACGCTTCCGGAAGCTGTCGCCGCTCCACGACCCTAACGACTTCAAGTGCGCGCCAGTGATTCGACGGAACGATACGGCCGGAAAGTATGGCTCGCTGTGCTGCATTGCACGCCTCGTCCAGTCGGTCACCGCCAAGCAAAGCCAGCGCCAAGTCAATATTCGCAGAAGCCAAACGACGTGGCCATTTCTCGACGTCGTCTACGGGTGCCAGTCTGGCGATTACCTGGCGGGCGTAGTCCTCCGCCGCGGAATCTCCAATCCACGCGAGGGTCGTTGCCGTATAGGCCAATGCTTTACCGGGGTCGTATTGGTAGTGATGTTCAGTGCCCTTGCGCGGGGACATCGCAGACGACATTCGCTGAACTCGGTCTATGGCCGCGTACGTTTCGGGCCCCTCTCCGAGTCGCGCTCTCGCCCGTCCCTCTTGCGCTGCCGCCTGGATTGCAGCCGAGCTTCCGGCCGGTGCCAATTCCTGTGCGATCAGCGAGAGTTCCAGCGCGCGGGCGTAGTCGCCATCCGTGAGCACTCGCCAAGCGTCCGTCTCGTAACACCACGCCTCAATTTCGCGATGCTCTGCGTGCTGAGCGAGAGTGGCCGCCGTCTGCAACCGGGCCGTCGCGGCGTGCTCTTGGTTCAGGTCGATATGCAACGTGGCCCCGAAAAGTTGGAACCAGCCTCCGACCACATAAAGGCGGCGCTGTTCCGCAAGTGTCATGCGGGCATCCAAGAGGTGAGTTACATAAGCGGAATGCTTGCGTACTCTTTCGAGCAAGTCTTGCGGTGGACACACGGGGTATTTCATGGCCAGTTCATCGAACGCAACTTCGAGGCGATTCAATGTCTCCTTCCCCACGTCGCTAGCGGAAACCCGCCGGGCCAATTCGAGCGCGTCGACCTCGTCGTAACTATCGGTGGGTGCGGCAGTGAGCCAACCGGAACGTGACTGCGGCGGGGCATAGGCGTCGGGAATCAGGAGCGCGTCCAGTTCCCTCGATGTGATCGACAACGCCTTTGCGATCTTCGGACGCTGCCAGGGTTGGGGGTCGTTCTTGCCGTTCTCCCAGCGTTGGACCGTTGAGCGATCAGCGCCGACCGCTTCCGCGAATTCCTCCTGATTGAACCCGCACGCTTTCCGGCGCTCCGCCAACCTCCGCCGCCTGCTGGTCATCGTGGCCGGTCTCCTCTCGGGAAAGCGTCTTCCCTGGTCAGCGTAGCCAGTGCGGCCATGGTGCGGCAGGGTTGCGGCTTTTCTGCTGTGGTGTGCGCACCCTCACCACGCTTGTCTTGGCCAACACGCAGTAGCGGACGTGACGGAACAAGCGGGACGGTGACCATGGCGCCCAGGACGCAGACTACTCAGGAGAACCCCGTAGACCTCCCGGTGAGGTTGGAGGGTGACCTGCAGCCGGTACCGGGATGCGCGCACTGCGACAACGTCGCCTTGGAGCGCGACCGGGCACGGGCGAACGGCGACGGAAGCAAGCAGAGTGACTGCAACGTCAGGATGAGTCGCCACCTCGCGGACGCTCACGGGTGACTGAGCCCGCAGAGCGCCCGCAGAGGCCTCTGGTTCAGCCTCTCCGGCTCCCGCGAAGCTGGTCAGCCTCGTGGACGATCCTCACGGGCCGCACAGCTCTCCCCTTGCTGGTCGCCCAGGTCCCTGAGTGGGGCGGTCTCAACTCCCGCCCACGGTGATTCCTCATTGGACGGTCGAGTCATCGCGGGTGGGTCGAGACCCCCGCCCCGGTAGGGAGAACTGTGGACAGGTCGAGCGGGCGGGGCGGGATTGACAGCTTGGGCCATCTGGCCCGAGCTAATGAAGTGTCAGCACCACCAGGAAACGGCGGCGCAGAACAGATGACGCAGACGCCCGCCCCGTGGGGCACGCAGCGAATGGGGCCGTACGCGGTCACCACAACGGTTCCGCAGTACACGCCTGTGATCGACCCCGAAACCCAGATCGCCGTCATCGTGGACGAGCACGGCCGGACGGTCGAACTGGGCAACCATGGCACCAGCACGAGCGGCCTGACTCCTACCACGACCACCCCGGGCGACGGGTCCGGCCCTGGTGGTGCGACCGACGCGGACAGCACCGAGTCGTACGACCAGGACCAGAGTTCCGGCTGATGCGTGACAGCAGGCCGGTACTGGTGCTGACCAACCCCTACGACGTGACAGCGGATGTGGTGCTCAGGCTCCTTGCCGAGCGTCGGGTTCCCTCGGTCCGTCTCGACCCCGGCACCGACCTGCACACGGGTGCCTCGCTGACCGCCACGTACCGCGCGGGCGACCAGCGGGGCACCCTGCGCACGGCAAGCCGGGAGATCGACACCACGCGGATTCGGTCCGTGTGGGTACGCAGGCCCTCGCTCTACGCGGGACCGCCGGAGTTGAGCGACCAAGACCGCCGGTTCGCCGCAGAACAGGCCCTGTGGGGCGCAGGCGGCATCCTCGCGTCACTGCCCGGCGCACACTACGTGAATCACCCCTGGAACAACCGGGCCGCCGAGTTCAAGCCCGCGCAGCTCTCGACCGCGCAGCGCTGCGGGTTCCTGGTGCCCAGCACGGTGATCACCGACGACCCTCAACAGGCGCGGACGTTCGCAGCCCAGCAGCCCGGCGGAGTGGTCTACAAACCCGTGTGGAACACCCCCTACCGCGTGGACGATCAGCCGCACAGCGTGTGGGTCCGGGAGGTGTACGCGGCCGAGATCACGGACGCCGTGTCCGTCTGCCCCCACATGTTCCAAGCCAAGGTGGACAAGGTGTTCGACGTGCGGGTAACAGCCGTGGGCGGCCGACTGTTCGGGGTCCGGATCGACAGCCCCGACCTCGACTGGCGCTGCCGTCAGGACCTGATGACGTGCACACCGATCGAGGTACCCGCGTCGGTCGCCCGTCCGGTCACGGCTTATCTAGCCGAACTCCGGTTGCATTACGGCGCGTTCGACTTCGCCGTGACGACCGCAGGCGACTGGTACTTCCTTGAGTGCAACCCGAACGGCCAGTGGGCGTGGCAGCCGGCGCAGACCACCGCCGCTATCGCCCAAGCCCTTACCGACCAACTGGAGAAAGGCCCCGGCACGTGAGCACATCGGCTCAGCTTCGCAGCGCCCTGGCGGACAGACTTGCCGAGGACGGCACCCTGACCCAACCCGAGTGGCGCAGCGCGGCCACCACGGTTCCGCGCGAGCTGTTCACGGGGTCCTACTTCCTGCCGGTGGCGGGCAGCGTCCCCACCAGCTACCGGCCCGTGCGCGAGGGCGACCCCGGGTGGCTGGAGGGCGTCTACTCCGACGAGACGCTGATCACCCAACTGGACGGCCTGATCAGGCCCGACGACGTGGCCGAGGACGCCGTTACCGGCTCCCCCTCGTCGTCGTCCACCCTGCCGTCCCTGGTGCTATGGATGTGGCAGCAGCTTGGCACGGAGTCCGGTCAGCGGGTGCTGGAGATCGGTACCGGAACCGGGTACTCGACCGCCCTCGGCGCGCACCGCCTCGGGGACGCCAACCTGACCAGCATCGAGTACGACCCGGTGGTCGGCAGCGCTGCTGCCACGGCGCTCAAGGCGGCCGGGTTCGCGCCCCGGCTGATCATCGGTGACGGGCTGCGCGGCGACCCGCAGGGCGGGCAGTACGACCGGCTCATCGCCACCTGTTCGGTCCGGTACATCCCTCTGCCCTGGCTGCACCAGGTGAAACCCGGCGGGAAGATTCTGGCCACCCTCTCCGGGTGGAGCTACGCCAACGCCCTGGCGCTGCTCGACGTGACCGGCCCCGGGGAGGCCACGGGCCGGTTCCTCCCCGGCTACACCAGTTTCATGATCGCCCGGCCGCACGACCGGCCACCCCGCCCGACGCTGGCCCTGCTGCCCGGGGATGAGCGTCCGAGCCGGATCGACCCCGCGAAGCTCGACAACTGGACCGGCGGTTGGGTCGCGCAACTCGCGGCCCCCTCGGCCGAACGCATGGGGGCGGGGGCGGAACAGATCCTCTGGGACGTGTCCACCGGTTCGCAGGCCCGGACGGCGCGACACCCTGACGGCGCGTGGACCGTTGTTCAGCGCGGTCCCGTTCGCCTGTGGGATCGGGTGGAACGGGCCGTGGAGCGCTGGCAGGCCGCCAACGAGCCTCACCAGGAGAAGTTCGGGTTCACGCTCTCGGCCGCCGGTCAGCGTGTGTGGCTCGGCACCGAGGACGGCCCCGGGTGGGATCTGCCGATCTGAAAGACGCGGGCCCGGCGGTCAACATCACCCCCCTGGCGGGCGCACAGACAGCAAGCGGCCCGTGCGGCCAAGGGCCGTGCGGGGGACCCGCGTTCCCAACGTGGCCCGCCAGCCGGCGCGTGCCAGCCGGGTCCGGCCGTCCGGCGTGATGAGGGCACGGGCTCCGCGGACCGGGAGTTCGCCGTGGGTGAGCCAGTAGCCGCGAGTGCCGTCCAGGTCCTCCCAGAGGCGGCGCGGACCGCTCTGGTGCACGATGGTCGGCCCGGTGCCGTTCGACGACGCCCGTGCCCACGAGCCGTCCGGGTGCGCGAGCCACGTCACCCGGTGGCCCTCGGTCTCGTCGAAGCCGTACAGGTCCCCGGCGCCTCGATCGAGAGCATGGCGGCCACGTCCCAGGCCTCCTGGATGTCGAGGGCCGGAAAGTCGCTCCTGGTGACGGAGTCCCCGTCCCGGTTCCGGGCGGCGTCCCGCAGGGCGGCGGACGGAGTGTCCTGGTAGTCGGCCCCTGCGCGGGCCTGCATGAAGCCGGCCCTGTCCCAATCCACTTGGCCGACGGCTGTGCCGTCCTCCCGCTTTTCCGCGGTGACGATCAGCGTGGTGTCGCTGATCGTCGTGACCAGGCGTCCGCCCGGGCGCAGCGCGGCGGGCCACGAGGGCGGCCTGGCGCACGGCGACGGTGGCCACGATCCGGTCGTACTCTCCCGGCAGTACGCCGGTGCCGTCCAGCACCTCAAGTCGCGGGCGCAGTCCGATCCGGTCCAGGCGGTGCCGGGCGGCGTTCACCAAGTACTCGTCGACGTCGATACTGGTGACCCGGTGCTCCCCCAGCCGCAGCGCCGCCGGCGATGCGGGCGTGCTGGAACATGCGGACGACCAGGCTCGGGAGGGTCGCGGATCGAGGTGGGCAGCTCGGCCGGGGCGCCTCCGTACTCGGCCAGGTCCGCGTGGTGGGGCCTGACACGGGTGATCACGGACCGGTCCGCGAGGCGTGCTGCGCCCAGGCGTTCTCGTCCGACGGGCCGTCGCGCAGCGCCCAGGCGTCGGCGCGGCGATGCCACCAGCGGGGCATGAACCGGTGGCGGGGCACGGCGGCGACGAGAGGCCGCTACCGCGACCCGGGGTCCGTCGCCTGCTCGGCGAGGGTCGTTGCGTGCTTCTCCCACTGCATCGTCAGCTCCTGGTCGTAGGCGGGTCAGGCCGGGGCCTCGGTGTTGGCGGGATCGCAGTCGCCGGAGTCGCCTGGTGGCCAGGCCGTCCTTGGTGATCGGGGTCGACCGCAGCGGGCGCAGCCGCGCGTTCGGGACTGAGCACGAGGTCGGCCAGGCGCTGCTGCCTGAGGTTACCAGTCGGTAGGAAGCGGGGGAGGGTGCGGCGGTGATGGTCCCCGGAACACCCCCGCCTGCACGGGGACCGCCGTCGAGGACGCCACCACGGAGGAGCTCCACGCGGAACACCCCCCGCCTGCGCGGGGACCACTCATGGTCGACGCGCATTCCGCGACGCTCCATCGGAACACCCCCGCCTGCGCGGGGACCACCTCCTAGGTCAGGTCTGGGCGGCCTTCTGCCGCGGAACACCCCCGCCTGCGCGGGGACCACCCGGGCAGCGGATCGGCGACCGGGCCCGGCCGCGGAACACCCCCGCCTGCGCGGGGACCACCGATCCGGCGCACTATGCCCTGTTCCGTACGGCGGAACACCCCCGCCTGCGCGGGGACCACGAGTAGTTGATGACATCGGGGCCGATCGCGGACGGAACACCCCCGCCTGCGCGGGGACCACACTTGCTGAGCTGCTTCTTCAGGAGGACTTTGCGCTTTCTTTGCCTTGCTTGGGCGCTGCTCCATGAGGTTCATCCTCGCAGAGCGGCCGCGGCGCGGCGGCTGGTCCGTCGAAGACGCCGGGCTGATGCCGGATGGTTCGCCGTCGGCGCGTTCGTTGGGCACCGGGGGCCGAGCTGCCGTGGGCCTCGTGTGCCCGATGCCCCGTCTGAAGTGCTCGTCCGCTCGGCAGGGACGCATGCACCCCGCCACTGCCGCGGAGTCCGCCCGGTGCTCCATGCGCCCCCGGCCGGGACGCCCGCGGTTGGATGCCCCGTGCCCCTCCACCTCCGGCCCCCGTTAGGTTTCCAGGTCCTGACGTCGCTGCCCGGCGTCGGCGTCAGGACCGCCGCAGTTCTCCTGGTTGCCGTTGGAGACGGCACCAGCTTCCCCCACCGCCGCCAACTTCGCCTCCTACGCCGGCCCGCGCCCCCGAACGCCGGACGAGTGGCCCGGCGCTCAGCGGGCCGGAGTCGGCACGGCCGACGGTCGCCATTCCCGCCTGAGCAGACCGAACACCCACGAGTCGGAGACCTCGCCGTTCACGACGCAGTCTTCCCGCAGCGTCCCTTCGCGCATGAATCCGACCTTTTCCAGTACCCGGGCGGAAGCCTCGTTACGTGTATCCGCCTCGGCCTGGACCCGGTTCAGGGCCAGTGTGTCGAATGCCCATCGCAGCAAGGCGTGCGTGGCTTCGGTCGCGTAGCCCTGGCCCCACATCGCGTCGTCGAGGCAGTAGCCCAGCGACGCACTGCGGTAGTCCGGGTTCCAGCCGGTGAGCCCGCACCAGCCGACGAAGGCCCCGTCAGAAGCACGGTCGATGGCCACCCGTGCCCCGGTGCCTTCGTCCGCGATCTTCCGGCACACCGCGATGAACCGGTCGGCGCGGGCCTGTTCGGTCCACGGCGGGGAGTCCCAGTAACGCATCACACGGGTGCGGCTGTGCAGCGCGAAGAGGTGGTGCGCATCGGCGTCGGTGAAGGGCCGCAGTCGCAGGCGGGCGGTGTGCAGCACGGGGGTGGCCAGAGTCATGCGCACCATCCTGTGGCCCAAGGGGCGGGCAGAACACCGAATATCCGATCCCGCTCCCGCAGCCCCCGGGACCGGGCCTGGGGGACGCCAACCGGATCAGGGAGGCCACGGACGTCCTCCGCGACGCGGTATCCGCATACCGGCACTGACTCCCCCGGCCCGGGCCGCCTCACTCCACCCGCACCTGCTCGCTCTCCCCCTCCGAGAGGAAGGACGCCAGCGCGCGTCCCTCCTCGGCGACCGCGTCGCGGGCGGTGGGGGTGAGGCGGTGGAGCGGGGTGACCGTGACCGTGTCCTCGCGGACGGTCCAGGTCGCGGCGACGCGGCCGTCGACCAGGACGACGCGTTCCCCGGCGACGGAGAGGCCCCGGTGCTCGTCGTCGATGATCCGGCCGCGGTCGTGGTAGCCGAGGATCGCGTTGTCGAAGGCGGGCAGGAAGCGCACCGGGGCCGGGGTGCCGGGGTCCGGGCGGGGCGCGTCCGGGAGGTCGAGCAGCTCCCGGCCGCGCTCGTCCCGGAAGGTGACCAGCTCCTCGCGGACCGCCGCCACCGCGGCGGGCAGCCCCGAGAGCCCGCACCAGGCGCGCAGGTCCGCCGAGGCGGCGGGACCGTACGCGGCCAGATAGCGCCGGACCAGGTCCTGGCCCACGGGATCGGACGGATCGTCCGGGGCCGGGGCCGCGTCGCGGCCCAGCCAGGAGGACAGGGCGGTGTGCCGCGCCCCGGCCGCCCTGGCGCGCCACACCCCGCGCGGCGGGCACTGCACCATCGGGAGGACGGCGAGCAGCATCTCGCCCAGCGGCCGGGGGCCCGCGTCCGGCCAGCGCCCGGCGAGGGCCCTGCCCAGTTCGCCGACCGGGCGCGGCTCGCCGTCCGCCGTCAGTTCCCGCCCCGCCGCGGCGAGTTCGGCGGGATCGACGCCGGCGAGCCGGTCGCGGTAGACCCCGACGACGCGCTGGAGGAGCATCGCGTCGTGCCGGGTCCGCCAGGCGAGGGTGTCCTCGGCGGTGAGGAGGTGGACGGTGCGGCGCATCAGATGGGTGCGCACCACGCGCCGCCCGGTCAGCAGCTCCGACAGGGACGCCGGGTCGAAGTCGCGCAGCCGGGACCACAGCCCGGTGAACGGCTCCTGCGGTTCCTGTGCCTGGAGTCCGCACAGGTGGCGGACGGCGTCCAGCACGGGGAGTCCGGCGCGGTCGAGCAGCAACTGCCGGGCGAGCGCGGCGCGGTTGAGCGCCCGCCGGTCGAGGACGGCGACGGTCACGGGCCCACGTCCCGGTGGCCGGGCGGCCGGTGGTGCGGGTGCATGGCGGTGGGCGTTCCTTCCGTCGGGCGGTGGTTCACCGTGGGTCACGGTGGTCCGCGGTGTCGCGGTCGTCATCAGTGCTTCGGGCGGCGGGGCGGGCGGTGCGGCAGTGGTCCTGCGGGTGTCGCGGCACGGGCGCGCTCAGGTGGACGTCTGCCCGTCGAGCGTCTCGCGCACGATGTCCGCGTGCCCGGCGTGCTGGGCGGTCTCCGTGATGATGTGCAGCAGCACGCCCCGGACGCTGCGCACCTCACCGGGCTTCTGCCAGGGCGCCTCCGGCAGCGGATGGGTTGCCGACAGGTCCGGTGCCGAGGCCACCAGCTCCGCCGTCCGGGCCGCGACCTCCTCGTAGCGTTCCAGCAGCCCCGCCAGCGTCTCGCCGGGCTCCATGCGGAAGCCGGCCTCGTGCTCGATCGCCCACTGGGGGACCTCCCGCGCGGTGCCGGCCGCGAGGTTCTCCCAGGTGACGCCCTCCGGGAGGTCGAAGCGCAGCACCTCGGAGCCCTCCACGGCGAAGCGCGTCCAGCGCTCCTCCATCGCCGTGACGTGCTTGACCAGGCCGCCGAGACAGAGGGTGCCGGCCGTGGGGGACCGGCGGGCCTGCTCGTCGTCCAGCCCGCGCACGGTGGTGAGCAGGGCCGCCCGCGCGGTGGCGAGCGCGCCGAGCAGGTCGGCGCGCTCCCCGTCCAGGGCGGTGGTGGCCGGGGAAGTGGGCGTGGATGCGGACATGGTGATCGGATCCTTCCGGGGCGTCCTCGTCGTGCCCTGGTGCGGCACTGGACCCACCGTGACAGCCATCGAGGACAGGTACTGTCCGCTGTCCGGCGTGTCTCGGAAGCCGCCCCAGGGCCCGTGCGCCACGCCCCGGCGCGACCGGCGCCGCTCCGCCTCGGCGGAGCCACGGCACCGGTCCGGCACGGCACCGGTCCGGCACGGCACCGGTCCGGCACGTGCCCGGCCGGGCTTGCTCCGGTCAGGGACCGCGGGCCCGGCCGTCAGTCGCGCGTGAGCGCTCACGCCGGGCGTACCCCCTGGCGCGGCTCGGACCCGCGACGGACCCGGCCGGTCCTTTGTGGGCCCCGGCCACCCGCCCGCGCGCCGCGAATCGTCGCGCAGGTACGGCCGCTTCCGCCCGGCGGCCCACGGTCCCGGTCCGCCCCGGCGCGGTCCGCCCCGGGGCCCGGCCACGCCCGCCCCGTCAGCCGGGGCGCCGCGACCCGGTCGGCGTGCCGCCGACCGCCAGGGCGAGCGTGCGGACCGCCGCGCGGGCGCGGTCGGGGTCGCGGCCGTCGTCGATTGCTTCCAGGGCCGCCGCCGCGGCCGTGCGGACGGGGTGCGGGAGGCCCTCGTCGGCGCAGATGCGGTAGGCGATCATCCGGCGGGCCGTGCGCTCCGCAGGGGTGACGCCGTCCGGGCCGGTGAGGGGGAAGGCGGCGGACTCGTACGCGGTGACGCCGCGCAGGGCCGCCGCCGACAGGCCCTCGCCGTAGCCGTGCTCGGACGCCTGTGCCGCCGCGCTCTCCAGACCGGTGAAGACGCGGCGGCGGATGACGAGCGTCCCGCACCAGGCGGCCGCGCCGGTGAACGGGCCCGAGAGGAGCGCGGGTACCGGGCCGCCGAGTGCGAACGCGCCGCCCGCGGCGACGAGGGCGGCGGTGAGCGACAGCACGGCGGCGATCAGCGCGTACACGCGGGTCACGGCACGGGTGTCCATGGCCGGTCAGTATGCCGAGTGCGACTCCCCGCCCCGCGCCCGCCCCCCGTGGAGGCTTCTGGTGGCCGCCGGCTCGGGACCGGCAGCCACCGCCACGGAGCCCGGACGCCCCTGGCAGGGACGTTCCGGCACCGGGCGCATGCCCCCGCCCCGGGGCCTCATGCTGCTCCGCGCGGGTGAAACCCCGCCCGCCGGGGAGGCGGCGGCCGGTCGGACGCCCTGCGGGGCCGCCACCCCCGCAGCCGGCCCCCGCCCGGGGTCTAGGCCGTCCCCGTGAGGACCTCCCGCAGGGTCTCCGCGAACTGCGCCGGCGCGCCCTGCCGGCCGTACTCGCCGCCGAGGAAGCCCGCGTGGTGGCTCGGGAACACCGTCAGCGGCGTGCCCAGCAGCCGGGCGACCTCCGCCGCCGCCCGGGCCGGGAACTCGCCCTCCGACTCCTCGCCGGCCGCGACGACGATCCGGGTCGGGGCCGATCGCAGCGCCTCCGTGTCGGGCCGGAAGCCCGTGCAGCCGAGCATGTTCTGGCCCAGCAGGGGATCGTCGCGGGAGCCGTCGTCCTCGGCCGGCAGGCCGAACGCGGCCGGGTCGGGCGCCGGCTCGTTCCGCCAGTCGTCCGGGAAGGGGCCCTGCCGGCCGGCCGCCGCGATGAACTTCGCCATCGCAGGACCCGTCCCCTGCCGCAGATAGGTCGTGTGGATGTCCTCGCACACCCCGAGCACCGCCTCGCGGTCGGGCAGCACCTGGGCCGTCGGCGGCTCGTGCGCGACGAGGGTGGCCACCAGCTCCCCGTGCCGTGCGACCAGGGCCAGCGCGTTCACCGCGCCGCCGCTGCTCGCGAACAGGTCGACCGGCCCGGCGCCGACCGCTTCGATCACCCGGCGCAGATCGTCGGCGTGCTCCTCCGGGGTGGTCTGCGTGGCGCCGTCGGTGCGCTCACTCCGCCCCGAGCCCCGGGGGTCGTAGGTGACGACCGTCCGGTCCGGGAAGTGCGAGGCGAGGGTGACGAACCCGGCCGCGTCCATCGGGGAGCCGACCAGCATCAGCGGCCGCCCGCCGCTGTCACCGCCCCCGGGCCGCCGTAGGTCGTAGTGCAGCGTCGCACCCGGTGCCTCCAGGGCGCGCGTGTCGGTGCCGGTCTCGGGCATGTCCGTCTCCTCACAGGGGTGAACCACTACGCGTACTGACCGCCGCGGGCCCCGAAACTCATCGGTCCGCGGCCCCGAAGGCGCTCGCACGT
The DNA here is from genome assembly GCF_000377145.1 of Streptomyces sp. CNT372. Classification (NCBI taxonomy): domain Bacteria; kingdom Bacillati; phylum Actinomycetota; class Actinomycetes; order Kitasatosporales; family Streptomycetaceae; genus Streptomyces; species Streptomyces sp. CNT372. The sequence continues at coordinate 36,280 of NZ_KB897782.1, read as the reverse complement.
GTCTGCGCACGGGATCCGGGGGCACACGAGCGGTTGCACCGAGACCGTCCCCCTTCCGGAAACAGGGAGTTGTTCCATGCTGGGCATAGCCGCCGCCGTACTCTTCTTCATCGCCTTCCTGATCAACGCCGCCGACATCGGCACCAACGACGTCTTCTCCTCGACCAATGTGATGCTCCTCGGTCTGATGCTCCTCGCCCTGCACGTCGCCGGGGTCGGCAACTCCCTGCGCGCCGGCCGCCGCCGCTGAAGCCCGCGTGAGGGGGTAGACGCGTCCGCATGGGACGAACCCGTGTCTCCCCGGCCCCCGGCGCCCACCGAGACGCCGGGGCCGAGGCGTGGACGGCCTGGGTCTACGCCGGACTGGCGCTCCTCGCGGCGGCGCAGCTGCTGGCCGGGCCGTGGGGCGCGGACGTCGGCCGCTCGGCCCTGCTGCCGACCCTGGTCGGCCTGGTCTGCTTCCCGCTGCTCGCCCTCCGGGCCTTCCGCAGGTCCCGCGAGGGTGAGCACGGCCGTGAGCGGGACCGAACGGGTGACCGCGGCCGCGAACGTGACCGCGGCCGTGAGCGGGACCGGGCGGGTGACCGCGGCCGGGACCGGGCGCGCGGGAGCCGCCCGTGCCGCACCCTGGAAGGTGGGCCCGGATCCCGGGGCGGCCCCGCGCCCCGGGCCGATGAACCAGGAGGCGGTCCATGACCCGTGCGGCGCTGTTCGACGTGGACGGCACCCTCGCCGACACCAACCATCTGCATGTCGTCGCCTGGTGGGAGGCGTTCCGCCAGGCCGGGCACCGGATCCCCATGCACGCCGTGCACCGGGCGGTCGGCCTCGGCTCCACGGATCTCGTCGCCCATCTGCTGGGCGAGGACCGGGACACGGACCAGGACGCGGTGATCGCCGCCGCCCACAAGACCGTCTACGGGCAGTGGCTCGACCGGCTGCCCGCCCTCGCCTCCGCCGGACAGCTCCTGCGCACCCTCGCCGCCCGGGACTGGCGGGTGGTCCTGGTGACCTCGGCGAGCGGGCCCGAGCTGGACGCGCTGCGCCGGGCCCTCGACGCGGACGACGCCGTGCACGGGACGACCAGCTCCGACGACGTCTCCGCCGGGAAGCCCGCGCCGGAACCCGTGCTCCAGGGCCTGGAACTGGCCGGGGCCGAACCGCGCTCGGCCGTGTTCGTCGGCGACACCGTCTGGGACATGCGGGCCGCCGCCCGGGCGGGCGTGCCCGCCGTGGGGCTGCTGTGCGGGGGCATCCCGCGCGCCGACCTGGAGCGGGCGGGCGCCCGCGCGGTCTACGCCGACCCGGACCACCTGCTCAGCGGCCTCGACACCAGCCCGCTCGGCTGAATCCGGCGGCGCCGAGTCCGCGACCCTGCCGAGCCCGCGACCCTGCCGAGCCCGCGACCCTGCCGAGCCCGGCGACCTTGCGGGACCCGCGGCCGGGACCGCCCGTCAGGGGCACGCCCCCGGTGCCGCCGGTGCCCCCGGCCCCGCCGGTCCCGCCGCGTCCAGTGCCTCGCCGAGCGACCCCGTCACCCGCACCCCGGTCCCGGCCGCCGCGCCCTCCAGCAGGGACCGCAGGGCGGTCGGCGCGCCGGCCGCGTACACCGCCGTCTGGGACTCGAACTCCCCGAGCAGGGCCAGGAGTTCGGGGTGGTCCGCGGAGTGGGTGGCGGAGAGGTCGAGGACGAGGGAGCGACGGTTTTCCGCCAGGCACTCCTGGAGGGCGTGACGCAGCGGCGGCAACTGCGGGCAGCCGAGCGGTCCGCCGACCGTGACGACCCATGCGCCGTTGCGCAGACGCCGGTTGAGGACCGGCTGCCCGGCGTCGGAAGGGGACGGCGTCGGGGTCGGTGAGGCGGTGATGAGTGAATCGGCCATGGCCCACACCTATCAGGTCACCGGCCGAAACCCGGGCGTCCGGGGCTGCGCGCCGTCACGCGCCGTGCACGCCCCCGGGCCCACGGGTGCGGATGCTGCTCACCGACGGCTGGTGGGCCGACGGCCGGACGCTGTTCGTCAACGGCGGTTGCACCGCCCGCTGACCGCACGGACCGGGCAGCGGGCGGCGGGGCCCCTCCGTGTAGCGTGGCGATCATGACCATGCCGCCTCCGCAGTCCCCGTACGCCGGGCCGCCCCAGCAGCCCCCGACCGGGCAGCCGGGGCAGCAGGCGCCCCAACCCCCGTACGGCCAGGGCCCGTACGGCCAACCGGCGCCCGGCCGACCCCCGTACGCGGGCGGGCCCCACGGGGGCGGGCCGTATGCGGGAGGCCCCTACGCGGGCGCCCCCCACCCCACCGCGACGGGGCCCTACCCCGGCGCGCCCGGGCCCGGGCAGCAGCCGCCCGCCCACGGGTACGTCCCGTACCCGACCGGTCCGGGCGGGCCGCCCAAGCCCCCGCGGAGCGTCGGGGTCTGGCCGGTCCTCGGCTGTGTCGCCGCCGGGGCCGGGCTGCTCGCGGGGCTCGTCTGGTACGGCAACCCCCCGAGCGACAGCTCGCTCAAGGGCGGCCCGGCCGGGGGCTCCGCCGCGTTCCCCGCCGCCGAGTACCGCCTGCGGGCGGCGCCCACCCTTCTCGACGGCGACTACCGCCTGGCGGACGACCAGTCGCGGAAGCGGCAGGCCGAACTCACCGGCAACGTCAGCGAGTCCAACATCCGCGACCCGCGCGCCACCGTCGCCCAGTACACCTCGGCCTCGGAGGCCGGGGTGCTCGTCGTCTCGGGACTCTCCGGCCGGATCAAGAACCCCGATCAGGCACGGGAAAGCATCCTGAACGGGGCGGCCGAGGCCGACGGCGCCGTGCTGTCCGTCCCGGCCAGGGACTTCACCCCCGCCGGCAGCGAGGTGACGGTCGCCTGCCAGGTGATCACCGCCGAGCAGACCGACGGAACCAGCACGCCGCTGCCCATGTGCGCGTGGGCCGACGACAACACCAATGCCTCCGTCGCCCTGGTGACCGCGGACTCGGCGACCAAGGAGGCGTCGGAGATCGACCTCGCGGCGGTCGCCGAGGTCACCGTCCGGGTCCGCACGGAACTGCGCGAACCCATCGGCTGAGCCGGGCGGTCCGCGCCGAGGGCCCCGCCGCCGTCGGCCGACGGCGGCAGGGCCATTCGGTGACCGGTCGGGGGCGCGGCTCAGGAGGCCGGCACCTCGTCCGTGAACGAGGTGCCGGCGGCGCGGTACGCGGCGACCCTGGCCGCGACCTGAGCCGGGGTCAGCACCTGGTCCTTCACATGCAGGACGTAGTCCACCTTCTGGTCGTAGGTGCGCGGGGTGGTGGACGTCTGGCCCTGGAGGTCGATCAGCCACTGGTTGAAGTTGATCGACATGGGCCGCTCCGGCAGGTACCGGGCGTCATGGGTGCCGAAGTGCTGCCCGTCCACGTAGTACGTGATGGCGCTGTCGTCGATGGTGACGACCAGATCGTGCCAGCCGGCGTAGCTCGCCCGGACTTCGGAGTGCTGGTTGACCGCCTGCCACGGGTCGGGATTGTAGGTCTCCCAGGAGGTCGTGTAGAGGATGTTCGCGGGCTCGCCCCAGCCGCCGTTGGGCAGGTACTCGAAGTCGTACTCGGCGTAGTCGTCCGCCATCGGTGCCGTCAGGTCGTTGATGGTGAAGAAGGTCTGCACGATGCGGTCCCCGTCCGGGCCGCTGTTCGGCGCGTCGGAGAAGCGGACCCGGGCCGCGTAGGTGCCGTTCCTGAACTTCATGTCCTTGGTGAGAATCTCGGTCTGGCGCGTCGACTCCGGTGTGCCGGCCGAGGAGGTGGCCAGGTTCATGATGCTGGTGCCGCCCTCGTTCGCGAAGGTGACGTTCTCCGGGGCCCAGGTGGCGCCGGGCACCCCCGGTCCGCCCGCGTTGGCGCGTACGTTCCAGCCGTGGGCGGACAGGGCCGGGTCCGTGTGCGAGGTGTAGGCGAAGTCGTCGAACAGTGCCTGGCCGCCGCCCGGCGGGTCGGTCGGGTCCGGGGGATCGGTCGGGTCCGGGGGATCGGTCGGGTCGGTGGGGTCGTTGCCCTCGGGGGCCGTGCCCCAGACCGTCGTCCCCGAGAGCTGCGCGGTGACCTTGTTCCAGTCGGCGTAGGAGGTCTGCGCCGCGCCGAAGGAGAAGTCGTCGCTCTGGCGCAGGGTCCCCCAGTCGGCGCGGTGGAAGCGCAGTTGCATGTCCCCGGTGTCGGCGCCGGGCGCCAGTGTCCCGGCGGCCGGAGTGAAGCCGATCTCCAGGTAGCGGTCGGCCGTCGGGGTCGGGTGGGCCAGGGTCCCGAAGGTACCGGTGACCACGGAGCAGCCCTTCACCGCCCAGGAACAGGCGAAGCGGTAGGCGGCGGCGGGGGAGTCGGCCGTGAAGTAGTAACGGATCTTCACCTGGCTGAGCTGCACGGGTGAGGAGCCGGTGTTGCGGACCTTGAGCCACGGTTCGCTCTGGTCGGCGGTGGCCCCGCCCGCACCGGTGCGGTACTGGACGGCCACGCCGTCGGCGGCCGCGGCGGCCGGGGAGGCGGGGAGGGTGGCGAGGACGGTGCTGCCGAGCAGGGCGGCGACGGCGAGCGCGGCACGGGTGCGGCGGCGGCCGGTTCCCGCGGTGCCGTGGGCACGCGTGCCGGGGAGACGGGTGCCGGGGGGAGGAGCGCTCATCTCGTTCCTTTCGGAGGGGATCCGGTGAGGGGGCGAACGGTGAGGATCTGACCAGTTCGGCTTACCAGTGCTTGACCAGTCGATGCCGCATGAAGGTGGCATAGACCAATGAGGCCGTCAACCCCGCGCGCGGCAAGGGAAGTTGTGTGCCCATAACGCCCGTACGGGTGGATCTTGCGGAGACCTCGGGGCTACCATCGACCTGACCAGTGGACGAAGCCCCGCAGGGAGCCCGCATGGAGATCGACGCCGCCGCGTCCGGCGCGGTGCTCAAACGCGAACGCGTCCGCGACGCGGTCCTCGAACTCATCGAGGAACGCCGCCCCGGGGACGCCATCCCCTCCGAGCGCGTCCTCTGCGCCCGGCTCGGGGTGTCCCGGCCGACCCTGCGAGCCGCGGTCGACGAACTCGTGGTCGCCGGGCTGCTGGTGCGCGAGCACGGCCGGGGCATGTTCGTCGCCGCCGAGAAGATCACCCAGGAACTCGTCTCCGACCCGCAGGGATTCGTCCTGCCGCAGGCCGCGGGTGTCTGGACGAGCCGGCTGCTGGAGTTCAGCACCCTGCCCGCCGGCGCGCGGGTCGGGCGCCGGCTGCGGATCTCACCGGCCGCGGAGATCCGCTACGTCGCCCGGCTGCGCCTGGTCGACGGCGCACCCGTCGCCATCGAGTACCTGCACATCCGCGCCGACCTCGGACTGACCCGGGCCGAACTGGAGACCGGCGACCTCTACCAGCACCTGCGCGAACACCACGGCGTCGAGGTCAGCGAGGCCGTCCAGTCCATCGAACCCACCGTGACGACCCGCGCCGAGGCCGGACTGCTCGACGTGCCGGAACTGTCGCCCGCCCTGCTCTTCGAACGCCTCACCTCCGACACGGCGGGCCGCCCGGTGGAGTACGTGCACTCCCTCTACCGCGGCGACCGCTACCGGATCGTCTCCCGGCTCTTTCTCGGTCCACCTCCCGGGCAGCCGCCCGGCGCCGCCGGCCACCACCGCCGCGGACGCCCCGCGGGCGCGACGTCGAGCCGTCCCCCCGGTCACCATCCGGGCATCCCGCCGGGGGATTTCACCCTCGGCGACCCGGTGCCGTACTCCACCCGCGGAGTGGTGCAGGACCGGCCCTGACACGTCCCGCCCGCCCCGGCGGCATGCCCGCTGTCGGAGCAATCCGGGGCCGCCGCGCGGCCGGCCGCCCAGGGTGGTCCGGGTGAGCACCGGAAACCCCTCAGCGGCGAGCCCCGACCGGCTGATCGCCCTGTCCGACGGCATTTTCGCGATCGCCATGACGCTTCTCGCCCTGGACGTCCGCGTGCCGCCGGGACTGGACTCCGAACGCTTCCACGAGGCGCTGCGCGAGTCCGTGCCCGATCTCGCCGCCTACGCGCTCAGCTTCCTCATCCTCGCCGTCTTCTGGCGCGACCAACGCCAGATCCTGGTGATGTCCGCCAGAGTCGGCGGCATCCCGCAGCACTTGGCCCTCGCCGTCCTCGGCGTCATCGCCATCGTGCCGTTCCCCACCTCCCTCCTCGCCGAGTACGGCGCCCGCGAACCCCTCGCCGTCGCCTCCTACGCGGCCACGATCTGCCTCATCGACCTGCTCCAACTGGCCATGTTCGCCACCCTGCGGGGCCGGCACGGCGTCCGTGAGATCGGCGAATGGCGGGACACCGCCGCGGACCTGGGCGCGACCGTCCTCGTCTTCGGCGCCTCGGTGCCCATCGCCTTCTTCTTCCCGCAGGCGGCCATGTGGATCTGGCTGGCGCTGTTCCCCGCGAAGATCGTGCTGGGCAACCGGGAACGGCGGCGGGCGAACGAGGCGGAGGACTGACGCGCAGGGGGCGGGTATCCGGGGCGGCGGACGCCCGGCCGTTCCCTGGTGTGTGCTGTGGGGCGGTACCGCCCGTGTCGCTGACCGTTGGCCGCAGCCCCCCGTGCGCTGAAACAGCGGGGGTCGAAGATCCGGTTGGGTGGCGGAGAACGCTTCGCATTCGGATTCGAGCCGCAGCTGGACATAGGGGCCGGGCGGGGACCCCCTACCCGCGGTGCTGCGGCTGCGGCAGGGAGGGAAAAAGCTCCGATGGCCCATCAGGCCGTTTCAGCGGAGTCGCCTTCCGCTCGTTCGAGGACATCGAGCGGCACCGTGGGTGGCGTGCTGTTCGTGCTCACGCCTTATGCCGAGTCAGCACTGAGCTGACTTCGGGCGTGTCCGAGAACTCCTCCAATCGGTTGAGCACTACCCGCACGCGTTCCGCTGTCCGTTCGGACGCCACCGCTGAGGAGTGGTCAATAACGCGCTCGGCGGTGTGTGCTGCTTCCTCCGGTTCGTTTGCGTCGGCGAGAGCAACAGCGAGCCAGGACAGGTAGAGTGCTAGCTCTCGTGTGTATGTTGCTTCGTAGCGGCTAAGGACATCACGGAGCAATGGGACAGCTCGTAATGGCCGGTGCAGCTCCGTGTAGACACGAGATTCCATTACGCGAAGTTCTCCAACGTCCACCCAGTAGAGATAGCTTGGTGATGCATTGCCGGCGCTGTCTTCCTCCAGAGCTTCGGCAGCCTCGCCAAGTGCTCGCATGGCCAATTGTGCTTCACCGCGCTTCGTGTGTGCCCATGCCACACGATCGTGATAGAGAGCACGTGCTTTCGCAGGTGCCTTGCTCCCGGCATCGTGAACAGCAGCTTGAGCCAGCACGATACCCTCATCTTCCCGGCCGGTGTTGCTGTACTGATATGCAAGTGATCCAGCAAGGTTTCCAGCAAGCGTGTAGTCCTCTGCTTGCCTTGCCGCGCTAATCCCTATTTTGTAGATCTTTTCTGCCTCTTCGTGTTGTCCCGCGTCGGAGGCGATCCATCCAGCGATCTGCGCCAACTCGCCAATCTGAATGAGCAGTTCGCGGCCAACCTCTTGGCTGTAGCTCGCTTCCCGGTACAGCTTGACCGCGACACGGAGTTCCCGCAGTGCGGGCCGGATCAGATCACGTCCGGCGATTACGTCGTCTGCGAGCCTCAAGCCGTGTACGCGCCGGCCGAGGTCTGCCACTGTGTCAGCACCGATCCGGCGACCTGTGCGGGCGCGGAGCGGCGCCAGCGGGTTACCGGTCGGCAAGAAGTCGGCGAGTGTTGGCATCGGTGGTTCGGGAGCTTCCTGGGGCGTCTTTAGGTCTTCCACCTCCACACCAAGAGCCTGGGCCAGGAACGGCAGCCACTCACGGGGTGTCCGCTTCCCCGTTTCGTAGCGGCTGATCTCCTGCCGTCCGATCGGCTCTCCGCTGACCCCAGCCAGGCGACACACCTCGCGCGCAAGGCGCCCCTGACTCCATCCGCGATCTTCGCGTAGGCGCTTGATGCTCGCCCCCATCCCACTCATGCCCTCCGTTGTGGCCGACAGTTGGCCTACAGCGGGCCGCTATGCGACTGCGTTCCGAGACGGCAGGGTCAGGATGCCAGGAAGAACCCCCGCGACCGTCGTAGCGGCCCGGGGGCATGGACCACCTGAAGGAAGCAGGCAGCCATGGCAGAGACTACGCCCCGCATCCTCGATACGGGAACGCTGGCGGTGGACACCAAGCGGGACCGGGTGGGGGTTGTGATGGGGAAGACCGGCCCCTACGTGCAGCTTCGTCCGGAAGGCGGGGGCAAGGAGTGGGACGCGCACCCGGAAGACCTGCGGCCCGCCACGACCCGCGAGGCACTGTCGCCGAAGGTACGGGCGGCCAACGAGCGGAGCACGGGGGCGAGGCTGTGCGCCGGGCGATCATCCGGCATGAGCGGTGGACGGTAGGCCCCGACACCGAGCCGGACCGTGAACCGGACGCCTACGCGGCGGAGTGTGTCGTGTGCCTGGCGCGTTCGCCCAGGGAAGACGTTCCGGAGGACGCGCGCGACTGGGTGTTCCGGCACGCCGGGGGACAACCCCAGCCACCATACGTACCGGGCGATTGCCGTTCATCCGCTACGGGCTTGGCGGCCCGACGCCTGATCCGCCGCTCACAGCACCGCGTATACGCGTGTGCCGGTCCGCTGTTCATCCTCGCCGTCGGCTTCGGCATGGGCTTCACGCTCGCCGTTGCTGGGCGACGGCATGAACTCCCGCTTCCTGCCGGAGGTAGTCACAGCCTCGCGGCACTCCGGCGGGAGGCAGGCACCAGTACCACCCAAGGCGACCGACACGGGCGGTTCGCCCTTTCACCGGGGTGCCGCACACCCGTGCGGTGAGAGCGCCACCCGGGCGCACAACTGTATCCAGCTCCGCACCGGTTGGGCTTGCGTGGCCTGGCTCGGCGCGGTGTCCATCCGGCACCATCAACCAAGGAGGTTCAGCATGATTCAGTGGTGGGTCATGAACGCGACTGGTAACCCGCAGGATGACAGCGACAGCGGGAACAAGCACGGGGGCGGCGGGTCCGACGAAGGCGGCAACACCAACGACGGCCAGGGTCCGGCGGACGGTCGCTGACGGATGAGCGAGCAGCACGAAGCGGAGGCCGCTCGTCAGCGGTTGGCCTCCGCGCTCATCGACAAGGGCGCCCTCACCCGCGCGTGGCTTCCCTCCTACCAGGCGGTTCCCCGGCATCTGTTCGTGCCGGATGTGATCTGGCCCGGGCGCGCCGGGATGAACCGGCAGGATGACCGGGTGATCCGCGCGGAGGAACCTGCCGTGTGGTGGGAAGCGGTATACCGCGACGCGCCGCTCACGACCCAATGGGACGACGGAACGTACACCGGACCGGGTAGAGGCCGGACGCCCTCGTGCTCGAACTCCATGCCCACCATGGTGTTCTCGATGCTGGACGCGCTGAACGTGGCCGACGGCCAGCGAGTTCTGGAGATCGGGACCGGGACGGGCTGGAACGCCGCGCTACTCTGCGAACGGCTCGGCTCGGAACACGTCGTGACGGTCGAGGTGGACGAACAGCTTTCCCGCGACGCGGGGGAACGTCTGCACGCCGCGGGGTATGCCCCGGAAACCGTGGTGGCGGACGGGGCCAAGGGGTACCCGGAAGGGGCGCCCTACGATCGCTTGATCGCCACGTGCTCGATCGGCCGTGTCCCGGAATCGTGGATCGCCCAGACCAGGCCCGGCGGAATCATCGTGGCCCCGTGGGGACCGGTCTACGGCGGGGAAGGCGTCGCACGGCTCACGGTCGGCGCGGACGGAACGGCGTCCGGCCCGTTCGTCGGATCGTCCGCCTTCATGCGGCTGCGGGAACAGCGCAAGAGCCTGCCGCCCCGCAGCGCCTACACCGGTGACCGGCAATGGCCCGCAGACGGCGCGCCGAGCACGACCACGCTCTCGCCGGATGAGGTGGGCGACTGGATTCACATGTTCGCCATCGGCGTCCAAGTGCCGGATCTCTTCTGCCGGGTAGAACCGCTTGGCGCCGGTGACTACCGGCTCTGGCTGCACGACACCGGCGTGACGAGCTGGGCCGCAACGGATTATGGCAAGGGCAGCGATGCCTATCCCGTGAGGCAGTACGGTCCCCGCGACCTGTGGGACGAACTCGAAACCGCCTGGCGGTGGTGGGATCACCAGGGCCGCCCCGGCTTCGAACGCTTCGGGCTCACCGTGTCGGCCGACGCCACACACACACGGTCTGGCTCGACACCCCGGAACACCCCGTGGTCCGCACCACCTGACCGCCGACCAACCCCGCCCCGTCCGTACGCTGCTCAACTGGCGTGCGGGCGGGTTTCTGTTGTGCCCGCTGGGCTCAGAACCGGTGGTGAGAAGTGTCGGGGCCGGCTCCCACCGTGGCGCCGGAACACAGGGGAGGCACAGCACGGACTCCGACGACGGGCGGGGCCGGCGCGCAGTGGTCTTCCGGTCGCTCGACGCGGCGCGGCCGGTGCCCGTCCTCGCCGGGCGCGCCGGGTTCCGGCTGCCGTACGCCTGGTCCCGTATGTCGGTCCGCGAGGAGGGGCCCGTCGTCACCTACACCAGCGTCCGCCGCTGGCCCGGGCCGCGCGGTGCGCGCTGCCCGCTCGTCGTCCGCAAGGGGGAGACCGTGGCCGAGCCCAGCGGGCTGGAGCACTTCCGGCGCGCCCGCCCGGCCCCGGGCGGGCGGGCCGGGGTGTGGCGGAAAAGGTTCCCCGGGGGAGGTGAGCGCGGCCGTTTCCTGGGTAGACGGAGGCCGATCGCACATGACCGGGCGCAGCACGGTCGGGACACGGGGTGGGCAATGACGGAGACGACACTGGGCACGGACATCGCCCTCGCGGTGGACTCGGCGGCGCAGCGCGCGAGCGCCGCCTTCGACGGCCAGCAGGACTGTGTGGCCTCGGCCCGTGACGCGGTGACCGGGGCGCTCGCCGTGATGGCCATGGCCCGGCGCGCACCGCTGCCCGACACCCTCGTCGGCGACGTCCAGCTCGTGGTGAGCGAACTGGTCACCAACGCGGTGAAGTACGCGCCCGGCCCCTGCCTGGTCGACGTCGGGCTCGACGACTCGGGTGTCACCGTCGCCGTGTGGGACAGCGGCACCGCCCTTCCGACCGTGCACCCCGCCGACCCCGGGCGGATCGGGCAGCACGGACTGGAGATCGTGCTGGCCCTGTGCGAGGGCTTCGCCGTGCGGCGGGAGCCGGTGGGCAAGCGGATCACCGTCCGGCTGCCCGCGCGGGCGGCCTGAGCCCCCGTGCCGGCCCGGCCGCGCGCCGGACCGGCGCCCGGTCAGCGCCGCCGCGGCAGGCGCACCACACTCACGAAGAAGTCGTCGATCTGCCGGACCGCCGCGATGAACTGGTCCAGATCGACCGGCTTGGTGACATAGGCGTTGGCGTGCAGCTTGTAGCTGCGCAGGATGTCCTCCTCGGCCGAGGAGGTGGTCAGCACGACCACCGGGATCAGCGCCAGGTCGTCGTCCGACTTGATGCGTTCCAGCACCTGACGGCCGTCGTAGCGGGGCAGGTTGAGGTCGAGCAGGATCAGGTCCGGACGCGGCGCGTCGGGGTACGCGCCCCGCCGGAACAGGAAGTCCAGCGCCTCCTGGCCGTCCCGGACCACGTGCAGGGTGTTCTGGATCTTGTTGTCCTCGAACGCCTCCCGGGTCATCAGCTCGTCGCCGGGATCGTCCTCGACGAGCAGGACCTCGATCGGTTCGACGGGGGCCTTCATGCGGTGCTCCTGGTGGTGGTCGGGGCGTTCGGGGCGGTCTCGCCGGCGGGTGCCGGGACGGTGGCCGCCGGGGTCTCCTCGGTGGCCCGGTCCTCGGGGGCCGCGCCGGACGCGTCCGGCACACCGGCCGCCGCGTCCGAGGTATCCGCCGGGTCCGCGGGGTCCGCGGGGTCCGCGGGAAGGGTGAAGCGGATCTCCGTCCCCTCCCGCTGTCCGGGCTCGTGCACGGCGATGGCGCCGCGATGGTGCTCCACGATCTTGCGGCACAGGGCCAGGCCGATGCCCGTGCCCCCGTACTCGTCGCGGCCGTGCAGCCGCTGGAAGACCACGAAGACCTTCTCGGCGAACTCGGCCGGGATGCCGATGCCGTTGTCCCGGACCATGAACGTCCAGTCGTCGCCGGTCCGTTCGCAGGCGATCTCCACCCGGCACGTCCGGTCGGGGTGGCGGAACTTGAGCGCGTTGCCGACGAGGTTCTGCCAGAGCATGGTCATCAGGGTCGGGTCGCAGGTGAGGGTCGGCAGCCGGTCCGGGCGCACGATCTCGGCGCCGGACTCCCCGACGGCCACCGAGAGGCTGTTCAGTGCCCGCTCCAGCGGGGCGTCCAGCGCGACGCTGGAGCGCTCCTCGTCCAGCCGCCCCACCCGGGAGAACGTCAGCAGGTCGTTGATCAGGACCTGCATCCGCTTGGCGCCGTCCACCGCGAAGTCGATGTACTGGCGGCCCCGGTCGTCGAGCTCGGTGCCGTAGCGCTTCTCCAGCAGCTGGCAGAAGGACGCGACCTTCCGCAGCGGCTCCTGGAGGTCGTGCGAGGCGACGTAGGCGAACTGCTCCAGCTCGGCGTTGGACCGCCGCAGCTCCTCGGTCTGCTCCTCCAGCAGCCGTTCGCGGCCCTTGGCCTCCCCCAGGGCGTCCACCAGCCGGCGGCGCATCTCCTCGACCGCCGTGCCCACCGCCCGCAGGTCGGCCGGGCCCTCGATCCGGATCTCCTGCTCGAAGGACTCGTCGCGCACCCGCCGGGAGGCCGCCTCCAGCCGCCGCAGCGGCCGGCCGACGATCCGGTGCACGATCACCGTCAGCAGGGCGCAGGCCGCCACGATGGAGGCAAGCAGCACGCCGAAGGCGAGGTTGCGCTGGGTCCGGGCGTCGGCGGCCTCGTCCCGGGCCCGGGTGCGCTCCTCGGTGAAGTGGGTCTCCTGGAGGGCGAAGACCGTGCGCAGTGCGTCGAAGCCCTGCTTGCTGCGCTCGACCCGCTCCGGGGTGACGGCCGCGCCGTCGCCGTCGCGCACGTTCGCGATCAGCGGCTCGGCCTGCTCGGTCCGCCAGGTCGCGGCGGCGCGCTCCACCTGGCGAAGATCGGCCGCCAGCTTCGGGTACGCGGACACCAGCTTTCGCAGGTGGTCCGTGTATTCCCGCTGGTCCCGCTGCCCCTGCCGGTAGGGCTCGAGGAACTCGTCCCGCCCGCTGAGGGCGTAGCCGCGCACGCTGGTCTCCTGGTCGAGCAGCGACTTCTGGAGCTGCAGTGAGACGGAACGGCCCGGCTGGATCACGTCCACCAGTTCGTCCTGCCGCTCCTCCGCGCGGTTCACCATCGCTCCGCCGACGACCGCCGAGGCGACCACCACGAGCGCCATCAGCCCGAGGACCAGGAGGAACCACCCCTGGACGGTGAAACTCCCGCTCCTGCGGGGCCGGGGGCCTTCGGCGGGGCCTTCGGCCCCGTTGGTGGTGCTGCTCATGCGCTGTGCTCCCAATTCATGTGCAGGACGGCGATGTCGTCCGACAGCCCCCCGTACGGTGCGGCGGCGGCCGAGACCTCGTCCACCACGGTGTCCACGAACTCCTGCGGGGGCAGGTGGGCGTGCCGCTGGGCGGCGGCGAGGAGTCCGTCCTCGCCGAGCCGCTGACCGCCCGGCCCGGTCCTGCCCTCGAAAAGGCCGTCGGTGAAGGCGACCAGGCTGGTGTCCGGGGTGATGGGCAGGGTGTGCTCGCTCCAGCGGGCCTGGCCCGGCAGGAAACCGAGCGCCATCCCGCCCGGCGGCTCGTACCAGGAGACGCGGCCGCCGGAACGCAGCATCATGCCGGGGTGCCCGGCGCGCACCACCCGGACGCAGGACCGGTCCGGGGGGAAGACGCAGGAGACGAGGGTGGCGAAGAGCTGGTCCTCGCCCCGTTCGGCGGCGAGGATCTCCTCCAGGAGACGCAGCTGGTCGGGGCCGGTGCGCCCGCTCATCACGGCCGCGCGCCAGGCGACCCGCAGGCAGACGCCGAGGGCCGCCTCGGCCGGGCCGTGCCCGGAGACGTCGCCGACCACTGCGTGCACCGAGCCGTCCTCGGTCTGGACGACGTCGTAGAAGTCGCCGCCGAGGACGCCGTGGGCGCGGCCGGCCTCGTACCGGGCCACGACCGAGAAGTCGTCCCCGCGCAGCAGCGGGACGGGAAGCAGACCGCGCTCCAGCCGGGTGTTCTCCTGGGCGCGCAGCCGGACCGCCTGGAGGGCGGCGGTGGCGCGCTGGACCTGCTTGCGCTGGAGGGCGTAGCGCACGGCGCGGCTCAGCCCCTCCGAGGTCAGCTGGGCCTTGGACAGGTAGTCCTCGGCGCCCTCGGCCACGGCCGCGAGACCGGTGGGCCCGTCGGCGAGGCCGGTGAGCACGACCACCGCCGCCTCCGGCGCGAAGGTCAGCGTCCGGCGCACGGCCGCGAGGCCCTGGGCGTCCGGCAGGTGCAGATCGAGGAGCACACACAGGCCGGTGCCCCGCTCCTCGGTGACGGCCTCGGCCTCGGCCAGGCTCTTGCACCAGGTCAGCCGGGCGGGCAGCTCCGCGTCGGCCAGTACCTCCTCGAACAGCAGCGCGTCCCCCGCGTCGTCCTCGATCAGGAGAAGGGACACCTCCTGATCCGTCGCGGGGAGATCACCTCCCTGCGACGGCACCAGCGCCCTTCCCAGCGCGGGCAGCTCCACCCCAGCCTCCTCGTCACGCCATCGGCCCCCGATGCGTCGCGAGAACAATACTGGTGGCGGGGTCGTGCCCGCGCCGAGTGATCGCGCCCGGTGGGCCTCGCCGTCCGATGGCCGCAGTCGCCGCGCGGAGGGATTTCGTTCTGCGGCTTGCCAGGGGTGTCGCGCCTGTGCCCGGGGCACCGGGTGTGCGAAGTGTCTCCTCCGCGCGCCCGGCGCCCCGTCACCGGGGACGCGCCCGCCCCCGGTGCCCCGTCACGCGGGCCGGGTGCGTCAGAACGAGGTCCGGGTGAACGCCACCCGGTCGCCCGCGTTCAGCCGGAACTGGCAGCCGCCGACCGGTGTGGGCGTCCCGTTGACCGAGATGTTCCAGTACGCGGAGCCGCCGCCGGAGACCCCCTTCACGGTGTCCACCGAGAAGTCGTCGAAGGAGGCGTACCAGGTCCCGTCCCAGGTGAAGCCGTGTTCGTGTGCGCCGCCGGGTGGGCGGCGGCGGGCGCGGGTGCGGGGCCGGCACGGCCTGGGCGGCGGCGGGCGCGGTGGTCAGGGCGAGACCCAGCGCCGTGGCGGTGACCAGGGCGCGGCAGGGGTGGACTTAGTAGGACGTCCAACTATATCTTCGCGACCGAAGGCCCGCGGTGCAGGGAAGCCGGTGTGAATCCGGCGCGGTCCCGCCACTGTGACCGGGGAGTGCGTCCTCCAGCGAGGAAGGCCACCGGCGGAGAGATCCGCCGGGAAGGCCGGAGGGCGTGCGCTGATCCGGGAGTCAGGATACCGGCCGCGGGATGTTCCGTGTTGTCCACGAGGATGGAGCAGACACGCATGGCACCGGTCCGTACCCGTGACCCTGGTGATCCGGCGAGGCACACCCGCGTTCCCGCGCACGTGTAGCCCTCGGCGGCCCTCCGGCCTCCGCGTCCCACGGTGGTTCCGCGCGCCCGCACCCGACCGGTGCGCCGCGCCGGCCCGCCGTGCCATCCCCGGATCTCACCTGACGAGAGCAGGCTTCCATGGTCCGTGAACTGACACATTTCGTCGGCGGAAAGCGCACGCCCGGCACCTCCGGGCTCTTCGCCGACGTCCACGACCCCAACACCGGTGCCGTCCAGGCGCACGTCCCGCTCGCCGGGGCCGAGGAGACCCGCGCCGCGATCGCCGACGCGGCGGCCGAGCAGCCCGAATGGGCCGCGTGGAACCCGCAGCGCCGCGCCCGCGTTCTGATGCGCTTCCTCCAGCTCGTCGAGGACGAACGGGACGAACTCGCCCGCCTGCTCTCCGCCGAGCACGGCAAGACCGTCCCCGACGCGCACGGCGACCTCCAGCGCGGCCTGGAGGTCGTCGAGTTCGCCGCGGGCATCCCGCACCTGCTCAAGGGCGAGTTCACCGACAACGCCGGCACCGGCATCGACGTGCACTCCCTGCGCAGCCCCCTCGGCGTGGTCGCCGGCATCACCCCGTTCAACTTCCCGGCGATGATCCCGCTCTGGAAGGCCGCCCCCGCGCTCGCCTGCGGGAACGCCTTCGTCCTCAAGCCCTCCGAACGCGACCCCTCCGTGCCGCTGCGGCTCGCCGAACTCTTCGTGGAGGCGGGCCTTCCGCCCGGTGTGCTGAACGTCGTCAACGGCGCGAAGGAGGCCGTGGACACGCTGCTGGAGGACCCCCGCGTGGACGCCGTCGGCTTCGTCGGCTCCACCCCCGTCGCCCAGCACGTCTACGAGACCGCCGCCCGGCACGGCAAGCGCGCCCAGTGCTTCGGCGGCGCCAAGAACCACATGATCGTCATGCCGGACGCCGACCTGGACCAGGCCGTGGACGCCCTCGTCGGCGCCGGCTACGGCTCCGCCGGTGAACGCTGCATGGCCGTCTCCGTCGCCGTCCCGGTGGGCGAGGAGACCGCCGACGCCCTGGTGGCCGCCCTGCGGGAACGCGTCGGCACCCTGCGCATCGGCCGCTCCGACGACCCCGGGGCCGACTTCGGGCCGCTGGTCGGCCGCGACGCCCTGGACCGGGTCCGCCGCTACGTCGACATCGGCGTCACCGAGGGCGCCGAACTCGTCGTCGACGGACGGGACTTCGTCCTCCCCGGCCACGAGAACGGCTTCTTCGCCGGCGCCTCCCTCTTCGACCGGGTCACCCCCTCGATGCGGATCTACCGCGAGGAGATCTTCGGCCCGGTGCTCTCGGTGGTCCGCGCCGCCGACTACGAGGAGGCCCTGCGGCTGCCCAGCGAGCACCCCTTCGGCAACGGCGTCGCCCTGTTCACCCGCGACGGCGACACCGCCCGCGACTTCACCCGCCGGGTGAACACCGGCATGGTCGGCGTCAACGTGCCCATCCCGGTGCCCGTCGCCTACCACTCCTTCGGCGGCTGGAAGCGGTCCGCCTTCGGCGACCTGGGCCAGCACGGCACCGACTCGATCCGCTTCTTCACCCGCACCAAGACCGTCACCTCGCGCTGGCCCTCCGGGGTCAAGGAAGGCGCGAGCTTCACCATCCCGACGATGGGGTGAGCAGGCCATGACCACCACCACCCTCACCAAGGACCAGCTCGCCCTCGCCGAGGTGACCCTCGACTTCGCGCAGGAGCGCCTGGCCCCCTCCGCCGTCGCCTGGGACCGGGACAAGCACTTCCCCGTCGACGTGCTGCGCGCGGCCGCCGGACTCGGCCTCGGCGGCGTCTACGTCCGCGAGGAGCACGGCGGTTCGGGGCTCGGCCGCGCCGACGGCGTCCTCGTCTTCGAGGTCCTCGCCACCGGCTGCCCGTCCATCGCCGGCTACCTCTCCATCCACAACATGGTCGCCTGGATGATCGACGCCTACGGCGACGAGACCCAGCGCGCCCGCTGGCTGCCCGGCCTCTGCGCGGCCACCACCCTCGGCAGCTACTGCCTCACCGAACCCGGCGCCGGCTCGGACGCCGCCGCCCTGCGCACCCACGCGGAACGGGACGGCGACCACTACGTCCTCACCGGCGTCAAGCAGTTCGTCTCCGGAGCGGGCGCCTCCGGGGTCTACGTCGTCATGGCCCGCACCGGCGGCGACGGCCCCGGCGGCATCAGCGCCTTCGTCGTCGAACGCGACGACCCCGGCCTCTCCTTCGGCGCCAACGAGGTCAAGATGGGCTGGAACGCCCAGCCCACCCGGCAGGTGGTTCTCGACGGCGTCCGCGTCCCCGCCGACCGGCGCCTCGGCGCGGAGGGCGACGGCTTCCGCATCGCCATGCACGGCCTCAACGGCGGCCGCCTCGGCATCGCGGCCTGCTCCCTCGGCGGCGCGCAGAGCGCCCTCGACCGCAGCCTCACCCACCTCGCCGACCGGGAGGCCTTCGGGGCACCCCTCATCCGGGCGCAGGGACTCCAGTTCGCGCTGGCCGACATGGCCACCGAACTCGCCGCCGCCCGCGCCCTGGTCCGCCAGGCCGCCGACGCCCTCGACCGGGGCGACCCCGGCGCACCCCACCTGTGTGCGATGGCCAAGCGCTTCGCCACCGACACCGGCTACTCGGTCGCCGACCGGGCCCTCCAACTCCACGGCGGCTACGGCTATCTGGGCGACTACGGTATCGAGAAGATCGTCCGGGACCTGCGGGTCCACCGGATCCTGGAAGGAACCAACGAGATCATGCAGGTCATCGTCGCCCGCGCGCTGACGGAGGCGACCCGGTGACGGCGTCCGCAGAGGCGCCGGTGCTGCTGCGCACCGAGGGGCGGGCGGCGTACCTCACCCTGAACCGGCCGCGGGCGATCAACGCCCTCACCCACACGATGGTGCGGACGATCGCCGAGGCCCTGGACGCCTGGGAGGACGACCCCTCGGTGGAGGTCGTCGTCCTCACCGGCGCGGGGGAGCGGGGACTGTGCGCGGGCGGCGACATCCGCGCGATCCACGACTCGGCGCGGGCGGGCGCGGGTGGCACACACCCCGGTCCGGGGCACGTTCCGGACGGGACCGGGGCAGGGGCCGGCGTCCCGGACGAGGCCGGGCCCGGGGCCGCCGCGGCGTTCTGGCGGGACGAGTACCGGCTGAACGCCCGGATCGCCCGGCTGCGCACCCCGTACGTCGCCGTGATGGACGGCATCGTGATGGGCGGCGGCGTCGGCGTCTCCGCCCACGGCAGCGTACGCCTCGTCACGGAACGCTCCCGGGTTGCCATGCCCGAGACCGGGATCGGCTTCGTCCCCGATGTCGGAGGCACCTATCTGCTGGGCCTCGCGCCCGGTGAACTCGGCACCCATCTGGCCCTGACCGGGACCCCCGTCGGCGCGGCCGACGCCCTGCTGTGCGGGCTCGCCGACCACCACGTCCCCTCCGCCGCCCTACGGGCCCTCCTCGCGGACCTCGCCCGCGCACCCGTGCACGAGGTCCTCACCGAGCACGTCCGGCCCGCCCCGCCCGGACGGCTCGCCGCCGCCCGGGAGTGGATCGACGCCTGCTACTCCGCCGACAGCGTCGAGGAGATCGCGGACCGGCTGCGCGCCCACGGCGACCCGGCGGCCAAGGAGGCGGCCGAGACCCTGGCGGCCAAGTCCCCGACCGCGCTCAAGGTCACCCTGGCGTCCCTGCGCCGGGCCCGTGGACTCGGGCCGCTGGAGCGGGTCCTGGAACAGGAGTACCGCGTCTCCTGCGCCGCCCTCGCCCACCCCGACCTGGTGGAGGGCATCCGCGCCCAGATCATCGACAAGGACCGCGACCCGCGCTGGTCGCCCGGGAGCCTCGCCGAGGTCACCGCCGCCGACGTGGACCGCTTCTTCGCCCCGCTCGGCGAGCGCGAACTGCGCCTCGCCGGGCCCGGATCGCCCCAGGAGGTGCCCTGGTGAGCGTCATCGCCTTCATCGGCCTCGGCAGGATGGGCGGCCCGATGGCCGCCAATCTCGTCAAGGCCGGCCACCGCGTCCTCGGCCACGACCTCGACGCGGACGCGCTCGCCGCCGCCGTCGCGCACGGCGTGGAACCCGCCGCCTCGGCCCCGGCCGCCGCCGGGGCCGCGGACCTGGTGATCACCATGCTGCCCGCCGGCCGCCATGTCCTCGCCCTCCACCGGGAGGAGGGGCTGCTCGCCGTCGCCCGGCCCGGCACCCTGTTCGTCGACTGCTCGACCATCGACGTCGCCGACGCCCGCACCCTCCACGAGGCGGCCGCCGCCGCGGGCCACCGGGCCCTGGACGCACCCGTGTCCGGGGGAGTGGTGGGCGCCGAGGCGGCCACCCTCACCTTCATGGCGGGCGGCGGGGAGGCCGACTTCGCCGAGGCGGAACCGGTGCTCGCTGCCATGGGCCGCAAGGCCGTGCACTGCGGCGCGGCGGGCGCCGGGCAGGCGGCGAAGATCTGCAACAACATGATCCTGGGCATCTCGATGATCGCCGTGAGCGAGGCGTTCGTCCTCGGCGAGAGCCTCGGGCTCTCCCACGAGGCGCTGTTCGACGTGGCCTCCGCAGCGTCCGGTCAGTGCTGGGCGCTCACCGTCAACTGCCCGGTCCCCGGGCCCGTCCCGGGCAGCCCCGCCAACCGGGACTACCGGCCCGGGTTCGCCGCACCGCTGATGGCCAAGGACCTCGGCCTCGCGGCGAACGCGATCCGCGCGGGAGGCGTGGACGCGGCCCTCGGGCTGCGCGCGGCCGAGGCGTACGCGGCCTTCGCCGAAGGACCGGGAGCGGACCAGGACTTCTCAGGAATCGTCCGCGCCATCCGGGACGGCGCCCTGCGCGCGCACCACACCGGCACCACCGAGGAGAGGACCGCATGACCGGCACGGACACGGGCACGGCCGCCGACGGCGGCACCGGCCCGGACGCGTTCGAGACCATCCGCGTCGAGCGCAGGGGCCGCACCGCCCTGGTCACCCTCGACCGGCCCAGGGCGCTCAACGCCCTCTCCCTGCGCCTGATGGACGAGGTCGTCACCGCGACCGCGCGCCTCGACCGGGACCCGGAGATCGGCTGCATCGTCCTGACCGGCTCCGCGAAGGCGTTCGCCGCCGGGGCCGACATCAAGGAGATGCAGCCGCGCGGCTACCCGGACATGTACGTCGACGACTGGTTCGCCGCCTGGGACCGCTTCGCCCAGGTGCGCACGCCGACCGTCGCGGCGGTCGCCGGGTACGCCCTCGGCGGCGGCTGCGAGCTGGCCATGATGTGCGACATCCTGCTCGCCGCCGACACCGCGGTCTTCGGGCAGCCGGAGATCCGCCTCGGCGTCATCCCCGGCATCGGCGGCTCCCAGCGGCTGACCCGCGCGGTGGGGAAGGCCAAGGCGATGGAACTCTGCCTCACCGGGCGCACCATGGACGCGGCCGAGGCGGAACGCGCCGGCCTGGTCTCCCGGATCGTCCCGGCGGACGACCTGGTCGGCGAGGCGCTCGCCGTCGCGGAGACGGTCGCCGGGATGTCCGCGCCGGTCGCGATGATGGCCAAGGAGTCCGTCAACCGGGCCTTCGAGACCACCCTCGCGGAGGGCGTTCGCTTCGAACGGCGCCTGTTCCACGCGGTGTTCGCCACCGCCGACCAGAAGGAGGGCATGGCGGCGTTCACCGACAAGCGGCCGCCGCGGTTCACCCACGGCTGACGGCCGCGCCGCCGCCCGGCTCCGGGCGCGACGGGGGTCCGGCTCCGGGCCCCCACCGCACCCGGAGCCGCTCCGTCTTCTTCCACCGAGACCCCGTTCCCCCGAGGCCCACCATGAGCACGGACCAGCCCACGGACCAGCCAACGGACCGGCGCCACCTCCTCGCCATCGGCATCGGAGCCGGCGACATCGACCATCTGACGCTCGCCGCGGTCAAGGCCGTCCGCCGTACGGACGTCTTCTTCCTCATCGGCAAGGGCCCCGGGAAGGCCGCCCTGACCGATCTGCGGCGCCGCGTCCTGGCGGAGCACGCCACCGGGCCCCACCGCGTCGTCGAGGTCGACGACCCCTGGCGGGACCGGACCCGGGAGGACGGCGCCGGCTACACCACCGCGGTCCACGACTGGCGCCGCCGCCGCGCCGAGGTCTACGAACGCCTGGTCCGCGACGAACTGGCCCCCGGGCAGACCGGCGCGTTCCTCGTCTGGGGCGACCCCGCCCTCTACGACAGCACCCTCGGCATTCTGAACGGGATCGCCGCGGGCGGCACCGTCGCCTTCGACGTGGAAGTCGTGCCCGGCATCAGCAGCGTCTCCGCCCTCGCGGCCCGCCACCGGATCACCCTGAACCAGGTCGGCCGGCCCGTTCACATCACCCCGGGCCGGCGGCTCGCGGACGCCTGCCTCGCGGGCGACGGCGACGTGGTGGTGATGCTCGACGCCCAGGAGGCGTACCGGCGGGTCACCGGCGACGACGTGTGGATCTACTGGGGCGCCTACATCGGCACCCCGGACGAACTCCTCCTCTCCGGACCCCTGCCGCAGGTCGCCGACCGCATCAGCGAACTCCGCGCCGAGGCCCGGGAGCGCCATGGCTGGATCATGGACACCTATCTGCTGCGCATCGTCGAGGGGGACGACGGGGAGGACCCGGGACCCTGACGGCCGTCCGGGACCACGGCCAGGGCCGCCGCGTGCCCGGCGGCCGCCGGCAGGTCGGTGATCCGCACACCGTGCACCTCGGCGGGCACCGGCCCGGTCCCGGCCAGGGGGTCGGCCGGGCCATGGGTGAGGGCCACCCCGGTCGCCTTCAGCACGGCCTCCTTGCGCACCCAGCACTGGGTGAACGCGGCCGTCCGCTCCGGCGGTGCCAGCGCGGCCAGTTCCGCGCGTTCCACCCGGTGCAGCGCGGGGACCACGTCCTCGACGATCCGGGTGGCCGGCACGGCCTCCACGTCCACCCCGACGGGCACCGGGGCCGTCGCCACCAGGACGTGGTCACCGGCGTGCGCGAGCGAGAAGTGCAGGGCGTGGTGGGCGAGCCGGGGCTTGCCGTGCGGTCCGCCGCAGCCCGCGCAGGGCAGCCGGGCGAACACCAGCCGCTCGGGCCGCTCGCCGACCAGCCCCGCGAGGGTCTGCCGCAGCAGGACGTGCGCCACGAGATAGCGGTCGGCGTCCCGCTGGAAGCGGAACCCCGCGGCCCGCTCCCGCTCCCGCGCGTCGAGCAGCCCCAGCCCGGCCCGGGCCGCCGCCGTGTTCGGCGCCACCCGGGCCGCGAACACACCGGGGTGCCCGGGCAGGACACAGTGGTCCAGCATCGGACCCGCCCGGGCCGCGGGGGCCGGGACCGGCCGGAGCGGGGCCTCGTCGTGGTGCACGTCGGGCATCAGAACACGCGGTCGGCGGTGGTGACATGGGCGCAGCGCCCGGCGGCCCACTCCAGCGCGAAACGGTGCTCGCGCTCGGAGAAGTCGGCCACCGCGTCGGCGACCACGAAGGCCTGGATGTCCTGCATCCACGCGTCGCACGCGGTCATCAGCACTCCGATGTGCGCGTACACACCGGTGACCACGATCTGGTCCCGGCCCTGCTCGCGCAGCCGCTCCAGCAGGTCCGTGCGGACGAAGGCGCTGTACTTCCACTTCGTCAGCACGGTGTCCCCGGCCTCCGGGGCGACGGCCGCGGCGATCGCGGTCGCGTGCTCCTCGGCCGGGACGCCCGGCCCCCAGAAGTCCTGCTGGAGACCGCGTTCCTCGGGCGTCTGCCCGCCGGGCTGCGCCGTGTAGATGACGGGGACGCCCAGGCGCGCGGCCTCCTTGCGGAGCCGGGCGACATTGCCGAGGAGCGCGGTGACCGGCTCGGCCTCGGCGTCGAAGGCGGACAGGAAGTAGTTCTGGAGGTCGTGCACGAGCAGCACGGCGCGGTCCGGGTCGACGCGCCAGTCCACCCGGTTGGCGGGCAGGTCGGCGGCGCGGGGCATGGGGTAGGGCGCCACGGCGGGCAGGGCCATGAGGGTCTCCGGGGTGCTGGGTGGAACAGAGGTGGGAACAGAGGGGCAGAGAGGACGGAGCGGGGCGGGACGGGTCAGAGTTCGGCGCCGACGGCGTCGAGGAAGGTGCGGAACTTGGCCGCGGTCTCGGCGGTCTCGGCCTCCGGCTCCGAACCGGCGACGACCCCCGCCCCCGCGTACAGGCGCAGCGTGCGCCCCTCGGCCTCGGCGCAGCGGATGGTGACGACCCATTCGCCGTCGCCGTCCGCGTTCCCCCAGCCGACCATGCCCGTGAAGAAGCCCCGGTCGAAGGACTCGGTCTCGCGGATGACGGTACGGGCGAGCGCGGTCGGCGTGCCGCAGACGGCCGGGGTCGGGTGGAGCGCGGAGGCGACCTCCAGTGCGGAGACGGCCGGGTCGGCGAGTTCGCCGGTAACCGTGGTGGACAGGTGCCACATGGTCGCCGTGCGGATGAGGGTGGGCCGCGGCGGGACCACCGTCCGCGAGCAGAACCGGGCCATGTGCTGGTGCACCGCGTCGACCACGACCGCGTGCTCGTGCAGGTCCTTCGCCGACTCCAGCAGGGCCGCCGCGCGCCGCACGTCCTCGGCGAGGTCCGGGCTGCGCGGGGTGGACCCGGCGAGCGGGTTGGAGACCAGCCGGTTTCCGCGGCGGGAGACCAGCAGTTCGGGGCTTGCGCCGAGGAGGGTGCGGCCGGGGCCGGTGGGCAGGGCGAAGGTGTGGCCCGAGGGGTCCCGGCGGGCGAGGCGCTGGACCATGGCGGGGATGTCGAGGGCGTCGGGGCCGGTCAGTTCCAGGGTCCGGGCGAGCACCACCTTGCTGAACTCGCCCTTCCACATCCGGGCGACGGCGGCGGCCACGCCCTTGCCGTACACCTCCGGGTCGGGCTCCGGCCGGACGGACCAGGCGGTGCCGGGGGTCGGGGCCGGCGGCAGGCCGACCAGCGGGTCGGAGGCGAGGGCCGGTCCCGCGCGCAGGACCTCGGGGACGACGAGGGCGGCCGGCACCGACTGGTCGAAGGGAACGGCGCCGACGGCCACGGGCGAGGGGTGGCGTTCGGCCGCCGCGGCGCGCAGTGTCCCGGCGACCCTCTCGGCGAGCGGGCCGGACCCGTGCGGCACCTCGCGGTGCACACCGTGGGCCAGGAGGGTGCGGCTGGGCGTGGCGAGGAAGCGGTCGCCGGCGCGGTAGGCGTCCAGCATGCTCGTGGCCGCGCCGACCGCGGGGTGGGCGGGGGCGGTGTCCTGTCTGTGCTCGGCGACCTGGTGGACCGTCGACACGATGACTCCTCGGGGTGTTGTCCGTACGGGTGGGGGTGCGGGTGCGGGTGTTGGCGCGGGGTGCTGGTGCTGGTGCCGCGTGAGTGCGGTGCGGTGCGGTGTTGTGCGGTGGCCGGTGTCGGCGCCGGTGCGGCCGCCGGTCGGCCGGTCGGCCGGGGCTTGCGGCCCCGGCCCGCCCGGGTCGGGCGCCTCAGGACGCCCCGCGCAGCGCCGCGTCCAGGACCGGGCCGATCCGGTCCAGGTGCTCGGGCGCCATCAGTTCGTCGTGCGAACAGTCCAGGACGTGCTCGGTGACGGCGCCGTCCACATACGCGGGCCACACCGCGAGCGGCGCGTCCTCGGCCGGGGTGCTCTTCGCGGCGGTGAAGAACAGCACGTCGCCCCGGTAGTGGCGGGTGGTGCTGCGGGACAGCAGCCGGACGCAGTGAACGTTGGTGTCGACGACGGAGTGCAGCAGCCCGTCGTCGAACCCGGCCAGCAGGCCGTGGCTGTCCCGGATCGCCGCGACGGCCTCCTCCCGGGAGACCTCGGCGCCCGCCTGCCCGCCGTCCGTTCCGTCCGCACCGGGCATGCCGCCCAGTCCGGCCACGGAGAGCAGGAAGCCGCTCTCCTCGCGTTCCAGCCGCTCCCGCCAGTCCGGCGCGTCGATGTACGACCAGTCGTCCCGCTCCGGCGGGTAGGCGTCCAGCAGGGCCAGGAAGGCGACCTCCTCGCCCCGCTCCTGGAGGAGGGCGGCCAGGGTGTGCGCCACGGTCCCGCCGAAGGAGTACCCGGCGAAGTGGTACGGCCCCTCGGGCTGGACCGCGCGGATCTCCGCGAGGTAGCGCTCGCACAGCTCCGCCACGTCGGCCGCGTCGGGCAGTTCGCCCGCGAGGCCCGGCGACTGGACGCCGTACACCGGCCGGTCCGGGTCGAGATGACGCAGCAGGCCGGTGTACTGCCAGCTGAAGCCGGAGGCCGGATGGAAGCAGAACAGCGGCTCCCGGCCGCCCCGTTCCCGCAGCGGCAGCAGCACCCGCAGCGCGTCCCGGCGGGAGTCCGTCCCGATGCGGGCCGCCACGTCCGCCACCGTGGGCGCCGACATGACCGTGCCCACCTGGACGGGCACGCCCAGCTCGTCGCGGATACGGCCCACGAGCCGCATCGCGAGCAGCGAATGCCCGCCCAGCTCGAAGAAGTTGTCCTCCACCCCGACCCGTTCCAGGCCCAGCACCTCCGCGAAGACACCGCACAGCAGCTCCTCGTGGGCGTCCTTCGGGGCCCGCCCGCCGCCCGCGTCCGCGAACACCGGCGCGGGCAGCGCGGTCCGGTCGACCTTGCCGTTCACCGTCAGCGGCAGCGCGGGCAGTTCGACGAAGGCCGAGGGGACCATGAACTCGGGCAGGGTCCCGGACAGCCGCGCCCGCAGCGCCGCCGCCCGGGCGTCGCCGTCGACCCGGACCGCGTCCGAGGCCGGCACGGTGTACGCGACCAGCCGCTTCACGCCGTTCGGGCCGGTGTGCACGACGACCGCGGCCGCGGCCACCCCGGGTGCGGCGGCGAGCGCCGACTCGATCTCGCCCAGCTCGATGCGGAAACCGCGGATCTTCACCTGGTGGTCGGCCCGGCCCAGATAGTCGATCTGGTCGTCCGTGCGCCATCGCACCAGGTCGCCGGTCCGGTACATCAGCGTGCCCGGCTCCCCGAACGGGTCGGCGACGAAACGCTCCGCCGTCAGCGCCGGCTGCGCGAAGTAGCCGCGGGCCAGGCCCGCCCCCGCGAGGTACAGCTCGCCCGGCACCCCCTGCGGCACCGGCCGCAGCGCGCTGTCCAGGACATAGGCGCGGGTGTTGTGGATCGGGCGGCCGACGCAGGAGGAGGCGCTGTCGGCCACGTCCGCGCCCAGCGCGTTGATCGTGTACTCGGTGGGCCCGTACAGGTTGTAGCCCATGGTCCCCTCGGTCTCCTCCAGCAGGGACCACAGGGAGTCGGGCACCGCCTCGCCGCCGAGCAGCACCAGCGCCGGCCGGTGCCGGTCCGCGTCCAGCAGGCCCGCGTCCACCAGCTGCTGCCCGTAGGAGGGCGTGACGTTGACGACGTCGATGCCCACCCGGTCGTAGTGCGCGGTCAGCGCCGCCGGGTCCAGGCGCAGTTCCTCGCCGATGACGTGCACCTCGTGCCCGTCGACCAGCCAGAAGAACTCCTCCCAGGACATGTCGAAGGCGAAGGACACCGTGTGCGCCACCTTCATCCGGCGCCCGCCGCCCAGCTTCACCGCCGGTTCGAAGATCCGCTCCCGGTGGTTGAGCAGCATGTTCACCAGACCGGACCCGGGCACCACCACACCCTTGGGGCGTCCGGTGGAACCGGAGGTGTAGATCAGGTACGCCGGGTGCCGCCCGTCGCGCGGAGCCGTCAGCTCCGCCTCCCCGACGGCTCCGCCGGGCAGCGCGGCCAGTTCGGCGGCGGTCGCCGCCGCGTCCAGCACCAGCGGCGGCACGCCCGCGACCTCCGGTACCCGCCCGGCCACCGCCGAGGAGGTGACCAGGCAGAGCGGGCCCGCGTCCTCGACCATCGCGGCCAGCCGGTCCACCGGGTGGTCCAGGTCCAGCGGCAGATAGGCGGCGCCGGTCTTCAGCACCGCGAAGAGCGAGACCACGAAGTCCGCCGACCGGGGCAGCCCGAGGGCGACCGTGCGCTCCGGGCCCGCGCCGCGCGCGATGAGGGCCCGGGCGAGCCGGTTGGCCCGCTCGTCCAGCTCGGCGTAGGTCAGCCGCTCGTCCTCGAAGACCAGCGCGGTGGCTTCCGGGGTGGCAGCCGCCTGCCGGGCGAACAGGTCCACCAGCGGGGTGTCCGGGATGCCGTGGCCCATGTCGTCGCCCACGGCGAGGAGTTCGGCGCGGTCGGCGGGGTGCAGGGTGTGCAGCCGGCCGACCGGGGTGGCGCCCCCGTCGGCGAACTGCTCCACCAGCAGCCGCAGCCGGCCCGCCAGCAGCTCCGCCGTCTCCCGCTCGTACAGGTCCGGCCGGTAGGCGAGGCTCAGCTCCAGGGAGCGTTCCGGGGTGACCGCCAGGGTCAGCGGGTAGTGGGTGCCGTCGACGCTGTGCGTCCAGCCGATCTGGTGCCGCTCGACGGCCTCCTCACGGGCCGCGTCGTCCAGCGGCGTGTTACGGAACACGTACAGGGTGTCGAAGAGCCGGCCGATGCCCGTGGTCTGCTGGATCCGGCCCAGACCCAGGTAGTGGTGGGGCAGCAGCTCCGCGTGCTCGCGCTGCATCCGCACCAGCAGGTCCCGCAGCGGCTCCCCGGGGCGCAGCGTGACCCGGAACGGCAGCGTGTTCATGAACATGCCGATCATCTGGTCCACGCCCGCGATGTCCGCCGGGCGGCCCGAGACCGTCGCGCCGAACACCACGTCGTCCCGCCCGGTCATCCCGGACAGGGACAGCGCCCACGCGGCCGACAGGACCGTGTTCAGGGTGACGCCGCAGCCCCGGGCGAAGGCCCGCAGCCGGTCGCTGGTCTCCGCGCCCAGCGCGATGTCCACCACCTCGGCGGTCACCGGCTGCCGCGCCGGGTCGGCCGGGGCGACCAGGGTCGCCTGGTCCAGACCCGACAGATGCCTGCGCCAGGCGTCCAGGGCCGCGTCCGCGTCCGTGCCCGCGAGCCAGCGCAGGTACTCGCGGTACGGCGTGACCGGCGGCAGGCCCTCGGTCCGGCCGCCGCGCCCGTACAGCGCGAACAGCTCCTCGAAGAACAGCGACTCCGACCAGCCGTCGGTCAGGATGTGGTGCTGCGTCACGCACAGCATCCACCGGTCCTCGGCGAACTTCAGCAGGGTCACCCGCATCAGCGGCGGCGCGGACAGGTCGAACCGGGTCTCCGCGTCCCGCAGGGAGAACTCGCGCTGCGCCTCGTCCTGAGCCGCCCGGTCCAGCCCCGTCAGATCGCGCACCTCGAACGGCAGCTCCCACGCCTTGGGCACCACCTGCACCGGACCGGCCAGGCCCTCGTGCCAGAACGCCGAGCGCAGGTTCGGATGCCGGCGCAGCATCCCGTCGAACGCGGCCCGGAGCGCGGCCGTGTCCACGGCGTGCCGCAGCTCCACGAAGTTCTGCATCAGATACACGTCGAGCGCGCGGTCGTCGTACACCGCGTGGAAGTACAGGCCTTCCTGGAGCGGCGCCAGCGGCAGGACCTCCTCGGCACCCGGGAACACCCGCTCCAGCACGGCCCGTCCGGCCTCGTCCAGCTCGACCAGCGGCGCGTCCGACGCCGGGACGGAGCCCCGCGCCTCGTCCTCGGGGGTGCGGGCCACCGCCGCCAGACCGGCGACCGTGCGCTGCTCGAACACATCGCGCGGGGTGAGGACCAGGCCCTCCTTGCGGGCCCGGGTCACCAGCTGGATGGAGACGATGCTGTCGCCGCCGAGGGCGAAGAAGTCGTCGTCCGCGCCCGCCGAGGACAGGCCCAGCACCTCGGTGAACACCCGGGCCAGCGCCTCCTCGCGGGCGCCGCTCGGCGCCCGCGAGGACTCCGCCGCGCCGAGCACCGGCGCGGGCAGGGCGGCCCGGTCCAGCTTGCCGTTGACGTTGAAGGGCAGCGCGTCCAGCACCACCACGGCGGCCGGGACCAGGTAGTCCGGCAGCGACCGGGCCAGCTCCTCGCGGACCGCCACCGGATCGGCCGTGCCCGTCACATAGCCGACCAGCCGCTTCACCCCGGGCACGTCCTCGCGCACCACCACGGCCGCCGAGACGACTCCGGCGACGGACGCCAGAGCGGACTCCACCTCGCCCGGCTCGATCCGGAAGCCCCGGATCTTCACCTGGTCGTCGGCGCGGCCCAGGTACTCCAGCTCCCCGTCCGCGCGCAGCCGCGCCAGGTCGCCGGTCCGGTACATCCGGGAGCCCGCGGGCCCGTACGGGTCGGCGACGAAACGCTCCGCCGTCAGCGCCGGGCGGCCCAGATAGCCGCGCGCGGTGCCGTGGCCCGCGAGATACAGCTCACCGGGGGTGCCGGCCGGCACCGGGCGCAGCGCCGCGTCCAGGACATAGGCGCGGGTGTTCCCGATCGGGCGGCCCACCACCGGCGTGGCGCTGTCCGCGAGGTCCGCACCCAGCGCGTCCACCGTGTACTCGGTCGGCCCGTACAGGTTCACCGACCTGACCCCGCTCGCGGCCCGCACCTCGGACCACAGGGCCTCCGGCACCGCCTCGCCGCCCAGCAGCAGCAGCGCCGGACGGTGCTCCGCCGCGTCCAGCAGGCCCCACTCCAGGAGCCGGCTCGCATAGGTGGGGGTGACGTCCATCGCGTCGATCCGGTGCCGGCGCACATAGCCGACGACGAACTCGGCGTCCCGGCGGCCCACTTCGTCCAGGACGTGCAGCTCATGGCCCGCGATCAGCCAGAACAGCTGCTCCCAGGAGGTGTCGAAGCTGAATGAGGCGGTGTGCAGGGCGCGCAGGGTCCGCCCGCCGGACGCGTCCACGACCGGCCCGAACACCTCGGCGATGTGGTTGGCATACAGGTTGGACAGACCGCCGTGGGTGAGCACCACACCCTTCGGGCGGCCGGTGGAACCGGAGGTGTAGATGACGTACGACGGGTGCCCGTCCACGGTCGCCGGAGAGGTGAACGCGGCCGGGGCGGCGGCGAGTTCGGCGGCCGTCCACGCGGCGTCCAGCACCAGGCGCGGCGCGCCCGTCCCGGCGTCGGGCAGCAGCGCGGCGGCCTGCTCCGTGGTCACCACGCACACCGGCGCGGCGTCCTCGATCATCAGCCTTAGCCGGTCCGCCGGATAGTCCAGGTCCAGCGGCAGATACGCGCCACCCGTCTTGAGGACCGCCAGGATCGCGACCACCGAATCCGCGGAACGCGGCACCGCCAGCGCCACCACCGACTCCGGCCCGACCCCGCGCGCCGCCAGCAGACCCGCCAGCCGCGCCGCCCGCTCGTCCAGCTCGGCGAAGCTCAGCGACACCTCCCCGGCCACGACCGCGGTCGCCTCCGGGGTGCGGGCCGCCTGCTCGGCGAAGCGGTCCGCGACCGTCCCCGCCGGCACGTCCCGCACCGCGCCCGCCCAGCTCTCCCGCACCCGCGCCAGCTCGGCCGCCGGCAGCACGTCCAGCGCGCCTACCGCCGTGCCCGGCGCCTCGGCGATCCGGTCCAGCACATGCGCCAGCCGGTCCGCGACCAGGGCCGCCCGCCGCGCGTCGAACACGTCCGGCCGGTACTCGACCTGGAGCCGGGCGCGTTCGTCCAGCGCCACCGCCAGGGTCAGCGGGTAGTGCGTGGCGTCCTCCGCCTCGATGCCCGCGACCCGGGGGCCGTCGCCGAGCGCCGGGCGGGCGTCCTCGTCCACCGGGTAGTTCTCGACGACCACCAGCGTGTCGAACAGCTCCCCGCCGCCCGCCTGCTTCTGGATCAGCCGCAGCCCCAGGTGGTGGTGGGCCAGCAGCGCGTTCTGCTCGTCCCGGAACCGCCGCAGCAGCCCCTCCACGGTCTCCGCCGGGCGGACGGTGAGCCGGACGGGGACCGTGGTGATGAACAGGCCGAGCATCGACTCCACGCCCGGTATCTCGTCCGGCCGGCCGGACACCGTCAGCCCGAACACCACGTCCTGGCGACCCGTCAGCGCGCCGACGGTCAGGCCCCAGGCGCACTGGATCAGGGTGCTCGGCGTGGTCCCCAGCCTGCGCGCCGCCGCCGTCAGCCGCGCGGTCGCCGCCTCCGACAGGTCCAGGGCGTGCACCCCGGGCCGCACCGAGGGCCGCGAGGGGTCCGGGGCGGCGACGAACGACGCCTCGTCCAGCCCGGCGAGCGCGGTCCGCCAGGCGGCCTCCGCCGCCGGGGTGTCCTGCTGCTTCAGCCACTTCAGATAGTCGCGGTACGGGCGGACGGCCGGCAGCCCGGACGCGTCCCCGTCGCTCCCGTACAGCGCGAGCAGATCACCGACCAGCAGCGGCATCGACCAGCCGTCCACCAGGATGTGGTGCACGGTGATCACCAGCCGGTGGTCGTCCTCGCCCACGCGGGCCAGCACCAGCCGCAGCAGCGGCGGCCTGTGCAGCTCGAACCGGCGCGCCAGCTCCGCCCGCCGCAGCTCGCGCAGCGCCACCTCACCCGCCGGGGCAGCGGACAGGTCCACCCGCTCGACGGCGATCCGCACCTCCGCCGGCACGAACTGCACCGGCTGCGGGACTCCCTCGTGCCAGAACCCGGCCCGCAGGTTCGGGTGGCGGCGCAGCAGCGCGCCCGCCGCCAGCTCCAGGCGGTCCGCGTCCACCGCGCCGGCCAGTGCCACCGTCACCTGCACGGTGTAGACGTCGGCTGCCTCGCGGTCGTAGACCGAATGGAACAGCATGCCCTGCTGCAAGGGGGACAGCGGGAGCATGTCCTCGATACGAGCCTGCGTCACTGCTGGGCCCTCCACATTTCTTCGAGCATGGTGATCTGGTCCTGGTCGAGGTCGAGCAGGTCGAGGTCGGAGGGCGTGTGCCCGGCGGTCGTCCCGCAGTCCGCCCACGCGGTCAGCGCGCCCAGGGCGGCCAGCCAGCCGTCCGCGATGGCGCTCACCGTGTCCTGGGACAGGGCCTCGCCCGCCCAGATGAAGGCCGCGGTCAACTCGGGCCCCTCCGGGCCGTTCCCGACCTCCGCGTTGATCTCCAGGGCGTGCGACAGCGGCATCCCCGGGTCGGGCCGCACCGCCAGCGCCTCGGACTCCGCCGCCGGACCCCACGCGGACGCGGCCGGCGCCGTCTGCCGGCCCAGGTAGTTCCACAGGATCTCCGGCCGTGCCGACCGGTCGAACAGACCGGCCGTGGCCGCGTTCGCGTACCGCAGCAGCCCCGCGCCGACACCGCCGTCCGGGACGCCCCGCAGCAGTTCCTTGACCTCCTTCAGCGCGGCGCCCGCGTCCTCGGAACCGGCCGCCACCGCCGCCGGGTCGTAGGACCGCGCCCCCAGCTTCAGCGGGTACACGCTGGTCAGCCAGCCGACCGTACGGGTCAGGTCCGCGCCCGGGACGAGGTCCTGCTCCCGCCCGTGGCCCTCCAGGTCCACCGTCAGCTCCGCCGCCGGACGGCCCGTCCGCGCGGCCCAGTCGCCGACGGAGAGGGCCAGCGCGGTGAGCAGGGTGTCGTTGACGGTGCCGTGGAACGCCTGCGGGACGGCCGACAGCAGGGGCCCGGTCCGCTCGGCGGAGAGCCGCACGGTCAGCCGGCGGGCGGTGGCCGCCGTGTCCCGCGCCGCGTCCAGCGGACGGTCCGTCAGCAGCCGCGCCCCGGGGGCCGCATCCAGCCAGCGGTCCAGCTCGGCCAGCCGGCGCTCGCTCTGCGCCTCCGCAAGCAGCCCGGCCGTCCACGTCCGCAGCGAGGTCGGCACCGGGTCCAGCCCCGGCGTCCGGCCCGCGGCGGCCGCCTCCCAGGCGGCCCGCAGATCGGGCAGCAGGATCTGCCAGGACACCTCGTCGACGACCAGATGGTGGGCCGCCAGCAGCAGCCGGCCCGGCGCGCCGGGACCCGCGTCGAAGTGCACCGCCCGCACGGTCGCCCCGGACTCCGGGTCCAGTCCGCCCGCCGCCCGGTCCGACTCGGCGGCCACCAGCTCGCGCAGCGCTCCGTCCGCCAGACCTGCGGCGTCCACCGTGCGCAGCACCGACGCGGCGGTGAGCGACCCGGCGGGCCGCACCTGCGCGCTCCACACCCCCGGCCGGGCCACGGTCAGCACCTGGCGGAGGCCGTCGTGCCGGTCCAGCACCGCCTGGAGGGCGGCGACCAGCTCCTCCCGGCGCGCCCCGGCGGGCAGCAGCACCAGGCGCGCCTGGCAGAACCGGCGGAACGGGCCACCGCGCGCGGCGAACCAGTGCGCGACGGGCGGCAGTACGAGCGGCCCGGTCGGGACCTCCGCCGTGCGGGGCGCTGCCGTCTTCGCCTCCGGGGCGGCGACCGAGGCCAGCCCGGCGGGCGTCGGGTGGGTGAACACCTGACGGGCCGTGATGGTGAGCCCGGCCTTCCGCGCCTGGCTCACCAGCCGGATCGACACGATGCTGTCGCCGCCCAGCTCGAAGAAGTTGTCCTCGGTGTCCACCTCGGGCAGACCCAGCACCTCGGCCATCAGCCCGGCCAGCACCTCGGCCGGGCTCGCCCCCGCCACCGGCTCGCGCCGGCCGCCGCCCGCACGGCTCGCCGGAGCGGGCGGTGCGGGGAGGGCGCGGCGGTCGAGCTTGCCGTTGGGGGAGAGGGGGACGGTGTCCAGGGCGACGAAGGTGGCGGGGATCATGTACTCGGGCAGGCGGG